>JASBUI010000033.1 GCA_030148005.1 Paracoccaceae bacterium | reverse complement strand
AGGGAAAGGATCAAGAAACGGACAATGCAACAACGCCGCTTGCAACACCAAAAACAAGCAGCATAATCAATCACACAATCGAGCCAGAGCCTCCAATGCTCAAGCCGCTCTGATGTCCCATATTATATGACGACGGACAGTCCGCGCCCTCATAAGACCGGCGCCCCAAGCCGAAAGACCCCCTCGGCAATCCGCCGCGGCAGGCGTGCAGGTTCAACCCCTTGGGTGCATTGCGCCGCCAAGGCATCGAACCAGCCCACAAGCTGATCACGGCTGTCGCTATCGTAGACAAAGAGAACCGTCTCAAAGTTCAAAAGCATGCTGCGCACATCGAAATTGGCGGAGCCCACATAGGCACAATCGTCGACCACGCCCATCTTGGCGTGCATCATCCCCGCCTCATAAAGCAGGATGCGGCACCCCGCCTCTGAAAGCTCTCGCAAATAGGCGCCGCGCGCAAAATCGGCCATCCGCTGGTTCGATCGGCGCGGTACAATGATGGACACATCCACGCCCCGCCGCGCCGCCATTGCGAGCGCTTGGCCCGCGCCCTCTGTCGGCAAAAAGTAAGGCGTTGCGATGGATATTCGCGTGCGGGCGTTGTGAAGCGCATAGATCAACCCATCGTTCAGCGGATCGTGCACGACATCCGGCCCGGACGGAACAAGCTGAACAACCGCCGCGCCATCTGTCTTTGTCGCCTCATCCAATAGGGGTTTCGGTGTCTGGCCGCTGACATCCCAGTCAGAGTGATGTACGTCCAGAAAGGCAAGCGCCGCCGGGCCTTTGACGCAATAGGCAAGATCGACGAACCGATCCTTGGACGGCCCCGGCCCCATATAGGTCTGGCCCACGTTCATTCCGCCCGCAAAGACACAAGCGCCATCGGCGATTACCATCTTGCGGTGGTTCCGCAGGTTTATATGCCCATTGTCGGGCGGATGCAGAAGCGGCGAGAAATAGCGCAGCTCACCGCCCGCTTCCTCAAGCCGCTTCAGCGCAGCCTTGGGGCGGCGCAGCGTTCCAAGCCGGTCGAGGATCAGTTTGACCTCAACCCCCTCGCGCGCCCGCTTGGTCAGCGCATCGACAAAAGCCTCGCCCACCTCATCGTCTTCGACAATGTAAAAGGTCACATCCAGCCGCCTGCGGGCGCCCGCCACGGTTTGCATCATCGCCTGATAGGCAGCTTCCGCCGTCTCAAGCAGCCGAAAGCTGTTGCCGGCCTCGGCGCTCGCCAGCCCAAGGCGCCGGAACACATCGTCCAAAGCATGCGCCGGCGGCCTATCTTTCTGCGCCTCGCTTTGCGAAAAGCTGATGGGCGGGAACCGCGACCCCTGTTTGCGAAAGCCCAGAACAAGAAAGACCGGAACCGCAAGGTATGGGATTATGACAATGAACATAAGCCATGCCACGGCCGACTGCGGCGTGCGCCGCTGCTGAAGCACGAAGACCGCCGCAATGATCGCAATAATGACCCCAAAATTGATGCCTGGCTGTGATAAGGACAGATCGATCATCCGGCTCGGGCTCCGCTTGTTTTGGGCCTTGCCCCCCAACATGGTGTTTTTTGCCCGCCCCGAGAAGCCCTGTTGCCTCAGATGCGGGCTTTTGCATCAGGACGGCGGCAGCAGATCCGCAGGTTTAAGCGTCCATTCCCTGCCCGAAAGCCCGGTCTGATAGCCAAGCTGAAACAGCCTTTTCATATAGCTCTTGTCAAAAAGCTCTTTCGGCTGCGCCCCGAAATCCGGCGGAATGGCCGTCGCCCGAAGCGTCAGCCCGCTTTGTTCCGCGCTATGGAAAATCGCCATGGAATCGGCGTCCAGAGAGGCGTTCACAAGGCTGGTCAGCGCGGTCTCGGATATCTTCGAAATGCGCGGCTTGACCGGCGCATAGGGGGGGTGCGCGACCTCGTTTATGATCATGTAAAGCGTCGCATCCGCCTTTCGACCGCTCGTCAGATGCCGCGCGTGCGGGCCGATGATCGTCACCTGCTGCGTCGCCCCGCCATCAACATGCATCTCGTCATAGGTGCGCCCATCGGGGGCATCGACCGGCATAAGCACTGGCGGAAACACCCCGGGCAGGGCCGATGAGGCCTGTATCACCTTCTGGATCAGCAGTTTGGCATTGGGGCTTCCCGATGCGGCAATGGCCGTGACATCCCAATGCACCGAACGCGTCGCATCAAGGTTGGTGGTTCCGATGATAAGCCGCCGCCCCTGCCGCGCCTTTTGGGCCAGCCGGTCCACCACCTTGTCGTCGATATACCTGCGGATCAGCGCCTCATACCCCTGCGCAGTGTTCAGCGCCGGCGCCCCAAAGAGCGCGCCAAGCCTGTTGCGGTGCAAAAGCTGACCCGTGGAATAGGACGTGTAAATATCCTCAAGCGCGGCGTCATAGTCGCTTCCCAGAAAGGCAAAGACGGCGATGACTGCGCCAGTGCTGATGCCGGTCACAACCTCGAACTCTGGCCTGTCGCCCCGCGCGCTCCACCCTTTCAAAAGGCCCGCCCCATAGGCGCCATGCTGCCCGCCGCCCGACAGGGCCAGCGTTGCGTGCGGCCCGGGCCGCTTCCAAAGCCGCGAGGAAACCCTGTCTTGTTCGCTGAAATCCTCGGGCGTGTTGGCCCAGCGCCGAATGGGCCCTGATACGCCATAGGGTTTGGATGTCTCGATGAACTGCGGCGGCACCGGCGCGCGCTGGGGAATGGGCGCACAGTTTGAAAGCCCAAGAAAGGCGAAGGCCGCGAACAAAAAGCCCGTATGCCCCGAAACCATCTGGCTGAACCGGCTGAAGGCCGCCATTTCAATCCTCCCGACATGACCCGGACAGGCAGGCGCCAAAGCGCCCTAGCGCGATCCGGCGCGCGCGCTGCTGCCTGTCAGATGCTCAATAAAATATCCAAACGGAAGCAGCGCCAAATGCGCAAGGTCAGCTATCACATCGGGATAGATCAACAGCTTTGCAAGAAGAAGCGCAAGCCCCGCCACCAGTAACAGACGCCCTCGGGTCAGGGAATAAAGGCTGGCCCCAAGCAATCCAAAGCCCCCCGCCGACATGCCGACATCAAAGCGAAAGTCGATCTGGTCAAACCCCGGCGCGCCGGAAAGCGCCAGTGCCCAGACCAGCCCGAACATCAAAAAGAGGGTGCCAAGGATATCAAAGAAAAGGAACATGGCCGCCGTTCTTCGCGCACCGCGCCGCCATTCGTACCAGCCAAGGGTCAGCCCGGCAAAAGCCAGCTGACGAAGCGCCATCGCGCCATCCTGCGACAGGTAGGAACCCGTGATCAGCCGAAACCATTCACCCTGTTGCAAACTGTTCAGACTGACGCCCCAGCTTTCAAGATCCTCGATCTTCAAAACCCCTGTCAGGCTTCCGAAATAGGCGTTGGCGATGATCATCACGATCAGAACCGTGGGTGTGAATTTCAGTCGCAATCTTGCGGGGTGCATGTCCATTACGCCAACGTGCCGGAATTTATTCGGTTTTCTTCAAATGACCGCTTGAACCTCAAGCTACTAGAGAGATTAGGTTTGCAAATCAGGTAATCAAGCAGGTCCGCAATGGCACATTCACATCACCATCACCACCACCATATCGACCCCGAGGCCGGTGACCGGCGCGTCGCCCTTGCGGTGATCGTGAACCTGGCCCTGACCGTTGCCCAGATCGTCGGCGGCATCTTCGCCGGCTCACTGGCTCTGATCGCGGATGCCCTGCACAACTTTTCTGACGCCATCGCCCTGATCATCGCATTCGGAGCCCGCAAGATCGCGCGCCGCCCCTCAAACGCACAAATGACCTTCGGCTACGCCCGCGCCGAGGTGATCGCCGCCCTGATCAACTATACCACCCTGATCCTGATCGGGTTCTACCTGATATACGAGGCGGTTCTGCGGTTCATTGAACCCCAAGGCGTGAATGGCTGGCTTGTCGTTGTGATCGCCGCCGTGGCTTTGATCATCGATCTGGTGACCGCGCTTTTGACCTATACGATGTCCAAGACCAGCATGAACATGCGCGCTGCCTTTCTGCACAACGTGGCCGACGCGCTGGGGTCGGTTGCGGTCATCGTGGCGGGCACGCTGATCATCCTTTACGACTGGCGCTTTATCGACCCGCTGGTGACGCTGATGATCGCCGGCTACATCCTGTGGCAGTCCTATCAGGAGATTGGCGGCGTAATCCGGGTTCTGATGCTGGGAAGCCCGCCGGACGTCGAAACCCAAAAGGTCATCGACACGATCGAAAGCATCGAAGGCGTCAGCAGCGTTCACCACGCCCATTTCTGGATGATGGAGGAACATGCATCCGCGCTGGACGCCCATGTCGTCCTGAAAGAGGGCTTTTGGAACGAAGCAGACGCCATCAAGGATCAGGTGAAATCCCAGCTTTTGGCGCGCTTTGGCCTTGATCACACGACGCTGGAAATGGAATGCGCGCGCCATGCCTGCAAGGATCCGGTCACCTTTGGCCACGCCTGAACCCGCGCACTGCCCGATATTACAGATTTGTATTCCCGCAAACAGAAGGACGTAGAACGCCCCTGACATCTCAGTCCCACAGGCCGGAGTTGACCGACCATCTATATCGGGACACGACAGATGACAGACGGGCTTATTGAAATACAAAATCTATCTCAGCGCTTTGGCAAGGTTCAGGCAGTTCGCGGGCTGACGCTTTCGGTTAATCGCGGTGAGGTTTTCGGCTTTCTGGGCCACAACGGCGCCGGAAAGACCACCACAGTTCACATGCTGACAACGCTTGCGCCGCCATCGGGCGGGACCGCGCGCATCGCCGGGCACGACATCACAAAAGACCCGCTGAGCGTGCGGCGGGTCATCGGCTATGTCCCCGAAAACGTGCGCCTTTACGACACGCTGACCACCCGCGAAAACCTGATGTTCTTTGCACGCCTTTCCGGCATCTCAGCCCCCGAAAGGCGCGTGAACGAGACGCTGGAGTTTTTGGACAGCTCGCACCTGATCGACCGGCGTGTCGGTGAGTTTTCCAAAGGTATGCGTCAACGCGTCGGGCTGGCTCAGGCGATCCTGCACCGGCCCGAAGTTCTGTTTCTTGATGAACCGACATCCGGCCTTGACCCGATGGGCATCAAGATGCTGCGCGATCTGATCAAGCGCCTGAACAACGATTTCGGCATGACGATTTTCATGAACACCCACCTTATCAGCGAGATCGCAAAGACCTGCACATCCATCGGCGTCCTAAGTCAGGGCACGCTTGTCTATCACGACACGATGGAAAGCGCCGTGCGCAAATACGGCGATGACACCTCATTGGAAGAGCTTTACCTTTCGATCACCCCGGTCACTGGCCAGGGCGAGGCCGCGTGATGCACAGCTTTCCGCGCTCTGCCCCGCTTATCATTGCCGGCCAGTCGGTGCTTTACATCTTTCGCGAACGCACGGTGGCGATGCTAAGCGCGCTCTTTGTCGTTCTGGTTCTGATATCGGCCTACCTTGGATGGTCGGCGACCAGCACCGTCAACGCCATTTACGCCGACGCCGCCGTCTACCTCAAAGGCATCGGCCAGACGGTTCCGGCCAACCCGGTCCTTGATATCTCACCCCTGTCGCTTTTGCGGAACATGTCGATCTACGTAAGCCTGATCGGCGCGCTTGCCGCGATTGTCATCGGCTACCAGTTGATCGCATCGGACAGAAAATCAGGCGTCGTTCCCATTCTTGGAACCCGCCCCATGACAAAGCTGGCCTATGCCCGCGGCAAGATCGCGGCGCTTGCCACCCTTCTGGCCGCCCTGATGGCGGTGGCCGCGGTGATCAGCGTCTCGACCTTTCTGCTTTTGCCGCAGTTTACGCTTTCGGCGCATGGCTGGTTAAAGCTTTTTGGCTTCTTCGGTCTGTCCTATGCCTATATGGCGATGTTCGGCCTTGTTGCGCTGGCCACAGCGGCACAATCGCGTTCGGAATCGGTTGGCCTGTTGCTGCCGGTTACGCTTTGGCTGACGGTGACTTTCATCTTGCCGTCGCTGACGTCGAACATTCACCCGACAGCGGCGATCAACCCGATCTCGGCTCTGGCCCCTGCGCCCGATACGCCCTTCTTTCACTGGACCGGCTATCTGGTTGGCCCCTTCTCGATCGCCGAAAGCTTCAAGTACCTCTCGGCCGGTCTTTTGGACTTTCTTCCGCCCGGCGCAGTGGCGCGATCTGCGATCTCTCCGCTTGCCGATCTTGCAATTGCCTTCGCCGCCGCCGCCGGTCTGGCCACGCTTGCGCTGTGCCGGATGGACATGACGCGTGGAGACTACAATGTCTGATCACAAAGCCCCGATATCGGCGATTGCCCGCAAGGATATCTCGGACGCAAAACGCGATCGCTTTATCCTGACGATCACCATCTTTCTGGTTCTCGCCGCCTTGGCCTCACTTTTGACCGGCGCCATTGCAATGGCCACCGATGTGGCCACCTACAACGACGCCAAGGCGACCCTTCTGGCGCTTGGCAAGAACGCCGACACTTTCGCCAAGCCCGAGTTCTATCCCCTGCGCCTGCTTCGCGGGGCCATCGAACAGATAGAGATTATCGGCGCCGTCCTTGGCATTCTGACCGGATTTCGCGCCGCCGCCAGCGAACGCGGACGCCAGACACTGGCGCTGATCATGACGCGCCCGGTCAAACAGTGGCAGTTTCTGGCCGGCAAACTGGGGGCAGGCGCCGCTTTGCTATCGGCAGGCCTTGGCGTTGTCTTTCTTTTGGCGGCCCTTCTTTTGGCGGCGACATCGGGCATCGGCCTAAGCGGCAATGACCTTTTGCGCATCCTCATCGTCTGGATCACGTCATCCTTCTACGCCACAAGCTTTTTCCTTCTGGCCTTTATCTCGACCCTCTGGATGAAGCGCCCCGCGAACGCCCTTTTGTTCAGCTTCATCGTCTGGCTGTTGCTTGTCCTTGTCGCGCCCCAGATCGGCGACACGCTTGACCCCGACAACCAGGTGGCGGGCGGCGTCTTTAAGCAGCTCCAAGTCCCCAAGGCCGAACAAAACAAGATAAAGGCAAGTTATGCCACGTTCGAGACTGTTCGCAACGATATCGAAGTGTCGTCGATCACCAAACACTATGAGCGTTTTACCTTCGCCGTGCTGGGGATCAAGGACACCTACACCGGCCAGCCGCTGGGCCCGATCCTGATCGAAAAAAGCGGCGATTTTTTCTGGATCATCTTCGCAACAATTGGGCTGACCGGGCTGATGTTTTCCCGCCGCCTGAAATCCAACAGACTAACCAAGGAGTAAAAATATGAACTTCGCGACCAAAACAACTTTCACTGCTGCCCTTCTGGCAATGGGACTGGCCGCCGCCAGCCCCGCGCTGGCCGCCGCCAAGGACACTGATGGCGATGGCGTGCCCGACACCGCAGAGCCGCTTTTGCACACCGATCCCTTGAACCCCGACACTGACGGCGACGGGCTGAACGATCTAAAGGACGACAACCCGGTTTATCTGGCCGATCCCATCAAGGCAGACGGGGCCGCAGCGCCTTTCGCGATCAAAGAGGCGCTGGTGGAAAACAACTATGACTATGTCGCCAAGAAAGACGCGACCGACCATCTTGAGGTTCAGATCGCCAACTCTTCCGCCAAGGACCTGACCGGCTTTTCGATCTACTACACGATCAAGGACGTCGACACCGGCACGACCGAAGCCTTCTACAAGAAGCTCGACGGCTTTGTCGTCCCCGCAGGCATGGACGCGCGCCTTCATATCGATGACACCGGCCTGCCCGGTCATTTCCGCGCCGATCTAAACAGCA
Source organism: Paracoccaceae bacterium (assembly GCA_030148005.1). Lineage (GTDB taxonomy): Bacteria > Pseudomonadota > Alphaproteobacteria > Rhodobacterales > Rhodobacteraceae > JASBSV01. The sequence goes on along the minus strand of JASBUI010000033.1, from coordinate 123,340 downwards.
TCTATGCCACCACCAAATCGGCCAAACTGTTCACAGTCGAGGTGAAGGCAGAGGGTTTTCAACCCCTCAGCATCACCATCAACAAGGACAAGGGGGGCGCGGAAGCCGCCGATTGATCGAACTTTTTTTGGTATCCGGGAGGTTTTGTGCCAAAGTCCTCCCGGACCTCTAGTTTTCAAAACGAACTCTTATGGCATGTAAAGGACAGGACAATGTCAAACACACAAACTTTCGTAAGTCAGGGCAACGCCCGGCATATGATTCACCCCGAAACCGGCGAAAAAATCTATAACCGGGTGCCGCTGGTCACTTGGGATTTCTGGCTGGTCAAGCTTTTGGCCGTAACCGTCGGCGAAACCGCCGCTGACCTCATCAACTCAAGCCTAGGGCTGGGCCTGACCAAGACCTCTCTTTTGATGAGCGTCTTTCTGGTGGCCGCGCTGTTCTATCAATTCGCGCAAAAGAAATACGTGCCGTGGATCTACTGGCTGACCGTCGTTCTGGTCAGCGTTGTCGGCACGCTGATCACCGACAACTTCATCGACAACCTCGGCTGGCAGTTCACGCCGATCACCACCATGTTCGCCTTTGCACTGGGGGCCACCTTTCTGGCGTGGTACGCGGTTGAAAAGACGCTTTCGATCCACTCGATCTATACCTTCCGGCGCGAGGCGTTTTACTGGCTTGCAATTCTCTTTACTTTTGCGCTGGGCACATCCGCCGGCGATCAGGCGGCCGAAGGTCTGGGCCTTGGGTTCCTGATGTCGGGCATCATGTACGGCGCGATCATCGCTGTGATTACCGGTCTGTTCTATGCAAAACAGATGAACGGCATCCTTGCCTTCTGGCTGGCCTATATCGTCACCCGCCCGATGGGCGCGTCCTTTGGCGACTTCCTGTCGCAACCTGTCGCAAACGGCGGTCTGGGGCTGGGCACGATCATCACCAGCCTGATCTTCTTTGCCGCCATCGCCCTCACGGTTCTTTACATGACCCGCAGCAAGGAAGGCGAAGAGACGGTTCCAACGGAAGAGCTCTGATACCGCTTCCCGCTGAGATCAAAGAACGGCACGAAAACCTGGCCGCTGACAGAAATGTCGGCGGCCAGATGCGTTTGTGGCCCGGGCCCGGGCCGGCAGCCCTGAACAACTATCTGTGACATTTGATCCAGGTCAACAAACCCCACTTTCACAGGTTGTATCCGGCCCTTGGGGGGACCCCCCTTTCCAAGATAAGGACCAATGCTATGAAACTGACACGTCGTACAGTTATCGCCGCCGCCTTTGTGGCAGCGGCCAGTTCCCTGCCAGCCTTTGCTGACACAAATGTTGCCGTCTCTCTTTGGGACAAGGGCGCCGATGCCGCTATGCCAACCGATCTTGGCTATGGGATGGGCGGCGACATGACAGGTGCCACGATGGGCATCACGGCAACGCCCGGCAGCGCCGCCGCCGGAGTTGTGACATTGACCGCAACCAACGACTCCAAGGACATGATCCATGAAATGGTGCTTGCTCCAATTTCCACCGCTGGCGCGCCGCTGGCCTATGATGCCAACCTTGAAAAGGTCATCGAAGACAGCGGCCTGCATCTTGGCGAAGTTGCCGAACTTGAACCGGGCGCATCCGGTTCCCTGTCGCTGACCCTGAAACCCGGCACATACATCCTTTATTGCAACATCCCCGGCCACTACATGGCAGGCATGTGGACACTCTTTGAAGTGAAGTAACCGCGCTGGCGCCGCCCAAGCCCAAAGCTTTGCGCGGCGCCACCGGCAGGGTTTGGCAGGCTCGCGCGAACGTCAGGGCCACGAGTGTTGAGTTTGACCGGCAAAGGCCTTATCGCTTTGACGGTTAAACCTGAAAGGCATCTCGCGTGACCAACCATCTTTACAAGGGCGACCTGCCCGACGGGCTGGACCTTGGGCCAGAAGTGGCAATCGACTGTGAAACAATGGGCCTGAACCCGCATCGCGACCGGCTTTGCGTTGTTCAACTGTCGTCGGGCGACGGTCATGCGCATCTTGTGCAGGTGGCCATCGGCCAAACTTCGGCGCCCAATCTTGAGCGTCTGCTCAAGGACCCCAAGGTTCTGAAACTGTTCCACTTTGGCCGCTTCGACATCGCCGCGATGTACAATGCCTTTGGCGCCCTTGCCGCACCTGTTTATTGCACCAAGATCGCATCGAAACTGATCCGCACTTATACCGACCGGCACGGGCTGAAAAACCTTCTGTCTGAATTGCTGGAAGTCGACATCTCGAAGTTCCAGCAAAGCAGTGACTGGGGTGCGGCAAAGCTGACAAAGGCCCAGATCGACTATGCCGCCTCTGATGTTCTTTACCTGCACCGCCTGCGGGACGAACTGAACCGCATGCTGGAACGTGAAGGCCGTACCGATCTGGCGCAGGCCGCATTTGACTTTCTTCCCACAAGGGCACGTCTGGATCTGGCAGGCTGGCCCGAGATCGACATATTCTCGCACTGATAACAGGCGCGCCACATGGCCGTTTATGACAACAGCTATTCCCGTTTCGTCGCATGGACGAAAATCGTGCTTCCACTGGCAGCGCTGGGCCTGTTGTCGACCCTGTTTCTGTTTGCCCGCGTGATCGATACCGAAGGCGCGCTTCCTTTTGCCAATGTCGATGTAAAAGAGATTGCGCGCGAACAGCGCCTGTCCGAGCCGCGCTTTGCCGGCATCACCCGCGACGGCGCCGCGATTGAAATCGCCGCCACCTCGGCCCGGCCAAGCGCGACCGATCCCGGCCGCGTCAACGGATCGGACCTGACCGCGCTTGTAACCTACCCCGAAGGCGCAACCTTTGCCCTGTCCTCACCCTACGGAGAGATTGACGCCGGAACCGGCACCGCGGTCCTGTCCGGCGGCGTCGATATGGAAACCTCGACCGGCTACATAGTGAAAACCAGCGGCCTTTCAGCTTCTCTTGAGGTGACTTCCATGGCCTCTCATGGAAAAGTGGACGCCGAAGGCCCAATTGGTACACTGTCCGCCGGGCAGATGGATGTGGCCCTGAATAACGGGCGTTACCTTTTGGTATTCAAGGAAGGTGTGCGCTTGGTCTATGATCCCAGAAAGGGGAAAGAGCGTGAATAGTTTACGTGTTGTCTTTTTTGCGGCTTCGCTTGCACTTGTGCCGGCCTTTGCCTTTGCGCAAGGCATGCAGGTTGCCTTTGGCGGCCTCAAACAGGACCCGTCCCTTCCCGTTGAAATGACGGCCGACAAGCTAAGCATCGATCAGGGCGACGGATCGGCCCTTTTTACCGGTAACGTATTGATCGGGCAGGGTGAAATGCGCCTGACCGCGCCTTGGGTGCGCGTCGAATACGCCACCGGCGAGGGCACAAGCACCGGCCAGATCTCGCGCCTGCACGCCACGGGTGGCGTCACGCTGGTCAACGGCGCCGAAGCTGCCGAGGCAAAAGAGGCGGTTTACACAATCGACACTGGATCGATTGTCATGACAGGCGACGTTTTGTTGACGCAGGGCCAAAACGCCCTGTCATCACAGAAGATGGTTGTCGATCTTAAGCAAGGAACCGCCGTCATGGAAGGCCGCGTGCGCACGATCCTGCAGACAGGAAGCGGCCAGAACTGATGACCGAAGCGCCCAATCTGACGGTTACTGACGGCGGCGTTGGCCTGCAGGTTCTTGGCCTGCGCAAAAGCTATCGCCGCAAGCCGGTTATCCGCGATGTAAGCCTGACGCTTGGCCGCGGAGAGGTCGTGGCACTGCTTGGGCCCAACGGATCGGGCAAAACCACCTGCTTTTACACGATCGCCGGGCTGACCACAGCCGAGGGCGGACAGGTAAAGATCGACGGGCGCGATGTGTCGCTTTTGCCGATGTACCGCCGCGCCAAGCTTGGCATCGGCTATCTTCCGCAAGAAGCCTCTATCTTTCGGGGCATGAGCGTTGAAGACAACATCATGTCGATCCTTGAGATCGCCGTCAGCGAGCGAACCAAGCGGCATGAGCGTCTGGAAGAGCTGCTTGGCGATTTCGAGATAGAGCATCTTCGCCGCGCGCCCGCGCTGTCACTGTCCGGTGGTGAGCGTCGCCGGGTAGAAATCGCGCGATGCCTTGCGGCCGATCCGCGTTATCTGTTGCTGGACGAACCCTTTGCCGGGGTCGATCCGATCTCTGTCGGCGATATCCGCGCCCTTGTGGCCGAGCTGAAATCGCGCGGAATTGGCGTTTTGATCACCGATCACAACGTACGCGAAACGCTGGAAATCGTCGACCGCGCCTATATTCTGCACGACGGCAAAGTTTTGATGAGCGGCACCGCCCAAGAGGTCGTCGAAGACGAAAACGTCCGCCGCGTCTACCTTGGTCAAAGCTTTCGAATCTCCTGACGCGCGCTTGGCGCAACTTATTGAAAACCATTGCCTAAAGAGCGCCCACAGGGAGCGGGCCAACAACCGTCGCCTTATACGAAATTGAAGGCCCTCCCACCTTTTCAGGCGGTAAAGGAATTCTTAAGTTGGATAATGCAGAACGAGTTGAATGAATCCAAATGGATGTCGCGATTTCAACGGATCCTGCCGAAGACAGAGTTGACATCGAAGGCCGATCTGTCGCCAAATACAGGGGATGCTTGAACATTCCATCATCGTTCGAACGGCGCCGTCACAGAGCGGGTCTTTGAATGCAAGCATGGCCGGAAAGCCAACCGGGAAGGAGTGGATCTCCCCAATATGATTAACCCGACTGCCGGCTAAATGCCTATGCTTGCGGTCATAGATAAAAAGAATGGAGGTCGAATGCGGTACCAGATCAGCGGGAAACAAATCGATATCGGTGATGCGCTGCAGGTTCACGTCAAGAAAGAACTGGGCGACGTGATTGACAAATACGCCCAGCGACCGACCGGCGCTCAGATAATTTTTTCACGAAATGCGCATGAATTCGTCTGTGAAACCACGGTTCACCTGTCTACCGGCCTGTCCGCCCAGGCCCGCGCCCATGCCACTGAAATCTATGCCGCATTCGATCAATGCAGCGAAAAGATGGAAAAACAGCTGCGTCGCTACAAGCGCCGGTTGAAAGATCACCACAAAGACCGGGTTGAACCGGTTGAACTGTCGGGCGCAGCCTCGTATATCCTCGCCGCAGGTGAAGACACAGAAGATTCGGAACCCGATACGCTCCAGCCCATGATCATCGCCGAGATGGAGACAAAGATCCCTTCTTTGTCTGTCGGTGAAGCGGTCATGCAGATGGAAATCGCGGGTGCCCCGGTTCTGGTGTTTCACAACGAAAAGGGGAATGGCGTGAACGTCGTGTATCGTCGCGAAGACGGTAACATAGGCTGGATCGACCCCACGAACGCAGCATGACGCGGCATCTTGGCCGCTGAGGACAAACAGAAAGCCGGGATGGAACTTTCGAGCATTCTACTCCCCGAAGCAGTGAAACTGATCGGGAATACGACAAGCAAGAAAAGGCTGCTGCAGGATATCTGCGATGTGGCCTTTTCCGCATACGGCCTGAACGCGACCGACTCGCTTGAGGCGCTGCTTGACCGCGAAAGCCTTGGGCCAACCGGCGTTGGACAGGGCGTTGCCCTTCCCCATGCGCGGCTGGCGGACCTGACATCGGTTGTTGGTTGTTTCGTACGCCTTGAAAAGCCGATTGATTTTGGTTCCGTCGATCGGCGCCCTGTCGATCTGATCTTTGCCCTCTTTGCCCCGGCAAATTCCGGCGTCGATCACCTAAAGGCGCTGGCCGCCGTGTCGCGTACCATGCGCGATCCTTCAGTTTGCCAGAAACTGCGCGCAAACACGGACCCGGCAACGCTTCACGCTGTGCTGACGGAAACACAAGGTTCACAGGCGGCCTAAGGGGCGCCTGTCAATTCCAAGCCGAAAACCCGAACATCATATAGTCGCGCTGGTAGGCGTCGCGCACGGCTGCCTCTACCTCGCCATCGTATATCTCGGACAACAGGACCGGATGATCGGGCTTGGGCGGTGCATATGGCGGGCACGTCGCGCCCAGTTGCTCGGCAAGCTGCGCCAGACCCTGTTCCAGCTCTGCCTCACGCAGGATCAGATCAGGCGCGCCAAAACCTGCCAGCCCCTTGATCACCTCGCTTTGTGACGCCCAGGCGGGATCAACGCGGATGCTGGTCTGACCCCCAAGGTTGGCCTTGATGAACTGCAGGAACGCCAGAAACGCCGCGCGATGGGCCGCCTGATCATAGTCATCGCCAACTTCGCCCGCCGGTATCGGCAGTTTATGAACCTTGCGAAGCATCTGGCGGATCTCGCCAAAGCTTTGCGGGCCGGTGGACAGGATACGATCGCAGAACGTGGCGTGGATACGCGCAACCGGGTGGCTGATCACCGTAAAGCTTCGGTGGCCGGCATGGCGCCTTTTCCACTGGCGCAGGGTCTTTTGCGTGAACCCTGTGATAAGCGCATCTTCGGCCGCGCCATCCAGCGCCGCCAGCCACTTTTGCACCCCATCCTCGGGGCCGCCCTTGACCGGCATGTAAAGCGCGCCCGTCTCTGGCGCCGCAACATAGCTTGGCACCGACGCATGGCGGCGCGGCTCAAAATTCGGGGTCCGGTTCAGATCAAAGTGGTCAATCCGCGCAAGCGCGCTTTCCATTTCCTCATAGTTCAGAACCTTGTCCCGCAAACTTTCGGGGTTCTGTTTCTTAAGCTTCTCTGAAACCTTCTCAAGCCGCGAGGTCAGCCCAAGAAACGCCGCAAGCCCGTTCAGAACCTCGACGTCCTTAAGATCGTCGTACCCGATGTAAAAGGCCGACTGACCGCTGGTCTGAAGCCCCCGCAACAGCTTTAGCTGAAAGGCCTGCAAGGCGCCCAGATGCTCTTGAAACTGCTGGGCATCAAAGCGCACCTTGGCAGTGCGCTGATGTTTGACGTTCGTCAGCTTCCACTGGCCCGTCTCTGCCGCGATCTTCCACGACACAAAGCTTTCGATGGGATTGCGCGTCAAGACGATCTTGGCGCAGGCCGGATCATTCAGCACAAACTCCAGCACCCGCGGGTCATGATCGTGAAAATAGCGAAAGCCGGGAAGGCCCTTGGTTTCGCGCTTCATCACCTCGATAAGCTTTAGCGGATCCGCCTCGCGCATGTTCTGGGTAAAGCCGCAAATATCGCCCGACTTGGGGTAGCCGATGAAATGCGGATTATACGCCTCACCATGACAGGCGACGCCGTCAAACTCATTCAGATTGGATTCAAGAAAGTTCGAACCGGTGCGCATCTCTGCGAATATAACAAAGTATTCAAACGGTTGCGCCATTGCGATCACTTCACAACATAGGGACGCCGCACGCCGCGGCTTTCCTTGACCGGTTCATCCTCCATAGAGAAATCGCCCATCAGGTAGGGGTGCATCCCCTGGTTCTTGAGGTTCTGAAGGAACTGCGCAAAACCCGTCAGGTCAGCCATCTTCGGCAGCTCGGTCAACCGGCGAAGCGTATCGGGACCAATATCGTCCATGATCTTCTGCAAGGGTTCAATCGGCGCTTGCACGAAATCGGCCATGGTCCAGATCTTCAGCCGCGCTTTGGTATTGGGCGAGCGCAGGACATCCAGATGCCCCGCCTCAACCTTTTGCAGCTTGGCGGCGATCCGGCGTATTTCCGAAAAGTTCATGTTCGACTGGAACAGCGGAACCGCCCATGCCCCGGTGATGACATAGATATGGGCATTGGCATCCGCCGCGATCTGGCCGCTTACCTCTTGCGCGTCCGACGGCCCGAACTGGAAACACTGGCGCTCGCCCCGCGTGTTCCAGATCAGGTTGCGCAAGAACCCATGCGGGTTGTAGTCGCGAAGCTTTGGCGCATCCGACAAACCGCCCGAGAAATACTTTTGATCCGAAGCAAAGCGCACCCTCTCTTTGTCAAAGAGATGGCCGTGAACCTTGACCCCCGACATTTTGGCCAGCCATGGCTCAAAATCCTCGAAAAGTTCGGTGAACCCTTCAAAAACGCTGAAGGGGGACGACGTTTTGCCGTTTTCCCAACCCTCGTTGGGGAACCGGCTTTGCATCCAAAGACCCGCCCGCCCGCGCGTTCGCCGGTCCACCGCATGGCTGAAAATCCGGTCAATCTTGCCCGGGTTCGGCTCTGCCATCTTCGAGACGCCCGTCGCGTCGTTGAGAAAGCTGTCATAAAGCTTGTTCGCATGCGGCCAGATCTTGCGCGCAACAAAACAGTCCGAACGGCGCAAAAGCTGAAGGTGGTCGTCGTAAAAGATATGCGGCTTTCCCTGAAAGTCGAACTTGGCAAGCGTTAGCGAGCGGCTTTCGATGTTGGTCGAATACTGCCGCGCCAGTGTCTGGAAATAGCTTTCGTCCGGGATCCAGACCTTGTTGAAGTAGCGGTCGTTCGTCGCCCGGTCAGGATCTTCCAGAATGGCCGAAAGCGTTTGCCGTGTCAGGCACCACCACTGGCTCCCCAGATGGGGCACGATGCCCGGCGGTATCCTGCGCTTGAACCGGATGCGGCGCTGAAAATCGACGTAGCGGTCAAAAAGATGCCGCTGACGTTTCCACGAAAACGGGAACCTGAGGGTAAAGCGTTCCTGATCCAGACCGCCAACCGTCCATGGCACATCTTCGGTTGTTGCGCTTTCGATGAAATCGGTGCGCGGGCGCTTTGCCAGATATTCAATCAGCTCATCAACCGGGCGCAGCGGAAGGCAGGATCCAGAGGCCAGATAGACATGACGCACGTCCGGGAAGACGCGCAAAAGCTTTTCCGACGCCGATTGCGCCGCGGCCACCAGCGACCATGTTCCCCATTCGCACTTGTGGCGGCGGCAGAACTTGACGTTCTTCAGATCCGACAGATCCTGAACGAACTTGGCATACTCGGGGCGGGTTACGCGCTTGTCGACATGAATGACCACCGGACAGCCGTTGCTGGCCCAATGCCGCGCAACCTGTTCGGCCCGGTCCAGCGCCGTGTGCACCATCATGGCGAAACCGACGCTCATGCCCAGTTCCCCTTGGACATCAGGCCCAGAATTTCCAGCTGACGCCAGTTGATATAGCGCTCAGACCACTTACACCAAAGGTCGGGATGCGATTCCAGCTTGGCGGCATAAGCCTTGTATTCATGGCTGGCCGCATAATGCTGCGAACGCTTAAGCTCTTCCGCCGCCTTGTCGGTGAAGGTGTTCAGGAACTTGGCATGCAACAGGCACCCCGAGGCTTTTTCGCCCCCCCACTCGTCATAGACAAGGTTCAGACCACGCGGCAAAAGCATGTGGGTAGAGCTGACATAGGCATAGCTGCGATCCCATTTGACCAGCGGGATCTTGTTCAGCGCCGGGGCGCGCTCGGGCTTTTCGTGAAAGAACTCTCGCGCCCGCGGGCCGCCTTGGATCCACAAGTTGCCGAACTGGGCATTCTTCTTGATCACGTAATTGCCGCTGTCGAACCACGATGAGATTTCCATCGGGTCCTGGCCAGAGCGGTACTTGACCTCATTCAGCGGGCCCTTGGGATACATGTCCAAAAGCATGGCCGAAAAGGACTTGATCGATGACGCATCAAGCCAGTCACAAAGCGCCGGCAAGGGGCGCGTATCGCAGAAGGGATAGACCAGAAACTCGTCGGGATCGATCACCAGCGTCCAGTGCCCGTGCCCGTACTTCATCTGAAGCCAGTTCATCCAGTCAACGCCGAATCGCGACCGCTTATAGCTTTTGCCCGTGCTCCAAAGGGACACATCGGGCTGATCCATAAGATACTCACGACTGCCATCGTCCGAACCGTTCTCGACGATAAGAAAATGGGACACGCCCATGTCGCGATAGTACTTCAGGAAATAGGGCAGTCGGATCTTTTCATTGCGCAGGGTCGAAAAGACCAGAATGTCGCTTGGTTTGATCTCTGCGGTGCGGTTGACGACAGACGAAAGCTCACGCCGCTTTCGGAATGCCCGAAGACGCCATCTCTTTCTTTGCAGTCGCAGCCTATAGGAACTTACCGCGCTCAAATCTTACCTCACGCATAGCTGTGCGTCTGACTATCACGTGACCTTTAAGACCCTGTTGAAATGTTCGTCCCAACTCGGAAGCCGGGGATCCATTTCGTTCGGATCCGAAGCGTGACGCACAACCGCCATTCTTATTATCGTTCTAGCCCATAGATAACGGTCGTTGACGGATGCGTAAACGGGAATATCTTGCAGAAACTCATGGTAAACCGGCAGATCGTTCGCCAAAATCGGCGTCCCCAACATTGCCGCTTCCAGAAGCGGAAGACCAAAGCCCTCTGCCAGGCTTGGCGCCAATAGCCCCGAGGCCCCGGACAAAAGCGCCTGAACATCGCTGTCACCCAGCGATCCCATCTCGATAACACCGCTTTGCGGGCCCAGCATGTCGAGCCGGCGAAAAACTTCTTCATTGTTCCAGCCGCGCCGCCCGACGATGCAAAGATCCGGCAAGTCCTGCGGCGCAAACTCTTTGCGCAGCGCGTCCCAGACATCCAGAAGAAAACCGTGGTTCTTGCGCGGCTCGATCGTTCCAAGAGCCACGAAATAAGGCCTGTCGCGGGTTTCAGACCGCAACTTTTCCGGCGCAGCGTCGGACGCCAGATGCGCGACCAGCGTCTTTGGCTGCCGGCCCCATTCTTCGAAATACCGCGCAACCGCCCGACGTGTTTCCATCGAATTGCAGATCACAAGATCAGCGTATTGCGACACCAGCTGCATTTTCTTGCGAAACTTCTCGACCGTTTCGGCGCGTTGGAACTGGGGAAAATCCAGCGGGATCATGTCATGCACCATCACGGCGACACGCGACGACGGAAGTTGACTGACCGCCCAAAGCACCCGGTCGGTCAGGTTGCTGTGCCCGACATTCAAATAGTTCACACCCTGCGGCAAATTTGCATCAAGCATTCGCATCAGGAAAAACGGCAAGCACCGCGCAATCGCCACCGAACGCATCCGCGCCTCGGCCGCTCTTTTCGACATCATCGCATCAGAGGGCCATTCGCCATCATCGTCAAAGACCGCCCGGCCGCCTTCGCGGTCCATAAGCAGATAGCCCCGCGATGTCCTTGCCAGAAGGTAAAGCGTTCCGGGCTCTGCCAAAAGCCGCCGCAGATAGGCGCGCTCAACCCGGTCGACCCCTGTCAGCCCACGCCCGGCCCGTGACAAAAGCCGTGTGACATCCAAAAGCCGGACAGGTTGATCATTCATGGGCTGGCCATTTCAGGCAGGACGCGGTCGCCGGAAACGATCCGCACTACTGGGCCGCGTTTTGCAGGGCAACCATCTCTTTTAGGTAGCCCGAGAACTCATCCCGTAGCTCTGGCCGTGCCAGTCCAAACGCGACTGTTGCCTGCAAAAAACCCGCCTTGGACCCGCAATCGAAACGCTGGCCCCGAAAGCGAAAACCGTAAACATTGCGCTCTGCCTCGATCTCATCGGCGATCGCGTCGGTCAGTTGAATCTCACCGCCCGCACCGGTCTTGATCCGGTTGAGGTTCTGCAGAACCTTGGGCGTCAGGATATACCGGCCAATTACCGCAAGGTTCGATGGCGCTGAATCCGCTTGTGGCTTTTCGACCATTCCCTTGACCGAAACGAGCGATCCCATGTCTTCCTTGATATCCAGAATACCGTAGGACGACGACTTTTCTGGCGGCACTTCCATTGCCGCGACCATCGAACCGCCGGTTTCGGCATAAGCCTCTACCATCTGCTGCAAACAGGGTTTTTCAGCGGCGATAACGTCATCGGGCAGGATGACGGCAAAAGGTTCATTGGCAATCAGACGCCGCGCGCACCAAACCGCGTGACCAAGGCCCAGCGCCTTGTGCTGGCGGATATAGGCGATGGCGCCGGAATCCATATTGGTGTCTTTCAGAGCCTCCAAAAGCTCTGTCTTGCCCTTTTTTCTAAGCGAATTTTCCAGCTCGGGCGCCGCATCGAAATAATCCTCAAGCGCGTATTTTCCGCGCGAGGTGACAAAGATGAATTCCTTGATTCCAGCCGCTCGCGCCTCATCGATCGCATACTGGATCAACGGGCGGTCGACCAATGTCATGATCTCTTTTGGGACCGACTTGGTGGCAGGCAAAAACCTTGTGCCCAGCCCGGCAACCGGAAAGATTGCCTTTGTTACTTTACGACGCATACCTGAACCCCATTACCGTCGTCCCGTTTCCCGGGAACTTTTGCGCTTATATTTTGCCATCATTACCATTTGGATTACAAGGTTTTAGCGCTGCCAGTTCCTTCGTGTTTTCGGTTTTGTTGAAATACGCGGCGGTTTTGCTACAGATCGCCGGGGCCCGAAATGCCGCGCTGCGGTGTAACGCGCGCGATCTCTTGGCGGACCCGCCGCCCAAGTTTCCATAGCGAAAAGAGGGGCTGATCACGGTCCGAGCGTCCGAAAACCCCCCCGGTCTGAAGCCAGTAACCGCCCTCGACAAACCCCGTGCGGTGAAACAGCGCACTATGGCTGAACCTGAAAACAGAAACCCTTTGCCCCTGCGCAACCAAGGCCCGCGCCTCAGCGTCCAGCGCCGCCCGTTTCAGCGGCGTACCCGCCAGTGCCGTCGTCGCCCCGGCGCCAAAGCCGCGAAACTCAAGGAATGGTTCGGCCGCATCGCCAAGCGGCGAAAGCGGGCCCAAGGACCGCGCGGCCCCGGCATCAAAACCCTGCTCAAGCGTCGCCAAAAGCCGCCCGACATCGCGCGGTTCGATCCGGCCTGCAACCATGTGGCGCAGCAACCTTTTTCGTTCGTTTTCTCTACAAATCAGTCTCTGTTCCGGCCCAAACCCGTGTCTGCGCTGAAAAACAGCCGTGCTTGCGCCCACGTCAAAAAGGGTCTGTGGAACGCGGTCACGGCGGCGTCGATCGCTGGGCGCGAAACCATGGTGCACTTCGGCCAGCGGAACAATGGCGGTGCGGGCCCCATGCTCCGCCAGACGCAGGTTCAGGTCGGTTTCATCAAGGTAGAAATGATAGGCAGGATCAAAGCCGCCAAGCCCGGCCAGAACATCGCGGCGGAACGCCATGTTGGTGCCTTCGGTCTTGATCGCATAGCCCGGCCTGCCCTTCAGAACCGTGACCGCGCCCGGATCCACATCCAGCGGCTGCGCCTGTCCGCCCTCGTCGATATACCGCGCCTTCCACTGAAAGCTGATCCCGTTGCGCCCGCGCACGAAACCGCCCGCCGCCGCAACATCGTCGGCACTGAAGGGCGCCACCAGCGCGGCAAGCCACGTCGGCTCGGGAACGGCATCATCATCGATAAAGGCAAGGATATCGCCGCTGGCCGCCAGAATACCCTGATTTCGGGCCTGCGAGATGTTGGCAACCGCCTGACGCCGGGTCTTGACCCGCTCTGCCCAACCCATCGCCGAAACCCGCTTCAAACCGGCCTCATCGGCGACGACGACAATCTCGAACGGGGCATAATCCAGCTGCTGCAGACCCTGCAGACAGCGGGCAAGATCGTCGGGGCGCCCATGGCTGACAACAATTACGCTGACAGTCGGGCCTTGGGTCATTCCATACCCATCCGTGCCATCATCGCCTCGATCTTTGGCACGTCCTCTGGGTTGTTCAACTCCCAAAACGGTTGGCCGCGATCATCGACCTCGACACAGCGGACCGGGATCTTGTTTTCGACAAACCGCAGCTGTTCAAGACCCTCTGCCAGTTCAAGCTTGCCCGGCTGCAGGTTGATATAACGCCGCAGCGCCTGTGGGCGATAGGCGTAGACGCCGACATGATGGAAAACCTGCGCGCCCTCATCCGAAAACGGCACGACCTCTTTGGAAAAGTACAAAGCATCGCGATCAAGATCAAAAACCGCCGTCGTGGCGCCGACCCGGCCCGACCTGCGGTCTTCGCGCAGCGCCTGGCACATCTCTGGTGAGGTGTTCAGAACCGGCGTTGCCACCATAACAGATTGATCTGCAACCATTTCCTTGATCAACGCCTCGATGAACCAAGGCGGCGTCAGGGGCGCGTCGCCCTGCAGGTTGACCACAAGATCAAAGTCCGGTTTGAGCCGCTCAAGCGTCTCTGCGCAGCGCTCTGTCCCGTTGCGGCAAGTGGCGCTGGTCATCACGACATCAGCGCCAAAACCAGCGGCGGCATCTGCGATGCGGTCGTCATCGGTCGACACGACAACCTGCGCCACCCCCGAAACCTGTTGGGCGGCCTCCCACGAACGCTGAACAAGGCTTCGGGCCTGACCGGTTGCGCCTTTCAGCAAAACAAGCGGCTTGCCCGGATAGCGCTGGGACGCGAAGCGCGCAGGTATCGCAATCAACACCCGCATCACGGCGCCTTAAGGTCGACCCCGGGCGCATAGGCGATGAAGAACGGGTTCTCATAGCCGTCCTTGCCATAGGTCAACGGTGTGTGGTCATCAAAACGCACAACGCGCCCGCCCGCGCCATTCACCACCGCGTGCCCGGCGGCGGTGTCCCATTCCATGGTGCGGCCAAGGCGCGGATAGATGTCCGCCTCTCCGGTGGCAACAAGACAGAACTTTAGCGACGATCCGGCGCTTTTCATGTCCTTGGCGCTGTACTTGGAGATATAGTCGTCCGTCGCCTGATCGCGGTGCGATTTCGAAGCGACGATCATAAGCGCGCCATTGTCCGGGCTGGATACGCCCAAGCGCACCATCGGCCCGCGCGCCGCTTTCTCGAACGGGCCCGTCTCTTCGATCGAGGCGCCGCTTGTATCGGTGTAAAAGAGCCGCCCTCGCGCCGGGGCATAAACCACACCGCGCACAGGAACACCGCCCTGAACATAGGCGATGTTGACCGTGAAATCGCCGCGCCGCTTTACGAACTCTTTGGTGCCATCCAACGGATCGACGATCAGAAAGTCCTTGGCCGATTTGCTATGCGATGCCGCCTGTTCTTCTGTAACGACCAAAGTGCCGGGAAACTCGGCGGCCAATCCGGCCGAAATAATCGCATCAGCCGCCTCATCCGCCGCCGTTACCGGGCTGTCATCGGATTTTGAACGAACCTCAAAGTCATCCGCCTGATATATTTCCATGATCTTGTCGCCAGCTTCCAGGGCCAGCCGTCGAAGAACGCTTTCAAGGTGATCAAAATCCAATAGCCTGCCCTCAATCTTAACTATTCTGGCATTCTGTTGATAAATGCCGCGCCTATCCTTATGATCCGGCGCTAAAGGAACGGCAAGATTTCCTTGGCAGATTGGCCAGATCAGCGCAGGCAAGGTTACGCGATGTTCAAGCACGAAGTGCGCACTTCGAAAGTCAGTTCCGCGATTGCGATCCTGGAACTTATCTATCACTCGGTTGTGCGAAACATAAGAAAGTCCCACGGCAACGCCCTGATCGGACTTTTGATGAACATGATGCAGACAATCATGTTCGTCGGTGTGTTCTACGTGATGTTTTCGGTTCTGGGGCTGAAATCCAACGCGATCCGCGGCGATTTTCTTTTGTACATCATGTCCGGGATTTTCATGTTCATCACGCATGTGAAATCGATCGGCGCGGTGGCCGGGTCCGAGGGCCCGACATCGCAGATGATGAAACACGCCCCGATGAACACCGCCATCGCCATCACCTCATCGGCGCTTTCGACGCTTTATATTCAGGTGCTGTCGGTCTTCGTGATCCTGTTTGTCTATGACATCATGTTCTCGACCGTGGTGATCGACCGCCCCATCGGCGCCTTTGCGATGCTGCTTCTGGCTTGGGCATCGGGCTGTTCGATTGGCCTTGTTTTCCTTGCGCTCAAACCATGGGCACCCGGTTTCGTCGGCATCGGCTCTCAGCTTTACAACCGCGCCAACATGATCGCCTCGGGCAAGATGTTCGTCGCCAATCAGACGCCGGCCCATATTCTTGTGATGTTCACATGGAACCCGCTGTTTCACGTCATCGATCAGGCGCGCGG
This sequence comes from Paracoccaceae bacterium, assembly GCA_030148005.1. GTDB lineage: Bacteria > Pseudomonadota > Alphaproteobacteria > Rhodobacterales > Rhodobacteraceae > JASBSV01. Next base: position 107,408 of record JASBUI010000033.1, on the reverse strand, counting down.
CTTTACCTTCGTGAACTACAACCCGCATTTCAGCTCTATCAGCTATCCGATCTATGTCTCTATCGCGCTGACCATGATCGGCCTTATGGGTGAGTTCTATACACGCCGCCACGCCTCGCAAAGCTGGGATGCACACCGCTAACGCGCCACCCTCAGCGTCAGGTTGATCCGCCCCCCATCCGGCAAAAGCCGCGATGTTCCCGGCTTGGTCCGGTCCACCCCGTGATAGGTCAGCCGCGCCGCGCCGCCCATGACAACGACATCCCCCGACGAAAGCCAGATCGACGTGGTCGAGCCGCCGCGCGTTGTATTGCCGATCCGGAAAAGCGCCTGATCCCCAAGTGAGATCGACACCACCGGCCAACTGAAATCGGCCTCATCCCGGTCCTGATGCATACCCATCCTTGCGCCGGGGCCATAAAAGTTGATCAGGCAACAATCCGGCGCGCGATCAACCCCGCTGACCGCGGACCAGACATCCAGAACCGACGCAGGGATCGGTGGCCATTTCGCGCCGCCGGGGTGCCTGTCGACATAGCGGTAACCGCTTTTGTCCGCATACCACCCCAGCGTCCCGGCAGAGGTCATTCTCACGCTCATGGGCTTGCCGTAAGGCGTCAGCGGCGAGAACAGCGGCGCGCGTGCGACAACTGCCCGCAGGTCCTCTACCATCCGGGTTTGCGCCTTGGCGTTCAGGAATTCCTGAAACACATCGAAGCCGCGCAGGTTAACAGTGGGTCGCATCACGTTCATCCAAACCGTTACATATTGCTGACACTCTCAAATTTTAGCGGATAAAACCTCTTTTCTCTGGTCAACGGCGACTTGCAGGCACTATGGCAGCTACTTATATACGCCCGTAAGCCGGGTCAGGGGATATCCTCGGCCCACTAACCAATGGGATCGGCACTGGGTGCCTTTTAGGGCCCACGCCCAAATCGCCTTAAGAAAGGGTTACAAAATATGGCTAAAGTCATCGGTATTGACCTTGGTACAACCAACTCCTGCGTCGCGATCATGGACGGATCGCAGCCGCGGGTAATCGAGAACGCTGAAGGTGCGCGCACGACGCCTTCGATCGTTGCTTTCAAAGACGACGAACGTCTGGTGGGCCAGCCGGCCAAACGCCAGGCCGTCACCAACCCCGAGAACACCGTTTTCGGCGTAAAGCGCCTGATCGGCCGTCGGTTTGACGACGCGCATCTGAAAAAAGACATGAAGAACCTACCGTTCAAAGTGATCAACGGCGGCAACGGCGACGCATGGATCGAAGCAGGCAGCGAGAAATATTCGCCCTCGCAGATCTCGGCCTTCATCCTTCAGAAGATGAAGGAAACTGCCGAGTCCTATCTTGGCGAGGAAGTCACGCAGGCCGTCATCACGGTTCCTGCCTATTTCAACGACGCCCAGCGTCAGGCAACCAAGGACGCGGGCAAGATCGCCGGCCTTGAAGTTCTGCGCATCATCAACGAGCCGACCGCGGCCGCCCTGGCCTATGGCCTGGACAAGAAAGAGACCAAGACGATCGCGGTCTATGACCTTGGTGGCGGTACTTTCGACATCACGATCCTCGAGATTGATGACGGCCTCTTCGAAGTGAAATCCACCAACGGCGACACTTTCCTTGGTGGTGAAGACTTTGACATGCGCATCGTCAACTACCTTGCCGATGAGTTCAAAAAAGAGAACGGCGTCGACCTTACCAAGGACAAGATGGCCCTGCAGCGCCTGAAAGAAGCCGCTGAAAAAGCCAAGATCGAACTGTCCTCGGCCAACCAGACAGAGATCAACCAGCCGTTCATCTCGATGGATCCCAACGGCGGCCAGCCGCTGCACATGGTCATGAAACTGACCCGTGCCAAGCTGGAAAGCCTGGTTGGTGACCTGATCAAGAACTCGATCAAGCCCTGCAAGGAAGCGTTGAAAGACGCAGGCCTTTCCACGGGCGACATTGATGAGATCGTTCTGGTCGGTGGTATGACCCGCATGCCGCGCGTCGTCGAAGAGGTTACCAAGTTCTTTGGTAAAGAGCCGCACAAGGGTGTGAACCCAGATGAGGTTGTTGCAATGGGCGCCGCCATTCAGGCCGGTGTTCTGCAAGGCGACGTCAAGGATGTTGTCCTTCTGGACGTAACACCCCTTAGCCTTGGTATCGAAACGCTGGGTGGCGTGTTCACCCGTCTGATCGACCGCAACACCACGATCCCGACCAAGAAAAGCCAGATCTTCTCGACCGCCGAAGACAACCAGAACGCCGTGACGATCCGCGTGTTCCAGGGTGAGCGTGAGATGGCTTCGGACAACAAGATCCTTGGTCAGTTCAACCTTGAAGACATCCCGCCCGCACCGCGCGGCCTTCCGCAGATCGAAGTGACCTTTGACATCGATGCCAACGGTATCGTGTCGGTCGGCGCCGCCGACAAGGGCACCGGCAAAGAGCAGAAGATCACGATCCAGGCTTCGGGCGGTCTTACCGACGACGAGATCGACAAGATGGTCCGCGACGCCGAGGAAAATGCCGAGGCCGACAAAGAACGCCGCGAGTTGATCGAAGCCAAGAACCAGGCCGAAAGCCTGATCCACGCGACCGAGAAGTCGATGGAGGAGCATTCCGACAAGGTTGATCCGACAACGATCGAAGCCATCGAATTGGCAATCTCGGCCCTGAAGGAACAGCTTGAGACCGAAGATGCCGGCAAGATCAAGTCCGGCATTCAGAACGTTACTGAAAGCGCGATGAAGCTGGGCGAGGCCATCTATAAGGCCGAGCAGGAAAAAACCGGCGAGGCCGCACCAGAAGGCGCCGAAGATCCGCGCGGAGTTGACGAAGACATCGTCGACGCCGACTTTGAGGATCTCGATAACGACAAGCGCGCTTCGTAAGCGCCCGACATTGCATTGGCCGGCCTGGGCGACCCCCGGGCCGGCTGTTGCATTCCCCAAAAGGGCAGGGAAATGGCAAAACGCGACTATTATGACGTGCTGGGCGTTCCCAAGGGAGCATCGGCCGAAGAGATCAAGAAAGGCTATCGCTCCAAGGCGAAAGAGCTGCATCCTGACCGCAATTCGGACAACCCCGATGCCGAAGCGCAATTCAAGGAAGCCAACGAGGCCTATGAGGTTCTCAAAGACGCCGACAAAAAGGCCGCCTATGACCGCTATGGCCACGCCGCTTTCGAAGGTGGCATGGGCGCGGGCGCGCGTCCGGGTCAGGGTTTTGGCGGTGGTCAGGGCGACTTTGCCAGCGCCTTCTCGGATGTCTTCGACGATCTTTTCGGCGATTTCATGGGCGGCGGTCGCGGCGGCGGGCGACAGCGCGCGGCGCGCGGTTCGGACCTGCGCTATAACCTTAGCGTCACCCTTGAAGAGGCCTATAGCGGCCTGCAGAAAACCATCAACGTACCAACCTCTGTCGCCTGTACCGTCTGTAACGGATCGGGCGCCGAAGGCGGGTCGGAGCCTGTCACCTGCCCCACATGCTCTGGCATGGGCAAGGTACGCGCGCAGCAGGGCTTTTTCACCGTTGAACGCACCTGCCCCACCTGCAACGGCATGGGCCAGATCATCAAGAACCCATGCGTGTCCTGCGGCGGCGCGGGCCGCGTCGAAAAGGAACGCTCGCTTAGCGTGAACATCCCCCAAGGCGTCGAAACCGGCACCCGTATCCGCCTTGCAGGCGAGGGTGAGGCCGGGATGCGCGGCGGACCACCGGGCGATCTTTACATCTTCATCGAAGTTGCCGAGCACCCGCTTTTTCAGCGCGATGGCCACCACCTTTTCTGCCGCGTGCCCGTTTCCATGGCCTCTGCCGCAATCGGCGGTGACATCGAGGTTCCAACGATCGACGGCGGCCGCAGCCGGGTGAAAGTCCCCGCAGGAAGCCAGTCGGGCAAACAGATGCGTCTGCGCAGCAAGGGAATGCCAATGCTTCGCGGCGGCACACCCGGCGACATGTTCATCGAACTTGCCGTGGAAACACCGGTCAATCTGACCTCGCGGCAAAAAGAACTGCTGCGCGAGTTCGACAAGCTGGGCGATGACAACAACCCCGAGTCCTCTTCCTTCTTCAGCAAGGTAAAGACCTTCTGGGACAGCATGAAAAGTTAACTCAAAATTTAGGCTTCTGGCGGATCGTCGGATCATGTCTCGTGACCCGCATTTCGCCGAAGCCCCCCTGCCGCTTTTCGCGGCGGATGAGGCCGAAGCACAACCGCTGACGCCCGGCAAGCTTCCTTCCTACATCAAGGACCACCGCCAACGGCTTCGCCATCGGTTCATGACCGGCGGTGCGGCGGCCATGCCGGATTATGAGCTTTTGGAATTGATCCTCTTTCGCGCCATCCCGCGTCAGGATGTCAAACCGCTGGCGCATCGCCTTTTGCAGACCTTCGGCGATTTCAATCGCGTGCTCTCTGCCTCGCCCGACCGACTGAAAACGGTTTCAGGCGTCGGTGACGGCGTGGTGCAGGAGTTGAAGATTGTCGAAGCCGCAGCGCACCGCATGGCCCGCTCTCGCGTGATCAACCGCCCGGCGCTGACGGGCTGGGACGCCCTGTTGGACTATTGCCACACCTCCATGGCGCACCGCGAAACCGAACAGTTCCGCGTGCTGTACCTTGATCGCAAGAACATCCTGATCGCGGATGAAGAACAGGCGCAGGGAACGGTTGATCACGTGCCCGTCTACCCGCGCGAAGTGGTCAAGCGGGCGCTGGAGCTGAACGCATCGGCGCTGATCCTTGTGCACAACCACCCATCGGGTGACGCCACCCCGTCAGAGGCAGACATCGACATGACCCAGCAGGTCAGCGATGCCGCCGCCGCACTTGGCCTGACGCTGCATGACCACCTGATCGTCGGTAAGGGACAGGAACTTAGCTTTCGGGCCTCTGGCTACCTTTGAACCGGCTGCCCTAGTCCACCCAGACCTCGACACGGCGGTTCACCTGCCGGCCCCATGGCGTATCGTCACAGGCCATTGGCAACGCTTCGCCAAAGGCCTCGATCCGCACGGTCAGCCGGTCACGATCTGCCGTCGGCGCACTTAGCAGAACCGCATCGCGAACCACCCGCGCCCGCGCCCGCGCAAGCCTTTTGTTGGTCGCCGCCGCCCCGTCGCCGTCACTAAAGCCGACAAAGACGATGCTTTTGCCATCATAGAAACCCGCCTCGATCAACCGCGCCAGCTGTTCCACGTTCGATCGTGACTGTGCATCCAGATCACTGGACCCAACCTTGAACCGAAAGGTTGATGTCAGCCGCGACAACCCGCGAAGCCGCTCTACCATCGAACGAAGCTCATCCACGGGTACCTCGTCGCCGCTGGCCGAAATGGCATTGGCAAGCCGCGCGCCCTGCGCGTCCAGCGGTATCAGGGCAGGCGCCTGATCGACAAACCCGGCCCTGCGGATCACAAGCTGCGCAGGCGGCGTTCTGAGGTAGGACAGGAACTCTCGCGCGGCCTGCGGCAGGCGCCGCGCGGGCGTGTACAAAAGCATTGGCGTCGTCAGCGGATAATCCTCTGTCTTAAGCGACAGAACCGAAGGTTCCACCACGAAACCGCATGTGCCGGGCATCCGAACGGCCCGTGCATTCCCGATCTCGGAAAAGCTTGTGATCCCGATCGCAAACGGATCGCGGGAAACGGCATCGGCAGTACTGACGTTCGACTTGTGGCGGGTGACCCCCGCCGTCAGCGTCAGCTTTTCAGCGCCCAGAACCACATCTTCAAAGGCCTGCTGAAGACCCGATTTCGCCTCACGCGCATGCAGGACCATTGGCGCGTCGACGCCGCCAAGCTCTGACCAGTTCGAAATCTGGCCCGCAAAGATCCGCATGATGTTTTCAAGGCTGATGTTCTTCACCGGGTTCAGCGGCGACACGATGGGAACGATCCCATCCAGCGCCAGAACCCGGCTACGCCCCGGCGCGCCAAGATTGCCCAACCCGGCATCCTTGCCCAGCGCGGTTTCTTCCATACGAATTTCACGCATCGACAGGGAAATATCGGCCTCATTCGCCAGAAGATCGGCAAACCCTTCGTCCGAACTTGTCACGCGAAAACCAACGCGCGCCACGTCCTTTCCGTTCTCGGCCAGAACATAGGTAAACTCGGTATCGCTGCGCGCCTTGCGGCTGATGGCATAACCCTTGTCGGCGGCAAACGCCTCTATCAGGGCAGGCATCAGCGTCTCACCGATGGTCCGCGACCCGGCGATTGAAAACTCTGCCACATAGCTTTCAAGATCGGGGCATCCCGGCCCGTTGCAGATCACACCAGAGCCATCAAGCGTCAGCTCGCCATAGATTGAATCGATGCGATAAAAGGTGCCGTCAAACCCAAGAAGATGGCCCGAAACCTGAACCGTTCCATCGCGCGAAGTCAGCGTGACATCCTGCGCAAACGCAGTCAGGGGAATGCCAATATGGAAAAGTGCGACGATCACCGCCGCACATAGGTTTCTCATTTTTTGCTCAGATCGCCGAGGTCAGTTCCGGGCGACTTTCAGGTCTCTGAGCAAAGAATTCAACACAAGAAAGTCGCCAACTGCATCACACTCGGGAACAGCAAGCGTCAGTTGTGTGGCGGTCGGGCGATCATTGGGCCCGGTCTGAATGGACATGCCCTGAACATCGCGCCCACAGTTGGCTGCGGTTATCTCGGCCTCGACGCTGATGCGAACCGCGCCGGACTTTTGCACGCCTTCGCGCGGGAATGTGTAAATCTCGACCTGCCTTGGCTCTAGCGTATCGGCATCGCCAAGCGACACAAGGTATCCGCCCTGCATCCGGATCGCAGCCGAAGGCGTGCGGGGCGCTTGGGCCCAGACATGCCCGGCCTCACCGTAGTCAGCGCCAAATTCACGCGCATGAAGCTGAAGCCCGGCGTCACCCTGCCAGCTTAGCGCAACACGCTCATAGTCGGCGGCGTCGGGCACCTTTGCCGTAGCCTTGGCACCGGCCTTATCCGCGAAGTAGGCGTAAAAGCTTGGCTCTGTCGTCAGCGCCGGAATGGCTTGCTCTAGCAGGCCATCGCCATCCGTCTGCGCCGTATAGGCCAAGGCGCCCTGCTGGATCGTGACGCGCTGATCGCGGTTGCACGGGGCGTCAAGGTAAAGGCGCACCATCGCGCCCGCCTCGGGAACCACCGACAGGGCGATCGAACAATCCGTTTGTGCCTGGCGCTGGGCCGTCGGCTGATCACCGTTCAGTTCGGGGGCATTAAGAACCGGTGCATCGCCAAGGGCAGCAACCCGGTAGGAATTCGGTCTGTCAGGCTGTTGCGGCACGCCAAGCGCGGCCTCTTTGCCGGTCTTCAGCGGCAAGGTGCTGCGCGCCGAGATGGCGGCATCTTTCGCCTGACTAAGAATGACATTGGCCTCTTCGATCTGGGGCGGGGCAAACTTTGGCCCCTCCGGCACAGCGGCGGCAAGGACGGGCGGCTCTGCTGGCACGGCCGACTTTCCGCTACCAAAGCGTTCAGCCAGGGCGCCGCCATTTTGCATGACAAACCCTGCAGCGGCCGCAACGACAAAAGTCGCGCCAGCCATTCCCACTTTCCGATAGATGGCCATTTTCCGCCTCCAACAGATCCACTCGGCGAGAATCCGGGATCAAAAGGGCCGGAGTGGGGGCGACTTACGGCTTTAATATGGCAAACCGGCCACATTGTGGCGGGAATGTGGCGGCGCGCCCGGCTTTTTGGGGGCCCATTGGCCCCCGGCGGTCAGGTCAGGCGGCCGTGGCAGTGCTTGAACTTCTTGCCCGATCCACAGGGACACTGATCATTGCGGCCCGGATCGCCCCAAGTCTCGGGGTTGTTTTCATCAAAACCGGGCGCTGCGCCTTCGGGGCTCGCACCCTCGGCTGCGGCATCAATGGCCGCTTGCGTCGCGCCCTGCTGAGCAAGGAACTGCTGCATCATTGCTTGCTGCTCATCCTCGGTCATCGGCCGGATCTGCGACAGTTTCTGGCTGACATCTTCACGAAGCGAATCCAGCATGCTTTCGAAAAGCTGGAACGCCTCGTTCTTGTACTCGTTCAGCGGATCGCGCTGCGCATAGCCGCGGAAACCAACGACCGATCTCAGATGCTCCAGCGTCAGAAGATGCTCGCGCCATTTGGCGTCGATCGTCTGCAATAGGATCTGCTTTTCGATCTGGCGCATGTTCTCGGGGCCGAACTGAACGGCCTTCTTCGCCATCACCTCGTCCGAGGCATTGTAAAGGCGCTCGCGGATGTCCTGATCGTCCACACCTTCTTCGGCGGCCCATTCGGCCACGGGCACGTCAAGGCCCAGACGTTCGACGACTTGCGTCGCCAGACCTTCGATATCCCACTGCTCGGCATAGGATTTTTCCGGCATATGCTGATCAACCAGATCATCGACGACCTGATGGCGCATATCCTGCACGATCTCGGACAGATCAGCGGCTTCCATGATCTCAAGCCGCTGGCCAAAGATCACCTTGCGCTGATCGTTCATTACATCGTCAAACTTCAAAAGCTGCTTGCGGATGTCAAAGTTGCGTCCTTCGACCTTGGCCTGCGCCTTTTCCAGCGATTTGTTGACCCATGGGTGAACGATGGCCTCGCCTTCCTTCATCCCAAGCGACGACAGCACGCGGTCAAGCCTTTCGGACCCGAAAATGCGCATCAGATCGTCTTCGAGGCTTAGGTAGAACGACGATTTGCCGGGGTCACCCTGACGGCCCGAACGGCCGCGCAGCTGATTGTCGATGCGGCGGCTTTCGTGGCGCTCTGTCGCCAGAACATAAAGACCGCCCGCTTCCAGAACCTTGGCCTTTTCGTCGGCCACCTTTGCCTCGATGCGCGTGCGCACCTCATCTGGGTCGGCCTCGGGATCGGCGGCAAGCGCATCCAGAACATGCATCTCGACGTTGCCGCCAAGCTGAATGTCCGTACCGCGACCAGCCATGTTCGTTGCGATGGTCACCGAACCCAGTTTGCCGGCCTCGGCCACGATCTGGGCCTCTTTTTCGTGCTGGCGCGCGTTCAGAACACTATGCGGCACGCCCGCTTCTTTCAGCATATCGCTCAGGAACTCGGACTTTTCGATCGATGTCGTGCCCACAAGAACCGGCTGGCCCTTGGCGTTGGACTTTTTGATCTGCTCGACGATCGCCTGAAACTTTTCCTTCGCCGTGCGATAGACCGCGTCATGGTCGTCCTGCCGCGCGATGGGCCGGTTGGTCGGAACCTCGACAACGCCCAGCCCGTAAATTTCGTGAAATTCCTCGGCCTCGGTCAGGGCAGTACCGGTCATCCCGGCAAGCTTGTTGTAAAGGCGGAAGTAGTTCTGGAAGGTCACAGAGGCCAGCGTCACGTTTTCGGGCTGAATAGCGACGTCTTCCTTGGCCTCGATCGCTTGGTGAAGCCCGTCCGAAAGACGGCGGCCCGGCATCATCCGGCCGGTAAATTCGTCGATCAGCACAACCTCGCCGTCGCGAACGATATAGTCCTTGTCGCGGGTAAAAAGCTTATGCGCGCGCAGGCCCTGATTGACGTGGTGCACCAGCGTCGTGGATTCAGGATCATAAAGCGTCTGGCCGTCGGGCAGGAAACCGGCCTCATGCAGGCGCTTTTCCAGAAACTCGTTGCCGTCGTCGGTATAGGTGACGTTGCGCGTTTTCTCGTCCAGCTCGAAATGCTCATCCGTCAGTTCGGGGATCAGAACATCAATCGCCTGATACAGCTCGGACCGGTCCTGCGAAGGGCCCGAGATGATCAGCGGTGTTCTCGCCTCATCGATCAGGATCGAATCCACTTCGTCGACGATCGCAAAGTTGTGCTTGCGCTGGTTCATTTCCTTAAGCTCTGAGCGCATGTTGTCGCGCAGATAGTCAAAGCCCAGCTCATTGTTGGTGGCGTAGGTCACGTCACAGCCATAAGCGGCCTTCTTCTCTTCCTCGGGCTGCTGCGGGTAGATCACACCGGTTGTCAGACCAAGTTGGGAATAGACCTTGCTCATCCATTCGGCGTCACGCTTGGCCAGATAGTCGTTGACCGTGACGATATGAACGCCATCGCCGGTCAGCGCGTTCAGATAGGCCGGAAAGGTCGCAACCAGCGTTTTGCCTTCGCCGGTCTTCATCTCGGCGATGTTGCCCTGGTGCAGGAAGATGCCGCCCATCAGCTGAACGTCAAAGGCGCGCAGGCCCAGCGCGCGGCGCGCCGCCTCGCGGCAGTTCGCAAAAGCCTCGGGCAACAGGTTGTCCAGGCTTTCGCCCTTTTCCGCCCGGCCCGCGAATTCCTTTGTCTTTTCCTTGATCTCGTCGTCAGAGAGCTTTTCGAACTCTGGCTCAAGTGCGTTGATCTTTTCGACCAGTGGGCGCGTTGCCTTGACCTTACGGTCGTTTGGCGTTCCAAAGACTTTTCGCGCGACAGTTCCGAAACCCAGCATTGTCTCTCCAATGGCCGTTCTTGACAGTATCGTGTCAGAGGGTGGCTTGCCGCCAACGCAGCCTGTCCATATATCGGGGTGCGATGAACACCGGGCCCCCTCTGGACCTTATGGCGATGTAAGGGGCCACATTGGGCGTGTCAACGTCGCTTGGCCCAACGTTTCAAGGAGGAACGTATTAGATGACAAAACAACCCACCTTCCTGATGGCGGCTTTCTGTGCCGCGCTTCTTGCTTCACCGCTTTCAGCCCAGGAAGTTCCGGCTGACAAGGTCGTCGCCACGGTCAACGGTACAGACATCACATTGGGCCAGATGGCCCTGACCAAAAGACAGCTTCCGCCCCAGTATCAGGGCATCCCCGCAAAGGTGCTTTTTGACGGAATCCTTGAGCAATTGATCCAACAGACCGTTCTGGGCCAGTCCCTCAAGGACACTCCAAAGATCACCCAGGTAGAGCTTGAAAATTCACGGCGCACGACGCTTGCGGGTGCTGCCATCGACGACATCATGCAACAGCCGATTTCCGAAGAGGCGCTGAAAGCTGCCTATGCGGCCAAGTATGAAGGCGCCGATCCGCAACTGGAATACAACGCTTCACATATTCTTGTAGCCACCAAGGAAGAAGCCGAAGCCGTCAAGAAAACGCTGGACGCCGGCGCCGATTTTGCCGCGACCGCGCGTGAAAAATCCACCGGCCCGTCCGGCCCCAACGGGGGTGAGCTTGGCTGGTTCGGCGAAGGCCGCATGGTCAAGCCCTTTGAAGACGCCGTCACCGGCATGAAGCCTGGCGAAGTGTCAAACCCCGTCGAAACCCAGTTTGGCTGGCACATCATCAAGCTGAACGACAAGCGCCAACTGGATGCCCCCGCCTTTGACACCGTAAGCGAAGAGCTGAAAAGCGACATCCGCAAGGAAGCGCTGGACGCCAAGATCGCAAGCCTTGTCAGCGCAGCCTCTGTAACCCGCGCCGAAGACGGTTCGATCGATCCCGAACTGCTGAACAGCACAACCCTCTTCGACAAATGAAGAAGGTCTCACCGCTGGCACCCAAGGAAGGCTTTCCAACCCTTCCTGTCATCGATGGTGCCGAGTTTGCGAGCGCCCAGGCGGGCGTTCGCTACAAGGGTCGCGCTGATGTCATGATGGTCCGGCTTTGTCCCGGAACCCGGATCGCGGGCGTCTTTACACGCTCATCGACCCGGGCGGCGCCTGTACTTGATTGCCAGGCCAAGATCGGCGGCCAAACGTCCGAAGCGGCGGCGATCCTGGTGAACTCGGGCAACGCCAACGCCTTTACCGGCAAAAGCGGCATCGACGCGGTTGAGCGTGTAACAGCCTCTGTGGCCGAAACGCTTGATCTGCCGGCGAGCCGGGTTTTTACCTCTTCGACCGGGGTGATTGGCGAGGTGCTGCCGCACGACCGCATTACCGCAAAACTGGAAGAGCTTTGCGGATCGCTGGATGCCACGGGCATCGCGGGCGCCGCGCAGGCGATCATGACGACCGATACCTATCCCAAGGGCGCAAGCGCCACGGTGGAAACGGCCAATGGCCCGATCTCTATCGCGGGAATTGCCAAGGGTTCGGGGATGATTGCACCCGACATGGCCACGATGCTTGTCTACATCTTCACCGATGCCGACATCGATCAAGAGACGCTGCAAGCCATGCTTGCCGAACTGACCGACCGCACCTTTAACCGCATCACCGTAGACAGCGATACCTCGACCTCTGACACGCTTTTGCTGGCCGCCACGGCCACCGGCCCCAAACCCGATGACATGGCCGCGTTTAGGGCCGCGTTGCAGGGTGTGATGCTGGATCTGGCGCATCAGGTCGTGCGCGACGGCGAAGGGGCAACCAAATTCGTTGAGGTCCGCGTGACCGGCGCCACGACCGAAGAGGATGCCGAAAAGGTCGCCCGCTCTATCGCGAACTCGCCACTGGTCAAAACCGCCATCGCGGGCGAAGACCCCAACTGGGGACGCATCGTCATGGCCGTGGGCAAATCCGGCGCCGCCGCCGACCGCGACCGGCTTTCGATCCGCTTTGGCCAGATCCTTGTGGCTGAAAACGGTTGGGTCTCGCCCAGCTACAGCGAGGCAGAGGCAGCCGCCTACATGAAAGGTCAGGATCTTGTGATCCACACCGATCTGGGGCTTGGGGATCAGGAAGCAACGGTCTGGACCTGCGATCTGACGCACGACTACATCGCGATCAACGCGGACTATCGTTCGTGAAGGTTCTTCTGGTCAGCGCGGTCGCCTTGATCGACACCGACGGGCGCATCCTGTTGGCCAGAAGACCCGAAGGCAAATCCATGGCGGGCCTGTGGGAGTTTCCGGGCGGCAAGGTAGAGCCGGGCGAAACCCCCGAACACGCCCTGATCCGCGAGTTGCACGAAGAACTTGGCATCGACACATGGTCCAGCTGTCTGGCCCCGCTCAGCTTTGCCAGCCACAGCTACGAAGACTTTCACCTGCTGATGCCGCTTTTCGCCTGCCGCAAGTGGCAGGGAATTCCGACCCCGCGCGAAGGTCAGACGCTGAAATGGGTCCATGCGCGCGATCTGCGCGACTATCCGATGCCGCCCGCTGACCTGCCGCTGATCCCCATTTTGCGGGACTGGCTTTAAGCGCCACCAACGCGCCACCAGTGGAAATCCGCCACCGCCCAAGAAACTCTAAAGTTTTAGGTGTATCTTAACCAAGAATGGATTACTCTACGTAAAGCCATCACCAGGGGGGTATTTGGCAATGCTATGCACCATCATGATGGGCAACTATATATCTGTTCAGGGTACATTCGTTCGTAACGGAACGGGTAACCGCATTGTTGTTCGCGTTGGCGACAAGCTTTTCGAAGGAACGCCGGTGGCTCAGGCCGCCTAAAGTACCTTTCGGGCACTGCCGACAAGCCCACACCGGAACTAAAAAGGGGACAGTCAGTTTTGACCGTCCCCTTTTTGATGTCTGTTTTCAGGCGGAAAGCCTAGCTAAGCGAACGCTCAACCTCTTCACGCTCAAAGATCTCGATGACATCGCCGGGGCGGATGTCGTCATAGTTCTCGAACGCCATGCCGCATTCCTGACCCGACTGCACCTCTGGAACCTCGTCCTTGAAGCGCTTGAGCGTTTTCAGCGTACCCTCGTGGATCACCACGTCGTCGCGCAAAAGACGCACGCCCGCCGAACGGCGTGCAACGCCTTCGGTCACCAGACAGCCGGCAACTTTGCCCACGTTGGAAACCTTGAAGACCTCTTTGATCGAAGCGTAACCGATAAAGTTCTCGCGAACTTCGGCCGACAACAGACCCGATGCTGCGGCTTTCACATCGTCAACCAGATCGTAGATCACCGAATAGTACCGGATCTCCACACCCTTTTGGTTGGCGGTGTTGCGCGCCGATGCGTTGGCACGCACGTTAAAGCCAAAGACCGGGGCGCCGCTGGCCTCGGCCAGACCGATGTCGGATTCGGTGATCGCACCAACACCAGAGTGCAGGACGCGAACGCGCACCTCATCGTTGCCGATCTTGTCCATCGCCTGAACGATCGCCTCGGCAGAGCCCTGAACATCGGCCTTCACCAGAATTGGCAATTCGCTGACGCTCTCATCGGCCTTGGCATTCGCCATAAGCTGTTCCAGCGAGGTCGCCGCACCGGCGGCTGCGCGTTTGTCCTTGGCCGCTTTTTCGCGGTACTCGGCAATCTCGCGCGCCTGCGCTTCGGTTTCGACAACGTTCAGAACGTCACCCGCTTCGGGCGTGCCGTTCAGACCCAGAACCTCAACCGGTACCGAAGGCCCGGCCTCGTCGACGCGGTCGCCCTTGTCGTCGATCAGCGCGCGGACCTTGCCCCACTGCTCGCCCACGACAAAGATATCGCCTTTGCGAAGCGTGCCGTTCTGAACCAGAACCGTGGCAACAGGGCCGCGTCCAACATCAAGCTGTGCTTCGATCACCGCGCCGGATGCCGCGCGATCGGGGTTCGCCTTAAGCTCAAGAATTTCCGCCTGTAGCGAGATCGCTTCCAGCAGCTCTTCCAGACCCGTGCCCTTGATCGCCGAAACTTCGACGTCCTGAACATCACCGGAAAGCTTTTCGACAATCACTTCGTGCTGCAACAGATCGGTGCGCACTTTGTCGGGGTTTGCATCGGGGCGGTCGATCTTGTTGATCGCAACGATCATCGGAACCTTGGCCGCCTTGGCGTGATTGATTGCCTCGATCGTCTGCGGCATCACCGCATCATCGGCAGCAACCACAAGGATGACGATATCCGTCACCTGTGCACCGCGAGCACGCATAGAGGTAAACGCCGCGTGGCCGGGCGTATCAAGGAAGGTCAGCTTTTGACCGTTCTGATCGACCTGATAGGCGCCGATGTGCTGGGTGATACCACCCGCTTCGCCCGAAACGACCTTGGCATTTCGGATCGCATCCAAAAGCGAGGTCTTTCCGTGGTCGACGTGGCCCATCACCGTGATGACCGGCGGACGCGACTGAAGCTCGTCGTCCTTGTCTTCGATCTGGTGGATGACATCCTCGACGTCACTGTCAGAGACGCGGACAACCTTGTGCCCGAACTCTTCGATGATCAGTTCAGCAGTATCCGCGTCGATCGACTGGTTCTGCGTGGCCATGATGCCGTTGTTCATCAGCGATTTGACGACATCGGCAACACGTTCGGCCATGCGGTTGGCCAGTTCCTGAACAACGATGGTTTCCGGCAACTGAACGTCGCGGACAACCTTTTCACGATCGACAACACCACCCATGGCCTTTTGGCGCGCACGCTCTTGCTTGCGCTTCATGGCGGCCATCGACCGCTGGCGACCGCCTTCGCCGCCGGCCAGCGCCTGGTTCAGCGTAAGCTTGCCAGAGCGGCGGCTGTCGTCACGGTTGCCCTTGCCGCGCGTGTTGTTGTCACGGCGGTTGTTCTCTTCGCGCTCACGATCCTTGCGAACGGCAGGCGCGGCTTTGGGCGCGGGACGCGGCGCATCGGGGGCGGCGGCAGGCGCAGGCGCGGCGGCCTGTGCGGCTGCAATCTCGGCCTCGCGCTTTTTGCGCTCTTCTTCCTCGGCGCGGGCCTTTGCCCGTTCCTCGCGTTCTTTTTCTTCGCGATCCTTGGCTTCGATGTCGGCGCGGCGGCGCTCACGCTCTTCGGCGCGCTGCTTTTCCTCGGCCTCGCGGCGCGCTTCATCCTCGGCTTCCTGAGCCTTGGCAAGCTGCAACGCCTTCATCCGGCGCTCTAGCTCGGCATCACTGATACCGGCGGGGCGCTTGGAGGGATCGCTCTTGATTGGAGAGCCGCCAGCACTTTGGGTGCCGCTGCCCGGCTTAGGGACAACCACGCGCTTTCGCTTCGTCTCTACAACGACGCTTTTCGTCCGTCCGTGACTGAAGCTTTGCTTCACCTGACCGGAACGGGGTCCGCCGCTTAGTCCGAGAGTTTTCTTGCCGTCATTATCGCTCATGTGGTCGTCTTATCCTTCTGGGCGGGCGGTCCCGCCATCGGTTGACTTGCGGACACCCGAAAGTCTTAGGGCGTCCTCTACAACACGTTTCGTGAGTCCACCAGCCGCAAGCGCGCCATGTATCACATGTTCGCGGCCGAATGCCAAACCCAATTCATTTGCCGACAGGCAGTTGAAGTATCCGTTCTTCTGGCCGGTGCCGCGCAGTTTCGATTTTCCGCGGGTCGACCCGTCCCAGGCCTGAAACAGCACCTGGGCGTGTTCGTTCGCCAACCAACCCTTGACCTTCTCATATCCGGCCACGGCCAGTCCGGCCTTGCGTGCCAAAGAGATAAGGTTCTGAACCCGCCGAACAAGCCCCTCTTCGATGCTTTCCACCAATCCATCAGGCACAGTGACCTGTTGTTTGGCCCCGCGTGCGAAAACGCGGGTCTTTACCGCGGTCTCCAGAATGTCACGATCCGCGGTGACATAGAAACCACGACCGGGCAGTTTGCCGGTGATATCGGCAACGACCTGGCCTTCGGGGCTGACGACAAAGCGGATGAGGCCAGCCTTTGGCTGGCTCTCACCGGTGACAAGGCACTTACGCCCTGGCATGTCGTCCTGATTTTTCTGGCCGCCGCGTGTCACGGGCATCCTCCGAGACCTGGGATCAGGCCTCGGCCTCCTGTTCTTCGCCGGCTTCTTCTTCGGCGTCATCGCTGACCAGATCCGCAGGATCGACCCAGCCCAGCGCGATCCGCGCCGTCATGACCATGTTCTGCGCTTCCTCTAGCGAGACATCGAATTTCTCCAGAACACCGTCGTCTTTCTTGCGCTCACCGTTTTCAGTTGTCCAGCCACCGGCCAGTTCCCAGTCAGCGCAGGTTGCGAAATCTTCCAGCGTCTTGACGCCGTCCTCGGCCAAAGCCTCGATCATCTGCGGCGTCAGGCCTTCGAAGGACACAAGACTGTCCTCGACACCCAACTCGCGCGCATGCTCAAGCGCCTTGCGGTTCACCGCCTCTAGGTGATCACGGGCGCGGGCCTGAAGCTCACTTGCCGTGTCACTGTCGACACCTTCGATGACCAAAAGCTCATCAACATCGACGTAGGCCACCTCTTCAAGCGAGGTAAAGCCTTCGGAAACCAGAAGCTGGGCAAAGAACTCATCCAGATCCAGCGTGTCGATGAACAGCTTGGTGCGCTCTTCGAACTCGGCCTGACGACGGGCGCTTTCCTGCTCTTCGGTCATGATGTCGATGTCCAGACCGGTCAGCTGGCTTGCCAGACGCACGTTCTGGCCGCGGCGACCGATGGCAAGGCTTAGTTGCTCATCCGGAACGACGACCTCGATACGCTCGGCCTCTTCGTCCAGAACAACCTTGGTCACCTCAGCAGGCTGAAGCGCGTTCACAAGGAATGTCGGCTGATCTTCGTTCCACGGGATGATGTCGATCTTTTCACCCTGAAGCTCGTTCACAACGGCCTGAACACGGCTACCGCGCATACCAACACAAGCACCGACCGGGTCGATGGATCCGTCATAGGAAATGACCGCGATCTTGGCACGGCTGCCCGGATCACGCGCAACGGCCTTGATCTCGATGATGCCATCGTAAATCTCGGGAACTTCCATCTTGAAAAGTTCGGCCATGAACTCTGGCGCGGTACGGCTAAGGAAAATCTGCGGCCCGCGTGCTTCGCGGCGAACTTCCTTGATGTAGCAACGAATGCGGTCGTTCGGGCGATAGCTTTCGCGGCCGATCTTTTCGTTGCGGCGAAGAACTGCTTCGCCCCGGCCCACGTCGACGATGACGTTGCCGTACTCTTCGCGCTTGACCTGACCGTTGATGATCGTACCTGCGCGGTCCTTGAACTCTTCGTACTGGCGATCACGCTCGGCTTCGCGGACCTTCTGCAAGATCACCTGCTTGGCCGACTGCGCCGCGATCCGGCCCATGTCCACCGGGGGAACCTCTTCGACAAAGGTCTGCCCGATCTCGGGGTTTTCCATGTACTGCTTGGCCTGCTCGACGGTGAACTCGGCCTGATAGTTTTCCAGCTCATCATCGGCGACAACCGTGCGGACCCGTGTGAACGTGGCCTTGCCGGTCTTGCGGTCGATCGTGACCCGGATGTCCATTTCGGATCCGTAGCGGCTTTTGGCGGCGCGGGCCAAACTCTCTTCCATGGCCTCTACGACGAGGCCCGGATCGATCATCTTTTCGCGCGCAACCGCCTCGGCGGTCTGAAGCAGCTCTAGCTGGTTTGCTGAGGTAATAGCCATTATTCGTCCTCCTCCGAGACATCGGTCTCGATCTCATCAAAATCGTCTTCGTTGATCGTGCCGTCAGCCTTGCGCTGACGCAGCATTTCGGAAATCAGTTCATCCGTCAGGACCAGCTTGGCATCGGAAAGCCAATCGAACTTAAGCCCGATGGTGCCTTCTTCGAGATTGATCAGAACCTCGTCATCCTCGACGCCTGCCAGCTCACCCTTAAAGCGGCGGCGGCCATCGATCAGCTCGGTCGTTTCGATCTTGGCTTCGTAACCCTGCCACGCGTCGAAATCCTTAAGCCGTGTCAGCGGCCGGTCGATACCCGGAGAGGACACTTCCAGCGCATAGGCTTCGACGATCGGGTCCTCGACATCCAGCGCGGCACTGACCGCGGTCGAAATCCGGGCGCATTCGTCAACGTCGATCCCGCCGTCGGGACGTTCGGCCATGATCTGAAGCGTTGTTGCCTTGCCGCTCATCAGGCGAACGCGCACAAGCTCGAACCCCAGATCTTCGATCACGGGGGTTATGATCTCGGCCAGGCGGCGATCAATGGCAGCTTTTGCAATCAGGTCGGACATGACTTCCTGTCAGGCTTCGGGATGCCCGGAAGGCGGGCACAAAAAAACGGGCGCGCGGCCCGTCGATGTTTCCCGGTGGTTTATCAGGTTTGGACCCCGACGCGCCGCTGTTGAGGGGGATATAGGCGGGATCAGGCGAGTCTGCAAGGCGTTAGTTTTCCCGCGCCCATTCCCGCCGCCTCGCCGCCTGTCTCGCCGCCTATCTCGTCTTCTTGGCCACGATAAAGACCGCCATGCCATTGCCGGGCCGCGACAGGTGCTCAATTCGGAAACCCGCGCGCTTAATGCTGGCCTCAAGATCGGCCGCCGAAAAGAACCGCAAAAGCGGAAGCCAGCCGATCATCCGGCCCAATACAAAGAACGGCGACATCAGCCGAAGCCAGCCGCGAACGCAAGCTGTGCTGCTGATGAAAACACCGCCCGAAACCAACATTTCATGCACCCGCCCGATCATGGCATCGCGGTCATCCACAAGATGCAGGATGTTCATCCCCAAGACGGCATCATAGCCAGCCTCTGGCGCGTCAAAACTGTCGATCCCGGCCACTTCGAAAGTCACGTTCGAAATGTTCGACCCGTCAAGCTTGCCATTGGCGATCCCGATCATGTTGGGCGACACGTCGATCGCATGGATCTCTTTGACCGACGGCGCCAAAAGCAGGGCGGTGCTTCCGGTGCCGCACCCAAACTCCATCATCCGCATTTTCGGCCGCAGGTACTTTTTTATGATCTCCAGCTTTTCTTCATAGGCTGCCATGTTGGCAATCGGCTGGCGCGCATAGCGCTTTGCGATCCGGTCCCAGAAAACATTCGCCTTAGCCATCTTCGCCCCTTCACTCGCCTAGCTTTGGATACGTCGTCGATTCTGTTCCATCAGGAAATGGCCAGATATTATCACGCCCAAAAACAAACGCCCCGCGAAATTCGCGGGGCGTCCGTTAAATCCGGTCTGTCAAAGACCTATCAGGCGAACCACCAACGCTCGGTGATCCGGCTTGAATCCATCTGGAAGATGTTTCCGATATCCGGCCCATGCGCCAGCTTGGTCGATGCGCCATCAACATAGTTGGCGTACATCGGCACGATCACGCCGCCACGGGTCGACAGGATCTGCTGCATCTCGTGATAGATCGCGCGCCGCTTGTCGCTGTCCAGCTCTGTGCGGCCTGCATAAAGCAGGTCCTGGAAACGTGGGTCGTCCCACTGGCTGTCGTTCCACGGAACACCAGCCTCATAGGCGGTCGAGAACATCCAGTCCTCGGTCGCACGCCCCGACCAGTAAACGGCGCAGAACGGCTTTTTCAGCCAGACGTTGGACCAGTAACCATCCTTGGGTTCCTGAATGACATTGATGTCGATCCCGCCTGCCTTGGCCGAAGCCTGGAACAGCTGCGCTGCATCAACCGCGCCGGAAAAGGCCGCGTCAGAGGCGCTAAGATCAACCTTCAGGCTGTCCAAACCCGCCTTATCAAGGTGGAACTTGGCCTTTTCGGGATCATACTCAAGCTGCGGCAGGTCTGCGGCAAAATACTGGTTCGCAGGACCGATCGGGTGGTCGTTGCCAACCGCGCCGTGACCCTGAAGGATCTTGTCGACCATTTCCTGCCGGTTGATGCCGTATTTCAGCGCCTGGCGGACATGAACGTCATCAAACGGCGAGGTCTGGGTCAGCATTGCGAAAGTATAATGCTGGTTGCCGGTAACCTCGAAAGCCATCGTGTTGGGGTTGGCCTTCAAAAGCGGCAGCGTCTTAAAATCGACCCTGTTCACCGCATCAACCTGCCCGGTCATCAGCGCGCTCATCCGTGCAGAGCTGTCGTTGATCGCCGTGGCTTCGACAGCATCGAACCAACCAGCCTTGCCATCCTTGTAGTGTCCGTCCACGCGACGCACCACACAGCGCACGCCCGGATCAAAACTTTCGACGCGGTAAAGACCGGTGCCGATCCCCTTGGCGATGGCCTCTTCGATCTGGCCAGCCGGATACATCAGGATGTGATAGTCGGCCAGCAGGAACGGAAAGTCCGCATTGCCCGAGATCAGCGTGAACTCGACCTGACTGTCGCTTTTCTTGGTCATCGTCTCGATGTTGGCGACGATGGGCTTGGCCGCGGATTTCGCGCCTTCCGCCGTGTGCATCTGAAGGGATGCGATCACATCGTCGGCGCCAAAGGCCTTGCCGTTGTGAAAGGTTACGCCCTTGCGCAAGTTGAACGTCCAGGTCTTGGCATCTGCCGACGCTTCCCAGCTTTCGGCAAGCTCACCCTTCAGCGTGCCATCGGCGGCAACCTCGGTAAGACAGTCAAACACCGTGCCCATGGCCATCAGGATCATGAACGTGTCGGAATGTGTCCGCCCGTCCCAGCTGTCGGATGTGTTGGCGCCCGCAAGCCCAAGCCGGAGTGTCCCGCCCCGCTTGGCCTGAGCCTTGGCAGGCACGCCCGTTGCGGCAAGCACACCAGCGGCAGCGCCTGCTTTCAGCACTCCGCGTCTGTCTAGTCTTGTCATTCGAATTCTCCCTGTTTTCAGTTCTTCCGCCGATCCAGAGAACGGCAACTACACCCCATCCCGGGGGCGATTCGCATTACATCTTATCAACTGCTGCATCCCCGATGTTGTCGATACCCCGTTCGGCCAGCAGGTTGGTAAGCCAGTCAGGGTCCATTTCCGGGACCGACGACAGCAAAAGATCCGTGTAGGGGTGGTGCGGCGGGCGGAACATTTCGTCCTTCGGGCCGTGCTCAACCACTCTACCATCCTTCATCACGACCACTTCGTCGGCAATAGACTTCACCGTCGCAAGGTCGTGCGTGATGAACATATACGACAACCCCAGACTGTCCTGAAGCTTGGCCAAAAGCTTTAGAATTCCTTCCGCCACCAATTGGTCCAGCGCCGATGTCACCTCATCACAGATAATGAACTTTGGCTCGGCTGCAAGCGCACGGGCAATCCCGATGCGCTGTTTCTGACCGCCCGACAACTCGGACGGCAGGCGATGAAAATACTGGCTTGGCTCAAGTTCGATCTCTTCCAGCAGATGCTCGACCCGCTTTCGCTTTTCGGCGCCTTTCAGACCCATGTAGAATTCTACCGGTCGCCCGATCAGCTCTCCGATCGTCTTGCGCGGGTTCAGGGCCGTATCGGCCATCTGATAAATCATCTGAGCCTGCCGCAGCTGCATCTTTGACCGCTTGCGATAGTCCAGTGGCAGAACCTCGCCGTCAAACTCGATATGGCCCGAGCGCGGCGGCAAAAGCCCGGTGATGCACCGCGCCGCCGTCGATTTGCCCGACCCCGATTCGCCAACAACCGCCACGGTGCGCCCTTCGTGGATGTCAAAACTGACGTCATGCAGAACCGGCACCTTGCCGTAAGAGGCGTTGACGTTCTTGACCCGGATAACCGGCGTCGCCCCCGCAATCGCCGGCGCCTTTTGCTTGCGCTGGAACGAACGCACCGCCCAAAGCGACTTGGTGTAATCTTCCTTGGGGCTGGACAGCATCTCGCGCGTTTCGGCCTCTTCCACCTCGTCGCCCTTCAGCAGAACCTTGATGCGATCGGCCATCTGCGCCACCACCGCAAGGTCATGGGTGATATAGATCGCCGCCGTGTCGAACTGTTCCACGATGTCGCGAATGCTTGCCAGAACCTCGATCTGGGTGGTCACGTCCAGCGCGGTGGTCGGTTCATCAAAGATGATCAGATCGGGGCGGCACGACATCGCCATCGCCGTCATCGCCCGCTGAAGCTGACCGCCTGAAACCTGATGCGGATAGCGAAAGCCGATCTCATCAGGGTTGGGCAGCCGCAACCGGCGATAAAGCTCTATTCCGTCCGCCTGACTTTCGGCCTTTGACTGCACGCCATGCTGAACCGGCGCCTCTGTGTGCTGATCGATCAGCCGGTGCGCAGGGTTGAAACTTGCCGCCGCCGATTGCGCCACATAGGCAATGCGCTTGCCCAAAAGCTCTCTCTTCACCGCGGCCGAGGCATTGACCAGATCGATCCCGTCAAAACGCACCGACCCGCCCGAAATGCGCACGCCGTCGCGGGTAAATCCCATCGCTGCAAGCCCAAGTGTCGACTTGCCCGCACCGGATTCGCCGATCAGCCCCAGAACTTCGCCCTTGTTCAGCGATAGCGACGCGCCGTTGATGATCGGGTTCCACTGCTCGTCCGAGCGCCCTTCAATCCACAGATCGTTGATCTCGACAAGCGCGCTCATTCCTTCAACCCCGATGATTTATGCAGCATCCAGTCGACGACGAAATTGACCGCAACGGTCAACAGGGCGATGGCCCCCGCCGCCAGCAATGGCGCTGACGCAACCCGCGGCGCGAAGGCGGCAAAGTTGATGAACTGTGACAGATCGCGAACCATCGTTCCCCAGTCGGCCAGCGGCGGCTGAATGCCGACACCCAGAAACGACAGCGAAGCTATCGTCAGGAAGACAAAGCAGAACCGCAACCCGAACTCGGCCAGAAGGGGCGCGGTAGCATTGGGCAGGATCTCGCGGAAGATAAGGTACGCAAGCCCCTCGCCCCGCAGTTTCGCCGCCTCGATATAGTCCATCACGACGATGTTCTGGCCCACGGCCCGCGACAGGCGGAAGACCCGCGTCGAATCAATGACAGCAATGATCAGCACCATGAAATAGGTCAGCGGTATGCCCAGCTTGGTCGACCAGACCGACGCGATCGTCATCAAAAGCAGCGCAAAGATCAGCGCCGGGATCGCCATCAGAACGTCAACCGAACGCGACAATGCCTGATCCAGCCACCCGCCCAGCGTCGCCGCAAGAAAGCCGAACGTGCCGCCCAGAAAGAACGCAAGGCAGGTCGTGGCAAAGGCAATGCCCACGGTGTTCTGCGCGCCATAGATCAGGCGGCTTAAGATATCGCGGCCAATCTGGTCGGTCCCAAGCGGGAACTGCGGATTGCCGCCAAAGGCAACATCACCGCCCGGCACGACATTGGCCTGACCTAGGATCTCTTCCTGCCCATAGGGCGCGATTAGACCCGCAAAGATCGCGACAACCGCATAGATAAGGATGGTCAGAATTCCGAAACTGGCGGTCAGCGGCATGCCGCGGAAAAGCTTTTTCGTCCCTTGCGTTCCGACATGGCGACCAAACAGGCGAAAGACGTAAGCCGCGATCGCAAAGCCGACAAAACCTTGCACCGCCCAGCGAAAGAAGGTCGCGCCGGGATGAAAGTAGAACCCGATCCCCCAGATCACCGCCGCCGCGCCCAGAACGTAACCAAAGGCCACGCTAATCGGCATGTCGCGAAAGAACGGCTTGTTGCCCGTCGCCTTCTGCCCGGCAAACCGCAAGACCCACGCACCCAACCCAATGGCCACAAGGGCCAGCACGATTTGCAACCAAATGCTCATTTTGGGTGCCTCAGTCTTGGATTGGAAAGGATGGAAAGAATATCCGCCAGAAGGTTCAGCAGAATATAGGCGGCTGCAAAGATCAGACAGCTGGCCTGAACCACCGGAATATCCCTGATCTTGACGCTATCAACGAACAACTGGCCGATGCCGGGGTACACAAATACCACCTCCACGACGACAACGCCGGTGATCAGATAGGCAAGGTTCAGCGCGATGACATTGATGATCGGCGCAAGGGCGTTGGGCAGGGCATGCACCACGATGACCCGCAAGGGGCTTAGCCCCTTTAGCCGCGCCATTTCGATATAGGGGCTGGCCAAGAGGTTGATGATTGCCGCCCGCGTCATCCGCATCATATGCGCCGTCACAACCAGCGTCAGCGTCAGCGCCGGAAGCAGGGTTTTCTGCAACCGCTCTCCAAAGGCCATGCCGTCATAGATGTTCGACAGCGAAGGCAGGATCGGGTTCACCACCGCCAGAAGCAGGATAAGGATATAGGCCAGAAAGAACTCAGGGCTCGAGATCGACGAAAGCGTCAGGATATTGGTCGCCCGGTCAAAGATCGAATTGCGGAAAAGCGCGGCCAGAATGCCAAGCGTCAGCGCAATGGGAACCGCAATCGCGGCCGTCACGCCCGCAAGGAACATCGTATTGGCAAAGCGCGGCGCAATCTGGTCCGCAACCGTCACGCCGCCCAGATTGGCGCTTGAGCCCACGAAGCTGGCAAAGTTGGCCTGTGCAAAGCTGGTTCCCAGATCACCGCGCAGCGCGTCGCTAAGCCAGCTGAAGTAGCGAACGACCATTCCTTGGTCGAGACCAAGATCAGCGCGAATAGAGGCAACTGCTTCGGGTGTGGCGCCTTGGCCAAGGATCGCTTCGGCAAAGTCGCCGGGCAAAAGGTTCACCGCAACGAAGATGACGACCGAAACGACAAGTAGAGTTAGAAGTCCCAAGAAAAGGCGCTGCAGAATTATTCGTAGTACACCGCCCAATCGTTTCTCCCCCGGTAAGCGCTTACATAAGCGTAACGCCTCACTTTATCGTGTAAAGCCCCTCGAACAAAAGCGGACCCTGCGTAAACTAGTCTGGATGGATCTAGGCAAGCGCCTTCATATCCGCCCTTTGGCGCAACATATCGGTCACACGCACCAACTCTGCACTGATACCCGGCTCTGAAAGGGCATGCCCTGCCAAGGGCACAATGCGCAAATCCCCCGCCGGCCAGCGATCTGTCAGCGCCACCGCCGAAGCAGGCGGACAGATCATGTCATAGCGCCCCTGCACGACCGTTCCGGGCACATCGGCGATCTTTTCCATGTCCTCAAGGATCTGGCCGTCACGCTCTAGAAAACCCTGATTGATGAAATAGTGATTCTCAAGCCGGGCAAAGGCGCGCGCGTATTCCGCCGGGCTTTCGCCCAAGGGGCCGTTGTTCTCAATCGAGGCCAGCGCATTTTCCCAGCCCGCCCAGGCACGGGCAAACCGTGTCTCTGTCGCGCGATCACCGGAAAACAGCCGCTTGTGATAGGCGGCGATCATGTCGCCCCGTTCCTCGTCGGGAATCAGCCCTGAAAACCGCGCCCAAAGGTCCGGCCAGAAACTGCCCGCACCGCCGCCATAGAACCATGCCAGCTCTTTCTTGGTCATCAGGAACACGCCGCGCAGCGCCAGAAAGGCCGCACGGACGGGATGCGCCTGCGCATAGATCAGCGCAAGCGTTGCGCCCCAGCTTCCGCCAAAGACGATCCAGCGATCAATGCCCAGCGCGGTGCGGATAGCTTCGATATCCGAAACCAGATGCCATGTCGTGTTGTCTTCGACACTTGCGTGCGGGCGCGAACGACCACAGCCGCGCTGATCAAACAGCACGATCCGGTAATGCGCGGGGTCGAAATAGCGACGCATCGATGGGCTGCATCCACCACCCGGTCCGCCATGCAGAACCACAACAGGGATGCCCTTGGGGTTGCCACATTGCTCGACATAGATGCTATGCCCGTCGCCAACGTCCATCATTCGCTGATCGAACGGATCGATCGGCGGATAAAGATACGCCACCGCGCGTTTTTGGCCCGAGACCTTGTCCATGAATGATCTATATAACGCTCAGAGCCGGCCCGCCATGGGGAAGCTGCCCGAAAAGGAACATCTGATGGTAACAACTATCGATCCAGCCGAAGTCGCCAAATTCGAAGCCATGGCAGCCGAATGGTGGGACACCGAAGGCAAGTTCAAGCCGCTTCACATGCTCAACCCCTGCCGGTTGGATTATATCACACGCCAGATCGCATCAGAGTTTGGCCGCGACCTGACCGGCCCCAAGCCCTTCAAGGACCTGCGCATCCTCGACATCGGATGTGGCGGTGGCCTGTTGTCCGAACCCATGGCGCGCCTTGGGGCAACCGTTGTCGGCGCCGATGCGGCCGAAGGGAACATCCCCGTCGCTCAGGTCCACGCCGCCCAGTCGGGTCTGAACATCGACTATCGCCACACAACGGCAGAGGCGCTTGCCGACAAGGGGGAAACCTTTGACGCGATCCTGAATATGGAAGTCGTCGAACATGTCGCCGACCCGCTTGCCTATCTGACCGCCTGCCGCAAGCTGTTGCGCCCCGGCGGGCTTATGGTCTGTTCGACGCTGAACCGAAATCCCAAAAGCTTTGCCTTCGCCATCCTTGGGGCAGAGCACATCATGCGCTGGCTTCCCAAGGGCACGCATGACTGGGCTAAGTTCATCACGCCGGACGAGCTTTATGAACTCTTGCGCAACGCCGGTCTGGATCCGGTGGATCGCAAAGGGTTTCAGTTCAATCCGCTGTCGTGGAACTGGCGCATATCAGAGCGTGATCTGTCGGTGAACTATGTCACCACCAGCATCAGGCCGGACTAGTCACCCGACATCCGCTCTCGCAAACCGCGCAGCACCGGAAGCGCCGCGCGCACCTGATCGGTTCCCAGATCGCTGACAACCTGATTAAGCTCTGGCGCTATGATCGCCAGCGCCGCATCGCGCGCCTGCCGCCCTGCCGGGCTGATCGCGATCAACTTGCGCCGCGCATCGTCCCAATCGGGTCGAATGTGGACATGGCCCGCGCGTTCCAGCTTGGTCAGCGTATTAGTCATCGCCCCGCGCGTGACGCTGAACATCTTGGCAAGCTGCGCTGGCGTGCGCTCTTGCGAGGTGCGGGCAAGATGGTTCAGGACGGAAAAATGCGACAGTTCCATTCCCTTTGGCAGCGCCTTGCTTAGCCGGGCGCGCGCCAACTGATCAGCGGCGAAAAGCTCACTGAAAAGGGCGATGGCCAGGGAATCGTTTTGCGCGGACATCAGGGGCCTTCGAATTTCTGGTCATGGGTCAGCGACGGGACCCTTGCACGGGCAGTTTCAACCGCAGACAAGTCAAGATCAACAAGCGACACGCCCGGTGCGTCACCAGCGTCCACCAAAACCTCGCCCCAAGGCGCCACGACAAGCGAATGCCCAAAAGTTTTGCGCGCTGTGCCTTCGGTTGCCGAATGCGTTCCCGTCTGCGCAGGCGCCAGAACGAAACATCCCGTTTCAATCGCCCGCGCCCGCAACAGGACATGCCAATGCGCCTCGCCCGTCGGCACGGCAAAGGCAGAGGGTACCGTCAAAACCTTTGCCCCGGCCTGTGCAAGGGCGCGGTAAAGATAGGCAAAGCGCAGATCGTAACAGACCGACATCCCCACAGGCACGCCCGCGACATCGGCAACCACCGCCTTGCTTCCGGGCCTGTAGCCACTTGATTCGCGATACCCTTCGGTTTCGGAAAGCTGCACATCGAACATGTGCATCTTGTCATAGCGCGCCGTGATTTTACCCTTGGGATCGATCAGAAAGGACCGGTTCACAAAGCGCCCGTCCGGATCGTCGGTCTTCAGCCCCAATGAGCCGATCAAAAGCCAGACCCCCAGATCCGCCGCCGCCTGCCGCAGACCGGCAAGGGTCTGGTCCTCTGCCTCTGTCTGTAGAACCTCTTGCTGACGCGCCCGGCTTGCCGAAACACAGTTCGTCACCTCGGGCGTCAGAACAAAGCTTGCGCCGCCCGCTGCCGCTTGCGCCATGTAGTCGAGTGTAACCTTAAGATTGGCGCCCGGATCGTCCGATGAATTCAGCTGCAACAAAGCCGCGCGCATAACCGCTACGCCGCCAGTAGCGGGTCAAGCTTGCCCTGCCGTTCCAGCGCGGCCAGCTCATCATAGCCGCCGACATGCGCACCGCCGATGAATATCTGCGGAACCGTGTGGCGCCCGTTCGCACGCTTCATCATCGCCTGACGCAGTTCAGGATCGCGCGAGACGTCCATTTCGGTGAACGGCACCTCTTTCTGGCCAAGCAGGCGCTTGGCGGCGTGGCAATAGCCACAAAGCGGTGTCGTGTAGATTTCTACGGTTTGCATCGACGGCTACCCTTTTGCTTGGCGCGAACTATAGGGATTTAGGCGTCCTTCGCAACGCGGGCCAGTACCAGAACGCAAACCCGTGATGCACCAGCATCAGTGCAGGCGCGCGTCGCCTCGGCCAGCGTCGCGCCAGAGGTCATCACATCGTCAATCAGAACAACGGACCGCCCCGCCATCAGCCCCGATTGTCGTGGGTTTTCAATGATAGAACCTGCGACATTGCGGGTGCGCTCACCTGCATTCTTGCCGTCTTGCGTTTCGGTGCGGCGCCGCCGGATCAGCGCATCAGGCCCAACATCCAGCCCGCATTCCCGCCCGATTTCATGCGCCAAAAGCCCCGCTTGATTGTACCGGCGGCGAAAAAGTCGCAGCCGGTGCAGCGGGATCGGAACAACCAAAGCGCCCTTGCCCAGCATTCCGGCCCCCGCCCGCGCCATCCAACGCGCCACCGGCCTTGCAAGGTCAAGCCGGTCACCATGCTTTAGCGCCAGAACGATCCGGCGCGCGTTTCCCTTATAGATCACCGCCGCGCGCCCCTGCGACCATGGCCGGGGCGAGGTCATGCAATCATCGCAAAGCTCATCCCCCGCCCCTTCACCCATCAGCGGAACCCCGCAATGGTCACAGGCCAGCCCCATGATGAAAGGCGTCTCTCGCCAACAGGGGCCGCAAAGCAAAAACCGGTCCTCGACCAGCGCGTTGCAACTCAGGCACTGCGGCGGAAACAGCATCGACATCGCACTTTGCATCATCGGTCTGGACCTCTAGACAGGGGACGTTCACAAGGAATGGCCATGCAAAGCCCACCAATTCTGACGGATCATTCCGCACTTGCCCGCAGCCGGCGCCGCGCCGACACGTTTTTCCTGCAAGAGCTTGCGATCGACGAGATCAAGGAAAGACTCACCGAGGTTAACAGAACGTTTACAAAGGTCGCGATCGTCACCGGGTTTCCGGCCCTCTGGGGTGCGGCCTTTCCGGATGCGGCGCTGATCCCCGAAGGCGACACGCTTGATCTGAAGGTCGGGGCGCATGACCTTGTGATCCACGCCATGTCGCTGCATTGGGCCAATGACCCGGTCGGCCAGCTTGTTCAATCGCGCCGCGCGCTGGCGCCGGACGGGATGTTCCTGTCGGTGGCCTTTGGCGGCACGACCCTGCACCAATTGCGCACATCTCTGGCCGAAGCCGAAGCGCAGATCACCGGCGGGCTGTCACCAAGGGTCGCACCCATGGCCGAAATCCGCGATATGGGCGCCCTGTTGCAGCGCGCGGGCTTTGCCCTGCCCGTGGCCGACAACCTGATCCAGACAGTTTCCTACCCCGATGCCTATGCCCTGATGCGCGATCTGCGCCGTATGGGAGAGGCGAACGCCCTGAACGACAGGCTTCGAACCCCTTCGCGCCATGGGCTTTTCGACCGCGCCGCCGAAGTTTATCGCGACCACTTTGGCGAGGGCGATCGCCTGCCCGCCAGCTTTGAGCTGATCTTTCTTACCGGCTGGGCCCCGGCAGAATCGCAGCCCCAGCCGCTGCGCCCCGGTTCCGCCAGAACCCGGCTGGCCGAGGCGCTTGGAACAACAGAGACGAAGCTTCCCAAGTAAGGAAAGGTTTGACCTGCCGCGCCTTTCGCTTATTTCAACCCGGACGCGTTTGATTAAAGAGGAACGACAAAATGCCAGAAGCCACCGCAAAAGACAGGGATCTCTCTCAGGCCCCTTCCGATCACCCTGCGCTGCCCAAGGCAAAGATCGGCGTTCTTCTGGCGAACCTCGGCACGCCTGACAACTATGACTACTGGTCAATGCGCCGCTATCTCGGAGAGTTCCTTTCAGACCGCCGCGTCATCGACTACCCGGCCTGGAAATGGCAACCGATCCTTCAGCTCTTCATCCTGACAAAGCGCCCTTTCACCAGCGGCGCGGCCTATAAATCCATCTGGAACGAAGAGGCCGGCGAAAGCCCCTTGATGACCATCACCAAGGATCAGACCGCCAAGATGAAGGCCGCGCTTTCCGCCCGCTACGGCGATCAGGTCGTCGTTGATTTCGCAATGCGCTATGGCAACCCATCGACCAAGTCCAAGGTCCGCGAGATGGTTCAGCAGGGCTGTGAAAAGATCCTGTTCTTCCCGCTTTATCCGCACTACGCGGGCGCCACTTCGGCGACCGCCAACGACGCCTTCTTTGCTGCTCTGGCCGAAGAGAAATGGCAACCCTCGGCCCGCACGGTCCCCGCCTATTTTGATGAGCCTGCCTATATCGACGCGCTGGCCAAATCGGTCGAGGATGCCTACGCCAAGATGGATACAAAGCCCGACGTCCTTGTCACATCCTACCACGGCATGCCGACACGCTATCTGACCGACGGTGATCCCTATCACTGCCAGTGCCAGAAAACCTCGCGACTGCTAAAGGAACGGCTGGGTTGGGCGGACACCGACATCGTCGTCACCTTCCAGTCGCGCTTTGGACCCGAGGAATGGCTTCAGCCCTACACGGTTGAAGAGGTCGCGCGTCTGGCAGAGGCCGGAAAGAAGCGCATCGCGGTGATCGCCCCGGCGTTTTCCGCCGACTGCATCGAGACGCTGGAAGAGATCAACGAAGAGATCTGCGAAAGCTTTGAACACGCAGGCGGTGAAAGCTTTACCTACATCCCCTGCCTGAATGATGACGATGCGCATATCGAGGCGCTATCCGGCATCGTTCAGCAGAATCTGGCCGGTTGGATCGACTAGGCCCACCAAGGCCAGCGATCTGCGCAAAAAAAAGGCGGTGGAAAACCCACCGCCTTTTTTGCAATTTGTTTGATCGCTTACTTGATGACTGCTGCAGCAATAACCAGCAGCAGAAGAAGCGGAACGATCGCGCCACCGCTGGAAGCAGACGACGAAGTCTCTTCTACGATGACGGGTGCTTCGATGACGGGCTCAGCCATGCCACCTGCGAATGCATGTGTGGCAGCAACTGACAGAGCGGCAGCGAGTGCAAGTTTCTTCATAATCTTCTACCTAAGTAGCTGATTACTTGATCACTGCTGCGGCAATTACCAGCAACAGGAGCAGCGGAACAATCGCGCCACCGCTAGAAGCAGACGACGAAGTCTCTTCTACGATTACGGGTGCTTCGATGACAGGCTCGGCCATGCCACCAGCGAATGCGTGAGTTGCAGCGACTGACAGAGCAGCGGCGAGTGCAAGTTTCTTCATATTAACCTCCAGTAATTGCCCGCTACCACATAATTACACTGAGGGCAGCAGCAGGCACCCAAGACTGTACCTCGTGTTTCCGTATAAGCATTAAGAATGTAGGATTGCAAACCCTGTTTAAAGGGGATTTCAGTAAGTTCGCCCAAATGTCGTCATATTAGCAACACCTGCGTGCCGACATTCGTCAACCCGAAAAGTTCCTTAATATGCTCGTTGTAGAGCCCGATGCATCCGTTTGACGAACGCCGGCCTATCTTGCGCGTGTCCTGTGTCCCGTGAATCCTGTAGTAAGTCCAGCTTAAATACAGTGCATGCGTGCCCAGCGGGTTGTCCGGCCCCGGCGGAACAAAGTCCGGCCACTCGGGGTTTCGGCGCTTCATTGCCGGTGTCGGGCGCCAGCTTGGCCCGACGACCTTGCGAACGATGCGCGTCCTGCCGCGCCGCGTCAGATCCTCGGTCAGGGGCACGCTTGTAGGGTAAAGACGGTACACGCTTTCGTCTTCTGACCAGAAATGCGCCGCCCGCGACGTCACATCGACCAGAATCGCCCCCCCTTTGAGGTCTGAAAAATAGGGTTTCCACGTCAGGGCCCGGAAACTGGATATGTTCCGCCGGACGGCCTGAGTGATATCACTCTCCATTTCGGTCGTTCCGGCCTGTTGTGCCAATGCGGGTGCCGACAATCCGCCAATTGCGGCCGCGCTGGTGCCAAGAAAAATTCGGCGGTTAATGCTTTGCATCATTCCTCACCTTCGTTTCATGCACTTCAATAACTGGCATAATATGGCGCGAATGCCTCACCTTCAATTCAATCCGGCCGTTTACAGCCAAATCTCGCCGTTGTGAGTTTGAACAGTCACGCAGGACCGGATAGAGGGGGATCAAAGAAATACTGGGTGAGAATCTATGATCCGCGTCGTAACGCTCCTATTTGCTGCACTCTTTGCCTTGTCTGCCTGCGTAGACCCTTCGGCAACGCCCCGCAAACTTGGCCCCGATGGCAAACCCTTGCCGCGCGCCTACAGGATCAAGGCGACCGATACCGCCCGAATCCAGTTCGCAGTTCTGGATGGCGTCAACGCGCTGCGCCTTGCAAGCGGCGCCGCCCCGATGCAGCTGAACGCCGAACTGACCGCCGCCGCCGCCACCCATTCACGCGATATGTCGGTGCAAAACCGCCCATGGCACTTTGGCTCTGACGGCTCATCGCCGCTTCAGCGTGTTCAGCGTGCTGGCTACACCGGGCGTCTGGCGGGCGAAAACATCTCGGAAACATACGAGAATGAAACCGAAACCCTGGCCGCCTGGATGGAACTGCCTGACACGCGCTCTGTGGTTCTTGATCCGGCTGCCCGCGATCTTGGCTTTTCCTGGTACCAGGAACCAAATGGCAAGATCTGGTGGACGATGGTCACAGGTTACCCCGCATCAAACACGGTGGTCGGCGGCCTTTAGGGGTAGATGTCGATCACGGTCCCGACGTTGACCATCGCATAGATATCCTCGATCTCGGCGTTCTGAACCGAAATACAGCCCCATGTCCAATCGCCCTTCTGGCGAAACGGGTTTGGCGTGCCGTGAATGAAGATATCGCCGCCTGCAGGTTTGCCCAGCGCCTCAGCCTCGGCCAGATCCGCCTCATTGGGGTATGAAATACCGACCGACAGATAGTACTCGCTATTGGGGTTCTTGCGGTCGATCAGATAGCGCCCTTCCGGCGTTTTTCCGTCACCTTCGATCTTCTTGTCCCCGATCGGGGCAAAGCCAAGCCCAAAGTCATATGACTTCAGGATCTGATCGTTGTGGAAAAGATGCATCCGCCGATCGCCCTTGAAGACGACCACGCGGGTCACTTCGGGCCCATCATAGGTTTTGAACTTGCTGGCGCATCCGGCCAACGCCAAAAAAAGACCAAGCACCAAAAGTGCCCTTAGACCTGCCATTTCACTGCCTTCTCGTTTCTTGCAGGTGAATTTACACCAAGTTTGCCAATCCGAGAAGGGCCGCTTTGACCGCCGCCATCAGGCTCGGCTGAACGACGCCGCAAGCTCTACATGCGATGACCAGCGGAACTGATCCACCGGCTGAACCCAGTTAAGCTTGTACCCGCCATCGATAAGCGCCCGCGCATCGCGCGCAAAGGTGATCGGGTTGCACGAAACCATCGCCACACGGGCGATGCCCGACTGCGCCAGTTCGGCGATCTGGGCCTTTGCCCCGGCGCGCGGCGGATCAATGACCGCCCCGTCAAACTTGCCAAGCTCATCCGGCATCAGCGGGCGGCGGAAAAGATCGCGCGCCTCTGTGCTGACGCGCCGCAATCCCTTTGCCTCGCGCCAGCCGCGATCCAGCGCCGCCAGCATCGCGGTATCGTTTTCCACGCCGTGCACTTCCGCCTGCCCCGCAAGGGGAAGCGTAAGAGTGCCACTGCCCGAGAAAAGATCGACAACATGCTTGGCGCCTTTCAGCACCTCGCGCACGGCCTCGACCAATGCGGCCTCACCATCGACCGTCGCCTGTAGAAACGCCCCCGGCGGAGGCGAGACAAGCGCCGCGCCAAAGCTTTGCAGGGGCGGGGCAATCTCGGCCACCGGATCATCGTTCCACGTCAGCCGCGCAAGCCCCGGCGCCCGGCACCAATCGGCCAGCTCCATCTGAAGCGCACGGTCCATTTCCTTGCCGCCAACGACGGCAACATCAACGCCAGCGGCCGATTGCGTGACATAGATCGTGATCTCTGAACTTCGCGAGGCGCCCATCACCGTCAGACGCTCAAGCGCGGGAAAGAACGCAAGGATATCAGGGTGCAGCACCTTGCAGGATGGCGCTGCAACCAGTTGATCGGACGCCCGCCCGTGAAAACCGACCATCGCGCCTTTCTTGGTGCGCCGCGCCGAAAGCGCCGCGCGCCTGCGCGATCCGGGGGGCGAGGTGACAATCGGGCGGATCGGCGCCTCGATCCCCTGACCGACCATCGCCATATGGATCACGCCCTCTTTCCAGCGGGCCACAAAAGCATCATTGGCGTGCTGAAGCGAACAACCGCCGCACATCTTGTAGTGGGTGCAAGGCGGGCTAACCCGATCCTCCGATGGCGTCAGAACCCGAACACCGGTCAGCCGGCCATCGTCCAGATCGCCTTCGACCTCTTCACCCGGCAACACCCGCGCAACAAAGATCGGCCCCTCGGCAATCCCGTCGCCGTGGTGACCCAAACGGTCAATTTCTACCTTCATTCCGCGGCCTCCTGCACGCCAATAAAGCCGCCGGACTGGCGGTCCCAATAGCGCGCGTAAAGGCCGTCACGTTTCAGCAGATCGCCATGCCCGCCGGTTTCGACGATACGTCCCTCGTCCATCACCACGATCCTGTCCATCTGCGAAATCGTCGATAGCCGGTGCGCGATTGCCAGAACCGTCTTGCCGACCATCACGCGTTCCAGCGCATCCTGTATCGTCGCCTCGACCTCACTGTCCAGAGCGCTTGTCGCCTCATCCAGCACAAGGATCGGCGCATCCTTCAAAATGGCGCGCGCAAGGGCGATGCGCTGACGCTGACCACCCGAAAGCTTGACCCCGCGCTCACCAAGATGGGCGTCATAGCCGCGCCGCCCGGCGTGATCCTCAAGCCCCGTGATAAAGTCATGCGCCTCGGCCTTGCGGGCCGCCAACACGATCTCTTCCTCGCTCGCGCCCGGCTTGCCATAAAGAATGTTGTCGCGGGCCGACCGGTTGAACATCGCGGTTTCCTGCGTCACGAGCCCGATTTTGCGGCGAAGGCTTTCCTGCGTCACCTCGCGGATGTCCTGACCATCAACGAAAATGGCCCCCGTTTCCACGTCGTAAAGCCGCAAAAGCAGCGACACCAAGGTTGATTTCCCAGCCCCCGATGCCCCAACGATCCCAAGCTTTTCGCCCGGCGCGACGGTCAGGTCGATCCCTTCGATCCCGCCGCTCTGCCGCCCATAGGCAAAGCCGACGTTGGTGAATTTCACCTCGCCCTTGCGCACCTTCAGCTCACCCGCGTCATCGCCATCCGTCAACTCATGCGGCGGTGTCAGCGTGTTCATCCCGTTCTCGATCTCACCGACATTGGAATAAACCGCCATAAGCGTGAAACTGACCCAGCCTGTCATCTGCGCAATCCGGATCGAAATTGCCCCGGCCGCCGCGATATCACCGGGCGTTGCGGCGCCGTTCGACCAAAGCCAAAGCGCACTGCCGATCAGCAGAACGGGCAACACACCCGCCAGCGTCATCAGGCAGATCCTGAAACTCGCCGCCATTATTCCAAAATCGACAGAGGTTTCGCGAAAATCCGACAAAGCCTCAAGCGCCGCGCGATCCTCATGCCGGGCATGGGCAAAAAGCTTGACCGTCTTGATGTTCGTGATCGTATCAACAATCTGGCCCGTCACCGTTGCCCGCGCCCCGGCCCGTTTCTTTGAACGCTTGCGAATACGCGGCATGAACCAGCGGATCAGCGAAAGATAGGCAACCAGCCAGACACTCAGGCCCAGCGCGATCCGCCAATCGATCGTCGTCAGCAAAAGCGCCGATCCGACAAGCGAGGCTAGCGCAAAAAAGACGACGTTGATCACCTCGGTCGCCACATCCGTCACCGCCCGCGCGGTCTGCATCTGTTTTTGCGCGATCCGCCCTGCGAAATCGTCGTCAAAGAACCGGACCGCCTGACCCAAGGTCCAACGATGCAGCCGCGACAGAACCAAAGGGTTCAGGTTTGGCCCGACGATGACAGAGTTTGCCAGCGACGACAGTCCAAAGAACACCGGCCGAACCAGCAAGAAGAACGCGATGACCCCGGCAACGAACCAGATCTCTGTCGAAAAGAACCCATCGGGCCCAACCGCCAGCGCCGTGTCGATGACCTGTCCCAGAATAAGGGCGGTCACGACCTCAAGCGTGC
This sequence comes from Paracoccaceae bacterium, assembly GCA_030148005.1. Taxonomy (GTDB): domain Bacteria; phylum Pseudomonadota; class Alphaproteobacteria; order Rhodobacterales; family Rhodobacteraceae; genus JASBSV01. Next base: position 70,704 of record JASBUI010000033.1, on the reverse strand, counting down.
CAGCGCCCGCCGACAAAAAGCCCGCAACCAGAAGAACCGGGAATGACCCTTTCAGGCACCACAGGCAAAACGCCCAAAGCGTTGCTGGCGGCGGCCCGTCGGCCGGGCGAAACGCATCGATCAGGTTGGAAAATCTTCTCATTGCGCCTCAACCCCGGACCCGATGAAGCCGCCCGATTGCCGCTTCCAGAAAGAGGCATATAGGCCTTCTTTGGCCAAAAGTTCACTATGAGAGCCAGTTTCGACGATTTTTCCTTCGTCCAGAACCACGATCCGGTCCATTTTCGCGATGGTCGAAAGCCGGTGAGCGATCGCGATAACCGTCTTGCCTTCCATCATCCCGTAAAGCGTATCCTGAATGGCCGCCTCGACCTCGCTATCCAGAGCGCTTGTCGCCTCATCAAGGATCAATATGGGCGCATCCTTCAGAATGACCCGCGCCAGCGTTATCCGTTGGCGTTGGCCGCCCGACAGCTTCACGCCCCGTTCACCAACCTGCGCTTCATAGCCGCCCTGCCCCTTGGGGTCCTTCAGGTCGCGAATGAACTTGTCGGCCTCGGCCCGCTTTGCCGCTTTCTTTACCTCGGCAGCCGTTGCATCCGGGCGCCCGTAAAGAATGTTTTCATGGATCGACCGGTGCAAAAGCGAACTTTCCTGCTGCACCATGCCAACCATTGCACGAAGGCTTTCCTGCTGAACCTTGGTGATATCCTGACCATCGATCAGAATCCGCCCGGACTCTGGTTCGTGAAACCGCAAAAGCAGTTTGACAAGCGTTGACTTCCCGGCCCCCGACCGCCCCACAAGACCCACCTTTTCACCCGGTGAGATAACAAGGTCGACACCGTCAAGACCACCGCTTTGACGCCCATAGTGGTGTGTTAGAGCCTGAAATTCGATCTTCCCGGACCCCAGCTTCAGCGGCTTAGCCCCCGGCTTGTCCACAAGCGCGATCGGCTGGGCAATCGTCTCCATCCCTTCGGAAACCACGCCCAGCGAACGGAACAGGTTACTGACCGACATCATGAACCAATCCGTCATCCCGCTTAGCTGCAGCGTCAGCGCCGTTGCCGCCGCAACCGCCCCCACGGTCGCCTCGCCCCGTGTCCACAGAACGATGGTCCAGCCCACAACGCTGACAATCAAGAACCCGTTCAGAACCACCAGAGTGATGTCCATGATCGAATAAAGCCGCATCTCTCGCATCAAGGTGCGCCGCGTCTCTTCGATCGCCTCCTTGGCGTATTCGATCTCACCCTCGTGGTGCGAGAAAAGCTTGACCGAATGGATGTTGGTATAGCTGTCCACGACGCGGCCCGTGACATTGCTGCGCGCCTCGGACGAAGCCTTTGACGCCGGCGCCACCCGCGCCACGGTCCAGCGCACCAAAAACGCGTAAAGCACAAGCCAGATCAAAAGAGGCACTGCCAACCGCAGATCCGCTTCGAAAAGCAGCACCGCCGCGCCGACAAAATAGGCCAGTGAAAAGGCAATGGAATCAAAGACGTGAAAGACCGCCTCGCCCGCTGCGGGCGGCGTCTGCATGATCCGGTTCGCGATCCGCCCGGCAAAATCGTTCTCAAACCAGGCCACGGACTGTCGCAGGACATGCCGGTGTGATCGCCACCGGATCAGCGTCCCAAAGCTTGGAATGATCGAATTGTTCAGGATCGCGACGTTCAGCGCCAGAATGATGGGGCGCAACAAAAGGACAAAGGCCGCAATCGCGATCAGTTGCGTGCCATGCCGGTCCCAGACCGCCGCCGGACCGCTGTCATTGAGCAGGTCAACCACCCGGCCCAGATAAAAGATCAACAGAACTTCGACGACCGCCACCAGAACCGACGACACGGTCGCATAGAAAAAGACACGGCGAAACGGCCGCGCATATTCGCGCAGGAACGGCCAAAGCTTGTTTGGCGGATGGTCGGCCTCTGGATAGGGCGTATAGGGGTCGACGAGGCGTTCGAAAAAACGGAACACGGGGGGAAACACTCAAGAAAAAATTGTCCGACCGGTATACGCCGCTTTTACGCCTGATGAAACCGCACTGCTGACAGCGGCGGAACGTTTCAGGGCAAAGCCAGCAGCGCCTCGCGTCCCAGTTTTAGATCAGAGGCAAGCCATTCAGTCTCTAACAAGGCCAATCTTGCCCCCAAAGCCGGGCCTTTGAGATCAGGCATAAGATCCGCCGCCCTCACCGGAAATTCGGCCGCGGCGCCGCGATCGGCGGCTTTCTGATCACCAGGGTTCGGCGGCGTTTCAAACTGCGCCGCCCTAAGCAGCAGAACGCCGCGCGCATCCTCTGCGCCAAAGCGATAGCCCAGCTCAAGCGCGCCCATCGCACTTGCCATATGCACGCGATAAAGCGTCAGTTTGCGCGCCTCTGCCCGGCTAAGGCGAAGCCGTTTTGACACGCCTTCGCCGCCAAGACTTGCAAGCCGAAGAATGGCGTCAGGCGCCGCGCCAGTTTCACCCTCGAAATGCACTAAAAGCGGCAGGGCCTTTGCATCCGCTCCGGGCAGAACCGGGCCAAGCACCCCTGCCTGAACCATGGCCGCAACAGCCGGCGCCGGATCGGGCGCACCAAGAAGTTTGACGATCTCGGCGCCCACTCTTTCCGCTGAAAGCGTCTCTAATTCACCTGAATGCGCGGCACATGCGGCCAATCCATCGGCATCCAGCCCGGCCGCCGGATCACCATACCAGGCATGGAACCGAAAGAACCGCAGGATCCTCAGAACATCTTCGCGAATGCGGGTTTCGGCGTCACCGACAAAGACGACGCGCCGCGCGAAAAGATCGCCGATCCCGCCCAGCGGGTCGTGAACCGTGCCATCCCGGTCGACGTAAAGGGCGTTCATCGTGAAATCGCGGCGCGATGCATCCTCTTGCATGGTCTTGGCATAGGCCACGACCGCGCGCCGACCATCGGTTTCAACGTCCCGGCGAAAGGTCGTCACCTCAAATCCCTGCCCGTCCACGACAAGCGTGACAGTCCCATGGTCGATCCCGGTGGGCACAACGTGAAGCCCCGCAGAAATCGTCAGTTTAGTGACTGTTTCGGGCGGTGCATCGGTGCAGAAATCAACGTCCCGAATGGGCGCGCCCAAAAGCTCATTTCGAACGCAGCCCCCGACCGCATAGGCCTTGAACCCGGCATCCACCAGGATCGAAAACACCCGCTGCGCGCGGGCTTCGGTCAGCCAATGGGCCGTGATCACTGTCATCCGCCATACCTTTCGGCCAGTCCGCGCAGGATGCGCGCCGTCGCGCCCCAGATGTAATAGGGGCCATAGGGAACAACATAATACGATCTTGGGCGACCCTGCCAGATACGCGACTGGACCTGAAACCGTCCCGGCACGGTCAGATGCGCAAGCGGCACGCTAAAAACCTCGGCCACTTCTCCGGGGTCGGCGACAGCTTGAAAATCGGCTCTAACACGGCCCAAAACGGGCGTTACGTTGAAACTAGTCACCGTTTCATGGCTAGGCAGACGGCCCAGGGTTTCGACGTTGCCCGGCTTTAGCCCGATCTCTTCCCAAGCCTCGCGCAGCGCCGTGTCCTCAAGTGTTGCATCAAAACTTTCCTGTTTGCCGCCCGGAAAGGCGATCTGTCCGGGGTGATGTTTAAGCGCTGAGGATCGTTTGGTCAGAATGACACGCGCCTCGCCGCCTTGCCAGACAACGGGCACCAGAACCGCCGCCTGCCGAAGCTTTCGCCCGGCAGGCAGCTTAACATCAGGGTTCAGATCGAAATCCGATGACCCGCCGCCGCCCTGCATTGCAAGGGCGCGCAGCCGGTCAAACGGATCAGTCGTCGCCATCGCCACCGGCCTCAAACCCAAGCGTTTCCGGCTCAAGTTCGTAATGCGCGCCGCAGAACTGGCAATCGGCGGTCACGATCCCCTCATCCGTGGTCATATGCGCGATATCCTTGGCCGAATAGATCGACAGGCTTGCCTTGACCCGATCCGCAGAGCAGGTGCAGCCAAATTTCACCGGTTGAGGGTCGAAAACGCGCGGCTGCTCTTCGTGGAAGAGACGGACAAGCAATTCCGTCGGCTGGACCGTCGGGCCAATCAGCTCAAGCTCTTCGACCGTATCCAACAGCATGTTCACCCGGCCCCAGTTTTCGCCTTCGTCGTCATCCAGAATGTCATTGGCCAGCAACAAGCCGCCCTCGCCCGTTCCGCCCTCTCCGGCGGCAAAGGGTGACGCCTTTGGCATATGCTGTAACATCACACCCCCCGCGCGCCAGCCTTCTTCCTGCCCGGGTTGCTGCGAGCGTCCAAAGGTTAGCTGAAACCGCGTCGGAAGCTGCTCTGACTGGGCAAAATAAGTCTCTGCACAGGCCGAAAGCGATCCACCGGCAATGGGCGTGATGCCTTGGTAGGGCGCCGTTCCCTTGCCCTGATCGATCAGGATGGCAAAGTAACCATTGCCGATCTGCGAAAACGGATCGGCCGTTTCGTCCAGACGATCTTCATCGAAACTGGCATAGGCGCGCACGCGCGCAGGCTCACCTTCCTTGGTGGGCCCGTAGTAATCCGTTGCGATTAACCGGGCGGGGCCGTCGCCGCGTACCTGCAACGACAGTTTCCACCGCAAATCGATGGTCTGGCCGATCAAAGCGGTCAAAAGCGCGGTCTCGGCGATCAGCGCTTCGATTGCCGCAGGATAGCGGTGCTGCGCCAGAACCTCGTCCAGAACGCCGTCAAGCCGCGCAACGCGGCCGCGGATATCCGCCAGGTCAAGCTGAAAGGGCAGGACTGTATCGTCCCAGGCGATTCTTGATCCAAGTGTCATGGGGTTTCCTAAAACTGCCGATTTGGGCATACCGCGTCTATATAGGCGCCACAACCCGGCGTCCAAGGGTCAGGGGACAAGCGATGCGTCGGTTCCAGAACGCGCCACTGCACGACAAGCGATATATCCACCGTCCGGGCGTCTATGCGGTCCTGCCCAGCCACGGCGATCTTCTTTTGACGCATCAGTCCCGGCCAGAGCCTGAATTTCAGCTTCCCGGCGGCGGTATTGATCCCGGCGAATCCCCTCAGGCGGCGCTGTTTCGCGAGGTCATGGAAGAAACCGGCTGGTCAATCGCCCGGCCGCGGCGCCTTGGCGCTTATCGCCGTTTCACCTTCATGCCCGAATATGACATCTGGGCCGAAAAGATCTGTCACATCTACATCGCCCACCCTGTTCGTCCGCTGCGCCCCCCGTCAGAGCCTGACCACACCGCCCTGTGGATGCCCGCCGATGTGGCGGTCCGGCATCTGGCAAGCGCGGGCGACGCCGCCTTCGTCAAAAAGATGCTGCGTTAGGGGCCGCCCGGCCCGCGATATTCAATCAGCGCGGCGGAAACATCATCGCCGAAATCTTCATCCTGCGAAACTTCGGCCAATTCCCAAACCAGCGCTTCCAGCATCGCCGAACCGCCCAGCGCGGCGTTGCGCCCAAGTATGTCGCTCAACCCCTCTTCTTCCAGCATTTCAGACCCTGAAACACGGCACTCTGTCACCCCATCGGAATACATCAACAGACGGTCGCCGGGTTCCAGTTGGCACGAAAAGCTTTCAAACTTTGCCGATGGCAACAGCCCCACGGGCATCCCGCCTGCGCCTACGAATTTCACCGCCCCGTCCGCCTTCAGGATCGCGGGGCTGGGATGGCCGGCCTGCACCATCTGCGTGTGCCCGCTGGCCAGATCAAGATCGGCGTAGATCAGGGTAAAATAGTTCTCTGTGTCCATTTCCTGTAGCGTCAGATCGTTCAGCCGCGCCGCAACCTCCGCTGGCGGGCGGCCGGTGTACGTTCCATCGGGGAGTTTTTGCAGCGCCACGTTCTGCGTCGGCGAAGAGGCTGAAAGAAACCCTGCAAGCCGCGCCGTCATCAGCGCCGAAGTGATCCCGTGCCCGGACACATCCAGCCCAAAGACCCCGATCCGGTGCTTGTTGATGGGAAACACCCCGACCAGATCGCCGCCAACATGGCCACTGGGCCGCAGCATCAGCGAAACCGCCGCGCCGTCAAAGTTTCGCACCCTTTCGCGGATCAGGCTTTGCTGAAACTTGCGCGCCTCGATCAGGTCCCTTTCGATCAGCGCGTTCTTGTCCTTCAACTCGCGCTGCATCGCCAGAATACGCTCACCCGCCGCGATCCGGGCGCGCAGTTCGCCACTGTTGACCGGCTTTGTCAAAAAGTCGTCGGCCCCGACATCCAGACCTTCGGCGACCTCACCCTTCTCGCTTTTTGAAGTCAGAAGGATGAAATACCCGTAATCCCCCCGGCGCAGCGCCCGGAACGCACGGCAAAAGCCTAGGCCCGACATGCCCGGCATCATCCAGTCCGAAAGGATCAGATCGATCCGGTGCGTCGAACAAAGCCCAAGCGCTTCACTGCCTGACGACGCCTCGATCACCGTGAAACCCCAGCGCTTTAGCGATGTCGACAGGATCTTGCGCTGAACCTTGCTGTCATCGACGATCAGCACGTTTTCAATGACCCCGCCCGCCGGCAGGGCGCCCGCCTGACTGGCCCCACGGGCCGCCCGTATGTCCGGTTTCACACTCATCCGCGGTGATTGAAGCCCAGCGCCGATTAATTCCAGATGAAGCCTAAAATTGACGACATCTCGCCTGCCGCGATCACCCTGTATTAAGCCCCTTGGGCCTATTTTGCGGTGCCGCAGGGTGCATTTTATGAGGGCCGCATGATCAACTGGACACGGGTGGATGAGCTTCGCGATGAAATCGGGGCCGAAGATTTCGCCGAGGTTATCGAACTTTTTCTGGAAGAGGTGGACGCCTCTTTCGCCCGCCTTCTGGCCACGCCGGGCCCTGACCGGCTTGAGGATGAGCTGCATTTCCTGAAAGGCGGCGCGCTGAATCTGGGTTTTGAGGCGTTGGCCGCGCTTTGCCAAAAGGGCGAAAGGGCCGCCGCCTGTGGTCATGCCGCCACAATCGACCTTGCCGCGCTAGAACGCACCTACAAGATGTCGCGCGACGTCTTTCTGGCCGATCCGCGCACGAAAGCGGCCTAAAGGATGAACTCGGCCACGGTTTCGTCCAGCGTGATGTCGCGATAGGCAAGGCCCGCCGCATCCAGCCGCGCAAACAGATCGTCAAAGTTTGACGCCCGGACGGTTTCGATCCCGATCAGGACCGAACCAAAGTTTCGCGCCGATTTTTTCAGATACTCAAACCGCGCAATGTCATCCTCTGGCCCAAGCAGTTCCAGAAAATCGCGCAAGGCGCCGGGGCGCTGTGGCATCCGCAGGATAAAGTACTTCTTGACCCCAAGGTACCGCTGCGACCGCTCTTTGACCTCTGGCAAACGCTCAAAATCAAAGTTTCCGCCCGAAGTGACACAAACAACCGTCTTGCCGCGTATTTCATCGGCAAGTTCAGTCAGCGCATCGACCGAAAGCGCCCCGGCCGGTTCCAGAACGACCCCTTCGATGTTCAGCATCTCAAGAATGGTCGTGCAAATCCGATCCTCGGGCGCGGCCAGTACATGGCTGACATCGACATCGGCCAGAACGCCAAACGGTTTGTCACCGATCCGGGCCACGGCGGCCCCGTCGACAAAGTTGTCGACCTTGTTCAACGTCACCGGCGCCCCGGCAAGAAGCGCTGCGGCAAGGCTTGCGCCGCCCTTTGGCTCAACATACCGCAATTGCGTGGCCGACCCTTGCGCCGCAAAGCACTTCTTGATGCCCGCCGACAAACCCCCGCCGCCCACAGGCAAGACAACCATGTCCGGATCGCGGCCCAACTGTTCCAGCATCTCTATCGCAACCGATGCCTGACCTTCGATCACATCCTCATCGTCAAAGGGCGACAGAAAATGCGCGCCTTCTTTTTCGCAATAGGCCTGCGCCGCTTTCAGCGTGTCGTCGAAATAGTCACCAATCAACCTGATTTCGATCCCTTCTCCGCCAAAGATGCGCGTTTTCTGGATCTTCTGCTGCGGCGTTGTCACGGGCATAAAGATCACGCCCTGCACGTCGAAATGACGGCAGGCAAAGGCAACGCCCTGCGCGTGGTTGCCCGCGCTTGCACAGACGAACCGCCGCTGCCCGGCATCCTTGGCCAGAACGTGCCGCATGGCGTTGAACGCCCCGCGTATCTTGTAGCTTCGAACCGGTGTCAGATCCTCGCGTTTCAGCCAGATATCCGCGTCATACTTTGCCGAAAGGTGATCGTTCCGCAAAAGCGGCGTCTGCGGAAACAGATCGCGCATCGCCTGCGTCACCTGCGCAATTCTCGCGGCAAAATCGTCCATCATGGTCCCTTTGTTGGCAAAATCCGAAGTTCACTTCGCCCCGAGCTAGCAGCGATCCGCCGAAATTGCCAGAATTTGGCGCGGGATTTGCCATCCGAAAGCCACAAACGCACTGTCGAGTGGAAAATGGGAAAAAATACGGTGCTGACCAGACAAACCACTTCGCCCGAAACGGGCCGAAATGAAGGATAATAATATGTTCAGAATTGCAAAATCGGCTGCCTACACGGCCGTTGCACTTTCGTTGGCCCTGGCCCCCGCTGCTGCAGTTGTAACAATGGCATCGACGCAGGCCGCATATGCCAAAGGTGGCAATGGCGGCGGCAACGGTGGTGGAAACGGCGGCGGCAATGGTGGCGGCAATGGCGGTGGAAGCGAAAGCCGCAGCGGTGGAAACGACAAAGGCGGAAGCGACAAATCCGCCAAGACATCCCGATCCGGGGGCGGCGGCTCTGGCAAAAGCAGCGCCAAAAGCGGCGGCGGCAATCGCCTTATTGAGCTTCTGACCGGCGGCAACAGATCGTCCAAGAAAGCCGCCAAGGTCGAGCGCAAGCAAGCCAAGGCAGAACACAAGCACGCCAAGAAAGAGGCCAAGGTTGCGGTAAAGCGCGAAAAGAAGGCCGCGAAACACACCCATGGCAATGTCGCGTCACAGCTCAAAGGGCTTAACGCGGCCAACGCCAGCGCCAATGCGCTTGCCAAAGCCAACCCCAACAGCCGCGTCGGCCGCATCGCAGGTTACCGCGATGCCGTGACAGCCACGCAAGCGGCCAAGGATGACCTTGAGACCGCAAAGGCAGCCCTGGCGGCATTGGATGAAACGGATCCCGGTCGCACCGCGGCCGATATCATCACCGACATCGAAGCCTTGGACCCAACCGATCCGCTTGACGCCGATAAGATTGAGGCGCTGAACGCCGAACTGACCGCCGCACAAGAGCTTGAGGCCGAGCGCACCGCGCTTGAAGGTCAGATCGTGGCAGCCGAAAGCGTTCTCGCCACCTCGGAAGAGACCCAGAAATAGGCCCTTTTGCGCGCCTCCGATGGCCGCGAGCTAACACCAGAGGCGCTGGCCGAACTTCACACCAAGCTGAACCTTGATCCCCCGACGATCGAGGAACCGCCGGTTGACGACACAACCGTTCTTGTCGCCAACTAATCCATGACTATTGCCGGGGCGGGCACGTCTTGCCCCGGCAATCCCATGCATCCCCTTGCGAGTGGTCGGAAAAACCAATAAACGCCGCCCGGACAACACACAGTTAACCGGAGGCGTCAAATGCCCGCTCCCAAGAAAGTCGTGCTGGCCTATTCCGGCGGGCTGGATACCTCGATCATCCTCAAATGGCTTCAAACCGAATACGGCTGCGAGGTTGTAACCTTCACCGCTGATCTCGGTCAGGGGGAAGAGCTTGAACCGGCGCGCGCCAAGGCCGAGATGATGGGCGCCACCGGCATCTATATCGAGGATCTGCGCGAAGAGTTTGTGCGCGATTTCGTCTTTCCGATGTTCCGCGCCAACGCCCTTTACGAAGGGCTGTACCTTTTGGGCACCTCCATCGCGCGGCCGCTGATTTCCAAGCGTCTGATTGAAATCGCCGCTGAAACCGGCGCTGATGCCATCGCGCATGGCGCAACCGGCAAGGGCAATGATCAGGTTCGCTTTGAACTGGCCGCCTATGCCCTGAACCCCGAGATCAAGGTTATCGCCCCTTGGCGCGAATGGGATCTGACCAGCCGCACCAAGCTGATCGACTTTGCCGAAAAGAACCAGATCCCGATCGCCAAGGACAAGCGCGGCGAGGCGCCCTTCAGCGTCGATGCCAACCTTCTGCACACCTCGTCCGAGGGCAAGGTTCTGGAAGATCCCGCCGTCGAGGCGCCCGACTATGTCTATCAGCGCACGGTCAACCCCGAAGACGCCCCCAATGAGCCCGAGTTCATCGAGGTTGGCTTTGAAAAGGGTGACGCGGTGTCGATCAACGGTCAGGCAATGTCGCCCGCCACGATCCTGACCCGCCTGAACGAACTTGGCGGCAAGCACGGCATCGGCCGTCTGGACCTTGTCGAGGGTCGTTTCGTCGGCATGAAGTCTCGCGGCATCTATGAAACGCCCGGCGGCACGATCCTGATCGAGGCGCACCGCGGTATCGAACAGATCACGCTGGATCGCGGCGCAGCGCACCTCAAGGATGAGATGATGCCAAAATACGCAGAGCTGATCTATAACGGCTTCTGGTTCAGCCCCGAACGCGAAATGCTGCAGGCGTTGATCGACGAAAGCCAAAAGCACGTCACAGGCACCGTCCGGCTAAAGCTTTACAAGGGTCTGGCGCGCACTGTTGGCCGCTGGTCCGATCACTCGCTTTATTCCGAAAGCCACGTCACCTTCGAAGACGACGCGGGCGCCTATGATCAGAAAGACGCCGCCGGATTTATTCAGCTTCAGGCCCTCCGCCTGAAACTGATCGCCATGCGCAACCGCCGCGTCGGCAAGTGATCTAGCGTTCGGCCGTCAGGGCGTATTCGGACAGTTTCTTGTAGATCGGCATCGCCCGTTCCAGCAAAGGGGCAAACTGCGCGTCGATGACGGGCAGTTCCGGCTCTGGTTCGGCAAAACCGGTGCTTTTATGCACGGCCCCGTACCAGTGGCGCGCCCAAACGCCGTCACTTGCATGGCCCCCCGCGGGCCAGCTTAGCATCCGGTCCGTGTAGGGCAGGTCAATCGCCCGGCAAAGCGCCTTTAGAATACCGGCGGGATTGTCCCGAAGGTCATGGGTGTCGATCACCGGGGGCATGTTGCCGCTTAGAACCGCCGCCGTTTCAAAAAGCTCTAGCTGGCGCTCAAACCCCAGATCCTCAAACACCGGCGCCTCGCGCTTGATCGCATAGCTTGCAATCACCCGCGCCGGATGGCGGATCAGAAAGACGTTGGCGCAGCTTGAAAGCCATTCACGCGGGAAATCCGGCAGCATGTGATGCGCCATATGCTTTTGATAGTGGATCTGCCGGCCCCCCGGTATCCGGCCAAGGCATTCGGCGGCAACGCGGTCGGCGTCAAGCTCTCCCGCGGCCATAATTTCCTGTCGCATCGGATGGTCAAGTTCGGTTGCCGCAAGATAGGCCGCATAAAACGGCTCATCCCAGACGGCACAGTCGCCGCGCGCCGCGAAGGAATACATCAGCGCCGTCGAAAGATTGCGCGGACCTGACCACATTGCGATCTTCATGATGCCGTTTCCCGCTGTATTAGAGACTGATAAAGCTCTCTGATGCGTTTCGTGACCGGCCCCGCCTGACCATCGCCAATCTTGCGTCCGTCAATCATGGAAACCGGCGTCTGCGCGCCGAAAGTACCGGTCAAAAACGCCTCATCCGCGCCGTAGGTATCGACCAGCGAGTAATTCCGCTCATGTATCTCGATCCCATCCGCGCGGCAAAGATCGATCACCTTCTGCCGGGTGATCCCGTTCATGCAATAGTCCCCGGTCGAGGTCCAAACAGCGCCTTTTCGCACGATAAAGAAGTTGCAGGCGTTCGTTGTGTTCACAAACCCATGCACATCCAGCATCAGCGCCTCATCCGCCCCGGCCTTTTCCGCCGCGATACAGGCAAGCACACAGTTCAGCTTGGAATGAGAGTTCAGCTTTGGGTCCTGGCTCATCGGGAGGCCGCGAATATGCGGCACGGTGGCCAGCTGGATCGCCCGCGCCGCCGTGGGGCGCGAATGTTCGACGATAATCACCATGGTCGGGCCCGACCGGCTTAGCGACGGATGCTGAAACGGGCGCACCTTGACGCCCCGCGTCACCATAAGCCGCGCATGGGCGTCCGATGTCATCTCATTGGCGCGCCGCGTCGCCTCCAGCGCCTCAAAAACCCCGGCCCGGTCCATCCCGATATCCAGATCAATCGCCTTTGCCGCTTCGAAAAGGCGATCCAGATGTTCATCCACAAAGGCCCAGCGCCCATTGTATAGCCGCAGACCTTCCCAAACCCCGTCGCCCAGCATGAAACCGGAATCGTAAACACTGACCCGCGCATCGGCCTTGGGAACGATCTGGCCGTCCACATAGATCAGAATGTTTTCGTTACGCGCATCCTCTTCGGCCTGATGCGTCGTTACTTTCTGGTCCATTTCATCGCTCCTGCGGGTTTTGGTGGCCAGATTGTAGCAAACCGTCACCTTCGCGTTACTACACGCAGGGGTGAGTTGCCGCATCCCGCGCCTTAAGAGACTTTTAAGGAAAGAGGAGGATTTGCAATGCCTTTTGCGATTAATCAGATCAAACCCCTTGTGTTGACCTTTGCAATGCTTCTTGCCGCGGTGATCAACTGCGGCCGGGCAAGCGCGGCGCCCTCTCAAACCGCTATCTTCGCGGGCGGATGTTTCTGGTGCGTCGAGGCTGACTTTGAAAGCGTTCCGGGCGTTTTGAACGTCGTTTCGGGCTTTACCGGCGGCAAAGTGGCAAATCCCACCTACAAACAGGTAACCCGGGGCGGCACCGGTCATGTCGAGGCGGCAAAGATCACCTTTGACCCCGACCGCGTCAGCTATGCCACGCTGGTCAGCCTTTTCTTCCGCTCGGTCGATCCAACCGATGCTGGGGGCCAGTTCTGTGATCGCGGGGCAAGCTATGCAACGGCGATTTTCGTCTCTAATTCAGCCCAAGACGCCGTTGCCAGGGCTGAAGCGTCACGCGCGCAAAAGGCCCTGGGGCAAAAGATCGTCACCCCGATCCGCAAGGCCGCACCGTTTTATCCCGCCGAAGCATCGCATCAGGATTATTACAAGAAAACGTCGATCGTCCTGACCCGCTTTGGTCCCCGCACCAAGGCCGAGGCCTATAAACGCTACCGCAAGGCCTGTGGCCGCGACACCCGCGTTCGTCAGCTTTGGGGCAAGAACGCGCCGTTTATCAAGGGCAGCTCATAAAGCGCCACCACTCACCCGATCTTGCAGGCCGCAATTACGGCGATGTTCAAGATGTCATTGACGGTCGAAAAGGTTGAACAGATCTGAATGGGCTTATCAACGCCCGTCAGTATAGGCCCGATCACGGTCGCGCCGGCCATTTCCTGCATCAGCTTGACCGAGATAGAGGCAGAGTGCCGTGCAGGGACAACCAGAACGTTCGCAGGGCCCGTCAGGCGTGAGAACGGATATTGCTCCATCGCCTTGGGGTTCAGGGCAACATCGACCGACATTTCACCCTCAAACTCAAAGGGCACGCCCCGTTGTTCCAGTACCTTGGGCGCCATATGCATCTTTTCCGCCCGTTCCGACACCGGATAGCCAAAGGTCGAAAAGCTTACAAAAGCGACGCGCGGCTCAAGACCCAGCGCCCGGGCCACCGAAGCGCCGCGTTCGGCGATATTGGCAAGGTCCTCATGGTCGGGCCATTCATGCACCAGCGTATCGGCAACCAGAACGATCCGCCCCTTGTGCAGCAAAGCGGTCACGCCAACCGCCCCGTCGTTGGCCGTGGCGTCAAACACGTGGTTTATCGATTGCAAGGCATGCGCTGATTTCCGCGTCACCCCGGTGACAAGCCCGTCGCCATGTCCATGCGCCAGCATCAGGGCCGAAAAAACATGCCGGTCCCGCGCAGCAAGGCGATGGATGTCTGTTGCATCATATCCCTTGCGCTGAAGCCTTTCGTACAAAAAGGCCTTATAAGTGTCTAATTCACCCGAATTCGCCGCATTCACGACCTCAAGCTCTGCCACGGCATCGCCAAGCCCTTCGGCTTCCAGCTTGTCTTTGACATCCGCCTCACGCCCCACGACGAGGGCCTTGCCAAGGCCGGAACGCTGGTACAGAACCGCCGCCCGCAGAACCCGAGGATCATCGCCCTCGGCAAAGATCATCTGCGCCTGCGCCGCGCGGGCACGGGCACGGGCATGAATGCCCTGCAGGATCGATGCCGTCGGATCCATTCGTGCGCGAAGCGCAAGCTCATACCCCTCCATGTCCAGAATTGGCCGCCGCGCCGCGCCGGTATCCATTCCCGCCCGCGCAACCGCCGGCGGAATGCGATAGATCAGCCGCGGATCAAAGGGGGTCGGGATGATGTATTCGCGCCCGAAATTCAGCTTGCGACCATAGGCCATCGCCACCTCATCGGGCACATCCTCGCGCGCGAGGGCCGCCAAGGCTTCGGCGCAGGCGATCTTCATCTCGTCGTTGATCGCGCGGGCATGAATGTCCAGCGCCCCGCGAAAGAGGTAGGGAAAGCCCAGAACGTTGTTCACCTGGTTGGGGTAATCCGACCGCCCCGTCGCCACGATCGCATCCGCGCGCACCGCATGCGCCTCTTCAGGGGTGATTTCGGGGTCGGGATTCGCCATCGCGAAGATCACCGGGTTGTCAGCCATCGAGGCAAGCATTTCCGGCGTCACCGCCCCCTTGACCGAAACGCCCAGAAAGACGTCGGCGCCCTTCATCGCTTCAGCCAAATTTCGGGCATCGGTTTTCGCCGCATGGGCCGACTTCCACTGGTTCATACCCTCGGTGCGTCCCTGATAGATCACCCCCTTGGTGTCACAGGCGATGCAATTGTCATGCTTGGCGCCCATCGCCTTGATCAGCTCGATACAGGCAATCCCCGCCGCGCCCGCGCCGTTCAGAACGATCTTGCAGTCCTCGATCTTCTTGCCCGTAAGGTGCAACGCATTGATCAGCCCCGCCGCACAGATAACCGCCGTGCCATGCTGGTCGTCGTGAAAGACCGGAATGTCCATTTCGGCCTTAAGCCGCTGTTCTATAATGAAACATTCGGGCGCCTTGATATCCTCAAGGTTGATCCCGCCAAAGGTTGGTCCCATCAGCCGCACCGCGTTGATGAACTCTTCGGGGTCTTCGGTGTCCAGTTCGATGTCGATCGAATTGACGTCGGCAAAGCGCTTGAAAAGCACCGCCTTGCCTTCCATCACCGGCTTGGATCCAAGCGCGCCAAGATTGCCAAGACCCAGAACCGCCGTGCCATTGGAAATCACGGCAACCAGGTTTCCCTTGTTGGTATAGTCATAGGCAAGCTCCGGGTTCTCAGCGATCGCTTCGCAAGGCACCGCAACGCCCGGACTATAGGCCAGCGACAGATCGCGCTGGGTTGTCATCGGCACCGTGGCCGAGATTTCGAACTTGCCGGGGGAAGGCTCCATATGAAAGGCAAGCGCCTCTTCCGGTGTCACTTTTGAACGCGTTGCCATCTCGGTGATCCTCCCTCTGGTCGTATAGTTCTATCTTTCCACCGCGCGCCTCACAACATTCGACTTTTGCAGGCCTCACCGGCTTTGTATGGTGCCCCCCAAGGGGGAATTCCGTGACGCTTGCCAATGCCGCCGTAACGCCAATGATGGCCCAGTTTCTTGAGATCAAAGAGGCGTACCCCGACGCCCTGTTGTTCTATCGAATGGGCGATTTCTATGAGATGTTCTTTGACGATGCCGTGGCCGCCGCCGCGGCGCTGGATATCGCGCTGACCAAACGCGGCAAGCATCTGGGCGAAGACATCCCGATGTGCGGCGTCCCCGTGCACTCTGCCGAAAGCTATTTTCTGACGCTGATCCGCAAAGGGTTTCGCGTGGCGGTTTGCGAACAGCTTGAAGCGCCGGCCGAGGCCAAGAAACGCGGCTCTAAATCAGTGGTAAAGCGCGGCGTCGTCCGCCTTGTCACCCCCGGCACCCTGACAGAGGACAGCCTGCTAGAGCCGCGGCGCAACAACTATCTTGCCGCCTATACAGAGGTCCGCGACAGCGCGGCGATGGCTTGGGTGGATATCTCAACCGGAGAGTTTCGCGTGGCGCCGACGACCCGCGTTCGGCTTCTGCCCGAACTTGCCCGCCTTTCCCCGCGCGAATTGGTGGTTTCCGGTCAGTTAGAGCCGGAATTGGCTGAATTAGTCTCTGAATCCGGGGCCGCGCTGACACCGCTTGCGCCTTCGGCTTTCGACAGCACAACGGCCCAGGATCGGTTGACCGGCTTTTTCGGCATCAAATCGCTGGACGCTTTTGGTCAGTTTGATCGCGCACAGGTTTCGGCCATGGGCGCCATTCTGGCCTATCTTGAAATAACCCAGAAAGGGCAGCTTCCGCTGTTGCGCGCGCCCCATCTGGAAAGCGCCCAGCGCACGATGCAGATCGACGCCGCAACCCGCCGCAACCTTGAACTGACGCATAGCTTGTCTGGCGGGCGCGATGGGTCTCTTTTATCGGCGATCGACCGCACGCTGACACCGGGCGGCGGCCGTCTTTTGGAACGCCGCCTGTCCAGCCCCTCGCGCGATCTGGATCTGATCAATGACCGGCTGGACGCCATCGACTTTGCGCTGGAAAACCCGCGCGTTGCCAGCGATCTGCGCGCCGCACTGCGAAGCGTTCCCGATATCGACCGCGCCCTGTCGCGCCTGTCGCTTGACCGCGCCGGTCCACGTGATCTGGTCGCCATCCGCGACGGGCTTCAGCAGGCGGGCCAGATGTCCCAAATCCTTGCCGCCGCCAAACCGCCCCGCGTTCTGGCAGAGGCGGCCGCGGCGCTGGCCGGCCACGAAACCCTTGTCGGCCTTCTGTCAGACGCTCTTGTGGATGAGCCCCCTCTTTTGGTGCGCGACGGCGGCTTTATTGCACCGGGCCACAACGCAGAATTGGACGAGGCGAGCAAACTTCGCGACGAAGGACGCTCTGTCATTGCCGGGATGCAGGCCGATTATGCCGCCCAGACGGATATTCCCACGCTCAAGATCAAGCATAACAACGTTCTGGGATATTTCATCGAAACCACGGCGACCCACGCCGCGCGGATGCTGTCAGAGCCTCTGAATGAAACCTTCATTCACCGCCAGACAACCGCCAACGCCGTGCGCTTCACAACCCTGCCGCTGTCAGAGATGGAAACCCGGATCCTCAACGCCGGAAATCAGGCGCTTGAACTTGAAAAAAGTCTCTATTCCAGCCTGAAAGACGCCGTTTTGGATCGCGCCGGCCCAACCGGGCAGGCCGCCAGCGCCCTTGCAGAGGTTGATGTCGCCACCGCGCTTGCCGATCTTGCCAAGTCCGATCAGTGGTGCCGCCCCAAACTGGACGACAGCCGCGCCTTTGAAATTTCCGGCGGCCGCCACCCGGTGGTTGAGGCCGCGCTGAACCGTCAGGGCGGCGCGCCCTTCATCGCCAACGATTGTGACCTCTCAGCCGAACGCATCTGGCTTTTGACCGGTCCCAACATGGCGGGTAAGTCGACCTTTCTGCGCCAGAACGCCCTTATCGCCCTTTTGGCGCAGGCCGGGGCCTTTGTTCCGGCAAAATCGGCGCATATCGGCGTTGTTTCACAGCTTTTCTCGCGCGTTGGGGCCTCTGATGATCTGGCGCGGGGTCGTTCGACCTTTATGGTGGAAATGGTTGAAACCGCCGCGATCCTCAATCAGGCGGACGACCGGGCGCTGGTGATCCTTGATGAGATCGGGCGCGGGACATCGACCTATGATGGCCTGTCCATCGCTTGGGCCACGCTTGAGCATTTGCACGAAGCGAACCGGTGTCGGTCACTTTTTGCCACGCACTATCATGAACTTACCGCCCTGACGGCAAAGCTGGATAGCGCCGAGAACGCGACCGTTGCCGTGAAAGAATGGGAAGGTGAGGTTATTTTCCTGCACGAGGTTCGCAAAGGCGCGGCGGATCGTTCATACGGCGTTCAGGTGGCCAAACTGGCCGGTCTGCCCGCCAGCGTCGTGGCACGTGCCCGTGTCGTTCTGGAGGCGCTGGAAAAAGGTGAGCGTGAGGGCGCCGCCCACCAAAAGGCGCTGGTGGACGATCTTCCGCTGTTTTCGGCCGCCCCCGCCGCGCCCGCGGCCAAACCCAAGGCTTCAGCGCTGGATCAGCGCCTTGCCGAGGTTCAGCCAGATGAGCTTAGCGCGAAAGAGGCGCTTGATCTGGTCTATGAACTGAAAGACCTGACCCGCGATTAACCTGCCGGGTTGGACGACACGCCAACCTTGGCCGGGCGCAACAGGCGGTCATGCAGCATGAAACCAACGGCAGACACCTGAATGATGTCGCCTGCCTTTGTTTCCGGCAGCGGCGCCTCGAACATCGCTTCGTGGATCTGCGGATCGAACCGATCGCCAACCTGCGGTGCAATAGGGTCGATGCCGTGCTTTCCAAAGACGTTCAAAAGCTCTTTCATCGTCAGCTCGATACCCTCGGCAATCGCCGCGGACGATCCGGCCGGGTCTTCTGCGATGGCATCCAGCGCACGCGCCAGGTTGTCGTAAACCGGCAGCATGTCACGGGCCAGCTTTGAGCCGCCATAGTTCTCTGCCTCGCGCCGATCCCGCTCGCTACGCTTGCGCGCGTTCTCGGCATCCGCCAGCGCCCGCATAAAGCGATCGCGAAACTCGTCGCGCTCACGCGTAAGCCGGTCAATTTCATCCGGTTCGACATCAAATTCCGAACCATCTTCCTCGAAGCCCTCGGGGGCATCGATCTCATCCAGGAAACTGTCTTCTTTCTTCGCGTCCGCCATCTTTAACCTTTACCCTGTTCCGATATCAGTTTGCCCACAAGTTGGGCCGTATAATCCACAATCGGAACAATGCGCCCGTAGTTCAGTCTTGTCGGTCCGATAACACCTACCGCACCGACGATTCGTTGATCCGCGTTCATATAGGGACTGACCACCAAAGAGGAACCCGAAAGCGAAAAGAGTTTGTTCTCTGAACCGATAAAAATGCGAACACCTTCGCCTTCTTCGGTCAGCTCAAGGAACTCTGCGATGTCCCTTTTGCGTTCCAGATCGTCAAAAAGCGTCCTAATCCGGTCCAGATCGATCGCATCGGTCGCCCCATCCAAAAGATGTGAGCGTCCGCGCACGATAAGCCGCTCTGTACGCTCGCCCTCATTCTCCCAGACCGCCACACCGCTTTCCACAAGCGACCGCGCAAGGCTGTCCAGCTCTTGCCGGCGGGCGCTGATTTCGGTCGTCATTGTCTTGCGAAGCTCTGAAACCGTCTTGCCCGCCGCCAGCGCGTTCAGGAAATTCGCAGCCTCGCGCATGGCCGACGGTGTCTGGCCCGGCGGCGGCGTAAAGACGCGGTTTTCAACCGTACCGTTGGCAAAGACCAGAACGACCAGCGCGCGGTCGGGCCCAAGGCTTACAAACTCGATATGTTTGATCGGGGCTTCCTGTTTTGGCGCCAGAACAAGGCTTGCGCCCTGCGTCAGCCCCGAAAGCGCCGAACCGACGCGGTCAAGCATCGTGGATACATCACGCTCATTTGAGCCAAGCGTCGCGTCGATCTTTTGGCGGTCTTCATTGCCAAGCTCACGCACCTCCAAAAGCCCATCGACAAACATCCGCAGACCCTGCTGCGTGGGAACGCGCCCTGCTGACACGTGCGGGCTTCCCAATAGGCCCATGAATTCAAGGTCTTGCATCACATTTCGGATTGTCGCGGCGGAAACCTTTTCGCTCATCGCGCGGGTAAGCGTGCGAGAACCAACAGGCTCTCCATTGCTCAGATACCCTTCGACAACGCGGCGAAACACCTCGCGCGAGCGGTCGTTCAGTTCGTTCAGATCAAAAGGTCCGTCTTCCATTTGTCTTTCCTGAGGGGCGAAATCATTAAAGGGTTTGCGGGGCTGGCGTCAATCGGGGTTGCGCTATTGCGCGTCAGAGGCGTATTTGGCTGCGCAACAAAAGGAGTTCCCATGCGTCCCTCTGGTCGAAACGTAAGCGATATGCGCCCAATTTCAATCGAAGTTGGCACGACACGACATGCCGAGGGCTCATGCCTGATCAAATGCGGCGACACCCATGTGCTGTGCACCGCCTCGGTCGATGAACGTGTTCCCCCGTTTCTCAAGAATTCCGGCCTTGGCTGGGTTACGGCCGAATATGGCATGCTACCGCGCGCAACGCACACCCGAATGCGCCGTGAGGCCAAAAATGGCCAATCGGGGCGCACACAGGAAATTCAACGCCTCATCGGGCGCAGCCTGCGCGCTGGTGTGGACCGCGTTGCAATGGGCGAACGGCAAATCACGGTGGACTGCGATGTAATTCAGGCCGATGGCGGCACACGCTGCGCTTCGATCACCGGCGGCTGGGTCGCCTTGCGCCTTGCGGTCAACAAGCTGATCAAGGCGGGCGACATCATCACCGATCCGCTGGTCAACAACGTCGCGGCGGTTAGCTGTGGCATCTACGCCGGTCAGCCCGTGCTGGATCTGGACTATCCCGAAGACAGCGAAGCGGGCGTTGATGGCAATTTTGTCCTGACCGATGATCTTCGCCTGATCGAAGTTCAGATGTCCGCCGAAGGATCAACCTTTTCGCGCGCCCAGATGGACGAACTTCTGGGACTGGCCGAAAAGGGCATCTCGGAACTTGTCGCGGCCCAGAACGCCGCCGTTTCCTGAAAGCCAAAGCAATGACCCGCCAGCCCATCGAAAAACTTGTGCTCGCCTCGCACAACAAGGGCAAACTGGCGGAAATTGCGGCCCTTTTGGCGCCCTATGGCGTCAGCGTCGTCAGCGCCGGTGACTTTGGGCTGGCCGAACCCGCGGAAACCGAAGACACATTTGCCGGAAACGCGCGGATAAAGGCCCATTTTGCCGCCCGCGCAACCGGTCTACCCGCGCTTTCCGATGACAGCGGCATCATGGTCGATGCGCTGGACGGCGCGCCGGGTGTTTATACCGCCGACTGGGCCGAAACGCCCAAGGGGCGCGATTTCACCATGGCAATGACCCGCGTTTGGGATGAGGTTACCGCAAAAGGCCCCGGCGCCCCGCGCAGCGCCGCCTTTCATTCAACGCTTTGCCTTGCATGGCCCGATGGCTCTGATCAGCTTTATTCAGGCAAGGTGGACGGAACGCTGGTCTGGCCGATGCGCGGGGATCGCGGCTTTGGCTTTGATCCGATGTTTCAGCCTCTTGGCTATGACGTGACCTTTGCCGTGATGGATCCAGAGGAAAAGCACCGCATCAGCCACCGCGCGGCGGCCTTTGCCAAGTTTGTGGCGGCCTGCTTTGGCTGAAAACTGGGAAATAGGCGGGTTTAGTCTCTATATTCACTGGCCCTTCTGCCAGGCCAAGTGCCCCTATTGCGACTTCAACAGCCATGTCAGCGCCTCTATTTCTCAGCCAGACTGGCAAGCTGCCTACCTGTCCGAGCTTGATCGCCTCGCCGCCGAAACCGGCGATCGCGTTCTTAGATCCATCTACTTTGGTGGCGGCACGCCAAGTTTGATGGACCCCGCCGTCGTTGACGCCATTCTCACGCGCGTCCGCAAACACTGGCGCACCACCAACAGCCTTGAGATCACGCTAGAGGCCAACCCAACTTCGGTAGAGGCGGGCCGCTTTGCCGGATATCGGCAGGCCGGCGTGAACCGCATCTCGATGGGCGTACAGGCGCTGAACGACGACGATCTGAAACGGCTTGGCAGGCTTCACACCGCCGCAGAAGCCATGCAAGCCTTTGATATTGCTAGGAATACTTTCGACAGAATCAGCTTTGATCTGATCTATGCCCGTCAGGATCAGACCTTGGATCAGTGGAAGGCAGAGCTGCGCCGCGCCCTTGATCTGGCCGCCGATCACCTGTCGCTTTACCAGCTTAGCATCGAAGACGGCACCGCCTTTGGCGATCGGTACGCCGCTGGCAAGCTTAAGGGGCTGCCGGATGAAGATCTGGCCGCCGATATGTTTCTGGCAACGCAGGAAATTACTCAGGCCGCGGGCTTTGAGGCTTATGAGGTTTCAAACCACGCGCGCACCGGCGCCGCCTCTATTCACAACCTCGTCTATTGGCACGGCGGCGATTATTTAGGGATCGGTCCGGGCGCGCATGGGCGAATTTCGTATGGGAATCAACGGTTTGCGACGGATACACCGCTTTCGCCGCAAGGTTGGCTTCGCGCTGTTAGCGCGGTCGGCAATGGCGAAAACCCCCGTCAGGTAATCCCAAGCGACGAACAGGCCGTCGAGTACCTGATGATGGGCCTGCGCCTTTCCGAAGGTATTGATCTTGGGCGATACGCGGGGATGTCAGGTAAGCCGTTGGAATTCAAAGAGTTAATTTCGTCCGGCCACCTGGAGCAAAACAAAACTCACCTTTGGGCCACCGAAAAAGGGCGCCCTGTTCTGAACGCCATCCTTCGGGAGTTGTTGGTATGAGGATTTTCTGGCTTCTGGGCGGCCTCATCTCGCTGGGAATTGGGATTGCGGGCATGATCCTGCCCCTGGTGCCCACCGTGCCGCTGGTTTTGCTGGCTGTTTTCTGCTTCGCCCGCTCGTCAGACCGCCTTCACGACTGGATCCTCGGGCACCGGGTGTTCGGGCCGATGACCACGGACTGGCGAAATGAAGGTGCAATCTCAAAAAAGGGCAAAAAGGCCGCAACAGTCTCTATTCTGATCGTCTTTGCGGTGTCTGTCCTGCTTCAGCTGAAACCTTGGATCCTGCTGGTTCAGGGCGTGGTTTTGACCGGCGTTCTGATCTTTATCTGGTCCCGGCCTAACGGTTCGCGGTAAGAATCCGGCAAAGCTCATCCAGCTCATCCAGCGAAGCATAGCTGATGCTGACCTGCCCGCCTTCTTGACCCGGCTTGTGGTCCACAGAAACCTTCATTCCCAGATTTGCCGACAAATCACCCTCAAGCGCGCGAGTATCCGCATCTTTTTCCGATGGGCGACGCTCAACCGGCTTGGCTTTCTTCGGCGGGGCCTTGGCAAGGCGTTCGGTTTCGCGAACCGAAAGCCCACGCTCAACCACCTGTTTGGCCAGCGCCGAAGGATCAGAGCTTGTGATCAACGCCCGGGCATGGCCCGCCGAAAGCGATCCATCCTCAAGATACGCCTGAACATCCTTCGGAAGCTGCAAAAGCCGCAGAAGGTTCGCAATATGGCTGCGGCTTTTCCCAAGCGCCTGGCTTAGTTTTTCCTGCGTGTGCCCAAACTTATCCATCAACTGCCGATAGCCGGCCGCTTCTTCGATCGGGTTAAGATCGGCGCGTTGAATATTCTCGATGATCGCGATCTCAAGGACCTCGGTGTCATCCAGCGCACGGATAATAACCGGCACCTCGTGAACCTTCGCCACCTGCGCCGCACGCCAGCGGCGCTCACCCGCGACAATCTCGTAAGTATCTGGCTTTCTTGGGTTTGGCCGAATGATCAGCGGCTGAATCACGCCTTTTTCACGGATCGAAGCGGCAAGGCTGTTCAGATCCTCTTCGGAAAAGTGCCGCCGCGGCTGATCGGGATTCGGCAAAAGCCGCTCTACCGGCAGGTTCCGCTCAGCCCGAAGTGCCTGACCGGTTTGGGGTGCTTCCGGCTGTGTGTCGGCCATAAGGGCGGACAACCCGCGCCCCAATCCGCGCTGATTTGTTTTCTTTGCCATGTCCTTACCCCTTTTCTTCTACTTTTTTACCGCCGCACCACGGCTGGCAAGCTCTTTTGCCAGTTCGCGATAGGCTTTGGCCCCAAGCGACGCCGTATCATACTCAAGCACCGGAAGCGCGAACGATGGCGCCTCACTGACGCGCACATTTCGGGGGATGACCGTGTTGAAAACAAGATCGCCCAAATTGTCGCGCGCATCCTGTTCTACCATACGGGACAGGTTGTTGCGCTTATCGTACATCGTAAGAACGATGCCCTCTATCCGAAGCTTTGGATTTGCGGTCTGGCGAACCTCGCGAACCGAAAGCATGAGCTGCGACAGGCCTTCCAAAGCAAAAAACTCACTTTGCAGCGGTACAAGAACCGTATCCGCGGCGACCATCGCGTTTACGGTCAGCAAATTAAGCGAGGGCGGGCAATCGATCAGGATGAAATCCAGCTTGAAGGCGTCAATCTCGATCTGCCTCAGGGCGTCGTGCAAAAGAAAGCTGCGCTTTTCGTTCGATACAAGCTCAATATCGGCAGAGCTTAGGTCGGTCGTCGCCGGAGCGATCAAAAGCCGCTCGACATCCGTTGTCAGAACAACCTTGGACAGCGGAACTTCGTCCAGCAAAAGGTCATATGTTGTGTATTTCCGGTGCTCTGGCCCAATACCAAGTCCGGTGGACGCATTTCCTTGGGGGTCAAGGTCAACCAAAAGCACCTTGTAGCCAAGTTCGGCAAGGGCCGCGCCAAGATTGATGGTCGTTGTGGTTTTGCCAACGCCGCCCTTCTGATTGGTCACAGCGATAATCTTCGGCGCCGGGGGGCGCGTCGGGTCAGACACGGGCAATATCTCCGATTTTTAGTATTACGGCCTCGGGCGAGGTTTCGCTGACTATTTCTTCGCGCGAGAAGGCCCATGTTGCAAGCGCTTCTTCGATCTCGGCGCGAAACCGCGCTCCTTTTGGAAAGAATGCGTGCCCGCCGGGCTTCAGATGCCGTTCTGCGAACCCCAAAAGCTGCGAAAGCGGCGCCAAAGCCCGCGCGGTCAGGACATCCGCGCCCAAAGGGGCAACTTTTTCAATCCGCTCTGGCAAAACACGGGCAGAAACGCCCGTTTCCCGCAAAACCGTACGTAAAAACGTGCATTTACGCTGATCCGATTCGATCAACGTCACCCGCGCCTCTGGCCGTGTTTCCGCGAAAAGAATGGCAAGCACCAGTCCCGGAAAGCCGCCGCCGCTTCCCAGATCGGCAAGTGAGCGAGTCTGCTGGGGAATCAACCATTCTATCTGGATGGAATCCTGAAAATGCCGACCCCATGCATCATCCAGCGTGGCCCGGCTAACAAGGTTTATCTTGGGATTCCACTGTTTCAGAAGGGCTTCGTAGGTTTTCAGCCGCTCCAATGTTTCACGTGAAACATTCCAGTTCTCACCGTCGCTCATGCCCGGCGCTGCCGGCCAGCTTGGCGAAGCCGCGCAAGAATAAGCGTCATCGCGGCGGGCGTCATCCCGTCAACGCGCCCCGCCTGCCCCAAGGTGGACGGCCTTGCCAGATCAAGTTTCTGGCGAAGCTCGGCCGAAAGCCCCTGCAAAGCATGAAAATCAAAGTCCGCGGGAATCAGATGCGCATCATCCCGCTGCATCGCCTCAACATCCCGCTTCTGCCGATTGATATAATTGGCGTACATCGCATCGTTTGAAACCTGCTCTGCAATCTCGGCATCCACGCCATCAAGACGCGGATCAAACCCGGCGACATCCGAAAACCCGACATCCGGGAAGGCCAGAATTTCAAGCCCGTTGCGACGTGAACCATCCTGGCTCACCGAAATGCCGGCCTTGGCAAGCTCATTCGGGGTCAGGGAAATTTCTTTCAGAACATCGCGCGCGGCCGAAAGTCGTTCCATCTTCCCCTCAAAAACTGAGCGGCGCGCATCAGAAACACAGCCAAGCGAGATCCCGAAAGGCGTCAGGCGCTGATCGGCATTGTCCGCACGAAGCGACAGGCGGAACTCGGCCCGCGATGTGAACATGCGGTAGGGTTCTGTCACGCCGCGGGTTATCAGGTCGTCAACCATCACACCGATGTAAGAGGTCGCACGGCCAAAGGTCACCGGATCGCGCCCGGCCACGGCCAGCGCGGCGTTCAGACCCGCGACCAAACCTTGCGCAGCAGCCTCTTCATACCCGGTCGTTCCGTTGATCTGACCGGCCAGATACAGCCCCGGAACATCGCGCAAGGACAACGTTTCATCCAAGGATCGGGGGTCGATATAGTCATACTCAATGGCATAACCCGGTTGAATTATCCTAACATTTTCAAGACCATAGATGGATTGGACGTAATCCAGCTGAACATCTTCCGGCAGCGAAGTTGAAATCCCGTTGGGGTAGATTGTGCTGTTCGACAAGCTTTCAGGTTCAAGAAAAATCTGATGAGAGGTCTTATCTGCGAACCGCACAATCTTATCCTCGATCGACGGGCAATAGCGGGGGCCGACGCCGCTGATATGGCCGCCGTACATCGCCGAACGATCCAGGTTCTGGCGGATAATCTCATGCGTGCGTTCATTGGTATGGGTGATCCCGCAGGACACCTGCCGCGCCATCGGAGCGGACGAAAGAAAGGAAAACATCGCCGGATCATCATCGCCCGGCTGGCTTTCCAGATTGTCCCAATTGATGGTCCGCCCATCCAGCCGCGGCGGTGTGCCTGTCTTGAGCCGCCCAAGGGACAGCCCGAAATCATCAATACGCTCGGCCAGTTTGATCGAAGGGTTGTCGCCCATCCGCCCGCCCGGGAACGACCGGTCGCCGATATGAATGACGCCGCGCAAGAATGTGCCCGTTGTCAGAACCACCGCACCGGCGCGAATGGTTGCGCCGTCGGCAAGGACCACGCCCTCTACCCGGCCATCCGCCATAACAAAATCGGTAACCTCGCCCTCAACAACACGAAGGTTTTCCTGAGAAGCGGTTTCCGCCTGCATGGCCGATTTATAAATTTCGCGGTCCGACTGCGCGCGGGGGCCGCGCACAGCCGGACCTTTGCGCCTGTTCAAAAGGCGGAACTGGATGCCAGCCGCATCCGCTACACGCCCCATAACGCCGTCCATGGCGTCAATTTCCTTAACAAGGTGCCCCTTGCCCAACCCGCCAATTGCCGGGTTACAGGACATCGCGCCAATGGCATCGGCCTTCAAAGTGACAAGCGCTGTACGCGCACCCATCCGGGCAGAGGCATGCGCAGCCTCGGTGCCGGCGTGGCCGCCACCGATAACAACAACATCAAAGTCCAGATGTTTCACGTGAAACACTCCTCACTTGCCAAGGCAAAAACTTGCGAAAATTTCGTCCAGGATCTGCTCCACATCCACACGGCCGACAAGAGAATCAAGGGCCCGGACCGCATTACGAAGCTCTTCTGCTGCAATGTCATAGCTGTCCGGCCCACGGCCGACAAGCGCGGCCGCCTCCCCCAGCGCCGCCAGAGCGCGCTGCATAGCCAGCCGGTGCCGTTCCTTCGTGGCTGTCCCAACGGTCGCAACGCGCGCCTCCAGCGCGCTACAGACGCGCTCTATCAGCTCATCCACACCGGCGCCCGTCTTACCGGACACCGCAAAGCCATCGGCGCGCTGCAAATCAGCCTTGCCAAGCGCGACAATGTCGCCCGGCAGCCGTTCCACCGGAAGATCCTCATCCGGAAAATCGAGTAAAAAAATTCGAAGCTCTGCTGCCCCAGCCCTTTGCAAAGCGCGGCTAACCCCAATCTTTTCGACCTTGTCATCGCTATCGCGAAGCCCCGCCGTATCAAGGATGGTGACCGGTATGCCGCGCAGGTCCATCCGGACCTCAAGCACGTCCCGCGTCGTTCCAGCCACATCAGATGTGATCGCCGCCTCGCGCCCTGCCAGAGCGTTCAGCAAGGTCGACTTGCCAGCGTTAGGCGAACCTACAATCGCCACCTCAAACCCGTCACGAACACGTTCGGCTATCGCCGAACCATCGATTTCGCGGGCTAGCTCTAGCTGAACCCGATCGCAGATTTCGATCACTTCGGGCGAAACGTCGACCGGTACCTCTTCATCCGCGAAATCGATCGTCGCTTCGATAAGCGCCGCGGCGCGGATCAACCCTGTTCGCCAGCCATCGGCCAACCGCCCAAGATCACCCGACAGGACACGATAAGCCTGACGCCTTTGCGCTTCGGTTTCGGCCTCTATCAGATCGGCAAGCCCTTCGACCTGCGCAAGGTCCAAGCGCTCATTCTCAAGCGCGCGGCGGGTGAACTCTCCCGGCTCGGCCAGACGAAGGTCCGGCTGGCCCGCCAGCGCATCGACCAAAGCGCTTGTTACAGCCGCGCTGCCATGGACCTGAAACTCGACAACATCTTCACCGGTGAAGCTGTGCGGCGCCTGAAAGCTCAGGACAAGCGCCTGATCAATCTCGGCGCCCGCGCCATCGCGCAGCACCCGAACGGCCGCCCGCCGCGCCTCTGGCAGATCCCCGGCGATGACGCGCGCGGCGTCAAAGGCCCGAGGACCAGACAGCCGAACAACGGCTACACCGGCCTTTCCACGGGCCGTGGCGAGGGCAAAGATCGTATCCATATCAGGCTAACCAATTGTTTTAGAACAATAAGTTATGTGTTCATCGAGTCGAAGAATTCCGAGTTTGTCTTGGTCTGCTTCAACTTGGAAATCAGGAACTCGATCGCGTCCGTCGTGCCCATCGGGTTCAGGATGCGGCGCAGGACATAGGTTTTCTGAAGGTCCAGCTTGTCGACAAGCAGCTCTTCCTTACGGGTGCCGGACTTAAGAATGTCCATCGCCGGGAAGACGCGTTTGTCGGCAACCTTGCGATCCAGAACAATCTCGGAGTTGCCGGTGCCTTTGAATTCTTCAAAGATCACCTCGTCCATGCGGCTGCCGGTGTCGATCAGCGCGGTCGAGATGATGGTCAGCGATCCGCCCTCTTCGATATTCCGCGCCGCACCAAAGAACCGCTTGGGTCGCTGAAGGGCGTTCGCATCGACACCGCCGGTCAGAACCTTGCCGGACGACGGAACAACCGTGTTGAACGCGCGGCCAAGGCGGGTGATCGAATCCAAAAGGATGACAACGTCGCGCTTATGCTCGACCAGGCGCTTGGCCTTTTCGATCACCATCTCAGAGACGGCGACGTGACGGCTTGCAGGTTCATCGAACGTCGAAGAGATCACTTCGCCTTTGACCGAACGCTGCATGTCGGTAACTTCCTCGGGGCGCTCGTCGATCAGAAGAACGATCAGATAGCACTCTGGATGGTTGGCCGCGATCGAATGGGCGATGTTCTGAAGAAGAACCGTCTTACCCGTGCGCGGCGGCGCGACGATCAGCGAACGCTGACCCTTACCAATGGGCGCAACCAGATCGATGATCCGGGCCGAGCGATCCTTGACGGTGGGATCTTCGATCTCCATCTTCAGGCGCTCGTCGGGGTAAAGTGGCGTCAGGTTGTCAAAGGCAACCTTGTGGCGGGCACGCTCTGGATCTTCAAAGTTGATCTGCTCAACCATGGTCAGCGCAAAGTAACGTTCGGTTTCGTTCGGCGCGCGGATCACACCTTCGACCGTGTCACCGGTGCGCAGCGAAAACTGCCGGATCATTTCGGGCGAGACATAGATGTCATCGGGGCCCGGCAGATAGTTCGCCTCGGGCGAGCGCAGAAATCCGAACCCATCCTGCAGAACCTCAAGAACGCCATCACCGCCGATGACCCAGTCATCATCCGCCTGTTCCTTGAGGATCGCGAACATCATGTCGCCCTTGCGCATCGTCGATGCGTTCTCGATCTCAAGCTCTTCTGCCATCGACAAAAGATCCTTAGGGCTTTTCGCCTTGAGGTCGGACAGGTTCAAACGGTCTTTGTTCATGGGGGGTCTTTCGATCCGGGACATGGCGAAACCCACCCTTGGGCCGCATGCGTCTATATGAAATGGATAATGCGCTGCCGGACGGCGCGCGCGGTGTTAATAGGCCGCCAAGATCGCTGCGTCAATCCGCTTTAGAATGGGCGCGCGATAACCGACACCACGATGACGACCATCAGAACCGTCGGAACCTCGTTCATCAGGCGATACTGGCGCCCGGTCAGGGTGTTCGTGCCGCCGATAAAATCCTTGCGCCTTTTCCCAAGCCAGTGGTGAAACCAGGTCATCCCGAGGATCCCGATCAGCTTGGTGTAAGGCCAGACCGCCGACCAGTCGATCACGCCGGGCGTTAGGGCAAGTAAAATACCAAAGACCCATGCCGCTATCATTGCCGGGTTCATGATCACCCGCAAAAGCTTGACCTCCATCTTCTGGAAAAGATCATCGGTCGGATTTCCCTGCCCCACCTCTTCGGTGTGATAGACGAACAGCCGCGGCATATAGAAAAGCCCGGCCATCCAGGCGATCACCGACATCACATGCAGGCTTTTGACCCAAGGATAGAGCATCGTCAAAAGATCGGTCATCCGCTTATCCCCATTCTTGGTCTTCCTTTCTTAAAATAAGAAAAGAGATAAAGAAAAGATGATGATTAAGAAGGGAGGCCGTTTTCTGTGGATTATTGGCTTATCCCCGGAAAAACCCCCAGTTTCTTAACGGCGAATAACCCGGGGGCATCTTTCCAACAGGGTGTATAACTCAGATTACATGATTTATATCAGCAGGTTAGAAAAACGGACCTGTGGATAGCGCTGTTGGTCACTGGTGACAAAGGCGCGATAGGCCCCAAACACGTGGATTTTGGGTTTTCCTTATCCCCCGTGGAGGAATCGGTACGAAATTCCGCGAAACGCGCTTGTTTTTTGCCCGGGCGGCAAGCATTCAAGGATTGAGCGAAAAACCGGGCCCAAGACACACCGGTTTTCCACAGGGTTGCGGGAACAGTTACGCCCATGAAGCAAAAGATCGTTCTGGCATCGGGATCGGCCATCCGGGCAACCATGCTGCGCAATGCAGGCGTGGAGTTTGACGTCGCAAAGCCAAACATCGATGAAGATGCGATCCGCGCCGCCATGATTTCAGAGGCCGCCCTGCCCCGCGACATCGCCGATTGCCTCGCCGAGGCGAAGGCGCGCAAAATCTCGCAGAAACACCCCGAAGCCTTGGTTCTTGGATCCGATCAGGTTCTGGCCCATGAAAAGGACATCCTTGCCAAGCCAACCTCTGCCCAAGATGCAAAGGACCAGCTGACCCGCCTTTCGGGCAATCGCCACAGTCTTTTGTCGGCGGCGGTTCTTTATGACGCGGGCGAACCGGTCTGGCGCCACGTCGGAGAAGTGCGTTTGACCATGCGCCAGCTGTCGGCGGCTTATGTTGACGACTATGTTGCGCGCAATTGGGAAAGCATTCGCCACTCTGTCGGGGGCTACAAGATCGAAGAAGAAGGCATACGGCTCTTTTCCCGTATAGAGGGTGACTATTTCACCATTCTGGGATTACCTTTGCTGCAACTTTTAACTTACCTCACGATGCGCGGAACACTTCAGGGATGACACACAAGAAAATACCGTTGGCCGGTGTTATCGGATCGCCGATATCGCACAGCCGATCGCCCCGCCTGCATGAACACTGGCTTCGCCGTTATGGCATTCAGGGGCACTACATCCCGATGGACATCGCCCGCGATGATCTGCGTCAGGCGCTTGAAGTGCTTCCAAAACTGGGATTTGTCGGCATCAACGTCACCATCCCGCATAAGGAAGAGGTGATCGGGCTTGCCGATCTGGTCACCGACCGCGCCGCGCTGATCGGGGCGGCAAATACGCTGATCTTTCGCAAAGACGGAAAGATCCACGCCGATAACACCGACGGCTATGGCTTTGTCGAAAACCTGCGTCAGGGCGCGCCGGCCTGGAACCCCCGCTCCGGGGCGGCCGTGGTTTTCGGCGCAGGCGGCGCCGCGCGGGCGGTCATCGCCTCGTTGATAGAGGTCGGCGTTCCCGAAATTCGCCTGACCAACAGAACCCGCGCCCGCGCCGATGCGCTTCGCACAGAGTTTGGTAGCAAAATCAAAGTGATAGAATGGGTGCAAGCCGGAAATATTCTGGATGACGCCATAACCGTCGTGAACACCACATCCTTGGGCATGATGGGCCAGCCAGAGTTTCGCGTTCCGCTGGACGGGCTGAACCGGGCGGCTGTGGTCAGCGATCTGGTCTATACCCCGCTAAAGACGCATTTCCTGCAAGAGGCGGAAAATGCAGGTTGCCGGACAGTCGATGGGCTTGGGATGCTATTGCATCAGGCGGCGCCGGCTTTCGAACGCTGGTTTGGCCACCGCCCCGATGTCGATGAGGCCACGCGCCAAGTGGTTCTGGGATCGTGAAACGCCGCCCGCTGGTGATTGGCCTGACCGGATCGATCGGGATGGGCAAATCCACCACCGCCGCGATGTTCGCCGATGCCGGCCTGCCCGTCTGGGACGCCGACGCCGCGGTGCACCGTTTATACGCCAAGGGCGGCGCGGCGGTTCAGCCCATCCAAACCA
Source organism: Paracoccaceae bacterium (assembly GCA_030148005.1). Taxonomy (GTDB): domain Bacteria; phylum Pseudomonadota; class Alphaproteobacteria; order Rhodobacterales; family Rhodobacteraceae; genus JASBSV01. The sequence continues at coordinate 38,503 of JASBUI010000033.1, read as the reverse complement.
TCCGCCCGAAGGCCATTGTTCAGGGGGCCGTGTCACGCGATGCGCTGAAAACATGGATCGCCGAAGATCCCGGCGCGCTGGCCCGGATCGAAGAAATTGTGCACCCGCTTGTCGCCGCCGACCGGGCGAGGTTCCTGGCAGAGGTCGAAGCCCCCATTGCCCTTGTCGATATCCCGCTTTTGTTTGAAACCGGCGGCGCAGGCCATGTGGACGTGATTGTCGTGGTCAGCGCCCCGCCCGAAGTTCAGCGCCAGCGCGTTCTGGATCGTCCGGGCATGAGCCTTGAACAATTCGATGCGATCGTGAAAAAACAGACACCAGACGCCGAAAAACGGGCCCGCGCCAACTACGTGATCGAAACGACGTCGCTGGAAGAGGCCCGCGCCCAGGTGGCCAAGGTGCTGGACGACATTCGAAGGACCCGAATTGATGCGTGAGATCGTACTGGACACCGAAACGACCGGATTTGAGCCCGAAGATGGCGACCGGATCGTCGAAATCGGCGCGGTCGAACTTTACAACCACGTGCCAACGGGCCGCGTTTACCATCAGTACATCAACCCCGAACGGTCAATGCCGCAAGGCGCGTTCGAAGTTCACGGGCTGGGCGATGAGTTTCTGGCCGACAAGCCGGTTTTCAAGGCCATTGCCCAGGCTTTCGTCGATTTCGTCGGGGATGCCAAGCTGGTCATCCACAACGCGGCCTTCGACATGAAGTTCCTCAATGCAGAGCTGCGGTGGGTGAACTTTCCCGAACTGCCGTGGGATCAGGCGATTGACACGCTGGCGATTGCGCGGCGCAGATTTCCCGGCTCGCCCGCGTCTTTGGATGCGCTGTGCCGCCGCTTTGGCGTCGACAACTCGGCGCGGGAAAAGCACGGCGCCTTGCTCGATTCCGAAATTCTGGCCGAAGTTTATCTTGAACTGATCGGGGGCCGCCAACCCGATTTCGGTCTTTCCGATCACGGAGCCCCGAAAGAGGGGCAATCCGAAGAGACCGGGCGGTGGCGGCCAAGCGCGCGGCCCAATCCCCTGCCGCCCCGGCTGACCGAGGCCGAGCGCGCCGCCCATGACACCTTTATCAAGTCCATGGGCGACAACGCGTTGTGGAAATCGATCAGTTAGTTGTGGCCTTTGCGGCCTCAGCCTCTGCCCGGCGAGCAATCTCGGACCGGTAGAGCGCAAGAAAATCGATGTTTTCAAGGTTGAGCGGCGGAAAGCCACCATCGCGAGTGACATCGTTGACGATGCGGCGCACGAAGGGGAACAGCATCCGCGGGCATTCGATCAGAAGGAACGGGTGAAGCTGATCTTCGGGCACGTTTTCGACGTGGAAGATGCCGCCATACTCCAGCTCAAAAAGGAACAGAGTGGATTCGTCTTCTTTGTTCTTTGAAGTGATTTTGCAGGTCATGACCACTTCGAACTGATGTTCGGTTGGCCGCTTCTTGGCGTCCAGGTTGACCTGAACCTGTACGTCCGGATTTACTTCGCCTTGCGTGCCCTTTTGGGCGACGACGTTCTCAAAAGACATATCACGAATAAATTGCGCCAAGACCTGCATCTTGACCGGGGTCGCTTGTGCTTCTGCGCCCGCTTCGCCGTTTTCGGCCATATGACCTCTCCCAGAATAACCGTTACCGGGTGCTCTCTAGCAGGTCAGTTTGACCGGCTCAATGGCGGGTCCAGCCTGATGAACCGTGGGTTGGCTTTTTTGGCGGCTCAACTTCGGTATATGCGCCGTCAATCACGTCGCCGGGGCGCTGTTCGGGGGCGCGGCCGCTGTCGCGCGGGCCACCGGCATGAAACGTCTGAACTTTCACCCGGCTGCGCGCATAGTCAAAAACCGCGCGGCGAATGGCCGGCACAAGCAGCAAGAACCCGATCGCATCGGTAAAGAACCCCGGCGTCAGCAAAAGCGCGCCGGCAAAGATGATCATGGCGCCATTGGCCAAAGGTTCGGTCGGATCGCGCAATTCGTTGAACGAACTGCGCAGTTGGGTCATCGCCATCGCACCCTGATTGCGGACAAGCCATGTCCCCAGAACGGCCGTCGAAACGACGATTGCAAGGGTCGGCCAAAGGCCGATCAGACCACCAACTTGGATAAAAAGCGCGATCTCGATCAACGGAACGGCCAGAAAAGCCAGAAACAACCACATATGATCCTCGTTTAGTGTCCTCTGGTCTGGTGGACTTGCCCCCACACCTGCCTTACATAAGGTTGGTGAACAATGGTTTCCACGGTTATGCGGGAAAAGAGGATTCTTGATGGGCAGTTCGGTACTTTCACTTCTGGTTCTAGGCGCTGTCGCCGTTTTCCTGATCTTGCGCCTGCGCAACGTTCTGGGAACGCGCGAAGGTTTTGAGAAACCGCCGATCCCGACACAGTCGAACCGGCAGATTGAACGCGGCGGCCCCGACTTCGAGGTTATCGAAGGCGGTCCTGATCGCGACATCACGGATCACGTCCCCGAAGATGGCGAAGCGGCACAAATGCTGGCCGCGATGAAGGGCGTGGATCCCGAGTTTTCGGTTGGCGAATTTCTTCAGGGCGCACGCGGCGCCTATGAAATGATCCTGATGTCGTTCGAGCGCGGCGATATGAAGGCGATTGAGCCCTTCCTGTCGGAAGACGTCTTTGAAACCTTTGCCAGCGTTGTCGACATGCGCGCCGACAAGGGCCTGACGGTCGAAGCAAACTTTATCGGTGTGCGTGAGATCAACCTCAACGACGCCCAGTTTGACCCGGTAACGCAAGAAGCCGAACTGACCGTGCGCTTTGTGGGTGAGCTGACCTCTGTCGTTCGCGACGAGGCAGGCGACATCGTCGAAGGCAACCCGACCGAAATCAAGCGCCAGCGCGACACTTGGACCTTTGCCCGCACGATGGGCACGGATGATCCAAATTGGCAGTTGGTCGCCACCGGCGGGTGATCCGTGCGCTTGGCGCCGCCGTTATCGGTTTTGCCATGACCGCGGCCGCCAATGCACAGGATCCCAAGGTTACCGTTCTGGGCTTTGATCAGCTGGACGGCTGGGCCGATGACGATCATCAGGCGGCGCTGGATGTCTTTCTGGAAACCTGCCCCGACATGAAAGACCCCGACTGGGGATCGCTTTGCGCGCTTGCCGGCCAACAGCCATCGGCGCGCACTTTCTTTGAGCTTTTCTTTCGCCCCGTCCTGATCGAGGACTCAAGCCCGATGATGTTCACCGGGTATTTTGAGCCTGAGCTGGACGGCTCTTTGGTGGAAACGCCGCGCTTTCGCATTCCGATCTATCGCAAGCCGCCCGAGTTGCGCCGCGGTTCCAAATGGCTGTCGCGCACCGAGATCGAAGAGACCGAGGTGCTTAAGAACCGGGGGCTGGAAATCGCATGGGTCGACGACCCGGTAGAGGCGTTCTTTCTGCAAATTCAGGGTTCAGGCCGGATCAAACTGACCAACGGCCGCACGATCCGCGTGGGCTATAGCGCCGCGAATGGGCACGACTATCGGTCTATCGGCGCCGAACTTGTGCGGCGCGGCGTCTATCAGGCCCATCAGGTATCGGCGCAGGTCTTGCGAAGCTGGGTTGGCCGCAACCCCGAGGCGGGCCGCGCCCTGCTTCAGCATAACCCGTCCTTTGTCTTCTTCCGAAAGCTTCGCAGACTTCCCGCCGACAAGGGCCCGCTTGGGGCGATGAACCGGTCGGTCACCGCAATGCGATCCATCGCCGTTGATCCCGCCTTTACCCCGCTTGGCGCGCCGGTCTGGATTGAAAAGGATGGTGCAGGCCCATTGCGCCGCCTGATGATCGCGCAAGACACCGGATCGGCCATCAAGGGTGCTCAGCGCGCCGATATCTTTGTCGGCACCGGCGATGAGGCGGGCCGCGAGGCTGGGCGCATCCGCGATCCGGGGCGTATGGTTGTCCTGATGCCGATCCAGCGCGCATACGCAATGCTGCCCGAGGGGGCGCAATGACCCGCAAGGGCCACAGGAAACTAAGCGCCGAAGAACGGGCGCTTTGGCACAAGGTAGCCGAAAGCGCGACGCCGCTTGGCCCGCGCGCGGCAACCCACGCGCCCCTTTCGGCCAAGGCAAAACCCAAGAAACCCGCGCCTCAGCCGCTTCGAGAGTTCCGCATCGGCGCAACCGCGCAAACCGCGCCGCCGCGCCTTGATACCGGGCTGAACCTTGGCGATGAGCTTGCATCCGCGCCGGTCAAGATGGATCGCCGCGCCTTTCAGAACATGAACCGGGGCAAACTGAAGCCCGAGGCGCGGATCGACCTGCACGGCATGACCATGGATCAGGCGCACCCGCGCCTTATGCGGTTCATCCTGACAGCACATGCTTCGGGAAAACGGCTTGTTCTGGTGATCACCGGCAAGGGCCGAAAGCCCCGCGATGAAGGCCCGATCCCCGTGCGCCACGGCATTCTGCGCCATCAGGTGCCACAATGGCTAAGCCAGCCGCCGCTGTCGCAGGCGGTCCTTCAGATCACTCAGTCGCATCAGCGCCACGGCGGCGAAGGCGCCTATTACGTTTATCTAAGGCGCCACCGCTAGGCCGCGTTTCGCCCGCCCGATAAACGGGGCGATCAGCGCCGAAGCTGCCACGAAATAGATCGCGATGCCCACCATCTGATCCTGAAAGGGCAATCCCAGATCAATCAGATAGCCGGTAACCCCCGGCCCGATGGCCGACCCCAGAACCATCACCGCCGTCGCCATCGCCTTGATCGCCCCAAGGTGCCGCGTGCCATAAAATTCAGCCCAGAAGGCACCCGGCAGCGCCGAGTTCACGCCGGTCGAAAGCCCCAAAAGCACAACCCCGACAGCCGCCTGCGGGATGGTTTGCGCAAACGAGACAACGACAAACCCCGCCGCCATCGGAAGCTGAAAGACCGGCATCAGGCGCGCCGTGCCGAACCGGTCGATCGCCCAGCCCGAGGCCAGCATCGAGAACGTGGCAAACAGCGTGAAGATCGGAAAAAGCGCGACAAGTTCAACATGGCTCCACCCTTTTGTCTGGGCCAGGTGGACCTGCTGAAAGAAAAAGGCGGTGCCAAAGGCGGAGGGGCCAAGAAGCGTCGGGATCATCGCCCAGAAAAGCCAGTGCCGCAAAACGCCGTTGCGGGTCCATTGCTGGCCGCGCATTCCCGGCGATTGAACCTCGCGGGCGATGGCTTGGGGCGTGCGTTCTTCGCGCAGAAGGCGCAGAAGGACCGGGATCGCCAAAAGGCTGAAAAGCGCCGCGCCCACCCAGAGAAACCGCCAAGGCACAAAGACCATCAGCGACACGAAGGTCAGCGGCAGGAACGCCTCACCCACCGAAAAGCCAAGCGCGGCAATCGAAAGCGCCCGCCCCCGCGCGGCAACAAACCACCGGGCCATGGCGACGGTGGCGATGTGGCTGGTCATGCCCTGCCCCGCAAGGCGCAGGAAAAAGATGGCCAGCGGCAAAAACCAGACCCCGGGGGCAGCAATCAGAAAGAGGCAGGCGGCGGCAAGAAAGCTTAGAACGAATATCCCCAGCGCCCGGACCCGAAAGACATCGGTCAACGCCCCGGCCCAGACCATCACGATGGCCGATGCGATGGTGCCAACCGTATAGATGCCGCCCCACTGTCCATGCGTCAGGCCAAAATCCTGACGGATGGCCCCGGCAAAGATCGAGATGAAATAGGTCTGTCCAAAACTGGAGGTGAAGGTCAGAAGAACCCCGGCTGCAAGCCAGCGGGCGTTCGTCTGTGCAAAATCGACAAACCGCATCGGCCGAAATTCCTGCCTAAGGATGCGACCACCAAGAAACCGAAGCTAGCGGCGTTACTGTACGGGCCGCCGCATGATGATCTGTGTTGCGTTCTGTACCGTCAGAACCGTGCCCGGCAAAAGCCCGGTTCGGCCGGCGGGGTCACCGGTAAACGCCTCGTTCACCTCTGCCACCTTGGCAAGGATCTGGATCAGAACGGGTGAGCTTCCGGTTATGAAGTGGTTGACGCTGCCGGGATCGGCAAAGTCGGTCACATCAATCAGCGTAACGGCCAGATTGTCCAGACGCTTTGGATCCGACAGCGTTCCAAGCCGGTCCTTCTGACCGGTCAGCCGCGCGGAAAGCCGCAGCGCCCGATCCTTTTGCGAGACGAAGATGACGAAGGGCTGCGGCAGCTTGCCGATCTTGCGTGCCTGCGCCTCGAACACTTCGACGTCGATGTCCGGGGAGATCAGGAAAACACCGTTGATCAGTTTCGAGTTTGCGGGCAACTGGCGAATAACTTCCATCGTCAAAAGCGCGCCCATCGAGTGCGCGATCACCATGGTGCGCTTGGCGCCGCTGGCCCGGATCGTGCGAAGCAATTCATCAAGCCCGTCGCGGGCGATCAGCGCGCTGTCGCGATCATAACCATACCCAAGCGGGTTTGCCGCGCTGGGCCATGAATAGTGGATCGGCACGCCCGGAAGTTCAAAATCATTCACAAGCTGGGCGGTGCGATAAACGCCGTCAGCCATGGTGTTGTTAAAGCCGTGGACATAGACCACCGCCTCACGTTCAGAGGCCGGAAGCTGGCGAAGCCGCGCGGACAGCGCATTCTGGAACGCCTTCTTTGACGGAAAGTCATCCAGCGCCGTTGTCAGAAAGTCATTTTCCGGATCCGGCGTGCCGCGCGAGTACTCGATCGATCCCGGAACATGGTTCGGCGGGACAGAAACATCGATGGACAGATAGCTAAGCTTGCGGCTGCGAAGCGGGCCGAACTGGCCGTTCTCATCCTTGGCCCGGTCGGTGGCCACGAAGATCTGTTTCTGCGCTCCGATCGTTGCGGCCTGGGGGAAAAACACCATCGTTGGACGTGGCGCGCAGGCGGCAAGACCTAAAAACAGCAGAAAAAGGAACCGAGGAAATACACGCTTCATGTCAAACGCGAATATCACCCCCGTAGATCGCGTCAAGTGGTCATAGAACGTAACGGCTAAGGTCGGTCGATTTCGTCAACTCGCCAAGGTTCTTGTCCACGAAAGCGGCATCCACGACAATCTCTTCGCCGCCGCGGTCCGGTGCGGAAAAGCTTAGCTCTTCAAAGACCCGCTCCATCACCGTGTAAAGCCTCCGCGCGCCGATATTCTCGACGCTTTGGTTGACGTCCGCCGCGATGGTGGCCAGTGCGGCGATGCCATCGGGGGTGAAGGAGACGGTCACATCTTCGGTGCCCATCAGCGCCGTGTATTGAAGCGTCAGCGCATTGTCGGTTTCGGTCAGGATGCGCACGAAATCCTCTTGCGTCAGCGCGCGCAGCTCTACCCGGATCGGCAGGCGGCCCTGAAGCTCGGGCAAAAGATCGGACGGTTTGGCGATATGGAACGCCCCCGAAGCGATGAAAAGGATATGGTCGGTCTTGATCGGCCCGTGTTTGGTGCTGACAGTCGTGCCTTCGATAAGCGGCAAGAGATCGCGCTGAACACCTTCGCGGCTGACATCGCCGCCGCGCGCGTCCGAGCGGGCACAGACCTTGTCGATCTCATCCAGAAAGACGATGCCGTTCTGTTCTACCGCTTCCAGCGCCTTGCGGGTCACGACCTCATCATCCAACAGCTTGTCAGCCTCTTCGCTGATCAGAACGTCATAGCTTTCGGCGACGGTCATCTTCTTTTTCACTGTGCGGCCGGGAAAGGCTTTGCCAAAGATATCGCCCAGATTCATCATGCCCGCGCCGCCCGGCTGACCGGGGATTTCAAAGTTGGACATCGGGTTCGAAGTTTCGGTCAGCTCAAGTTCGATCACCGTGTCATCCAAAACGCCGGACTTCAGCTTTTTGCGGAACATATCGCGCGTCTGCTCGCGCGCGTCCTTGCCCGCGATTGCCTCTAGCACGCGATCCTCTGCCGCCTTCTGGGCGTTGGCCTTGACGTCCTCGCGCATGTGTTCGCGCGTGGATATGATTGCGCTGTCCACCAGATCGCGGATGATCTGTTCGACATCGCGGCCGACATAACCCACCTCGGTGAATTTGGTGGCCTCGACCTTGATGAAAGGCGCGCGCGCCAGTTTCGCCAGACGCCGCGAGATTTCCGTTTTGCCGACGCCCGTGGGACCGATCATCAGGATGTTCTTGGGGTAAACCTCATCGCGCAGATCATCGGCCAGCTTTTTGCGGCGCCAGCGGTTGCGAAGCGCCACGGCCACGGCGCGCTTGGCGTCTTTCTGACCGATGATATAGCGGTCGAGTTCGCTGACAATTTCGCGTGGGGTCAGGTCGGTCATTTGCTGATCTTCTCTACCGTCAGGTTGCCATTTGTATAGACGCAGATGTCGGCGGCGATCGCCATCGACTTGCGCGCGACCTCTTCTGCGGAAAGATCGCTTTCGATCATGCCGCGCGCCGCCGCCAGCGCATAGTTGCCGCCCGATCCGATGGCGGCGATATTATGCTCGGGCTCAAGCACGTCGCCCGCGCCCGTGATCACCAAAAGCTCTGACCCATCGGTGACGATCAGCATCGCCTCAAGCTTTTGCAGGTATTTGTCGGTGCGCCAGTCCTTGGCAAGCTCGACCGAAGCGCGCGAAAGCTGACCCGGCGTTGCATCAAGCTTGGCCTCAAGCCGCTCAAGCAGCGTGAAGGCATCGGCGGTCGATCCGGCAAACCCGGCCACAACGTCAAACCCGCCGGGCGACAGGCGCCGGACCTTGCGCGCGGTGCCCTTGATCACGGTCTGGCCAAGGCTGACCTGACCATCGCCTGCGATCACAACCTCGCCGCCCTTTTTGACGCCGATGATCGTGGTGCCGTGCCAACCTGGAAAACTGTTCTCTGACATGCCTGCCCCCTTACCGTCTTCGCCTATATGGAACCCAAGAGCTTTCGTCGCAAGGATAAGGGCCCCGGGCAAATGAAAAGGGCGCCCGAAGGCGCCCGGAATTCATGGACCTGAAGTGATCAGATCGCCTCTTCGATCCAGCTTTGCAGCGCGGCCTTGGGCGCGGCGCCGATCTTGTTCGACACAACCTCGCCGTTCTTGAACATGAACAGGGCGGGAATGCCGCGCACGCCAAGCTGGCTTGGGCTGTTGGGGTTCTCGTCGACGTTGACCTTGACGATCTTGACCTTGCCGTCAAACTCGGTCGAAAGCTCTTCCAGAGCGGGGCCGATCTGTTTGCACGGACCGCACCATTCTGCCCAGAAATCCACAACAACCGGGATATCCGCGTTGCGAACTTCGGCGTCGAATGTGTCGTCAGTGACTGCTACAGTTGCCATGCTCGGCCTCCTGAAAATCCTAAGTGAGGCTGGAACGTAGGGAGCGCCAGCAAGAAGGTCAAGGCGGCCCCGCGTTTTGCAACGCATTCATCACGCGGTCTTGTGGCAGATGCATCAACTGCGCGGTTTTGGTCCACAGGATTGCCGTCTGAATCTCGCGCCCCGGATAAATCTGCGCCAGCGCGGCACTATATGCCCCCATTTGCCGCAGGATCCCGTCGGGCGTCTGATCGGGGCTTTCCGGCACGGTGGCGTTCGACTTGAAATCAACCGCCAGAACGCGGCCATCCTGAACAATCAGCCGGTCGATCGCGCCGCGCACGCGCGCGTCAAGCTGGGGCAGATGCGCCGTCAGCTCGACCTCGGCGAGGGTCGTGGGCGCAAAGATATAGGACAGATCGGGCTGGCTTAGAACGCGCGCGGCTTCGCCCAGAACTTCGGCCAGCTCACCCCCCGTGGCGGCAAAATCGCCGCGCGACAAAAGCGCGGCGGCGAGATCAGGCCACTTGGCACTGTCGTGCGGCGGAAGATGTTCCAAAAGGATGTGTATCTGGCTGCCGCGGCGCTTGGCGGTTTCTTCGTCCGCGCCGGACATCCCCCCCAGCGCCTTGGCGCCGCCGAGATCCGAAGGCGACAGGACGGGCGCGGGTTCTGGCGGGCGCGCCGCACCCTGCACGGCCCAGCCGGGAAGCGCGGCAACCTCTGCCGGTCCATCCGGCGCGCGCGCCTCGGGCGCTTCGGGCCATTGCCCGACACTATGGCGAAGCCCCTCGCCCGTGGGAAACTGCATCCGGGTTCCACCAGCCGCCTCTACCCCGGCGGCAATCTGATCGTGCCAGCTATTGCCGTCCTTGCCCAGATCACCCCCGGCACAGACGATCAGCCAGTTTTCGGCCCGCGTCATCGCCACGTAAAGCAGCCGCTGGCGTTCCTGTTCCTGAAGCGCCCGCGTTTCATCGCGCGGCTTTTGGATGACCTCGGGACTTTCGCTGGCGCTGGTCTTCCACAAGACGGCGTCTTTGGTCGGGTAAAGTTCATCGCGGATGTTCAGCTTGCGCTGGGCGGTGTCAGGAAGGATGACGATCGGCGCTTCAAGGCCCTTGGCCCCGTGAACGGTCATGACGCGGATGCGGTTTCCGGCGCTGTCCATCTGGCGCTTGATCTCGATCTCGTCGGTTTCAAGCCAGGCAAGGAAACCCGTCAGGCTGGGCACTTCCATCCGCTCATAAGCCATCGCCTGAGACAAAAGCGCGTCGATGCCATCCTCGGCCTCATCGCCCAGACGCGCCACGAAAGACCGCCGCCCGCCATGCCGCGTCAGGATCCTTTCGATAAGATCGTAGGGCCGAAGAAAATCGGCGTTGCGACGCAAGTCATCCAAAACCGCCGAAGCCTGCGGAAACTCTGCGGCCCGCGCCCGAAGCTCTTGCCAAAGATAGCGCCCCTCTGCCCGACGGTGCGCAAGATCAAAGAGCGCCTGTTCGTCCCATCCAAACAGGGGTGAGCGCAGGGCAGCGGCAAGCGACAGGTCATCTTCGGGCAGGGACAGGAAGGCCAAAAGCGCCGTCAGATCCTTGACGGCAAGCTCTGCCCCGATCTTCAGCCGGTCGGCCCCGGCCACATCAAGACCGGCCTCTTTGCAGGCGCGAATGATTTCGTGAAACAGCTCTGACCGGCGCTGAACCAGCACCAGAAAATCCCCCGCCTGCACCTGCCGGGCGGTCAGCTTGCCATCAACCATGCGGGGCAGCGGCGTTTTGGCCGCAAGGATCGACGCAATTTCCGAAGCGATCTGACGGGCCAGAACGACAGAGTGGTGGTTCTCGGCAATCCGGTCGACAGGGTCAAACCAAGCGCCATCCTCGGGCTCTGCCGCCTTTGGGACCGGCGGCCAGACATCCACCCGGCCCGGCAGGTCCATCCAGAAGGGCGCATGGGCAGAACGCCCAACCCCGTCCGTGCCTTCCAGCGTTCGGTCAACGACCGACAGGATCGCCGGCGAGGACCGGAAGGAATGCAAAAGCTCTGCCTCGTTGAACGGCGCGCCGATCTGTTTCAGGCGCTGGCCAAAGGTTTTGGCCATCCTGTCAAACTCACGCGGATCGGCGCCCTGAAAGGAATAGATCGACTGTTTCTTGTCGCCCACCACAAAGATCGACCGCGCCGTGTCCCGCGCGCCCTGCCCGCTTGTAAATTCCTGCGCCAGTTTCTCGACCACTTCCCATTGCGTCGGGCTTGTATCCTGCGCCTCGTCGACAAGGATGTGATCGATCCCGCCATCCAGACGGTAAAGCACCCATGCCGCCACCGCCGGGTCGTTCAGAAGATCGCGCGCCTTGAGGATCAGATCGTCAAAATCCAGCCAGCCGCGCATCAGTTTTTCGTGCTGGTATCGCGCCAGAAAAGGCTCTGCAAAACCGTAAAGCGCCTTGGTTCGCCGATAAGCGGCCAAGCGGATACGCAGATCGCGCGCGTCTTCAATGCGCTGCATCCAATCCTCAAGCGCTGGCATGATCGGGTCAATGCGGGCTTGGGTCGCCTTGGTCGGAAAGCTGCCGATTTTCGCGGTGAAGGGCGACTTTGCCGTAGCGCCGGTCAGAAACACACTTTCGAGCACCGGCAGGGACGCAACACCCAGCGCGGAAGGATCCAGCGCCGCCAGTTTGTCGGCCGCCTTGGTGTCAAGCGCACTGCCAAGTGTCAGGGCGGCGACAAGGCTGCGCAAAAGCTGATCCTCGCCGCCGGCAAAAGCCGTATCTAAAAGCCTGGCCTCACCTTCCGATGGGTCGATCTGGAACAAAGCCTCTAGCGTGCCATCCTCAAGGCCCACGAACCGGTCGCGATGGGTAGAAATCTCGGTCAAAAGACCGTCGATATCGGCGCCCGAAAGCTCTGAAGCCAGGGCGTCCAGCTGGCCCATCTCCGGCCCGTCGGCCATGGCATCAACGATATCCTCGCGAAGCTTCTTGCCGGCGAAACTGTCCATTTCGACAAACTGCGGCGAAACCCCCGCCTCTAGCGGGAAGCGCCGCAAAAGCGAGGCACAAAAAGAGTGGATCGTCTGGATCTTCAAACCGCCGGGCGTTTCGATCGCCCGCGCAAAAAGCGTGCGCGCCTTGCCAAGCTGCGCCGCGTCCAGCGCGCCTTCAACGCCCAGATCGGCAAGCTTTTCGGAAAGCCCGGCATCCGGTTCCATCGCCCATTCGCCCAGCCGCCGGAACAGACGGTTCTGCATCTCGCTTGCCGCCGCCTTGGTATAGGTCAGGCACAACACCTTTTGCGGATCGACCCCGGCCAGCAAAAGCCGCGCCACCCGGTCGGTCAGAACGCGCGTCTTGCCCGATCCGGCGTTGGCCGAAAGCCATGTGGACCCAGACGGGTCGGCCGCGCTGATCTGGGCGCGGGTTGCATCATCGCGCGCCCTCACTTCAGCACCTCGGGGACGGCCTGCATCGAGGTGTCCCACTCTCCGAAGCGCGACAGGTGATCATAATCCCCCTCAAACCGCTCTTTCGCCACGGCGCGGCGGGCGGTGAACCCCTGCCCTTTGGTCGTATAGGCCTGAATCAGGGTCGAAAACTCGGCAAGAACGCGCGCCGCCGGAACATCATCCAAAGGCGCATCAACCACTTCGGGGCTGCTGCCGACACCGATGTACTGCGCGCGCCGAACCGGCGCCGGATCCATGCCGTCAAAACAGCCCTGTTCCAGCATCGCAGCTTCCAGCAAAAGCTGTTTGTCAAAGGCGGCCTGTTCCTTGGCCGTCGGCGGCTTTCCGGTTTTGTAATCGTAAAGATCGATCTCACCCTGCGCCGACAAATCGATCCGGTCGGCTGTCGCCGTCAGGACAAAGGGCGGATCGGTCAGTGTCAGGGCCCCCCGCGCCTCAAGCTTGGCGGGGCCGGCATCCATGCGCCGCCGCGCCTCGCCTTGCAGGAACCAGTCCGCGACACGCTCAAGCTTGGCCCGCCACAAACGCCGCGCGGTTGGCCATGGCGCCTGTTCGTGCAGAACCTCATCCGCGATCGCCATCAGCGCCTGATGCGCCCGGTCAATATCTGGCGCAGGTGTTTCGCGCACGAAACGTTCAAAAACGCTGTGCATCGCCGTGCCGCGCATGGGCGCATCCGCGCTAGGCCGAAGCGGCGGGACCGCGCGAAGTTTCAGAACGCGCTTGGCATAGATGGCGTAAGGGTCGCGGATCAGTGTCTTGATCTCGGTCACCGAAAGCTTTTGCGGGCGCGCGGCGGTGGGCGGTTTGGGGCTGGGCCGATGCGCGGGCGCCACCTTATCCGCCGTTTTGTCCAAAAGCGCCGCCCGGCTTAGCCATTCATCGCCCCGCTTGCGCATCTGCTGCAAAGCTTCGTCGCCCCCGTCCTCTTTCAGCCCGCCCAGAAGGTTTGTCAGACGGTTAAGCCAGCGCGACGGCACGGTTTCCGCCTCATCATCGCGCATCGAACGGCTAAGCCAGACCGCCGGCGCAGCAATCGCCTGTTGAAAGTCATGCGCCGAAAGCCCGATCCGCCTTTCGGGCAATAACAGACCCGATTCCAGCCGCATCTTGCGGTTCAGCCATGGATCGGGGTTTGGCGATGCGGGCCAGATGCCATCGTTCAGACCGCCGAGGATCACCAGATCCGCGCCCTGAACGCGCGCCTCAAGCGTGCCCCAGATCATGATGTTTGGATAAACGTCGTCGGGCGTGCGCACCTCGACCTTTGACAGGACCGAAGAAAGCAGGCGCGCATAATCCCCCGCGGACAAGTCGCCGCCAAAGGGCGCATCGCGGCGAAGCTCATTTGCCACCGCCAGCGCCTCACGCCCAGCCGCCTCATCCCAAAGCGCGCCGCTGCCCGTCTGTCCGGGGCCTGCCGCCAGCGCCTCGGCCAGCGTAACATGCGCCTCTACCCGCGCCTCCAGAGAGGACAAATCAGTCTCTGATAAACCACAAACCAGCCCGCCAACCCATTTGGCCCATTCAACCCTGCCCGGATCGGGCGCGCCGCGATCGGCCCAGGCGACAAGGTCATCCTGCTGCGGAAACGGCGGGCCGTTCTTGCGCAGATGCAGCTCAAGCTCTCTGGTCCAAAGAAGGTGCTGACCACGGGCATCACCGCCGGTATTGCAAAGCGGATGCTTGAGAACCGCCAAAAGGGGCGCAATAGCCAGCCGCTGGCCAAAAAGATCCGCAACATGCCGCAAAAACCGCCCCGGCGCCGTCAAAGGCAAGGGGCGACCGGCGCTGTCATCGGCCGCGATGCCCCAGCGATCCAGCGCCGCCTCGACCTGACGGGTAAGCATCCGGTCGGGCGTGATCAACGCCGCAACCTCGCCGTTTTCGGCCGCAAACCGAAGCCGAAGAGCGATGGCAAGCGCCTCTGCCCGCGGCGATGGCGCCTCTAGCAATGTCATGCCGGAAGTCGCGGGTTCAAGCGGCGCCAAGGCGCGCCCTTCGGTCAGCCAAGTGTCGGTCACAGGCGCCGGGCGCAGCGCAAGGGATACCATTTTGTTGCGCGCTGGGCTGGGCGGTTTCGCCTCGTGCCACGGGTCAATATCGTATCTATTCAGGCCCAAACGGCCCATAAGTGCCCTAAAGCGAAACTGTGGATGGTCTTCGGCCGTCAAGGCATCGCCAAGGTCCGACCAGCCATGCGCCGGCATCGCATCGTCAAACCCCGGAAGGACGATCGCGCCCTGAGGAAGCCGCGCCACGGCATCCATCAAAAGCGCCGTAGTCCCGCGCGAACCCGTTGATCCGGCCACGATGATCGGGTCTGTCGGCGGAGTGTCCGACCAGCGTTCAATCAGCGTCTGAACGGCCAGCCTTTGCATCGCCTCGCCGTCAAGTCCCGGCGCGCCTTCAAGGTAATCCTGAACGATCCCGATGAACCCAAGGCTTCGGGCCCAGTGGCCAGAGGCATCACTTACATCAAGCCGTTTCAGCGCCTCGGGGTCCACGTCTTCGCCCTGCATTTCGTCCAGAAGGGCCGCAAGGCTGTCGGCCAGGTCGAAGATCGCGGCGCGCGGCGCGATGTCGGGCTCTTTTTCGATAAGGGCGGCGATCAGGCGGGCAAGCTCTAACCTGCGGCGCAGGGGCGATACTGGCGGATCGCCCGCGTCTTGCGCGGCCTCGGCGGACAGATCGGTCACCAATTGGATGCGCGGCAAAAGTAGCGCCCCCTCGGCATCAAAAAGCGCCTTGATCCGGCGCTGCATCCGCCGCGTGTTGACGATAAGGCGCACCCTTGCCAGATCTTCGGGCGGCAGGCCGCGGTGCCGCGAAATCAGACCCTGAACCAGCGCAAAAGGGAAATCCACGCCGGGCGGCAGGGCAAAGACGCGGGGCTTTTCCCGGCGCTCAAACATGCCCGGCCTCTTGCAGCATACCCTCGGCAAGTGCGATCGCTTCGGGCCTTCCGACATCGCACCATTTTCCGCGGTGCATAGCGCCGAAAGCCCGCCCCTTTGAGATGTATTGATCCCAGAGAAGGTTCAGCGAAAACGCGCTTTGCGGGATGTCTGACAGCGCCTCGGTCCGGATGATCTGAACCCCGCTATAAATAGCGCTGCCGCCGCGCCGAATTCGGCCCGCAGCATCAAGATCAAAATCGCCGCCCTCGTGCCCAAGCGCATCTTGGGGATCAATCAGCAACAGCAAGGCGTCCATCTTGTCAGGGTTCCAGGCGCTTAAAAGCGTCTTGAAAGGGTTGTCGCCCGTCCAGATGGCATCGCAATTGGCGGTAAAGACGGGACCCGGCCCCAAAAGCGGCAAGGCGGCCCGTAAACCACCGCCGGTCTCAAGAATCTCTGGTGTTTCAAGCGAAACCTGAACGTCGCTTTGCGAAAAGTGCCTTTGGATCTGATCGGCGTGATAATGGGCGTTGGCCACAAGTCGGCCAATCCCGGCCTGCCGCGCAAGGGCGATCACTCGGTCGATCATCGGCGCGCCGCCCACGGGGATCAGCGGTTTGGGTGTGCTATCGGTCAACGGACGCATGCGGCTGCCAAATCCGGCGGCAAAAAGCATCATGGCCCGGGGTTTGTCGTGCATGTGACCGAAAGCTCCTTAAGGTATTGCGGTGTCGGCTCGGGCAGGGCCTGAAGAGCGCATTCGCGCAGCCGGGACAAGGCCGGATGTTGCATCTGGTCGATCAGATAGCCCCAGACACGCGGGATCAGCGCAAGGTAGGCCTGCCTTTTGTCCTGCCGGGCAAGCCGCGCAAAGATCCCAAGGATCCTGAGGTTTCGCTGAACGCTAAGGGCGGCGAAATCGGCGCGGAAGGTTGCCGCGTCAACGCCGGTTGCCTTGATGTAACGCCCTATCATCGCATCGCGAAGCCCGGCGTCTATGTCGCGCCGCGCATCTGTCAGAAGCGACGCCAGATCATAGGCTGGATGCGCGATCATCGCGTCCTGAAAGTCCAAAAGTCCAACCCGCGCCACGCCCGATCTTTGGCCCATCCAGATCAGGTTCTCGGCGTGATAGTCGCGCAGCGCCAGTGTGTTCTGATCCTGCGCCAAGGGTCCCAAAACAGTCTCTAACTCTGCCAAAAACGCAGAGATTTGATCCGGCGGCGGGGCGCAGTACCACTGGGTGGCGATCTGCGTTAGCGCGGCAAGGCCCGCTGCGTCATGGCGGGCAACGCCGCGGGGAAGCGGCGCGTCCCGCAGGGCAACGGTCACATCCGCCGCGCATTCGTACAATGGCATCTCATCCGCCGGGCGCTGGGCGATCTGACCGGCGAAAACACAAGGGCCAAGATCCTCCATCAGGATCAGGCCCAGGGTTTTGTTGCTTGCCAGAATTTCCGGGGCGGAAAGGCCAAGGCCGCGCAGGTGCCGGGCGATTGTCAGAAAGCTTTCGAACGAAGCGGTGTCCTGCGGCGGTGCATCCATCAGGATCAGCGGCGCCCGCCCGGCGCGGTAGAGCCGCTGGTACTTGCGGGCAGAGGCATCGCCCGCCAGATGTTCGCGGTGCAGCGCCGGCCAGCCGACGTCATTGAGAAAACGGTCAATCTGATCGCTGCGCTCAGACACCTAATGTCTCGAACGTATGGGCCCAGCGGGGGTCATCGGAATGAACGGCGGCAAGGCGCCCATCGCCGCTATGGCTCAGGTCGATCAATAGCGCATCGGCCGGGGTGTCACGGCCAAGCCGGTCTGGCCATTCAACAAGGCACAAAGCCTCGCCAAAGGCGTCCGTCAGGCCCAGCTCATCAATCTCGCGGATGTCCGAAAGGCGGTAAAGGTCGGCGTGCCAGATTTCAAACTCGGGCGCGTCATAGGTTTGAACCAGCGTGAACGTGGGCGATGGAACATCCTCGGCCCGGCCAAGGATCGCCTGAATGATCCGACGCGCAATATGCGACTTACCGGCGCCGATCGGGCCGGAAAGCAGAACCGTATCGCCCGCGCCAAGCTGCCGGGCCAAGGCCCTGGCGAATGTGGTGCTGTCGTCGGCTGTGGAAAGTTCGAACCTGGCCGTTTGCATGGACCAAGATTAGCCGCGGCGTTGGCATCTGCAAGCCGGATCATGCAGAGGCGGAAATTACCGGCTGAGAGGGAATGGGCCGTGGGGCGATGGGTTCGACCGTGAACCCCACAAGCGTGGCGCCCCCCGCAAGTGGGGTTATCCGGCACTGAACAAGGCGGCCGTCCTTTAGCCGGGCAAGCGCCGACCAATCGGCCCGCTCTGCCAGATCCTCGACCGAGTCGCGGATATCGCCCCAGATCGGCGTCGGTTCACAGCTTTTGTGCCAAAGCCGCGTGGCGTCCAGAATGCCATATTCTGCCAATGTGCTGGACGGATCGACGCCCCAAACCTGTTCAAAGGCAATGTTCGACATGGTCAGCGCGCCACTTGGAGAAAAGACCGCTATCGCCTCATCCATGGCGTCGACAACCGCCTGGCCCACCTCAAGTTCCGAGCGGAACCGCCGGGTCAGCGACACTTCGGCGCTGATATCGGCAAACAGAAAAGCAACCGCCCCATCGGGATGTGGCCGGCCCGTGACGCGATAAGTCTGGCCGGTGGGCAGGGCCCAGTTTTCTTCGTAGGTGCCATCGGATGCGGCCGCTTCCAGCGCGGTAAGCTGCTGGCGCCAGCTTTTGTAGTCCTTGGGTTCAGGCATCATCTGCTTGTCCCGCAGCCGGTCCAGAAAGTCATAAAGCGTCGGGCGGGCGCTTAGGAAATCGGATGGCAGCGTCGTCAGATCGGTAAGCGCGGGATTGAAAAGCGCAAGCCGCCGGTCGCGGTCAAAGATCGCAAGGCCGATCGGCAGGTGGGCAAAGGTTTTTGTCAGTGTCTGCACGAAGTTCCTGAGCGCATTCTCGGCCTTCACCACGGCGTCCGCTTCAACCGCGAAGTAAAGCGTGTCATCGCCGCGAACCGAACAATAAGCCTCAAACCAGCGTGTTTCATCCGAATCGGGCGATTTCAGCGGCAAACGCTGGGGCCGGCCATCGCCGGTTGGCCCCGACAGCGTCGTGGGATCAAAGAGGCGGGCAGGGGGCCAGCACTGAAACGCGGCATCCTTGTCGGATTTGCGCACCATGTCCATGTAGGACCGGTTCGCCCATGAAATCGCCCCGTTTGCCGATTGCTGCCAGACAAGGAACGGCGCCCGGTCGGCGGTGGCCCGAAGCGTTTCAAGCTCTTCCTCAAGCGCCTTTTGCGAAAACCGGTCAACCTGGATCGTCTGCGCCCGAGAGGCGTCTTCGGTCAGTTCGATCCGCGTCAGACCATCCCACCATTCGGCGTGGACCTGTGCCGACTGACCTTCGGTCTGGCCCGCCACCGTGATCTGACCAACCTCGGCCAGTTCCTTCAGCTCTTCCTCAAGATTGGGAAAGCTGCGGGACAGTTGCGTCAAAAGCCGCGCCCAGTCATTGCCGATCCTTGGCCGGTTCGCCAAAAGCCGATGCCCCCGGTCGGTCGCATCCACCAGAACCTGATCGTCAAAAATGAAAACCGTCGCCTCAGCCTCTTCGCGAACAAGCGCGCGGGCGGTTCGTGTCTTGCGGTCGAACATCCACCCAAAAAACCAAAGCGCACCGAAAGCGGTTGCAAACGACGATCCAGCCATCGCCAGCGCAACCAGAACATAAGTGGATTGCATGTGCGTCCCTTCATCAGCAAACCGATGCGGCGATATTCTCGCCAAATTGGTTAACGGTGGGTTAAGGGAACGAAATGGCCGCGAAAGCCGGTTAGATCTCGATCTTTTGATTTAGGCCCAAGGCCCCGGCGCCTGCGTTCTTTTCAGGCTCTAATATGGCGCGATCCCAGCGCACTTCGACAACGGCGCCGCGCGGCTCTCCGGGAAGGGTAGGGCGGTCGTAGGGGTCAGATCCGTTCGAAAAGCTAAGCTTGGCCGAAGTTCGCTCCAACAGCGTTTTCGCGATGAAAAGCCCAAGACCCATGCCTTCGTACTCTGGCCGGGCCTTGCGCTGGGCGCGGCTGCGCCTGCGGCGAACGAAGGGGTCACCGATACGGCCGATGACCTGCAAGGGAAAGCCGGGGCCGTCATCGGTGATCCGCAGAACAATCTCATCGTTTGACCAATGGGCATCGACCCAGACGCATTCGCGGGCGAAATCGACGGCGTTCTGAACAAGGTTGCGCAGGCCGTGAATAATTTCAGGCTTGCGGCGGATCACCGGCTGGCGCTGATCAGAGCCCGGTTGCGGCCCAAGGTTATAGATGATCTTGACGCCTCGGTCCGAGTGCGGTTCTGCCGCCTCGCGCAGAACGGTTTCAAGCGGCGTCATCTGCAGGTGCAGATCTTCCTTGCCCGCCCGCCCCATCGACCGAAGAATCTCGCGGCAGCGGTCGGCCTGTTCGCGGATCAACTGGGCGTCCTGACGTTGCTCTGGCCGGTCCTCAAGTTCATCCATAAGTTCGGCGCTTACCAGTTTAATGGTGGCAAGCGGCGTGCCAAGCTCATGCGCGGCGGCGGCAACAACGCCGCCCAGATCGGTCAGCTTTTGCTCACGCGCAAGGGCCATCTGGGTGGCAAGCAAGGCCTCTGACATGGCCAGCATTTCGGTCGAAACCCGGTTTGCATAGCCCGAGATAAAGACAATACCGATCGTGATCGCCGCCCAGAAACCAAAGACGAAAATCTGCGGCATCTGCAGCAGAAAGCCGTCATCGGTACGCAGGGGCACATAAAAGATCGCAACAACGCTTGTCAGGATCAGCGCAACAAGCCCCAGAACGACGGTCGAACGTAGCCCCAGAACCGTGGCCGATATGGTGACCGGCGCCAGCACCAGAAGGGCAAAGGGGTTGTTCAGCCCGCCGGTCAGAAAGATCAGGAACGAAAGCTGGGCGATGTCGAAAAGGATCATCAGCGCAAGCTCACGCTCACCCAGACGCTTGTTCTCGGGAAAGACGAACATTGCGATCAGGTTGGCCACGACCGATGCGCCGACCGCCAGATAGCAGAACCCCAGCGGCATACTGAGGTCAAAGACCAGCTGACCGACCCCGATTGCGATGATCTGCCCGGCAATTGCGATCCAGCGCAGAAAGATCAGCGTTCTGAGGCGGATCCAGTCCGCATGGGCGTCACGATTGAAGAGACCCGTGTCTGTCGCCGTCATCGATGACCTCTGCCCAATTCAACCAACCACGCAATTGTTAGACAAACGCCGCTGGCCGTTCAATGTTGATAAGACCCCGGAACGCCGGACAGGTCTTTTTGTCACGACTGGGGGGGCCGTTCAGAATTTGACGCAACCTTCCCATAGCCCTACAACTCTTGTGACAACGGGCAAAAGTGAAGGCCACCATGACCGACAGCGACCTGCAAGACATCGGCGAAGATCGATCCCTTTTGATCGTCGACGACGATGAGCCGTTTCTCAAGCGTCTCGCCAAAGCCATGGAAAAGCGTGGCTTTGAGGTTGAATGCGCTGGAACCGTAGTTGCGGGCCGCGCGATCGCCACCGCCCGCCCGCCGGCCTATGCCGTGATCGACCTGCGGCTTGAAGACGGCAACGGGCTTGACGTTGTTGAAACGCTGAGGGCCAAACGCCCCGACAGCCGCATCGTGGTGCTGACCGGATACGGCGCAATTGCCACGGCCGTTGCCGCCGTCAAAATCGGCGCGACGGACTATTTGTCAAAGCCGGCAGACGCCAACGACGTAACGGCCGCCCTTTTGGCAGGCGAGGCATCGCTGCCACCGCCACCCGAAAACCCGATGAGCGCCGACCGCGTTCGGTGGGAGCATATTCAGCGCGTCTATGAACTTTGCGACCGCAACGTCAGCGAGACCGCCCGCCGCCTGAACATGCACCGCAGAACGCTGCAGCGGATATTGGCAAAGCGCTCACCGCGCTAGGGCCAAGGCGCCGGTGCGTCTCGGGTTTCCTGTTCCGTTCAGATAGCCTGATCGTTGGCCCCGCAGGACAATGTGCGAACCGGCTGCGGCTGTGCCAATGGCCGCTTCCCGATTGGGCCAGATTGACTTGTGCCTTTGATAACGCGATGGTTCTGACGTGCGTTGAGAAAGGCTGGATATGGCCGAAATTACTGTGCGACTGGCAAACGGCGAAGACGATATCGAAGCGGCGCGCGCGCTCTGCCGCGAATGGTTGGATTGGCATTGGGAAAATTACCCATCCGAATGGCCCAGGGGCGATGACCACCCGATGAATCCTGTCGGATTCGAAACTATCCTGACGAAGCTACCCGACCTTCATAAGCGACCTTTGGGCGGCATACTTATAGCTTGGGTGGACGGGAAGCCCACTGGATGTGTCATGTATGGTGAGGCGCGCCCGGGGATCGCCGAGTTCAACCGAATGTTTGTAAGCGCCGGCGGCCGGGGCCATCGCCTTGGCCGCAAATTGCTAGACCATATGCTCAAGCAGATGACCGCAGACGGTTACTCTCGTGTTTTCTTCTCTTCAGCGTCCTTTTTGACGCATGCCCGAGCCATGTATGAGGACGCCGGCTTTGTCCCGATGCCACACCCCGAAAGCTTTCCGGAAGAGTGGCGCGACAAGGTCTACTTCATGGAACGCGCGCTAGCGTAACCACGCTTGGTACGCGAATTGACCTTCCTCGCCAGTGAGGATCCCGGACGCTTGCCCACCCTGATTTTCCCCCGCAACGGGCCCGACCTGTTAACGGAACAGGCCGAATGAGCTAAACAAGGGTACACTTTGAACTACGGCTTGGATTACCTAAGGAACATGCCTGATGATTGCCTATGTCACCGTCGGCGCTGATGACATCGCGCGTGCGAAAGCGTTCTACTCGGCGTTCCTGCCGGCGCTTGGTTATGGACTGAAGGAAGGCAGTGAAGGGTTAAGTTACAGGCTGCCCGTTCAGCCGGGCCAGTCCGTACTTTGGCCGGACTTTTACGTCAAAAAGCCATTTGACGGGCGCCCGGCCTTGGCCGGGAACGGCGCGATGGTCGCGTTTGAGGCGGGAAGTCAAAGCCAGGTTCGCGATCTTCATGCCGCCGCGCTTGCCGCTGGCGGAGAAGACGAAGGCCAGCCCGGCTTTCGCGCGGCCTATGGCCCCAAGTTTTATGTGGGCTATCTTCGGGATCCGCAGGGCAACAAGATCGCCCTGTTTTCCAGCAATCCAGAGGAGCCGGGGCGCGACGGCTAATCCAGCCGCGCCCGTGTCCAGACCTTGTCGACGCGGCTTCCGTCGCTCAGGGGCATGTCCGGCAAAAGCTGAATCGTTTCAAAACCGCGGCTTTGGTAGTAGGCCAGCCCGCCGGTGTTGTCCGCGCGGATGACGGCATCAAGGCTGCGATAGCCCATTTCAACCGCGGCGGCCCGGGTTGCGACAAACAGCTTTGAACCGATCCCAAGGCCGGTCGCGCCAATCTCGACAAAGGTGGCGATTGATGCGCTGTCCTTGGGGATGTCGGGGTGCGGTTCGAACCACTGAAAACCTTTGACCGAACCTGCGTCATCTTCGGCCAGATGCCAGACGGCGCTCGGGCGCTGCATCCGTTCATGCACGTCGGCGGCTTTCCAAGGTGTTATGTAGGCCGTGGTCCCGCCCTTGGCTATGATCGCGTTCAGCAGCGCCACGATGGGGGCGGCATCCAGCGGACCGGCGCGGCGAATGTGGATCATCGGATCTCTTCCAGCAAACGGTTGTGGCGGGCGGTAAAGTCGCTTCGCACTTCGACCGGTGGGCGCAGGTGTATCGACAGACCGTCGATCAGTTCGGGGGCAGGGCGGCCAAAGAACTGGCTGGCCTCTTTTTCGGCAAAGCCCGCGATCTGAACCGCCTCAAGCCAAGCGCTGATCTTGTCGGCGCGCTTGATCTGTTTCTTGATCGCCGCTGGCACCTGCGCGGGCAGGCCGAACCGCAGATGCACCGCCGCCGCCAGCCTGTCGTCCAGCGCGCCATAACCCGGACCCACGGCCAGTTTCACCGGGCTGATCATATCGCCGATCACATACTCGGGCGCGTCATGCAAAAGCGCGGCCAGCCGCCACTTTGCCGGGGCCTTGGGCGCGATCCGGCCAAAAAGCTCTTCCACCAGAAGCGAGTGTTCGGCGACCGAATAGGGAAAATCGCCATGCGTCTGCCCGTTCCAGCGCGCCACAAAGGCCAGCCCATGGGCGATGTCTTCGATCTCGATATCCACCGGGGTCGGGTCCAGAAGGTCCAGCCGACGGCCCGAAAGCATTCTTTGCCACGCGCGTGGAGGTGTTGCCATTTCAACCGCTCTTTCTGTTCTCGGGCGTGGCTGCCATGATTTTGCCACATTTCAGGCCCACGATTCAGCTGTCTTGATCGCATTCTGCCGACAGCAGTGTGAAGCCCCTTTGGGCGGAATCTGATGCCGCGATCACGAATTAGACGCAAACTTGGGGGGCGCGCAGCTTTCCCAAGACCTGCGCGCCCTTCCAGCTAATCGAAGCACTAGCGAAAGGAGCTTGCAATGTTCAAGCCTCTCCTCACCGCCGGACTTCTGCTTGGAGTGGTCGGCATCGCCACGCCCGCCTACGCCGCCAGCTGTGCCAAGCGCGACATCGTCGTCAAGCGCCTCAAGGCACTGTATTCCGAACAGCTTACGGCAGGTGGCATTCAGACGACATCGACGACGCAGAACTATGTCGAAGTGTGGTCATCGCCCGACACGGGCACATTTACGGTCATCCTGACAACGCCTTACGGGCTTAGCTGTGTCGTGGCCAGCGGCACGGACTGGCAGAACCTGCCGCGCCCCAATGAGCCGCAGGGCACGCCCAGCTGACCGATGACTTTCGCCGCGCCGGGGCGGCACCATTCCTGCGCCCGGACAGCACAGTTGCCACCCTCTTGGGCCAATGCTAAGTCAGCGCCAACTTAGCAAAAGCATCAGGAGCGCGGCACAATGCCGAATGATTATATCGTCAAGGACATCGCCTTGGCCGAGTACGGCCGCAAGGAACTGGATATTGCGGAAACGGAAATGCCGGGCCTGATGGCCCTGCGCGAGGAATACGGCACATCCAAGCCCCTGAAAGGCGCCCGCATTGTCGGCTCGTTGCACATGACGATCCAGACCGCGGTTCTGATCGAAACGCTGGTCGCGCTGGGCGCCGATGTGCGCTGGGCCTCGTGCAACATCTTTTCAACCCAAGACCACGCAGCCGCCGCAATCGCCGCTGGCGGCACGCCGGTCTTTGCGATCAAGGGCCAGTCCCTGACCGAGCACTGGGAATACCTGGACCTGTCGTTCATGTTCCCCGATGGTCCGAACCTTATTCTGGACGACGGCGGTGATGCGACGCTTTACATCCTTCTGGGTGCCCGCATCGAAGGCGGCGAAGAGTTCGGCGTTCCCACTTCGGAAGAAGAAGAGGCCATTCAGGCGCAGATCAAAAAGCGCATGGCCGCAAGCCCCGGCTGGTTCACCAAGATGAAGGGTCAGATCAAAGGCGTTTCCGAGGAAACGACAACGGGCGTTCACCGCCTTTATGATCTGGTCAAGAAGGGTGAGCTTCCTTTCCCGGCGATCAACGTCAACGACAGCGTCACCAAGTCCAAGTTCGACAACAAGTACGGCTGTAAGGAATCGCTGGTCGATGGCATCCGCCGTGCCACCGACACCATGATGGCCGGCAAAGTCGCCGTGGTCTGCGGCTATGGCGATGTCGGCAAGGGATCGGCCGCCTCGTTGCGCGGCGCTGGCGCCCGCGTCAAGGTCACCGAAGTTGATCCGATCTGCGCCCTTCAGGCCGCGATGGACGGGTTCGAGGTTGTCATTCTGGAAGATGAGGTCAGCAAGGCCGACATCTTTATCACCACAACCGGCAACAAGGACGTCATCCGCATCGAGCATATGCGCGAGATGAAGGATATGGCGATCGTTGGAAACATCGGCCACTTCGACAATGAAATTCAGGTGGCAAGCCTGAAGAACCACAAGTGGACGAACATCAAGGAACAGGTGGACATGATCGAGATGCCTTCGGGCAACCGCATCATCCTTTTGTCCGAGGGACGCCTTTTGAACCTTGGCAACGCAACCGGCCACCCGTCCTTTGTGATGTCCGCCAGCTTTACCAACCAGGTTCTGGCGCAGATCGAGCTTTGGACAAATGGCGAGGCCTACAAGAACGAGGTCTATATCCTTCCCAAGGCTTTGGACGAGAAAGTGGCGCGCCTGCACCTTGCGCGCATCGGCGTTAAGCTGACCGAACTGAAGAAGGAACAGGCCGACTATATCGGCGTGGCCGTCGAAGGCCCCTTCAAGCCAGAGCACTATCGCTACTGATCCATGCGGGGGCGGGTTTCGGCCCGCCCCGGCCCGCCCCTAGTAACTCAGGGCAGGGTACCAGTTTTCGCCGCGGCCTTCGGGCGTCAGGTCAAGCATGTTCCACAAGGGCCACAGCGCATCAACATGCCGGGGATGGCCATCGACCGGTGTGAAGAACCAGTCAGCAGACCCCCAGAAATGACGAATGCCATCCGGCGCCTTGCTGAAGATGTTCAGCATCCCGTATTCGGACCCATCCGCGCCTTGGCCAAAGTAGTCGCGCTGATAGGTGTTTGCCGCCGCTGAAAGGATGCGCAAATCATCCCATCCGCGCCCCCTTGCCAGCTCGCGAAGCCGTTCGGGGCCAGAGGATGACACCACCACCAGCGATGCGCGCTGGGTGATGTGGCGGGCCTGACCGTTCAGGCCATCCAAGAGTGAGGTGCACATCGGGCAGGCCGCCGCGGCCTTGGGCCCATACATCAGCGAATAGATCGCCAGCGTCGGCTTGTCGCCAAACAGCGCCGAAAGCTTGACCGCCGATCCATCCAGCGCCTGAAACTCATAGTCCTCGGGCAGAAAGCCCCCCGGCGGAAGGGCCTGGCGCTGGGCCGCCACATTGGCGATCTGCGCCCTCAGGTCGATCTCGGCCCGGGTCAGCGCATCGCGCGCCGAACGGTAGTCGGCGCTTTCACCTGGATAGCTGATTTCCATGATTTCCTCCATTTGCAGGACCTTATGATTAACATATTGGTTAAATAAAAGCAATGCCGATCAGCGCCGGATGTGACACTACGTAGCCGGATTTTTTCTTTGTCAGCCGCCTTATATGACATTATCAGAGAATTGAGGTGGGCCAGGACGGCCCGCCAGTTTTACTGGAATCGACTGATCCGAAGAAGGTGGGAGTGCTGAATTATGGGTAAAAGAGACGATCTGATCGCGCAATACGCGGACGATTTGAAGAACAAGTGTGGCATGACGCCTGACATGGACCTTCTGACAAAGGTCACGATAGGCTGCGGGCCGGCGATCTATAACGCCGACGCATCAACCGTTGCCGGATCGCAGGAATCCGAGCTGGAAACCGTCAAAAACAACTTTCTGATCAACAAGCTGGGTCTGGCTGATGGGCCGCAGCTGATGGAAGCGATTAACTCTGTCATCGAGACTTATGGCCGCTCTGAGCGCAACAAGTACCGCGCCGTCGTCTATTACATGCTGACCAAACATTTCGGGAAAGAGTCCGTTTACGGCTAAGCCCCCGATCTGAACAGGAACAAGCGCCCGTGCCAGCCGCGGGCGCTTTTCTTTTGCCCCGATCGTTCGGTTTCGAGTCGTATTGGATGTATTCAAAGTTTGATTTTCGGACGCCAGCGGGCTTAATTGAACCCAGAACGGCCAGGACGGCCGGGACCGAAATTATCCACACGAGGCGCTTGAGGGAGCGATGTGGGGTGAAGGAGGGTCCCGGAGGCGGGGCCCTCCCTGCGTTTCAGGCCCCTCAGAACAGCATCAGGACAAAGCCCATGATCGCGCTGCCCACGGCGGCATAGGTGACGTCGATCAGGATCAGATTGCGTGATCTTTGCGCGAACATATAGTTCGTCACGATCCAAGGCGCGGCGATGAAAAGCCCAAGACCCAGACCGCCGACAAGGCCCATCATCAGCCCTTCGAAACTGGACCACTGGAAAATGTGGCGCATCATGCCCGCCACGACCAGCGCGCAGATAAAGCTGACGATATAGGCCGCGCCGCCGCCTGACTTGACCTGTTCTTCGGTCACGCCAGAGGCGGCCATCCACTGTTTGGACATCGTTCCGTACCAGACCGCCCCGAAAATCCAGCTTGCGGCAGCGGCCGCCACGACGTTGAGAATTTCCATAAATCCCTCCTGCTCTTTTTTGGTGTTGTAAGCCAACACTGCCAGAAAACGGGGGATTTTTCCAGATAACTCAGCCGCAGCCGTGTTCGCGCGCGCCAGCTATTCGGCGCCCTTATCAGGCCGATGCGTCTACACCGCCCAGATCGCAGATAACGCGCCATTCCTCTTGGGATACAGGCTGAACCGACAGGCGGGTGTTGTTGACCAGAACCATTTCGGACAGGCGCGGGTCGGCCTTGCACTGTTCCAGCGTGACCGCCTGCGCAAGGGGTTTGACGGCGCGGATATCCACGCATTCCCAGCGCGGATCATCGGTCGTGCTGTCGGGGTGAGCCGTCTTGCAGACCTCGACAATCCCGACGACCGCCTTTTCCTTTTGCGAATGGTAGAAGAACCCCAGATCACCCAGCGCCATCAGACGCATGTTGTTGCGCGCCTGATAATTGCGCACGCCATCCCATTCCTCGCCCACGGCGCCCTTGGCGACCTGATCATCCCATGACCATGTCGAAGGTTCGGATTTGAAAAGCCAATAAGCCATCAGCCGATCACCCTGTTCCACGCCGTCAGTGTCACCGAAGAAAACAGCCCCGCCTTGGCATAGGGGTCATTTGCCGCCCATTGTTCAGCCGCCGCCATATCGTCCACGCCCAGAATGATCAGCGAGCCGATCATCTGATCGTCCCCGTCCAGAAGCGGCCCGGCCTGTTCCACAACGCCGGTTTCCTGAATATAGGCCAGATGCGCCGCGCGGTTGTCCTTGCGGGTCTGAAGTGCGTTCGGCTTGTCGTGGGCGATCAGGGCAATGCGCATTTGGGTCTACTCTGTTGTCTGCGGGCGATTGAGAAGCGTCTCCATCGCGGTGTTGATATCTGTCTGCCCGGCAACCAGCGCGGTCACCACGGCCGTTATCGGCATATCTATACCCGCAGATCGGGCAAGCGCCAACGCCGCCCCGGCGGTTGTTGCGCCTTCAACCGTCTGCCCGCCCATATCACCGCCGGTGACAAGGGCCTGACCGAACCGCTGATTGCGCGATTGCGCCGATGTGCAGGTAAGCGCCAGATCGCCAAAGCCCGACAGCCCCGCTAGCGTCGAAGGCTGCGCCCCAAGGTGGCTCGCAAGGCGCTGCATCTCGGCGTAGCCGCGTGTCATCAGGGCCGCGCGCGCGCTTTCGCCCAGCCCCGCGCCTATCGCCGCCCCGCAGGCAATCGCGATCACGTTCTTCAGCGCCCCGCCAAGCTCTGCCCCGATCGTATCGGTGGTCCGGTAAAGCCGCAGCGTGTCTGTCCCCAGCGCCTTCTGAAGCGCCGCGCCAGCCGCATCATCCCCGCATGCCAGCGTAAGCGCCGTTGGAAGGCCGCGGGCGATGTCGGCGGCAAAGCTTGGCCCCGTCAGGATCGCCGCGACAGCATCCGGGCAATGCCGCCCGATGACCGAAGTGGGCCCTTCAAGCGATCCAAGATCGATACCCTTGCAACAGGCCACAAGGCTTCGCCCGTTCAGCGCCGCGCCATTTTCTTCAAGAAACGGCGCCAGCTTTTGGGCCGGGATCGCCAAAAGCAAAAGCGGCGCATCAACCTCGCCCAGCGTCGCGGAAAGGTTCAGCCCGGCGGGCAGATCAACGCCCGGCAGACGCGCGTCATTGCGGCCCGTCCGGCGCATGATGTCCATTGCTGCGCTGTCGCGGCCCCAAAGCGTGACCGCTATGCCAGCCTGTGCCAGCGCCACCGCCAATGCCGTGCCAAAAGAGCCAGCCCCAAGTACCGCGATTTTCATGCCTTGGCGCCCTTCTTGCCAGAGCCCAGCAAAGCGGGCTGTGTTGTATCAAGCGGCCAGCGTGGCCGCGCGCCAAGTGTCATATCCGACAACTGCCCGCGCCGAAACTCTTCCATTCCGGCCCATGCAATCATTGCCGCATTATCGGTGCAAAGCGCCAGCGGCGGCGCAAGAAAGCGCGCCCCGGCGCCCCTGGCCGTGTCCTGCAAAGCGGCGCGAATGGCGCCGTTTGCGGCAACCCCGCCCGCGACGGCAAAAACCGGATTGGCAGGGTTTGCATCCATATATTCGGCCAGCGCGCGCCGCGACTTTTCCGCCAGAAGGTCACGCACCGCCGCCTGAAAGGACGCGCAAAGATCGGCGCGATCCACTTGCGTCAGCCCGCCTTTTTCCGACACGACCTGATCGCGCGCCCGCAAAAGCGCGGTCTTGAGCCCCGAAAAGGACATATCGCACCCCGGCCGGTCCAAAAGCGGGCGTGGAAAGGCGAACCGCGCCTCATCCCCGCCGCGTGCCTCTGCCTCAACCGCGGGGCCGCCGGGCTGATCCAGCCCCAAAAGCTTGGCCGTCTTGTCAAAAGCTTCGCCCGGGGCGTCATCGATCGTGCCGCCAAGGCGCCGAAACCGGTCGCTGCCTTCAACGATCAGGAACTGGCAATGCCCGCCCGATACCAGAAGCATCAGGTAGGGAAACTTTACCCCATCCGTCAGCCTTGGCGTCAGCGCATGACCTGCAAGATGATTGACCCCGATCAGCGGAAGACCCGCCCCCGCAGCCAGCCCCTTGGCGCACATCACGCCCGAAAGCACCCCGCCGATCAACCCCGGCCCGGCGGTGACCGCGATCACGTCGATCCCGGCAAGCGTCAGCTTTGCCTCACTCAGCGCAGCCTCAACGCAATGGTCAAGCTTTTCCACATGCGCCCGCGCCGCAATCTCGGGCACAACACCCCCAAAGGCGGCGTGAAGCTGGGTCTGCCCCGCGACCACCGATGACAGGATCTCTGGCGCGGCGCCCGGATCATGCCGGACCACGGCCACCGCGGTATCATCGCAGCTGCTTTCCAGGCCAAGTACAGTCAGGGTTCGTGTTGCGCGGTCCATGTCCGGCAGGTAACACCAAGGGCATGTTCAGACAACCAAGGCCGTCATGAGTTTTCGCGCGCATCTATTGCTGACCCGGCCTTTGGAGCAGTCCCAAAGGTTTGCCGATCAGTGCCGCGAACGCTTTGGTGCGGCGCTGGACATCACCATCTCGCCGCTGATCGGGATCGAGCATCTTGAACCGCAGATGGACACACGCGCCTATCGCGGCTTTCTCTTTACCTCGTCCAACGCGGTAGAGGCTGCGGCGAACATGTGGCCCGACCAGCGCCCGCATGCCTATACGGTGGGTGAGCGTACCGCCAGGGCTGCCCGCAAGCTTGGCTATGAGGCAACGGCATGCGGCGGGGATGTGACCGCGATGGCGCGCCATCTTCGCGATCTTGCGCCCAAGGGCCCGCTTTTGCATCTGCGCGGGCGTCACAGCCGCGGCGCGCTTGCCCGCAACCTGACCGGTTCAGGCATCCCGGCGGATGAGGCGGTAATTTATGAGCAACATGCCAAGCACCTGAGCGAATGGGCGAAAATCCTCCTCTGCGGTGAAATGCCCGTGCTGTTGCCCCTTTTCTCGCCCCGCACAGCTACCATATTCTTTGACGAAGGCCCCGACATCACTGCGCAGGTCGAGGCGATCGTCATGAGCGGGGCTGTTGCGGAACAATGCAAGCTTGCAAAGGAACGAATTCACATTGCGCCCCGGCCCAAAGCCAGTGCAATGATTGACTGTATCGGCACCGTGTTGAGTGATCTGTAGTTTGTTTTAGGACATCTGCCGCAATTGCGGCATCGAAGTAAGGAAAGTCTGGTGGCGAAACCAAAAACACCAAGGAAGGCATCAAGTGCCGCGAAAAAGCCGGTAGAAGATGCGGTTGTCGTTGATGTCAGCGACCCACCAGAGGCGGCAATCTCCGCCGCCCCACAGCCTGAAACCACCATCGACGGCGCGCCCACCGAAGCGGCAGACGCCCCAAGCGACATGGCAGAGACGCCAGAAGACAGCGGCACGCCTGCGCAGGCCCCCGCCTCCAAGACCCAGTCGCGCTTTGTGCCCATGGTCATTGGCGGGCTGGTGGCCGGCGCCATTGGTTTTGCCGCCGGGACCTACCTGAACCTCTACAACAGTCAGAACTCTGGCACCCTGCAGACAGAACTGGCCCAGCGTGACGCGCAGATACAGGATTTGACCTCACGCCTTGGAACGCTTCAGGCCCAACTTGGAACGCTTAAGGGAACGGTTGAGAACAGCAACCTTGTCTCAGAGCCGACGCTGAAAACCGAACTGGCCCAGCAGCGCGCCGCGATCGACACAAGCCTGACGGGCCTTGCCGCGCGTATTGCCGATCTTGAAAAGCGTCCCGCCGACACCGGCGCCACCGGCGATGCGGCGGCCCTTTCGGCCTATCAGGATCAGCTAAGCACCCTGAAGGCGGCGCTTGAGGCGCAAGGCGCCAAGAACGACGCGCTGGCCGCCGAGGTTCAGGCGCTGGCGGGCAAGGCAAAGGCCGTGGCCGCGCAAGAGGCAACAAACGCCCGCGCAACGCTGGCCCAGGCGGCGGTTCTGCGGCTTCGCGCAGCGCTTGATGGCGGCGCCCCCCTTGCACCGGCTTTGGCCGATATCAGCGCCAGTTCGGACGTGGCCATCCCTGCGGCTCTGACAAGTTCCGCCGCTGGCGGCGTGCCGACGCTGGCAAACCTTCGGACCGAGTTTCCAGCCGCCGCGCGTCAGGCCCTTGCCGCCTCGCGTAGCGCCGATCCCGCCACCGGCACCATGGGCAAGCTGGAAAACTTTGTGATCAGCCAACTTGGCGTCCGCTCGCTTGAGCCCAAGGAAGGCACCAGCCCCGACGCGGTTCTGTCGCGCGCCGAGGCCGCGCTGGGGCGCGGCGATCTGGCCGCCACGCTGAATGAGATCAAGTCCCTGCCAGAAGCAGGCCAGCAAAAGATGGCCGCATGGCAGGCAAAGGCAAAGACCCGGATGGATGCACTGGCCGCAGCCGATGCGTTGTCGCAGGCAATTGAATAGGAAATCGCGATGCTGTGGTCCTTGTTGAAAATCCTGATCTTTGTGGCGGCAATCGCCGGGCTGACCTTTGGCGCCGGCATGCTGATGGAAACCAGCGGCGGCGTGCGCGTCGCCTTTGCGGGGATAGAGCTTAACCTCGGGCCGCTTCAGGCGGTCATCGCGATCCTTGTTCTGATCGTGGCTATCTGGATCCTGCTTAAATTGGCCGGCCTTCTGGTCGCGACCTTGCGTTTCATCAATGGCGATGAAACCGCCATTTCGCGCTATTTTGACCGCAACCGCGAACGCCGCGGTTTCGAGGCGCTTGCCGATGGCCTGATGGCGCTTGCCTCTGGCGAGGGGCGCGTGGCCATGGCCAAGGCGGCCAAGGCGGAAAAATACCTTAAACGGCCCGAGCTTACCAACCTCATCTCGGCGCAGGCCGCAGAGATGTCGGGCGATCGCAAGAAGGCTCAGGAAGTCTATCGCCGCCTTCTTCAGGATGACCGCACCCGCTTTGTCGGGGTGCGCGGGATCATGAAACAGAAACTGGCCGAAGGCGACACCGACACCGCGATGCGCCTTGCCGAAAAGGCTTTTGCCCTGAAACCCAAGCACGAGGAAACGCAAGACACGCTGCTGAAACTTCAGGCCGAGCACGAAGACTGGTCCGGCGCGCGCCGCACGCTTGGCGCCAAGCTTAAGCACGGGGCGCTGCCGCGGGATGTTCACCGCCGCCGCGACGCGGTGCTGGCCCTGTCCGAAGCCAATGATCTGCGCCGCCAAGGCAAGATGGACGCCGCCCACAAACAGGCGATCGAGGCGAACCGCCTGTCGCCCGACCTTGTCCCAGCCGCCGAAATGGCCGCCCGGTCCTATACCGAGATGGACAAGCCAAAATACGCAGCAAGGGTCCTGAAAAAAGCGTGGGAGGCATCGCCGCATCCCGCGCTGGCCGCCGCCTTTGCCGCCATCGCGCCCGAAGAGGATCCCGCCCAGCGGCTGAGCCGTTTCAAGGCGCTGACGCGTATTCACCCGCAAGACCCCGAAACCCGGATGCTTATGGCAGAACTGCACATCGCGGCCGAGGAATTTCCGCAGGCACGCACCGCGCTGGGCGATCTGGTGGAAACCTCTCCAACCGCGCGGTCGGTCACGATCATGGCCGCGATCGAACGCGGCGAGGGCGCCGATGACACGGTTGTGCGCGGATGGCTGGCGCGCGCGCTGACCGCATCGCGCGGGCCCCAGTGGGTCTGTGATGTCTGCGGCGAAGTGCATGGAGCATGGGCCGCCGTCTGCGAAAGCTGCACCAGTTTCGACACCCTAAGCTGGAAGGTCCCGTCAGAGGCCAAGACAACCGAAGGCGCCGCATCGATGATGCTTCCGCTGATCGTTGGCCGTCTTGAGGACCGCTCTAAAACCGAAGAGGAACAGCCCGCGGAAGTGCCGGAAGAAGAGACCGAGACCGCGCCTGAACCCAGCGCCGATGAGGTGGTTGCGACAGAGGCCGAAACCCCTGAAGAACCCCAAACCGAGCCCGAAGAAAAGAGTGCACCCAAACCCGCAAAGCCCGAGCCGGACATGGTTGATCTGGACGTGCAAGAGGCGCATGTCGTCGAAATCGTCCACCCCGACCGCGAGGCATACGAAAAATAGCGCGCCTGATCGCCGGCGCGGGTGACGCCACCCGAAGTGCAAAGGAAATGGTGCCCCAAGACGGACTTGAACCGCCGACCTACTATTTACGAATGACATGCTAGAGAACGAAGCCAACTTGAAAAATTAGAGTTTTTTGCCGGCGTTCCCGCTTGTTTCAAATATTGTGCAAGGCGCGCATGGTCAGGCGCTTACGCCACCGTTTACTTCAAATCCACGTCTTCGACTTCGACGTACCACTTGGCGGCATCGCGCAGCCCCTTTGCCTGCGCCCCTGTGAACCGTTTGGCTTCCGTCTTCCTCCAAACCTCTCCGTGGTACGGATTGTCGGGAACAACGGGATCATCCTTGATCGGATC
This sequence comes from Paracoccaceae bacterium, assembly GCA_030148005.1. GTDB lineage: Bacteria > Pseudomonadota > Alphaproteobacteria > Rhodobacterales > Rhodobacteraceae > JASBSV01. The sequence continues at coordinate 3,740 of JASBUI010000033.1, read as the reverse complement.
GTAACCGACAGTCAGGTCCAGCGCTCGAATTTGTGCCGCAGAGAATGCTACCGCGCCGGGAAACTCTTCGGATGTAACGTAGTGCGCCGGATCAACACCGTCTGTGACCATGATTCCTTCGATGTCGACTGACATGCCTTCCTGCGGGCCAGTCGACTTGGCGTAGAGTGCCGATGAAATCCGACCTCGACGCGGCCCACCGTTTTCAGTCCATACGATTTGATGCGCCGGAACGCGCCTGATAATCGTGTCTTCGTCGTCTATTTCAGCTTCGTCGTAGGGTTGCACGGCCAAAGAATATCAACCCCCAGCTTGTTCCTGGAGCTCGACACGCTCGGCCGCCAACTCAGCGATCCATTCCGCAAGTTCGGTGAAGTCCGTCTGGATTTCTATCTCGTCTTCGCTGTCATTCAGGAGGTCGGCCCGGTAAGCGACCACATCGTAAGGACCCAAAACGTCGACTTCGACATCGAACTCGTTCATGTGCCACTCGAGGCGCATGGTGCCGTTTGGCATCGGCACCAATTGCGGTGCGGGTAGCGAGCGGGTGTAGAGCCGCTCGATAAGATTGGCCGCAAATTGGGCGCATGTGAAGGAGACTGGAACGCCAACATAGCCATCCCAGCCTCTGCGAAGAGAGGTCAACACGTCAAAACGCTCTTCAAGCTCGTTGACCCAAGCCGATCTCAGGTGGGCAACGCGAACGTGCGTCCCGCGTGCGCTCAACGACGAGATCCCATCCGCAATCGCTCGATAGTTTGGAATTTCGTCTTGAAAAGCAGTCGTGAATTCAGGTTGTGTGTTCATTTAACTTTCCCCCACTTCGACTGGGCTTCCTTGGTCGTAATCTCACCAAAGCGCGTCACAATGGCATCCCTACCGATAGCGAGAAACTCCATCGCTGACTTAACATCACTGCCCGCAGGCCTGCCTTTGAACGTCAGTGACAGTCGAAACGCTCGTTGCCGTCCGTTTGCTGTGACGACCGACTGAATTTGGTGGCTGAGCCGAGCGAACGGCTTACCATCTGCACCCTGAATCACTTCGTTGAAACTTGTGTTCAGTGCCTCAACCTCGAATGCACCGCCATTCCACAATTTAAACCAAGCACCTGCGTCGGAGAACTTCTCGACGGGAATGATATTGATGTAGGCGACCTCAGCTTGGTTGATGTTAATATGATAACGAAATTCGGAGTCGAAATGCGCGGCAAGCCTTCCGAGATTCGCCTCCAAAGCCTCCGCGAGCCCTTCGAAACGCGGATACGGTCGGGTGTTAGGTTCTCTTCGCCAGTTAGTAATTAAACGATCCGGCTGAAACTGAATTAAGTGATTTTCGTCGTCAGACAGGAACCAAAGACGCGAGCCTACAGGAATAGTACCCACATGGATGCGTGGCCCAGCTTGGGCGTTTGGGCCGCCGAACGTCTCGAATTCCGGCTCCAGAACGGGCAATTCTTGAATCTTCGGAAACTCCGCCTTGAAAAGGTTCCAAACGTTCATCGAGTGGACGGAGGCATATCCAGGAACGGGCGCGAACTGCACGCCAAGGACCACCTCGTCCAGAGGTGGTTCCTTAAAGTCAGGCAAGTGGTCAGGTCGCTGCATTAATTCCCTCTCATCCTCTTGTAGCTAACGCAGATTCGTGAAGCCAGCGATAACTGCTTCTTTTCGCGGAAAATGCTTGACTCTTCCTTGCACCGGAGTCCGCAAGTCCGACTCAGCAAGGCCAATCGTCCACAAGTTTAGAAAGTGGTGCCCCAAGACGGACTTGAACCGCCGACCTACTATTTACGAAACAGTTGCTCTACCGACTGAGCTATTGGGGCCACGCGCCCGCTCGTTTAAACGCTCGGCCCTCACCACGCAAGGCAGAATCTTGTGGCGCGGGGCCGGGTATCACCGCCGCCGCGCCCGGATTTCATGAGCAGCAGCTTCGCGCCGTTTCGTTGTTCTGACAGCAATCTTCCAAGAGAAAGCGCGCCAGCTCTCCGATGGCCAGAAAGTCGATCCGGTAGGTGATCGTTCGCGATTGCCGCTCTGCCGCGACAAGGCCGGTATCGGCAAGCGCCGTCAGGTGGAAAGAGGCGCGCGAAGGTGTGGCGCCCACGGCCTGGGCGATTTCACCGGCGGGGCGGCCCGAAGTGCCCGCGCTGACAAGGTATCTGACGATCCTCAGCCGTGTTGCATTCGACAGAGCCCCAAAGGTCGCGAGGGCAAGTTTTTCATCCATATTTCAAAAACTCTTGAAATGAAGTTTCATGTCTGGCACCGTGATACTTCAAGAATCATTGAAATGAAAGAGACGGATCATGACCCTCAATGAACTGCTGGAAAATCTGCGTGCGATGCCGCCGCAGGCGCCGCTGATATTCTCGACCCTCTCGGGGCCGATCAACGGCGGCTATCATGTGACAGAGCTTAAACTGGCGCAGGTCAAAAGCATTGATTGTGCCGCGCGAAGAGGGGAATGGTCTGAAGCGATGCTTCAACTGCTCGACGGCGACGGAGGTGCGCATATGAGCGTTGGAAAGTTCACGGCCATTGTTGGCCAAAGCGTCAAGACGCTGGACGGTCTGGGCGATGTGGGCGCGCGTGTCGAATACGCCCGCGGCAACGCCGGGATGCACGCCTATGACATTTCGGCCCCGGCCCTGAAGGGTGAAAGCGTCGAAATTTCGCTGGCCGAGGTTACGGCAGTTTGCAAACCCGCGCAGGACCTTTCGATGAAGGCCGCGGCAAGCGCCTGCTGCGGCTAGACCACGACCTCATCAGCGCCTGCGGCATCCCTGATCGCGTTCATCAGGCGTAGCCGTTCTGCGCCAACCACATCGGCAAAGTCGCGCGTCGTGATGTTCATCTCGGCGTGCAACTTTCCATCGGGTTTGCGCGGCCGATAGGCCATCAGCGCGGTATGAAGCTCATCAATCTTGGACTTCCAGGTATCAAGATCGGCGCCATCTGCGGCGGACAGGCGTTCGCATTCCTGCAAGGGGCCGTCGATCTGGGGCGTCTTGCCGGACCCTGCATCAAGCGCGGGGTCCAGACCCATCGCTGTCGCCTTGATCATCGTCCAGTTGGCGAACTTGATCTCTAGCTTGCAAGGCAGCCATTGCGCATCTGCGTCATGGCTTGCGATGGTTTCCACCTCGCCGTCATGCAGCCGCGCGCGCAGGTACTGAACCACGGCCTGACACACATCCATTCCATCCTCGAACACTTCGGGCGTCAGGCCACAGGCCTGAACCGCCGTCCGCGCTTGTGCGTCCTTGTCGATGCAAGCGCCATAGGCCAGCACGCATTTGCCCAAGGTCGTATTCTCGCGAATAGCTTCGCGGGCAAGGCGGCGGTTCTCGGGGTTGCGCGTGGCGTCCTTGTAAAGCTGCCAGCCTGATCTGATCCGGCTTTCGCCCCACTTCCTGAACCAGAACTCATTCAGCGATTTGGTCATCTTTTCGATCGTGGTCAGAACGGCGGCGGTGATATGCGTATGATCGGCCAGCCGAAGCGCCTCTGCCGCAACGCCCGCAACATCGGCGGCAACCGCGGCGCTGTCATGAACGACGCCGGTTGCGGTCACCTCTTTCTCGCCAACCACGGCATGTCCGTCGTCATATAATATGGGACATCAGAGCGGCTTGAGCATTGGAGGCTCTGGCTCGATTGTGTGATTGATTATGCTGCTTGTTTTTGGTGTTGCAAGCGGCGTTGTTGCATTGTCCGTTTCTTGATCCTTTCCCT
>JASBUI010000042.1 GCA_030148005.1 Paracoccaceae bacterium | reverse complement strand
TTAGCATAGCCCTGCTTTTTGAGGGCCAGAACCGCCGCCGCCTTTAGTTCCCCAGGGTGTGTACCCTCGAATGCAAAGACTGGCCCCGGCGGATCGCCTCTTCCGCCGCGCCCACAATGGCCAACAACTGCTTCGAAGGTTCGACCGCCGTACTTTTTGAGCAGTGGAATGTGCGCCGTATCCACATTGAAAACAAATTCACAGGCCGGATCGCCCGCGAGTGCAAGCTCGAGCTGCGATCTGTCCGGAAATTTCAGGTCTTCGAACCATCGCTGACGCCTTTCGGCCTCCTCTATCCGTTTCCCCATAGCCAAAGTCCGGTTGCGGAGCGTGGTGAACGTTCTCGCAGATTGATCGGGCAAGAACGTTGCAAGGATTTCTGAGGCTTCACGATAGGAGAACCTGGCGCCCAATCCCGCAGAAAGTTCCAACAATTCCGGCGTGGCGCGGTCTTTGCAGATATCAGCCGCAGGAGAAAAGGTGAAACAACATGCCGGATTGCATTTCTGGCAGACCATCAAGCGTGGAAAGCGCACAGGTATTTCACCAAAGACCGTCAGTATCTTTCTTTGGTTGTAATCCTTGATCGGCAGCAGTCCGGCGCAGGTTGGACACGCCCGGCAATAGCGAACCCAAAGGTCCAGCTGCCGCTCGATGATAATCTTCTGAACCTCTTTCATGATCGCCTTGCCGTCTTCGATTGAGCAGCCCAGCTTGCCGTCCGCCAGACCGTCAAGATCCTTCTCGATCATGATTTCCTTGCGATATTGATCCCCAATCGGGTCAACGGCTTCCAATGTAATGCGCCAATGCATTTACGCCTCCAAAGTAATAGTCTCTGGAAAACCAAACTACCCCATGTTTTTGCGTTCACCCCGCGGTTTTGAACGGTCCCCTCTTCGAAAACCGTCGCAATCTTACAATTAAGTGCCAAGTGACACATGGGTGACGCGCCAAGCTTTGATGACCTGATGAGCGCGATCGCAGGGCTAGAGGCAGAGATCAACGCGGCCTGACCTCAAACAGCCCGGCGATTGGAAGTCGGCGGCCTGTTGATTGGAAGTCTGTAGAGCTTCAACTGCAAAGCCAGGTAACCGCCCATGAGTTATAGGATGCCGTTCTAAAACTCATGGGCGGCCCAATTTTGATCGATAGAGCGCAGCATCGCCGCTCGATCGTCATCCCGTAGCCAACCCAGCATCCGCCAACCCCTCGCGGTCCGGCAGGTCCTGGAGCGTCTCTAGGTCGAAGGCCACAAGAAACTGCTCCGTCGTCACATAGGTGTAGGGCGCCCCACGCCTCGGCGATCGCGGTCCCGTCCCGATCAACCCCTGCGCATGGAGCCGCCCGATCAAGTTGCGACTGATCTCCTTGCCAAAGATGTCCTTCAGTCCGTCCCGCGTGATCGGCTGGTGGTAGGCAATGGCGGCCAGGACGGCGACGTCGTATTCGCGCAAGTCGAGGTCTTGGTCTCCGACATCCGCCGCCGCCCGGATTGCAGGCGCATAGGCCGACCGCGTTCGCAGCATCCAGCCGCCAGTCACTTGCGCGACTTCGAAGGAGCGTCCCTCAAGATCGGCCATCAGGTCTTGAATGAGAAGATCGACTGAGACCCCCTGCCCTACCACGCGCGCCAGGTCTTCACACGGCACCGGCGTGGCGCTGGCAAAGAGCACAGCTTCGATCCGGCGCATCCATTCACGCCATCGCAGGTCGGTGGGGAAGTCCTCTAACTCCCGGTCCAGTTCGGTTTCGATGTGATCCTTTGCCATGGTCACACCCCGTAGAGCCGGAACGTGTCGCGTCCAGTCAACTCACGCACCGCGCCCAGCTCGACCAGCCGGTCGCAGAACCGCCGCGCGGCGCGATCCGACCGAAGCGAGGTCAGCGCCGCCGGTGCAACGGCATCATGGTCCAGGAACATCGTGACCGCTTCCTCTGCGCCTTTGGCCCGCAGCTTCGGCGCGACGGCACTCAGCCGGGCCGCCCGACGAGCCAGGTCGGCAGCCTCGCGCGTTGTTTCGATTGCTGCGGCGACAACCGCACGAAGGCAGGCCAAGCGCATCTCATCACCAGTTTTCCGCAAGTCCCCGCGCTTGAACCCAAGCGCGACAAGCGGGAGAACGTGGGCCCAACCAAGCGCCTGCCCCAAAGCCGCGTCCGCCAAAACGAGCGCAGTGGCGTGGTCTCGCGGTCGATCCTCAAGGACCGCCTCCAGCACGCTCGCCACTTGCGCAATCGGCGCTCCCTGCCCGACGTCCAACCAGGTGGCGATTTTCGCTGCCTCAACGCCCGGCAATGCGCGATGCAGCACCTTGACCGATAAGCGCCGTTCAACCGCGCGTCGCCAGGACAGATAAGCTTCACCCGCCGGACCCGGACTGTCGCCGGGTTGCAAAAATGCTACCGCATCGCGCAACTCAACGGCCCGCTCCGGACGCCCCTGATGCGCCACACAAACCTCTGCCGCGCGTAGCGCCAAACGCTCGCGAAGCAATGTCTGGGGGATATCATCGCGGCTTAACACAAGATGCAGGTGGCTCAGCGCTGCGCCTGACAGTAAGGCCACATCTTCAAGGGTTTCGGGCCGCGCAGAGGTGACCCATGAAGGCAGTCGAGGTAGGGTTTCAAAGTCGTCGCGGGCATATGTCATGCCACAACACTAGTCTGTTGCGGCGCTTTCGTCCACAACATGGTGTGCAAAGCGCCCCACCCTGCCGCTTCCTGCTATGTCCAATAAGTTTGCCTTATCGGACCTAATAATGATATGCCCGAAAACATGGTCAGACTCACAAATAACAGCGCCAAAATCGAGGATTCCGGCGCCCCGGAGGACGAGATTTCGAGCTCAACGTCCGATGACGCGC
>JASBUI010000026.1 GCA_030148005.1 Paracoccaceae bacterium | reverse complement strand
AAGATCGGCGAGACCGGTCTGGCCTTCTACGAGGCCTACAACCCGACCGACGAAGTGATCGCGGGCACGGCCAGCTTCAACGTGTTTCCCTATTCGGCGGGCGCCTATTTCACCAAGATCGACTGTTTCTGCTTCGAGATGCAGGTCTTGCAGCCCGGCGAGCGGGTGCAGATGCCGGTTACCTTTTACGTCGATCCCGCTATCGTCGAGGACGCCGAGGCGAAATACGTCAAATCGATCACGCTTTCCTACACTTTCCATGTGACAGATTTACCCAGCGAACAGGCGAGCCTTGCGCGGCCGGCGGATTCGCAGGTAAACAAGACTCAATAACGAGGGATACCGACAATGGCGCATGCTAAAAATCACGACTACCATATTCTGAAGCCCAGCATCTGGCCGCTGATGGGCGCTGTTGGCGCTTTTACCATGCTTTCGGGCATGGTCCTGTACATGAAGGGGATCACGCCCTACGTGGCGCTCGCAGGTCTGGCGCTGGTGCTGTACGTCATGTACGGCTGGTGGTCGGACGTGGTGGACGAGGCCAACGAAGGCGATCACACGCCGGTTGTGCGCATCGGCCTGCGTTACGGCGTGATCATGTTCATCATGTCGGAAATCATGTTCTTCGTGGCGTGGTTCTGGTCCTTCTTCAAACATGCGCTCTATCCAATGGAAATGGGCGCCGGCGGCGTCTGGCCTCCGGTCGGGATCGAGACGTTCGACCCTTGGCACCTGCCGCTGATGAACACGCTGATCCTGCTGTGCTCCGGCTGTTTCGCGACATGGGCGCACCACGCGCTGGTGCATGACAACGACCGCAAGGCGCTGGTTCAGGGCCTGATCGGGGCCATCGTTCTGGGCGTGGTCTTTACCTTCTTCCAGGCTTACGAGTACAGCCATGCCGCATTTGGCTTCTCGGGGAACATCTATGGCGCCAACTTCTTCATGGCGACCGGTTTCCACGGCTTCCACGTGATCATCGGCACGATCTTCCTGACCGTATGCCTGTTCCGCGTCTACGCCGGCCACTTCACTCAGAAGCAGCACATCGGCTTTGAAGCCGCCGCATGGTACTGGCACTTTGTTGACGTTGTCTGGCTGTTCCTGTTCTTTGCAGTGTACATCTGGGGCGGCTGACCCCCGCCAACATCTTTCGATCAAAACCGAAAGACTATTTGAATAGCGAAAGTGCGGGGCCAGTCCTCGCTCTTTCTCGTTGCAAGGGGATATTTCGTGACGCGCAAGATGATCGTGCCCGCTTTGTTCGGCCTTCTTGGGGCTGGCATTCTGATCTGGCTGGGAACTTGGCAGCTTCAGCGCATGACGTGGAAGAACGAAATGCTGGCGCGGATCGAGGCGCAGGTCGCAGGTGCCCCGCAACCGATTGAGACGGTCCTTGGTGATAACCCGACAGAATTTTCCTCGGTCTTCGCCACAGGAGAGTTCACAGGCCCCGAGCTGCGTGTCCTAAGCTCGATCAAGCAGCTTGGCCCGATCTATCGCATCATTCAGGCATTCAAGACGACATCGGGCGCGCGCATCCTTGTAGATCGCGGCTATGTACTGAACGCCGACAAAGACGCCCCCAAGCCCACAAGCGCAACCCGCATTGTCGGCAACTACCGCACACCGCAGGAAACCGACAGCTTTACGCCCGCGCCCGATCTTGCAACCAACACCTGGTTTGCCCGCGATGTCCCCGCAATGGCGCGCACGCTGGACACGCTTCCGGTTCTGGTGATCCTTCGAGAAACAGCCGACAAAGCCACCGTCGTTCGCCCCCTTCCGGTAAGCACCGAAGGCATTCCGAACAACCATATGAACTATGCGATTACCTGGTTCTCGCTTGCAGTGGTCTGGCTGGGGATGACAGTCTTCATGCTTTGGCGTATTCGGCGTTCGCAAGATAAGGAATAGGCACGATGCGCTATCACTCAACGCGGGGCAAAGCCCCGGTTCTGTCATTCGAAGATGCAATGCTGACCGGGCTTGCGCGCGACGGCGGGCTTTATATCCCTGAAACCGTCCCAACCCTTTCAAGCGACCAGATCGCGGATCTTGCCGGGCGCCCCTATGAAGAGATTGCCTTTCGCATCATGCGCCCCTTTGTCGGCGATGCCTTTACCGGTGAAGAGTTCGCCGGGATCATTGGCCGCGCCTATGCCAACATCGGCCATGACGCGCGCGCGCCCTTGGTTCAACTGGGCCCGAACCACTTTCTGCTAGAGCTTTTCCATGGGCCCACGTTGGCCTTCAAGGACTTTGCGATGCAGCTGATCGGCCAGCTCTTTGAGTTCTCGCTGAAGCGTCGCGGCCGCAAGGTCACCATCGTCGGCGCCACTTCGGGCGATACAGGCTCTGCCGCGATAGAGGCGTTTCGCGGTCTCGACGCGGTTGATGTCTTTATCCTTTATCCCCATGGCCGCGTTTCCGAGGTGCAGCGCCGCCAGATGACAACGCCGTCCGAAGGCAATGTCCACGCGCTGGCCATGGATGGCCATTTCGACGACTGTCAGGCGCGGCTGAAGGATATGTTCAACGATCACGCGTTCCGGGATGAAGTGTCGCTTGCCGGCGTGAATTCGATCAACTGGGCGCGGGTGCTGGCACAGGTCGTCTATTACTTTTCGGCCGCGACATCGCTGGGCGCGCCGCACCGCAGTGTCAGCTTTACGGTTCCCACCGGCAATTTCGGCGACATCTTTGCAGGCTACATCGCCCGCCAGATGGGTCTGCCGATTGACAAGCTGATCGTGGCAACGAACCAGAACGACATTCTGCACCGCTGCCTGACGACCGGCGCCTACATCCCCGATGGTGTCACGCCATCGATCAGCCCCTCCATGGACATTCAGGTGTCATCGAACTTTGAGCGTGTGCTTTTCGACGTCTACGACCGGGACGGGGCCGCGATCAGCCAGTTGATGGACGAATTGAAAGGCGGCGGCTTCAAGCTTAGCCAGGGCGCATTGGCGCGCCTTTCAGATATCTTTGTTTCGGGCCGCGCTTCCGAGGACGAAACAAAGGCCGTCATGAAGGACATGCAAAAGCGCAGCGGAGAGATTTTGTGCCCGCACAGCGCCGTCGGTGTCAAAGTTGCCAACGAGAATCTGGGCAAAAGCCCGATGATCACTCTGGCCACGGCCCACCCCGCCAAGTTCCCCGATGCGGTCGAAGAGGCAACCGGGACGCGCCCACCTCTTCCCCTTTGGCTGGCGGACTTGTATGAGCGGCCAGAACGGATAACCCGGGTCGAAAATGATCTGGCATCCCTGGAAACGCTAATACGGGAGCGGCGCAAGGCGTGACGGTCAGAGAACACAAACTGGCGAACGGATTTCGTATCGTTACCGAGCGGATGGATGGCTTGAAATCAGCCTCTCTTGGCATCTGGGTCAAGGCGGGCGGGCGCCATGAACGCACTGAGCAGAACGGCATCGCCCATTTTCTGGAACACATGGCCTTTAAAGGCACGGCAACGCGCAGTGCGCTTCAGATCGCCGAGGCGATCGAGGATGTGGGCGGTTACATCAACGCCTATACCAGCCGTGAGATGACGGCCTATTACGCGCGCGTTCTGGAAGACGACACCGATCTTGCGCTGGATGTGATATCCGACATCCTGTTGAACCCGGTTTTCGACCCCGGCGAGATAGAGGTCGAGCGCGGCGTGATCCTGCAGGAAATCGGTCAGGCCTTGGATACGCCCGACGACGTGATCTTTGACTGGCTGCAAGAGGTGGCCTATCCTGGTCAGCCGCTTGGGCGCACGATCCTGGGTCCAAGTGAACGCGTCAGCAGCTTTTCACGCGACGATCTGGTGCGGTTCGTGGGGGAACGCTATGGCCCGGGCGAGATGATCCTCGCCGCGGCAGGCGCGGTTGATCATGATCGCCTTGTCGAAGCCGCAGAGCGTCTTTTTGGCCATCTCAAGCCTGTGCCGTCGGTTGTCGCTGACCAAGCGGTCTTTTCGGGTGGCGAGCGGCGCAAGAACAAGGCGCTGGAACAGGTGCATTTCGCGCTGGCCTTTGAAGGGCCGGGATACATGCATCACGACATCTATACCTCGCAGATATTCTCAACCGCCCTCGGCGGGGGCATGTCATCGCGCCTGTTTCAGGAAATCCGCGAAAAGCGGGGCCTTTGCTATACGATCTTTGCCCAGACGGGGGCTTATGCCGAAACGGGCATGATGACGGTCTATGCCGGCACCTCGGGCGAGCAGATCGACGCGCTGGCCGGTCTGACAATCGATGAGATCAAACGCGCCGCCGACGATATGAGCGACGCCGAGGTCGAACGCGCCCGCGCGCAGATGAAGGCAGGCCTGTTGATAGGTCTTGAAAGCCCGTCCTCGCGTGCCGAAAGGCTGGCGCGGATGACCGCGATCTGGGACCGCGTCCCAAGCCTTGAGGAAACCGTCGCGCGTATCGAGGATGTAACAACCGCGAATGTGCGTGATCTGGCCCGAATGACGGCCAGCGCCACGACGCCTGCGATGGCCCTTTATGGTCCCGTCACCAAGGCGCCGACGCTGGAGGATCTTAAGAACAGGTTGGCCGCTTGATGCTGCCGGCGCGCCGCAGGATACGCATCGAAACCGAACGGATGACGCTGCGCCCGCCACAGCATTCCGACTTTCGCGCCTGGAGCGCCCTGCGCCGCGACAGTGTTCAGTTCCTGACCCCGTGGGAGCCTGCATGGGCGCATGACCATCTGTCCCGCCGGTCCTTCACCAATCGCGTTTACTGGTCGAACCGGTCGGTCAGCAACGGATCGGCCGTCCCGCTGTTTCTGATACGGCGTTCGGATTCGGTTTTGCTTGGGGCGATTACGCTCGACAACATTCGCCGCGGACCAAGCCAGGCCGCCACGCTTGGTTATTGGATCGGCGAAACCCATGCGCGTCAGGGTTTCATGCGCGAGGCGATCGAAGCCTCGGTACACTATGCTTTCAAGATGATGGACCTAAGCCGGATCGAAGCGGCCTGTCTTCCGGAAAACCAGGCCTCGCGCGGTGTGCTTGAGGCCTGCGGGTTCAAATACGAAGGCGTTGCGCAAAGCTATCTTCAGATCAATGGCCGCTGGCGCAACCATGTCCTTTACGCAAACCTAAGGGGTGACCGGCGCGGCAAGACCGACGCTGGCTGATCCGGTTGCGCGCCCCTCAAGAGGGGCGCATTGGCGAACCTTGCCCCCTCCCTGGCCCTCCCCATGGGGGGAGGGAACGCACCTGATTGCGATGAAAGCTAACCCAGCGGCACCGAGGCGCATGGCGCGGACAAAAATCATGCTAGGATGGCGATCAGGAGATTCTTTGCATGTATCGTTTCATTCTGTCTTTTGTTCTTTGTGTCCTTTCCACGGCCGCCTTGGCGCAGGATCGGCGGCCCAGTCACTGCATCGCTTTGGCCGATGCAACGCCCGGCGTTGAGTATCTGCACAAAGCCGCCTTTGGCGACCCGCTGGACGAATTCACCGTCCGCCTGAACTATATCGCCCACGCGACTTTTCTGATCGAAACACCGGGGGGACTTAGCGCGGCCACGGACTATACCGGGTTTCTGGGGATCACCGATCATGTGCCGACCGTGGTCACGATGAACCGCGCGCACGAGTCCCATTGGACATCATCACCCGATCCGCGCATTCCTTATGTCCTGCCCGGATGGGGCCCCGGCGAGGAAGGGATCGAGCACAACCTTGATCTCAAAGAGATGCTGGTGCGCAATGTCAGCACCGACATCCGAAGCCAGTTCGACGATGGCGTTTTGAAGAACGGCAACTCGATCTTTGTCTTCGAGGTCGGCGGCCTTTGCATTGGTCATCTTGGCCACTTGCACCATGAACCCGATGCCGCGCAATACGCCGCGCTTGGGCGGATGGACGTCGTCATGGCGCCCGTCGATGGCGGGCTGACGCTGGACCGCCCGGCGATGATCCGTGTGCTCAAACGCATTCGGGCAAGCATCGTGATCCCGATGCACTGGTTCGGAGGCCTTAACCTTGATGCATTCCTGATCGAGATGGCTCAGGACTTTGACATCCAGCGCGCAGAAGATCCCTTTATCGAAGTGTCCTTGCGCAGCCTCCCCAGCACCCCGACAATTGTGGTGATCCAGCCGCGTTTCTTGCGTGAAGATCGCGAGTGACTTGCCAAGCCCCGCTTGCCGGGCGATGAGCGAGAGGCAAAACTTCAAGGGGCAGGCGGGGCCATGCTGAACTCGGCCGACAAGGCATTCATAGCCACTTTGCGCGATGAGATGGGCGGTGAGCTGTTCCGGCCTGTGTCGGATCACTACCTGCAAGAGCCGCGTGGCAATCTGGTGGGGCAAGCTGGCGCCGTTGCCGCCCCGCGCAACGTTTCCGAAGTGTCCCGCATCGTCACCGTTTGCAACCAGGCCCGCGTAGGGCTTGTGCCCTTCGGCGGCGGGACCGGCCTTGTCGGTGGTCAGGTGGCGCCAGATGGGCCCGCGCCCTTGGTCCTGTCGCTGGAACGGATGAACGCGGTTCGCGCCGTCTATCCGCAAGAAAACGCCATCGTCGCCGAGGCAGGGGCAATCCTTGAGAATGTGCAGGCAGCGGCAGAAGAGGCCGGGCGCCTTTTCCCGCTTTCCCTTGCCTCGCAGGGAACGTGCAGCATTGGCGGCAACCTGTCGACGAACGCCGGTGGCCTGAATGTCCTGCGCTATGGCAATGCGCGCGAGCTGTGTCTGGGCCTTGAGGCCGTTCTGCCAAGCGGAGAGGTCTGGAACGGGCTGTCGCGCTTGCGTAAGGACAACACCGGCTATGACCTGCGCCATCTGCTGATCGGGGCCGAGGGGACGCTTGGGATCATCACTGCGGCATCGCTCAAGCTTTTTGCACGCCCCCGGCATGAGGCAACGGCGATGATGACCGTTTCGGGGCCAGACGCGGCGGTGACGCTTTTGGCGTTGGCGCGGGACCTAATTGGCGATGGCATTTCCGCCTTCGAGCTGATCAGCGGCATGGGGTATGAGTTCTTGCGCAGCACGCTGCCAGACGTGCGCAGGCCGCTTGCCGGTGATCCGCCATGGTCGGTTCTGATCGATCTGGGCGTCAGCGCCGATCAGAACCCGGGCAAGGCGCTTGAAATGCTTTTCGAAGAAGGTATGGAGCGCGGCCTTGTGTCGGACGGGGTCATCGCATCCTCAGAGGCGCAGCGCGCAGAGCTTTGGGCCGTGCGCGAGCAGATCCCAGAGGCCAACCGCCGTGTCGGTGCCATCCTGTCGACGGATATTTCGGTTCCAATCAGCCGCATCAGCGAAATGATCGAACGCGGAAGCGCCGCCATTTCCAAACTGGGCGAGGTTCGGATCAACGCTTTTGGCCATGTTGGCGACGGCAATTTGCATTTCAACGTCTTCCCGCCGCATGGGCGCCCGCGTGAGGATTATGCACATCTGAAAAGCCGGATAGGGCAGGTAATCTACGACCTTGTGCATGAACTTGAGGGCTCGTTCAGCGCCGAGCATGGGATCGGGCGGATCAAGGTGGACACGCTTGCCCACTATGGCGCGCCCGCAAAGCTGGGCGCGATGCGGGCGATCAAGGCGGCCTTGGATCCAAACGGCATCATGAACCCCGGCGCGGTTCTGAAAGGGCCCTAAAAAAGGAAACGCCCCATCAGATCAGATGGAGCGCCCCTTCGAGTTCACATGTATAAACAGCGCCTGCTCCCGACAGGCTTGTTCGGTTTACGGCGATTTTGTTACCAAAACGTTTACGCTTGGTCAGCGGGTAGGCGTCTCAGGCGCCTTCGAACGCGCAAAGGGCATGAACATCCATGCCCAGCTTTTCCAGTTTTTTGCGGCCGCCCAGTTCCGGCAGATCGATGATGAAGGCGCAGCCGATGATCTTGCCGCCCAGCCGCTCTACCAGATCAATCCCCGCCGCCGCCGTGCCGCCCGTGGCCAGCAAATCGTCGACAATCAGGATCGTCTCACCCGCCGCGATCGCATCTTCGTGGATCTCGACAATCGCCTCGCCGTATTCCAGCGTGTATTCCGCGCTGATCGTCCGGCCGGGAAGCTTGCCCTTCTTGCGCACCGGGACAAAGCCGGTCCCAAGCTGGTGCGCGATAGCGCCCCCAAGAATGAAACCGCGCGCTTCCAGTCCGACAACCTTGTCGATCCGCTGGCCCGCGAATGGGTGCAACATCTGGTCCACCGCCATTCGAAATCCGCGCGGGTCCGCAAAAAGCGTGGTCACATCGCGGAACATGATCCCTTCATGAGGGAAATCCACGATCGTGCGGATGTAGTCTTTGACAGTTTTCATCTTGGTCTTTCTGCGCCTTTATCGCCTTGGTTCCGAAGCGGTTTCCCGGCGTCAATAACATCGGCGCGGGCCGGATTGCCAGCAGCGCCGCCCATAAGAAGCCCTTGCGGGCCTCACTGCGGGTTCAGGACCCTGCCAGCAACCGCATCAAGTTTGGCGACAAGCGCCGGATCACGTGCCGGGGGCTGGGTAAGGATGGCGTATTCAAGCGCGCGGTCACAGCCATGCGGGCAGGGCGCGCGGTCTTGGCCCAACAACGACGGCAGCCGCTTGACCAGCTCTCGCGCCTTGTCAGCGTTGCCCATGAGCGTGCAAATGATGTCGGTCACATCAACCTCGCCATGTTCGGGATGCCAGCTGTCATAGTCGGTGATCATCGCCACCGAGGTATAACAAAGCTCTGCCTCGCGGGCCAATTTGGCCTCGGGCATATTGGTCATTCCGATCACATCCGCGCCCCAGACCTCGCGGTACATCCGCGATTCTGCCAGCGTGCTGAACTGCGGACCCTCCATCGCAAGATAGGTGCCGCCCCGATGAACCCGGATGTCTGCGTCCTTTGCCGCCGTCTCGCAGGCATCCGAGAGGCGCGGGCAGGTGGGATGCGCGACGCTGACATGGGCCACGCACCCGGTGCCAAAGAACGACTTTTCGCGCGCAATCGTTCTGTCGATGAACTGATCGACGATTACGAAATCGCCCGGCGCCATTTCCTCGCGGAAGGACCCGCAGGCAGAGACCGAGATGACATCCGTCACGCCAAGCCTTTTAAGCGCATCGATATTCGCACGGTAGGGCACGGACGTCGGCGAATGGACATGGCCGCGACCATGGCGGGGCAGAAAGGCCATGCGCACGCCGTTCAGCCGCCCGGTCAGTATCTCATCCGAAGTCGGGCCCCATGGCCCCGATACGGGCTGCCACTTGGCGTCCTGCAGCCCCTCGATGTCATAGACACCGCTTCCGCCGATTACACCGATCACCGTCTCTGCCATTGCATTTCCTTCATGTGTCTTGCCCGCATCTTGGCCGAGCTTGCGCTCAAGTTAAATGCTCAATTCCCGTAAAGGGTGGTTCGATCGGTCGCACGCTGAATTTCGCAACAAACCCGTGCATCGGGCGCGTTTTCTGTTATCACCGCCGCAAAGTTGAACAATCCCACATTGAAAGTATTCCATGACGCGCGTCTTGATGGCGGCCCTCGCCAACCAGTCTTCATTTAATGATGTTTCCATGACACCAGGTCGCATCAAGACCGAACTTCTGTCCGGTCTGACAGTGGCGCTGGCGCTGGTACCCGAAGCGGTTGCCTTTGCTTTCGTGGCGGGTGTTCACCCGCTTGTCGGCCTTTACGCGGCCTTTATCGTGGGTCTGATCACCGCGCTTATCGGCGGTCGCCCCGGTATGATCTCTGGTGCGACCGGCGCTTTGGCCGTGGTCATGGTGGCCTTGGTGGCCGCCCATGGGGTCGAGTACCTTTTTGCCGCCGTTGTTCTGATGGGGATCATCCAGATCGCTGCAGGGTTGCTGCGATGGGGTAAGTTCATTCGCCTTGTGCCGCATCCTGTGATGCTGGGCTTTGTGAACGGTCTGGCTATCGTGATCTTTCTGGCCCAGCTCAGCCAGTTTCAGGTTCCCGGAAGCGGCGAGGCGGCTGGCCACGGTATCGGCGGCGGTCAGTGGCTAAGCGGTATGCCCCTTGCGATGATGCTGGGCCTTGTCGCTTTGACGATGGCGATCATCTGGCTAACGCCCAAGATCACGGCGGCATTCCCCGCGCCCCTTGCCGGGATCGGTATCGTTGCGGCCATCGTGATCGGCTTTGGCATCGATGTGCCGCGCGTTGGCGATCTTGCCTCGATCGAGGGCGGGCTGCCCAGCTTTCACATCCCCGTTGTGCCTTTCACGCTTGAAACGCTTCAGATCATCCTGCCCTATTCGCTGATCCTGGCCGCCATCGGCCTGATCGAAAGCCTTCTGACGCTGAACCTTGTAGGCGAAATCACCGGTCGCAAGGGCGGCGCCAGTCAGGAATGCGTGGCTCAGGGCGTGGCCAATACCGTGACCGGCGTCTTTGGCGGCATGGGCGGGTGTGCAATGATCGGCCAGTCGATGATCAACGTCAAATCGGGTGGTCGCACCCGTCTGGCGGGGATCGCGGCGGCGCTTTTCCTGCTCTTCTTCATCGTCGTTGCCAGCCCGGCAATCGAACAGATCCCGCTGGCCGCGCTGGTTGGTGTGATGTTCATGGTGGTGATCGGAACCTTTGCGTGGAACTCGCTGATCATCCTGCGCAAGGTCCCGCTGACGGACGCTTTTGTCATCGTTCTGGTGACCGTCGTGACGGTCATGACCGATCTTGCGACCGCCGTGGTTGTCGGCGTCATCGTCTCGGCGCTGGCTTACGCATGGAACAACGCCAAGCGCATCTACGCCAAGACCTACACCACGCCTGAAGGGGCCAAGGTCTATCAGGTGCAGGGGCCTTTGTTCTTTGGCTCTGCCGCCGGATTTCTTGAGCTTTTCGATCCCGCCCAAGACCCGTCGACGATCATCATCGACTTTGCCGACAGCCGCGTTGTGGACCAGTCCGCACTGACCGCGATCGAAGCGGTTGCAGCCAAGTATCAGGCGGCGGAAAAGGCGGTTCAGCTGCGCCATCTCAGCCGCGACTGTCACCAGCTTCTAAGCAAGTCGGGCCAGCTTGTTGTCGATAGTGACGATGACCCCGATTATGAAATCGCCGTCGACTATTCGGTGCGCACCGGTGTTCTGGGCGCGGGCCACTAGCCCGCCCCTTTACGTCTCGCCGGGGCGGTTGAGGCTGAAGACTTCGGTCACGCGCGTGTAGTCGCGATAGCCAAGCCGTGCCAGCGGGTGATAGCGGGTGAGGTCAAGCTGACCGTTGTTCATGCAATCGTCGCGCAAGTGAACGCCGATCACCTCGCCCAGAACAATGATGTTGTTGTCGCCCCGAGGCGTGACAAAATCAACAAGTTCGCATTCCAGCGCCGCAGGCGTGCCGACCACGCGCGAACAGGCAATCGTTTGGCACTCTTCACGCTCAAGCCCGGCCAGATCAAACTCATCAACGTCCTTGTCATAGGTGCCCGAGGTTACGTTCATGGCCTCGCGCGCGCTGTATTCGACAATGTTGACGCAAAAGACGCCGGTCTCGCGGATGTTTGCAACGCTGTCCTTTGTGCCGTCCCGGTCGGCCTTGTGCCCGGTAGAGGCGAACATGACCTGAGGCGGGACATAGGCCACCGCATTGAAGAAAGAATAGGGCGCGAGGTTTTCCGAACCATCAGCGCCGCGCGTTGATATCCAACCTATCGGACGGGGCGTCACGATGGCGTTGAAGGGATTGTGCGGCAGGCCGTGGCCTTCTTTGGGGCGGTAGAACATGTTGCATCCTTCGTCTTGTTTGCCCAAGGGGTAACTGCGTGATAGTGGCAGCGCCAGTCAAAACGGGAAAGGCGCGCGAATGTTGGGCCTGGCAAATGAAACGCCAGAGGATTGGTGGGAAGTCGAAGCGCTTTTCGACCTCGCCTTTGCGCCTGGCCGCGAGGCTTTGTCATCCTACCGTCTGCGCGAAGGGACCGGGCCCTTGCCCGACCTGTCGCTTGTCGCGCGAGATGAGCTTGGCAGCCTTGCCGGTGCCTTGCGTGTCTGGCCGGTTCGCATTCAGTCGCTTGCCGCCCTTCTTGTCGGGCCGATTGCGGTTCACCCCACACATCAGGGCGAAGGCCTTGGCGGGTACATGATCCGCGAGAGCCTTGAACGCGCCCGCGTTCAGGGATGGGAGCGTGCGATGCTTGTGGGCGATGCGCCCTACTACGAACGCTTTGGGTTCAAACGGCTGGACGGTGTGATCATGCCGCCCCCCACCAACCCCGAGCGGGTTCTGGGCGTTGCGCTGAAGGATGACGCATGGTGCGGTGTTCAGGGGCAGGTTAGCCCGTGGATTAGCGCGACCTAGCGCATCAGTTCTGTTGCGCCAGCCAGTCCATGAGGGCAGGGCGCACCGATTGCTCTCCGGCCGCTTCCGCGCCTTGGATAACCTTGCGCACCTCTTCGAGGTTCGAGCGTCGCAGCAACAGCTTTACAGGGCCGATCGATGCTGGCCGCATTGAAAGCGACCGAAGCCCCATGGCTGAGAAGCAAAGCGCCTCGATCGGGCGGCCCGCATCTTCGCCGCAAAACGACAGGGGGGTCCCGGTTTCTTCGCAGCGGCGGACGATCTGGCCGATGAGGTTCAGGAACGACACGTTCAGCGTGTCATAGCGTCTGCGCACCCTTTCATTTTCACGATCGGCCGCAAAGAAGAACTGTTTCAGATCGTTGCCACCGATTGAAATGAAATCCGTCATCTCAAAGAAGTGCCGCGGCGCGAAGGCCAGCGAAGGCGTCTCTAGCATCGCGCCAATCTCAACCTTTTCGGGCACGACATGCCCAAGGCGCTTTTCACGCTCCAACTCATCCAGAAGGTGTTGGCGCGCGGCCTTGAACTCTTCGAACTGGGCGATGAACGGGAACATCACGCTAAGCGGTCTACCCTTTGCCGAGCGGATCAGCGCCTGCAACTGCATACGCATGATACCCTTGCGGTCCAGCCCAACGCGAATGGCGCGCCAGCCCATGGCAGGGTTGGGTTCATCCACGCGGCGCATGAACGGCAGCACCTTGTCCGAGCCGATGTCGAGCGTTCGAAAGATGACCCGCTTGCCCGCCGCTGCATCCATAACGCGCGAATAAAGCGCCGCTAGATCGTCGCGTGCCGGTACCTGATTGCGCGCCAGAAACTGAAGCTCTGTCCGGAACAGGCCCACACCCTCGGCGCCCGAACCTGCCAAAGACGGCAGGTCAGCCATCAGGCCCGCGTTCATGTAAAGCGAAATGACCTGACCATCGGTTGTTTGCGCAGGCAAGTCGCGAACGCCGGCATAGCGCTGCTGCGCTTCGGTCTGCATGATGATCTTGTCGCGGAAGGCCGAAACGATGGATTCCTCTGGCCGCAGGTGCACGATCCCCTGCTCGCCATCCACCAGAATGGCATCACCGTTCAGCGCCGCGTTGGTGATGGAACGGGTCTGAATGACAAGCGGGATCGCCAGCGCGCGCGCCACGATGGCGGCGTGGCTTCCGACAGAGCCTTCTTCAAGAACGATCCCGCGCAGGCTTCGGCCATAATCCAGAAGTTCGCCCGGACCGATGTTGCGCGCAATCAGGATCGGATCGGGCGGCATTTCGGCGCCCGTCGACGTGCCCTGTCCGGTCAGAATGCGCAAAAGCCGGTTGGACAAATCGTCAAGGTCCTGCAAGCGCTCGCGAAGGTAGGCGTCGGGAACCGTCTCTAGCCTTGCGCGGGCAGTCGATTGCTCTTTTTCAACGGCCGCCTCGGCCGAAAGGCCGCGCGCGATGTCTTCTTCCATGCGGCGCATCCAGCCGCGGGAATTGGCGAACATCCGGTAGGCCTGAAGCACCTCGAACTGTTCTTTGTCCTTGGTCTTGGCCGATGACAGTAGCTCGTCCACCGAAACCCGAAGCTGATCGACCGCTTCGACAAGGCGGGCAAGTTCCGATTCGGGATCGTCCGCGATCGGGTTGGTGACGACAACGCGCGGCTCATGCAGCCAGACGTGCCCTTCGGCGGTACCTTCCTGACCGACAAGGCCCTTGAACATCGCCGGTTGCTGGTGCGGCGCCGCAAGGGCGGCCCCTTCGCCGACAAAAGCGCCAAGCTCCGTCATCTCGGCCAGAACCATCGCGACGACTTCTAGCGCGTAAACCTCGTCTTCGGAGTAGGTGCGCGAGGTTTTGGATTGAACGACCAGCACACCCAGCTTTTCGCCCAGACGCTGGATCGGCACACCAAGGAACGAAGAGTAAATCTCTTCGCCCGTCTCTGGCATGAAGCGAAAGCCGTGCTCTTTGGGGGCGTCGGCAGAGTTGATCACGCGGCTTTGCTTGGCAACGCGGCCCACAAGGCCCTCGCCCAGCCGCATCCGGGTTTTATGAACCGCCTCGGGGTTCAGACCCTCGGTTGCACATAGTTCAAGCGTTTCAACGTCCCGGAACAGATAGATCGAGCATACCTCGGTCTGCATGGAATTCGCGATGAGATGCGTGATCTTGTCCAGACGTGTCTGGCCCGCGCTATCCTCGGCAAGCGCATCGCGCAGGCGGCCAAGCAGCTTGCGACTTTCACTTTCGCGGTTTTCCGGCATTCTGCCCCTCAGCGCGGACCCGCATAGGCAGACCCGCTATCGACACTGGGTTTGCGATGCGACCTTATGCCGACCGTTCCAACCCAAAGGTATCATGCAGTGCCTGAACCGCCAGTTCCATATATTTCCGGTCGATCAGCACCGAGATCTTGATTTCAGAGGTCGTAATGACCTTGATGTTTATTCCTTCATCGCGAAGGACCTGAAACATCTGGGCGGCCACGCCTGTGTGGCTGCGCATGCCGATCCCGACAACGCTGACCTTTGCGACATCGGTGTCGGCAACAAGGTCGTGAAAGTTGATCTCACCCTTGTCCTTGGCTTCGGTGATCGACTTTTCGGCGCGGGCCACCTGATCGGTCGGGCAGGAAAAGGTCATGTCCGTGCGGCCATCTTCACTGATGTTCTGGACGATCATGTCGACATTGACGCCAGCCTCGGCCAGCGGGCCAAAGATTGCGGCGGCGATACCGGGTCGGTCAGCCACTGAAACCAGCGTCATCTTTGCTTCATCGCGGCTGTAGGCCACGCCGGCGACAACATTCTTTTCCATGATCTCTTCCTCATCGCAGACCAAAGTGCCCGCTTCATCCGACGGTTCTTCGAAACTCGACAGAACCCTCAGTTTGACTTTATAGCGCATCGCCAGTTCGACCGAGCGGGTTTGAAGAACCTTGGCGCCCAGCGAAGCAAGCTCAAGCATCTCTTCATAGCTGATCTTGGCCAGCTTGCGCGCCTTCGAGGTGATCCGCGGGTCGGTCGTATAGACACCGTCAACATCGGTGTAGATATCGCAGCGGTCCGCTCCGAATGCTGCGGCAAAGGCAACGGCGCTGGTGTCAGACCCGCCGCGCCCCAGTGTGGTGATCCGCCCCTCGGGGCTGATGCCCTGAAAGCCCGCGATCACGGCAACCTTCATGCCTTGCGCAAATTTCGCGTCAAGGTTCTGGGTCGGGATCTCTTCGATGCGCGCCGCGCCGTGGGCCGAGGTGGTTTTCAGTGGCACCTGCCAGCCCTGCCAGCTTCGCGCAGGCACGTCCATTTCCTGAAGGGTCAAAGCCATAAGGCCCGCGGTCACGTTCTCGCCCGATGACACAACCGCATCATATTCGCGTGCATCAAACAGCGGAGAGGTTTCCTGAACCCAGCCAACAAGCTCATTGGTTTTTCCGGACATGGCCGAGACGATGACGATAACCTCATAGCCCTTGGCAACTTCCACACCCACGCGTTTGGCCGCACGGCGAATGCGGTCAAGCGTGGCAACTGAAGTGCCGCCAAATTTCATAA
Source organism: Paracoccaceae bacterium (assembly GCA_030148005.1). GTDB lineage: Bacteria > Pseudomonadota > Alphaproteobacteria > Rhodobacterales > Rhodobacteraceae > JASBSV01. Next base: position 10,307 of record JASBUI010000026.1, on the reverse strand, counting down.
CCAGTCTGGGCATGGTTGGACCCCGTCAAAAACCGCCTGTGTCTTAGGCGGCGGGGCCGGGAAGGGCAAGGCCGATGATCGCCAAGCCCCCAAGAAAAGCGCAGATTTTCGCGAATGTGGCGGCAGCGGCGCGCGCTGCGGGCTAGTTCAGTTTTCCGCTGGGGACGAAGGGCAGGGGGACAACCGGGATGCCGTCTTCGATCAGGGCCTTGGCCTCTTCGGGCTTGGCCTGACCATAGATCGAGCGCTCGGGCGATGCCCCATCATGAATGGCGCGCGCTTCGCGGGCGAAATTGGCGCCAACGTAGTCCGAGTTCTTTTCGACATGCTCGCGCATCTTTGCCAGACCTTCAGCCGCGCCGCGATCGACCGTGGGTTCCGATGCCATGGGAACCTCGGCGCCGCCAGAGGCGCGCTCTGCTTCCCCCGCAGCCGTCGACTTCGATATCTGCGGCGCCATGATCGCCTTTACAACGTCCTTGGCCCCGCAGGTTGGACAAGCCACATGGCCCGCCGCCTTGAGTGTGTCAAAGGCCGAGGCGGACTGAAACCAGCTTTCAAAGCTATGGCTTTGGCCACATTTCAACGCGTAACGGATCATGTCACTTAACTAACCTCAACGCCCTGAGAATCAAGGGTTCCTAGTAGGGCAGCAATGCCGGGTCAAAGGTTTTTATGATCCGGGCAAGTTCGGGTTCGACGACTTTGGTCGCGGCCTTGGATACCGAGAACCAGCGCCGTTTACGCTCTTTTCGTTCAGGGTATTTCTTGAGCAGCGACTTGACCTTGACCGGAAAGACCGCCGCCACACAAGGAAGACCTTCGCTATCCTCGATCGTCTTTTGATAGGAATAGAGGCCGAGGCAGAAATCGACGACCTTGCCGTCAACGCCCGCCTCTTCATAGGCTTCCATCATGGCCGCCGCCGCCGGGCGCATCTGATCGACCGGCCAACCCTTGGGAACGATCCACCGCCCCGACCGGCGGCTGGTGATCAATAGGATCCGGGTTTTGCCGTCAACCACCTTGTAGCAAAGCGCAGCAAACTGCGTGCGGACATCGGATTTATGTCCGCCTCCGGTAGAGATGGGAAGCTGCGTCTTTTTCTGCAACGTCATGGGCCTGCTCTTGCCACCGCTGTCTTAATAGTTTCACTAGATTGTTGGAAACACACTAACAAATTGTATTGGAAGTTTCCAGATGCCCTGATTCGGGGCCGTTTTCAGACCTTTGGGACGCCCCCGCCAAGAACGGTCAGGAACCAATCGGTGTCGATGTTGCCGCCACAAAGAATGACGCCAACTTTCTTGCCGCGCATCCGGTCCTTTTCCTGTATCAAAGCCGCCAGCGCCGCCGCGCCTGCGCCCTCTGCCAGATTGTGGATATCGCGGTAGTAGATGCGGATCGCTTGGGCGATTTCATCGTCGCTGACCGTGACAATCCGTTCAGCCCCGCGCCCGTAAACTTCAAGCGCTTCCGCCACCGGGACCCGAACGGCCATGCCATCGGCAAAGGTATTGGCCGAGTTCGTTTCGATCAATGTACCTGCCTCAACCGACAGGCGCGCGGTCTGGGCGGCCTCTGACACAACGCCGACGATGCGTGTGCGCAGCCCCAAGGCATCGCGCGCGGCGATCGTCCCGCAGATGCCAGAGCCGCAGCCGATGGGCACATAGACGGTATCAAGATCGCGCACCTTGTTGAAAAGCTCCCATCCGTAGGTGGCAACGCCCCGCACCAGTTCGCGGTGATAGGGCGGCACGACCGGCAGGCCCTCTTCTTTGGCGACGCGAATTGCCTCTACCCGCGCGGTGTCAAAATCTTCTCCAAATTCAATCACTTCTGCCCCGAACGCCCGCATGGCCGCGTTCTTTTCCACCGAGTTACCGATAGGCACATAGACCTTGCATGAAAGCCCCCGCGCCGTGGCCGCGCGCGCCTGCGACTGTCCGTGGTTGCCGCGCGTTGCGGTGCAGATGCCGCGCACCCCGGGGTTCTGGCGCAAGAGCCAGTCAATATAGGTGATCCCGCCGCGCACCTTGAAGGCGCCGGTCGGCCCGTGGTTTTCATGTTTGACCCAAGTCTCACAGCCAAGGCGCGCCGAAAGCTGTGGCCAGGCGTATTGCGGCGTGGGCGCCATATCGCGGTGCACCAACGCAGATGCCTCGGCTAGTTCTTCGGCGGAAAACAGCAGTGTCATTGCCTTGGCCCCCTTGGCAGAGATATTACCCATGGTATCCCGGCGGGCCTTTGATTAAGCCTAAGCCGGATGTTTCAGGGGCTATTAGGCAGCAGGAATAAAAATGTTCAACGGAAAGAACGTGCTGATCACGGGCGGAACCGGGTCGTTCGGCAAGAAATACGTCGAAATGATCCTTGCTCGCTACAAGCCCAACAAGGTCATCATCTTCTCGCGCGATGAGTTGAAACAGTTTGAGATGGAGCAGACCTATAACGCCCCTCAGATGCGTTATTTTCTGGGCGATGTGCGTGACGAGGCGCGACTGAAGCAGGCCACTGACGGCGTTGATTTCATCATCCATGCCGCCGCGCTGAAACAGGTGCCTGCCGCTGAATACAACCCCATGGAATGCATCAAGACGAACATCCATGGTGCCCAGAACGTGATTCAGGCGGCAATTGCCAATGGTGTTCAAAAGGTCATTGCGCTGTCGACGGACAAGGCCGCCAACCCGGTGAACCTTTATGGAGCGACCAAGCTTGCTTCGGATAAGCTTTTTGTTGCCGCCAACAACATGGTTGGCCCGCGCCCGACACGCTTTTCGGTGGTCCGTTATGGTAATGTCGTAGGCTCACGCGGGTCGGTGGTGCCGTTCTTTTCAAAACTGATTGCGGATGGTGCCAAGGCGCTTCCGATCACGCATCGCGACATGACCCGCTTTATGATCACGCTGGAGCAGGGCGTCGACTTTGTTCTGAAGAACTTTGAGCGCATGCATGGCGGCGAGATTTTCGTGCCCAAGATCCCATCCATGCGGATGGTCGATCTTGCGACGGCCATGGCCCCGGATCTTCCGCAGGAAGTTATTGGCATTCGCCCCGGTGAAAAGCTTCACGAAATCATGTGCCCCGCCGACGACAGCCACCTGACGCTGGAGTTCGAAGACCACTATGTCATCACCCCGACGATCCAGTTCGCCCATGAGGTTGATTTCACGCTAAACCGTCAGGGTGAGCGCGGAGCCCCGGTGGGCGAAGGGTTTGAATACAACTCGGGCAACAATTCAAGCTGGCTGGCGCCAGAGACGTTCCTTGAAATGGCGGCAAACAAAGACCCATGATCCCTTACGGCAGGCAGGATATCACGCAAGAGGACATCGACGCAGTTGTCGAAACGCTGACCTCTGACTACCTGACGCAAGGGCCGGCGGTGCCAAAGTTCGAAGCGGCGATTTGCCGGGCCACGGGCGCGGGCCATGCGGTTGCGGTCAACTCGGCCACATCGGCGCTGCATCTTGCGTGTCTTGCACTTGAACTGGGTCCGGGTGACCTGCTTTGGACATCCCCGATCACATTCGTGGCGTCAGCCAACGTTGCCCGGCTTTGCGGCGCGGATGTCGATTTCGTCGACATCGACGCAGGCACTTTCAACATGTCCGCAGGCGCGCTTGCCGACAAACTTCGCAGCGCCAAGGCCGCCGGTCGCCTGCCCAAGGTGATCATACCCGTCCATATGTGCGGTCAGTCGGCCGACATGAAAAAGATTGGCGAGCTTGCCCACGCCTATGGTGTGAAGGTGATCGAAGACGCCTCACATGCCATCGGCGGAAGCTATGACAAGAAAACTGTAGGGGCCTGCCAATATTCTGATATTGCAGTGTTCTCCTTTCATCCGGTCAAGATCGTCACAACCGCCGAAGGTGGTGTCGCCTGCACGCAAAGCGCTGATCTGGCGGCGAAGATGGCCCTGCTGCGCAGCCATGGCGTGACCCGGGATGAAGGGCTGATGACGAGGCCCAGCGAAGGGCCTTGGTACTATCAACAGCTGGATCTTGGGCTGAACTACCGCCTGACGGAACTGCAGGCCGCGCTGGGCAACAGCCAACTGGACAGGCTTGGCGACTATGTGGCCCGCCGCAATGAGCTGGCGCAGCGTTATGATGCGGAACTGGCCGGTCTGCCCCTTGATCTGCCCCGCCGTCAGGATGATGCCTATTCGGCCTTCCACCTTTACGTCATTCGAATAGACGCCGCGCAGCGGCGCCGCGTCTTTGAAGACCTGCGCGCCAATGGGATTGGCGTCAATGTGCACTACATCCCCGTGCATCGTCAGCCCTACTATGAAAGCCTTGGGTTCAAGCCTGGTGATTTCCCGGTCGCAGAAGACTACTACAGCCGTGCAATCTCTATTCCGCTTTACGCAGGTCTCAGCGATGCAGATCAGGATGAGGTTATCCTTGCCCTAAAGCGCGCCCTGGATGCCCAGTCTTCGGGCCCAGCCGGATGAGCGTCTGCCTGATCCCGGCACGTGGCGGATCCAAGCGGATACCGCGAAAGAACCTGCGCGATTTTTGCGGCAAGCCGATGATCCAATGGTCGATCGAGGCGGCGCAGGCCGCTGATTGTTTTGAGCGGATCATAGTTTCGACCGATGACGGTGAAATTGCAGAGATCGCCGAGAAACTGGGCGCAGAGGTTCCATTTGTGCGGCCGGAAAAGCTTTCCGGGGACCATGCCACGACGATCGAGGTTATCTGTCACGCGCTGGACTGGCTTGAGGCAGAAAAGAGCCTTCCGGGCGCTCTATGCTGCCTTTACGCAACGGCGCCCTTTGCACGGCCACAAGACATTCGTGCAGGGCTGAAAGCGCTAAAGAATGCGCAATACGTCGTTCCTGTCACGACCTTTTCCTATCCGATCCAACGGGCGCTGCGCATGGCCGAAGATGGCACATTGACCATGCTGGATCGCGATCTTTACAGGACCCGGTCGCAGGACCTTGAAGAGGTTTGGCACGATGCGGGCCAGTTCTATTGGGCCACATCCGGGGCGTGGCGATCCGACCGCGGACCTTACGCCGAGAAAACAGCGGCGCTGAAACTGCCCCGCCATCTTGTTCAGGATATCGACACACCCGAAGACTGGGCGCGCGCCGAAGCGCTTTTCAAGGCTTCACAAGGCGCCTGAGCGCACGATCAGCCCTTGCTGGCCCCGCCCGCAGGCACAGGATCACGGTAGGCGTAAAGGGCAAACTCGAACGGGTATCCGCCCTCTCGCAGGACATAGTCGTGCCGCAGAACAACATTTGCGCCCAACTCGCCCTTGCAGAAGGCAAAAACCTCTAGCGGGTCCACGTACCAAAGATCCGGGTCCTGATAGTCGACCCAACTGGACATCGCGTTAAAGGCGATGCCGCGCCCGGCGGCGTTCCACATTCGCCGAATGGTGTCTTCCATAAACGCGCGATTGTCATCCATCCGATTGTTGAAAACACCAGAAAGCATGGCAAAGTCATAGCCCCTTGGCAGTTCCAGATCGCCGGTATCAAGGACCGCTTTGACGTCTCCATCAAAGGCGTTTTCGACATGGGCCACAAACTCCGGAACGATATCGACACCGCAGTAACGCCCACCGAAACCGTTCTGGCGCAAATGGGCAAGCAGATCGCCCAGCCCACAGCCGAAATCGAGAACCGAACCCAGCGGGTCGGCTATCTCTGCAAGAATGGAGAACCGGGCATTCTGGGATTGGCTGTCGGCCCAGTGAACGGCCTTGGCCGTCGGTCCGTGCTCTGACAGCAAGCCGCGATAGTGATCGATCAGTTTGTCCGAGATCAACGCAAACGCTCCTGCAGTTTGTCCTGATAGAAGTTCATGAACGACAGCCTTCCGCGATACCCGAACTCAATGCCGCCGATCCGCTCTGAGCGGGCGCGAATTTCATCCTGCATTCGCTCATAGTCTACGCGCCAGCCGACTTTTGGAAGGGTATATGCAACCGGATGACCCCAGAAGGTGCGATTGCTATAGCGGGTGCCGGGTTTAAGATAGCCGACATCCAAAAGCGCCTGCCATGCCTTGTCGCTGGTTTCTTGGGTGGCAACGGATTTCAGCGCGCCGGGGTGGGCGGGAACCTCGCAGGTCACAAAGGTCTTGCCGTCCGCCTTGGTCTGATTGCCATAGATGCCGGCCTTGTTATAGCGAAACGGAACACGCTCCAGCGTGTAGTCGTGCAAATAATCCGGCCCCAGAACGCTGTCTTCGGCAACCTCGAAGACAAAGAACGATGTGCCCACGGGTATCGCCGATTTGGCAAGGTCGATGTCGATGCCAAGGATCTTTGAAAGCCCGATCTCTGGCAGTGACCAGAAAAGGACGGGCGCCTCGATGGAATGATCGCCAGCCTGCACAACAACGCCCGTGCCTGTGTCCGCAATCTTGGTGACGGGCGCGGATTTAAACAGATCGACGCCAAGTTCTTTAAGCCTGTCCTCGGCCGCCTCGCAAAAACCCTTGAGACCTTTCTCGGCCGGAAAGGCAAAGCGCTTGTTCACGTTCTTGCCCAAAAAGCGCGCATCGTTGCAGGCAAGCGTGACCGAAAGGCGGTCATCCCAGAACTGGTCTGCTTCTTTCAGCGCGATCATTTCGGCATCGCTGCCAAGGCGCGTTCTGGTGAACATTCCCAAAAGCCCGCGCGCATCCACAGAGATGTCATCAACGGGGCTTCCGGTGTACTTTTGCACCATCGGCAGGATGCTGTCGGCCATCGTCGCGCCATAGCTCTGCCGGTACCAGGTTGCATAGTCATCGGGGTCATCCTTTGAAGGCGCGGCCGCGATACCGACCATCTCTTGCATGATCTGTCGCGCCTTTTGCGGATGATCGACGCCAAACTCGGGAAACTCAAAACCGTAGGTCCAGGTAGAGCCACTTGTCGTCGCCCATTTCTGATCCTCGAAAATCAGGGCTTTGTCGCGCAGGATATCAAGAAAGAACTTTTCGCCAAGCGGCGTTCGGATGTCGAAGTTATGCGTTCCATTATCCAGCCAGAAACCGTTCCAGGGGCGAGAGTTCAGGTTGCCGCCGATAAAGTCAGCCGCTTCGACCAAGGCCACCTTGCGCCCGTCGCGCGCCTGCCGCCATGCCGCGTAAATCCCCGCAAAGCCTGCGCCAACAATCAATACGTCATAGCCGCTCATCCAAGTTCCCTTTCAAGCTCTGACATTGTCATAGATGGCCGCAGCCCCGAGCGCAAAAGCGGCAGGACGTTTTGGGGCCCAAGATGCGCAAGCGCGTCAATTGCGGCGAGCTGGCTGATAAACTCGCGCCCTCCCTGATCATAGATCGGGTGAACGAAATTGAGAAACCGCAGGTTTGTCGAAGAGTTTTCAAAAGCCTTGTCTTCTTTGAGGTAGTGCAGGCTACCGACTGGCGACAAGTACTCGGTACATCCCAGAAATCGCGAAATTGCCGCCAGCCGGGCAGAGCGTCCCGCATCTGCACAGCCAATATCGGACGAAAGGTGAAACTCTGCCTTGATCTGGGTCAACTCACAGAAATTTCTTATCATTTCGATGTTCAGACGCGCCAGATCCCGGCCCGCCGTGGCAAAGGCCCGGGCCACGAGTTCAAAAGCGATCTGGCCATATGGCGCGGGTCTGTAGGCGGCCTGCAGGTTGTCCAGAAGCTTGCGCTCAAAACCGGTATCGGCAAGCCGCACCTCTGAAATCAAGGGCTTTGAAGGCTTCCTAGCAATCGAAAGTGACAAGGTCTGTACGCCCTGCGGCCCGGCGATCCTGTTCCGGCTTTGCCAGCTTTGTTTGGAGTACTGAACATCGTCGAGAAAAACAAAGTGATCCGCCCGCTCGATCAGCGCGAAGTACCCAAGCCAGGGTAAGAAGGTCGGCTGCATAATGGCTACGGTGGTCACGGGCTTTCCAAGCGATCGGGACCATGCTCAAAGGTGTTTGCTCTGCCCCTTAAGCTGGCGTTTCCGGAACTGGTTTGCGCGGAAATGCAGGCGGAACACGAAGATTGTTCTACCCTTGGCTGCACGCCCAAAAGGTGCGGGAACGGCCCGAAAAAGGCGTCCTCTGGGGAAAAGAAGTTGAACATGACAAGAACTGTAAAAGGTTCATTAAAAAGGGAACTTCATAAGGTAAGTTTATGTTAGGCGTCGTCAGTAAGTTTGGCGGCAAGATCGCTTACGGCTTTGTCTTCTCTATAAATGTCCTTCAGAATTGCCGCAGCTTCGTCCGGCGAATGCCGAAAGGCGAGGCGAAGAATGTCCATCCAGTTTCGGTTGTTTCTGGTGCGCACGGCCTCAATCTCATCGATGATAAGGTCGTACTTTGTTTTTTCTGTCATGATTTTTCCGTCGCTACGATTGCACTACGTGTCTTTTCCCATTCGGGGGCCGTCAGGCCCAAAAAATCCGCATCCAAAGCAATGCCATCTCGCCATACGTGGGCCCTACGCGAACCTTCAACCACGAAACCAAAGTGACGATGTAGGGCTGAGACGACAGAGTTTGTTGAGATAACTTCGCAATTTAGTTTGTATAGGCCCATCGGCCCAAACGCGAGATCAAGAGCACGTAGCTCGAGGGCTTTTCCGAGACCGCGTCCGCGGGCCGTCTTGCCAAGGTAGAATGACCAGTCAGCACGGCGATGCGTGTTGTCAATGCGGCTGAATCCAAGGCTACCGATGAATTCTCCGGCAGAGTAAACAAGATAAATTTGGGTGCTGCTGTTTTCTTTCAATCCTTCAAGCCAGCGCCGATGTTCGGCCTCGCTGATCACTGCGGCGCGATACATATTTTTTCGTACGTCCGGCTCGTTGCGCATCGCCAGTACAGCCATCTGGTCGCCGGAAGACGCTTCGAGGATTGGGACCAGTTTCAAGCTGGCCGCTTTTTCTACAATCGGACTCACCGGTCTCTGCCCCTACAATTTTGTAAATAAGGTAAAATTTTTGAAATGCTTCTTTCGGATGCGCCTGAATGGCTGGCTATAAAACCCTCCGCGCGCCTGCTCATCTCCGCCAATGCCTCAGTGTCCCCCATCAGTGTGCAGACCCGGTCTGAAAGGGTGTCTGCGTCTGGAAAGCTCTCAAATGCGCCTGCCTCTCTGGCCGCGTCAGCGCTTGCAGGAATGCCCCAAGTGCTCGGCCCCATTAGGACAGGGCGTTTATGAGACAGCGGTTCGATAATATTGTGCCCACCGTGGTCACATAGGCTGCCGCCTACGAAGACAATATCGGCAAGGGTATAATTGAAATCCATTTCTCCTATCGAATCTGCCACCAAAATACGCGCGGAACGTTTGATCGACGCATTTTCCAGAGTTTTAGAAAGCGCTTTTGTCCGCCGTTGAACGTCGTAATCAAGTTTCTGTAGTGCTTTGGCTACCGCGTCAAACCTTTGTGGGCTGCGTGGGGCCCAGACAAGCCTGGCTTTTGAGTTTTTACGCAAAAGCCGATCAGCCATTTCAAGCAATTCCGGTTCTTCGGCAGCGACTGAGCTCGCGATCAACAATACGGGGCCATCGGGGCACCAGAATCTCCTAAGACGTGTTGCCGCGTCGATCTGGAGTGCATTGTGTGCTTGATCGAATTTGAGATCTCCGACAATATGTACGCGCCGGGGATCCACGCCGATTTCGATATAACGGTTTTTGAACTCCCATGTGCGGGTCAAGATTAATGTAAACAGCTTAAACAGTTCCAGCCGAAGCCCTCCAAAATAAGCTTGGTCACGAGTGACGGATTTCGCGACAAGATTTCCGTTTACTTGTATCATCGGAATATCCAGGCGCGCCGCCTCAATTAGCATCGCGGGCCAGAGTTCAATTTCGACGACCAGACCAACCTCAGGTCGAGCGCGTCGAAGCATGAGGCGTACAGCCCAACACAGATCCAACGGAACGTAGCGCTGAATCACCTTGGGATTGTCACCAAATAGCCTCTGCCCCGCGGCCAGTCCAGCTGGTGTGGCGTGGCAGAGGAGGATATTGTGCCCACGCTTCAATAGCCCATCGATCAACGGTCCGACCACAAGAGTTTCACCCAAAGACGCGGCAAAAACAAAGATGGCGCCAGGAGGTGCCACAGGACCTAGACCGAAACGATGCGAAAGGTGCTGTCGATACATTGGCTCGCGATGTGACCGAAAAAGTAAAACGAGAATGGCAACCGGAACAAGAAGGTGCATGAGGATCTGCCAGATCCAATAGGCACGCCGCAACCGGGCAACCGGTGGCACAATTTTTGCGAGCTTATCCATCCAAGTCTGTCTCGGTGATAGGATGCCCGCGCGCTACATCGCGCTTCAAAGTGACGCCATTTAAC
>JASBUI010000024.1 GCA_030148005.1 Paracoccaceae bacterium | reverse complement strand
AGGCTGGGTCGCCGAGATTGCGCCAAAGACGGAACGCACTGAATCGGTTGGCATAATCGGCGCGGGTCCGGGCGGGCTTGCCGCGGCGGACGTGCTGCGCCGCAAGGGTATTCAGGTCACGATCTATGACCGCTACGACCGCGCGGGCGGGCTTTTGACCTATGGTATTCCCGGCTTCAAGCTGGAGAAAGACATCGTCATGCGCCGCAACGAGCAGCTTGAAAAAGGTGGCGTCACCTTCAAGCTGAACTGCAACGTGGGCGACGACATCAGCTTTGAGGAAATTCGCGACAAACATGATGCGGTGATCATCGCAACGGGCGTCTATAAATCGCGCGAGCTTCAGGCTCCGGGTGTTGGTGCGAAGGGGATCGTCAAGGCGATCGACTATCTTACCGCGTCGAACCGTCAGAACTTTGGCGACAAGGTAGAAGCCTTTGATTCCGGTGAGTTAGACGCAAAAGGCAAGCGGGTTGTGGTGATCGGCGGCGGCGATACGGCGATGGATTGCGTGCGTACGGCGGTGCGGCAGGGGGCGACTTCGGTCAAGTGCCTTTACCGGCGCGACAAGGCCAATATGCCGGGCAGCCAGCGCGAGACGCAGAACGCCGAAGAGGAAGGCGTGGACTTCGTCTGGCTTTCGGCGCCCAAAGGGTTCACCGGCGACAGTGTCGAAGGCGTCATGGTTCAGCAGATGCGCCTTGGATCGCCCGACGCGACCGGGCGCCAAGCCCCGGAAATCATTGAAGGATCGGACTATGTCGAAGGCGCCGATCTGGTGATCAAGGCGCTGGGTTTCGAACCTGAGGACCTGCAGACGCTTTGGGACACTCCGGCATTGGAAGTGACGCGCTGGGGTACGATCAAGGCCGATTTCCGCACCCATGAGACCGCCCTTCCGGGGGTCTATGCGGTTGGCGATATCGTGCGGGGCGCAAGCCTTGTGGTCTGGGCGATCCGGGACGGGCGCGAGGCGGCCGAGGCGGTGATCCAGAAACTGGAAACCGGCGCGGCGCAGATCGCGGCGGAATAGGCGAAAACCTTGCGATAGGTACATTTTGTACCGCAAAGAAGTACATTTTCGCGGCCCCGCCAGACAGTGGCCCGAACCAAGACGAAAAACGAGCCATCGGCGCAAGATACGGCACCAAAGCTGACCTGCCCGATTAACGAGGACTTAAGCAAATGACGGAAGAGACGCTGTCAGGACAAACGGGGCGCTGCATGTGCGGCGCGGTCGGCTTTACCGCCGACGAGGTGCCGGTCAAGTTTGGCGTCTGTCATTGCGAGATGTGCCGCCGCTGGACGGGATCGGCGCTTCTTGGGGTGACGATCCCCGAGGGCAAGATCGTCTGGACCGGCGAAGAGAACATCGCGCGGCTTCAAAGTTCAGCCTGGGCCGAGAGGGCGTGGTGCAGCAAATGCGGCACCGGGCTTTATTTCCGGGTGACGATGGAAAGCGCCTATTCGGGAAGTTTCGAGTTGCCGATCGGGCTTTTTGACAACGCCGATGGGTTCGAGATGACCCATGAGATTTTCATCGACCAGAAGCCGCATAGCTTTGCCTATGCCGGAACTGGCCGAAAACTGATGACGCGCCAGGACTGTGTCGAGAAATTCGGCTTGCTGGACGAGAAGTGAACCAAGAATGCGCCCCGGTCCGACACGCGGACCACGCAAGGGAGAGGAAGACAAAATGACCGAGTATGATTCCAACTGGGCCGCCCGCGAAGAAGCCAAGCGCGCGTTCATGGCAGAGAACTCTCTGTATCGCCCCGAGGAAGAGCATGCGTCCTGCGGTGTGGGACTGGTTGTGTCGATCGACGGCAAGCCCAGCCGCAAGGTTGTTGAGAACGGCATCAACGCGCTGAAGGCGGTCTGGCACCGCGGCGCGGTGGACGCTGATGGCAAGACCGGTGACGGCGCGGGCATTCACGTGCAGATCCCGGTTGATTTCTTTTACGATCAGGTGCGACGCACCGGGCATGAGCCGCGCAAGAACGAATATATCGCTGTGGGTCAGGTGTTTCTGCCGCGCACCGATTTCGGCGCGCAGGAAACATGCCGGACAATCGTGGAAACCGAAGTTCTGCGGATGGGTTACTATATCTATGGCTGGCGCCATGTGCCGGTGAACATCGGTGTTCTGGGGGACAAGGCCAATGCAACGCGCCCCGAGATCGAGCAGATCCTGATTTCCAACTCAAAAGGCGTGTCCAAGGTTGAGTTCGAGCGCGAGCTTTACGTGATCCGCCGGCGCATCGAAAAGGCCGCCGCGGCGGCGCATGTGGCGTCTTTGTATATCGCAAGCCTGTCGTGCCGGTCGATCATCTATAAAGGCATGATGCTGGCGCAGGACGTGGCCGAGTTTTACCCCGACCTTCTGGACGAGCGGTTTGAAAGCGCCTTTGCGATCTATCACCAGCGCTATTCGACCAACACCTTCCCGCAGTGGTGGCTGGCCCAGCCGTTCCGCATGCTGGCCCATAACGGCGAGATCAACACGCTGAAGGGCAACGTCAACTGGATGAAGAGCCATGAAATTCGCATGGCGCATAGTGCGTTCGGCGATCTGGCCGAGGATATCAAGCCGATCATTCCGGGCGGGTCTTCGGATTCGGCGGCGCTTGATTCCGTCTTTGAGGTTCTGGTTCGGGCCGGGCGTTCGGCGCCGATGGCCAAGACGATGCTGGTGCCCGAAAGCTGGTCCAAGCAGGCGACCGAGCTGCCGGAAAGCTGGCGCGATATGTATTCCTATTGCAACAGCGTGATGGAGCCATGGGATGGCCCCGCAGCGCTTGCCATGACCGATGGCCAGTGGGTCTGTGCGGGTCTTGACCGCAATGGTCTGCGCCCGATGCGTTATGTGGTGACGGGCGATGGGATGCTGATCGCAGGGTCCGAGGCGGGGATGGTTCCGATCGACGAGGCAACGGTTGTCGAGAAGGGGGCGCTTGGCCCCGGTCAGATGATCGCGGTCGACATGGCTCAGGGGCGGCTTTACCGCGATGTGGAGTTGAAGAACAAGCTGGCCGCCGGTCAGCCGTTCGGTGAATGGGTCGGCAAGATCAAAGAGCTGGACGATGAGTTGCAGGGCGCGCCCGAGACGGTTCTGTTTTCAGGCTCTGAGCTTCGCAAGCGGCAGATCGCGGCGGGCTATTCCATCGAAGAGCTGGAGCAGATATTGGCGCCGATGGCCGAAGACGGCAAAGAGGTTCTGGCATCGATGGGCGATGACACGCCTTCGGCGGTTCTGTCCAAGAAATACCGCCCGCTAAGCCATTTCTTCCGCCAGAACTTTAGCCAGGTGACGAACCCGCCGATCGACAGTCTGCGCGAGTATCGGGTGATGAGCCTGAAGACGCGGTTTGGGAACCTCAAGAACGTTCTGGACGAAAGCTCTGCCCAGACAGAGATCCTTGTGCTGGAAAGCCCGTTTCTGGGAAATGCGCAGTACGAGCAGCTGACCAAGGCGTTCAACTCGGACATGATCGAGATTGACTGTACCTTCCCGGCGGGCAGCAAGGCGAATGCGCTGAGCGATGCTCTTCACCGGATCCGGGCCGAGGCAGAGGATGCCGTGCGAAGCGGGGCGGGGCATATCGTGCTGACCGACCAGTATTCGAACGAAGGCCGGGTCGCGATGCCGATGATCCTTGTCACCAGTGCGGTGCATTCGTGGCTGACGCGCAAGGGGCTGAGGACTTTTACCTCGATCAACGTGCGGTCGGCGGAATGTATCGACCCGCATTACTTCGCGGTTCTGGTGGGCGCTGGCGCGACGGTGGTCAACGCCTATCTGGCCGAGGATTCGCTGGCGGACCGGATCGAGCGGGGGCTGCTGGATTGCACGCTGACCGAAGCCGTGGCGCGCTATCGCGCGGCGATTGATCAGGGGCTTTTGAAGATCATGGCCAAGATGGGGATCTCGGTGATCTCATCCTATCGCGGCGGTCTGAACTTTGAGGCGGTGGGCCTGAGCCGGGCATTGGTTGCCGAGTATTTCCCGGGCATGGCTTCGCGGATTTCGGGGATCGGTGTGTCCGGCATTCAGAAGAAGCTGGAAGAGGTTCACGCGCAGGGCTGGCTGAGCGGGCAGGATGTTCTGCCGATCGGTGGTTTTTACAAGCTGCGCAAGTCGGGCGAGACCCATGCGTGGGAAGCGCAGGCGATGCATATGCTGCAAAGCGCCTGTACCCGCGCGTCCTATGAGATGTGGAAGCAGTATTCGGCCAAGATGCAGGCGGCGCCGCCGATCCATCTGCGCGATCTGATGGACTTTAAACCGCTGGGCAAGCCGGTGCCGATCGAAGAGGTGGAAAGCATCACCTCTATCCGCAAGCGGTTCGTGACGCCGGGGATGTCGCTGGGTGCTCTCAGCCCCGAGGCGCATAAGACGCTGAACGTGGCGATGAACCGGATCGGTGCCAAGTCCGACAGTGGCGAGGGCGGCGAGGATCCGGCGCATTTCGTGCCAGAGGCAAACGGCGACAACCCGTCGGCCAAGATCAAGCAGGTTGCGTCGGGGCGCTTTGGCGTGACGGCGGAATACCTGAACCATTGCGAAGAGCTTGAGATCAAGGTCGCGCAGGGCGCAAAGCCCGGCGAGGGTGGACAGCTTCCGGGTATGAAGGTCACGGACCTGATTGCGCGGCTGCGCCATTCGACCAAGGGCGTGACGCTAATCTCGCCGCCGCCGCACCACGATATCTATTCAATCGAGGATCTGGCGCAGCTGATCTATGACCTGAAACAGATCAACCCGCGCGCCAAGGTAACGGTAAAGCTGGTCGCCTCTTCCGGGGTCGGCACGATTGCCGCCGGTGTGGCCAAGGCCAAGGCCGATGTGATCCTGATATCGGGTCACAATGGCGGCACGGGTGCATCGCCCGCCACGTCGATCAAATACGCAGGCCTGCCGTGGGAGATGGGCCTGACCGAGGCGCATCAGGTTCTGGCGATGAACAACCTTCGCAGCCGCGTGACGCTGCGCACCGATGGCGGTTTGCGCACGGGCCGCGATATCGTGATGGCGGCAATGATGGGGGCCGAGGAATACGGCATCGGCACCGCCGCGCTGATCGCGATGGGCTGTATCATGGTGCGTCAGTGCCAGTCGAACACCTGCCCCGTCGGAGTTTGTACGCAGGACGAAAGCCTGCGCGCCAAGTTCACCGGCAACGCCGACAAGGTCGTCAACCTGATCACTTTCTACGCGCAGGAAGTGCGCGAGCTTTTGGCCAGCCTTGGGGCGCGGTCAGTGGATGAGGTGATCGGCCGTGCGGACCTTCTAAGCCAGGTCAGCCGGGGATCGGCGCATCTGGACGATCTGGACCTTAACCCGCTTTTGATCACTGTCGATGGTGCGGACAAGATCCGTTACGACCGTGACCGCGAGCGGGCGGCGGTTCCAGACACGCTTGATGCCAAGATCGTTCGGGATGCGGCGCGCTTTCTGGAAGATGGCGAAAAGATGCAGCTTTCCTATGCGGTGCAGAACACGCTTCGCACCGTGGGAACGCGCACGTCCAGCCATATCGTCAAGCGGTTCGGGATGCGCAATTCGCTTCAGCCCGATCACCTGACGGTCAAGCTTAGCGGCAGTGCGGGTCAGGCGCTGGGCGCTTTCGCGGCGCCGGGCCTGAAGCTTGAGGTCAGCGGCGATGCCAACGACTATGTCGGCAAGGGCCTGTCGGGGGGCACGATCGTTGTGCGCCCGCCGATGGCAAGCCCGCTGATTGCGTCCGAGAATACGATCATCGGCAACACGGTGCTTTACGGCGCGACGGACGGCTATCTTTTCGCCGCTGGCCGCGCGGGCGAGCGTTTCGCGGTTCGAAATTCGGGCGCGAAGGTCGTGGTAGAGGGCTGTGGATCGTCGGGGTGCGAGTACATGACCGGCGGCGTTGCGGTCATTCTGGGCCGTATCGGCGCGAACTTTGGCGCGGGCATGACGGGCGGTATGGCCTATGTCTATGATCCAAACGGCAAGGCCGAGGCGCTGATGAACATGGAAACGCTGGTGACCTGTCCGGTGACGGTCGAGCATTGGCAGATGCAGCTTAAAGAGCTGATCGAGCGCCATCAGCTTGAAACCGGAAGCCGCAAGGCGGCGGACATCCTGCAGCATTGGGAGATGGAAGTTGGCAATTTTGTCCAAATCTGCCCCAAGGAAATGCTGGTCCATCTGGGTCACCCGCTGAGCCACGAAAAAGCGGCTGTTCCGGCGGAATAGAGCCTGTTGGGCAGTGGGTTTTACCTGCTGCCCAAGGCCATTTCGGCCCGGTTTTGGCGTCAAAAATACTTAACGGATTGATTAACCTCACGTTAAGCAAGAACCGCCGTATTTTCCTAAATTTGTCCTAAAGCAGCCCCAATTGGCCCGTACTTCCTACGCTTGTATGTAGGTGGGAAGAGTTATGCCAACGAGCTATATCGATCAGTTTTTCGTCATTGACCCGGGCAATCCGCCAGCGGCGGGTACGGCTTTGACGATGGTCAAATACAACTTTGTCGACAACAACGACAACGGGTTCATCGAGACTGGCAATGGCGATACCGTCAATGGCCTGGACGTGACCCGTGTCTGGGTAAACGACACGATCACCGTGACCATGGGCGGGGTGACGCAGACGATCACCGGCGTGACATTCTATGTTAATGGTGGGCCTGCGGTTTTTACCCCCAATGACGGCACGATCCTTCAGGACGCGGTTTTTCAAAGCTCGACCTACGTTACTTCACCAACCCAGACGCCCGTTGCGGCGATGGGGCCGCCGTGTTTCACGGCGGGCACGTTGATCGAGACGGTCGATGGGCCGCGCCCTGTGGAAACGCTGAAGGCCGGCGATATGGTGATGACCATGGATAACGGGCCACAGCCGGTGCGCTGGATCGGCACGCGGGTTATTGGCGGGCGCGGGCGTTTTGCGCCGGTGCGCTTTGCCCGCGGCGTTCTTGGCAATACGCGCGATATTCTGGTTTCGCCGCAGCACCGGATGCTGATCGGCGGCTGGCGCGCCGAGATGTTCTTTGGCGAGGATGAGGTTCTGGTTGCGGCCAAGCATATGGTCGATGGCGACCGGATCCATGTTCAGCCCGTCGATGAGGTGACTTATGTGCACGTCCTTTTCGATCGCCACGAGGTGATCTTTGCCGAGGGCGCGGCCAGCGAAAGTTTCTATCCCGGGGATTACATCCTGTCGGGGAACAGCGAGATGCGGGACGAAGTTCTGGCGCTTTTCCCAGAGCTTGCACTGGGCCAGCGGCCCGAGGTGGCCCGCCCCAGCATCAGCCGCGCAGAGGCGCGGGTTCTGGCCGCGGCGCCTTTGGACGAAGCATCGCAAGAGCGCCATCCCTTGGCGGCCTGAGCGGGGTTTTCTAACGCCGCCGGCGCGCCTATAAAACCTTGTGACCAGAAAAAAATCAGCACGCAAGCGCGCCCCAAAGGCCCGGCCTGCCAAGCCCGCCACGCCCGGCCTTTTGCGCAGGCTGCGGCGGCGCGTGGCGCAGGGTTTTCTGGCCGTGGTCGCGCTTATGCTGCTGTGGATCGTGCTGTACAGTTTCGTGCGCCCGCCCACGACGCCCTATATGATCGCCGAAAGCTGGCGGGAGGGGCCGTTGCGGCAAGCTTGGGTTCCCTTTGACCAGATCGCGCCGGTGATGGCGCGTTCGGTGGTTGCGGCGGAGGATGCCAATTTCTGCCTGCACTGGGGCGTCGATATGTCGGCGATCCGCAAGGCGATCGATCAGGGGTCTGGGCGCGGGGCTTCGACGATATCGCAGCAGGTGGTTAAGAACGCCTATCTTTGGCAGGGGCGCAGTTACGTCCGAAAAGCGCTTGAGGCGATGATCACGCCCTTTGTCGAGCTGTTCTGGAGCAAGCGGCGCATTCTGGAGGTTTACCTGAACGTGGCCGAGTTTGACCGCGGCGTTTTCGGCATCGAGGCGGCGGCAGAGCGCTATTTCGGTACGACGGCGGCCAAGCTGACCCCGGCGCAGGCAGCGCGGCTGGCGGTGATCCTGCCCAATCCCAAGGAACGGTCCGCCAAAAGGCCAAGCGCCGCCCTGCGCAAGAGGGCCGCTGAAATCATGGATGGGGCGGAAACGATCCGCCGAGACGGGCGCGCAGCCTGTTTCGAGGATTGAATCACACGCCAATTCACGGCATTCAGGGGCAAATCATAACAATAGCAGTTCCACATGGCCCGATTGTATCACGTCCCTCTTTCCCCAGCCTGCCGCAAGGTGCGCCTGTCACTTGCGGAAAAACGGATCGAGGTTGAACTGGTCGAAGAGAAGTACTGGGAGCCATCGGCCGATTTCATGCGCCGCAACCCGGCGGGCAAGGTGCCGATCCTGAAGATTGACGGGCGGCATCTGTCGGAAAGCGCGGCGATCTGCGAGTATATCGAGGAAAAGCACCCAACGCCGCCGCTGATGCCGCGCACGCCTGAAGAGCGGGTCGAGGTGCGCCGGCTGGTCAACTGGTTCGATGACAAGTTCCACAATGAGGTCACTTCGAAGCTGCTGTATGAGCGGGTGAACAAGAAGATCACCGGTCAGGGCTATCCCGATTCAACCAACGTCAAGGCCGGGGCCAAGGCGATCAAGTATCATCTGGATTACATGGCTTGGCTTTTGGATCAGCGGCGCTGGCTTGCCGGGGATGCGATGACGCTGGCCGATTTTGCCGCCGCGGCGCATCTTTCGTCGCTGGATTACATCAGCGATGTCGACTGGAACCGGTCCGATGTCGTCAAGGACTGGTACGCCAAGATAAAGTCGCGCCCCGCGTTCCGGGGAATTCTGGCCGATCAGGTGCCGGGCTTTCCGCCGCCGGCGCATTATGCCGATCTCGACTTCTGATCTGAAAACGCGGCTTGCCGCCGAAGCCCTGAACATGGGCTTTGCCGCCTGCCGGATCACCCGCCCCGATGCGATACCAGAGGCCGCAGGACGGCTTGACACCTTTGTGGCCGAGGGCCGGCATGGGCAGATGGGCTGGATGGCAGAGCGCATGAACTGGCGCGGCAATCCGGCGGCGCTTTGGCCCGAGGCGCGGTCGATCGTGATGCTTGCCGAAAGCTATTCGCCCGAAGGCGATCCGATGGCGGGACTGAAGGCGAAGGACCGGGGGATCATCTCGGCCTATGCGCAGGGGCGCGATTACCATGACATCGTGAAAAAGCGGCTGAAGCGGCTGGCGCGTTGGCTGATCGCGGAAGGCGGCGGCGAGGTGAAGGTTTTCGTCGATACCGCGCCGGTGATGGAAAAGCCACTGGCGCAGTCGGCGGGTCTTGGATGGCAGGGCAAGCACAGCAACCTTGTCAGCCGCGATCTGGGCAACTGGATTTTCCTTGGGGCGGTGTTCACGACGCTGGAATTAGACCCTGATAAGGCCGAAGTTGATCATTGCGGGTCCTGCCGGAAGTGTCTGGACATCTGTCCGACAGATGCTTTCCCCGCGCCCTATCAAGTGGATGCGCGGCGCTGCATTTCCTATCTGACGATAGAGCATAAGGGCCCGGTTGACGCCGGTCTGCGGCGCGGGCTTGGTAACCGGATTTATGGCTGTGATGACTGTCTGGCGGTCTGTCCGTGGAACAAGTTTGCGGTGGCGGCCTCTGACATCCGTTATAGCGCGCGTGCGGCGACCGATCTGCCGCCGCTGGCCGAACTTGCCGCCCTTGACGATGCCGCGTTCCGCGCGCGGTTCTCGGGCTCGCCGATCAAGCGGATCGGGCGCGACCGCCTTGTGCGCAACGTGCTTTATGCGATCGGCAATTCAGGGGACAGCGCGTTGGCCCCGGCGGCGCGGGCCCTGCGCGATGACCCCGATGAGGCGGTGCGCGATGCTGCCCGCTGGGCGCTGTCAGAGCTGGACGCGGCGGGCTGAAACAGAGCCTATTCCGGCGTTTTGAAGGTCAAAGAGGCCCAGTCGCTGTGCCAGACGGGATCTTTGTTGAAGTCCTTGGGCTCTCGCGGTTCAAGCGCCACGGAATCGACCAGATATTCGGTTCCGGGCTGAACCGGAAAGGTCGCCTGACCCTGATCATCGGTCCGGTAGAAGGTCGATGTGACCGTGTCATCGGGCGCGCGGGCGAAAACCTCTATCTGGGCGTTTGTGCGCGGGGCGCCATCCAGCATGATCTGCACCGGAAAGCCGCCCGACAGGTCGTCCGTATAGGGGTTGGCCAGCGCGATCACCTCAATCCGAAGGCCCATGTTGCGATCTGAGCCCTGTCCGTCGCCAATTGCGACCAATGACTTCACGTAACGTCGATATGTTTCCTTGAAACCCGTTTGGGGCAGGCCCCTTTCGGCGTGTTTTTCAAGCGCTCCGGCAAAATCCTTATGCTCGACAAAACCGGTGAACTTATCCCATTCGGTATAGGTCAGCTTGGCATCGGTCGTTTCATGGACGATGACAGCTAATCCCTTACCTTCAATACGTTGCGCAAGGGCGGGGCGGTCGCCGATGCGGCTTTCGGCGGGGATGACCTGATCGCCCAGGACGATCTCAAACCGGGTCGATTGCTGCGGAATATAGGCGTAGGATGGGGCCTTAAAGTTCTGCCCGACACGAAAATCTGCAAAGATAGTGTCACTTTGCGCGACACTGTACCGCTGTGGGGAGACCCAGAATTCGTGAGCTATCGCTCCGGTTGCGCTGGACGAAAAGAAAAGTAGAGCTATGAATAGTCGCATGCGAATATTTATCCCTAACGAGAGTACCCGGATGAAGCTGACATCGTTTGGCACACTGTCAAGGTCTGTAGCCTTCAATCTTTTGCTGCTGCTTGGTTTTATGACCCGCGCGGTGGAGGCTCATGAGGTGCGTCCGGCGATTGCTGATGTCACTCTGACGCCGGACAGGCTTGAGATGGCGATACAGTTGTCGGCAGAGGCGATGTTGGCCGGGATTGACCTGAGCGGGATCGTTGACACCAACGAAGCGCCAGAGGCGCCGACCTATGATGCGTTGCGCAAACTGTCGGCGGATGCGCTTGAGGCGAAGTGGACCGAGGCATGGCCGGAGCTTCGCAAGGGTTTCACGCTGGTCGCCAGTGCGCCGCTGAAGCTTGAGCTGGTTTCGGTGATCGCACAGCCGGTTGGGGATCTGGAATTGCCGCGGGATACGGGCGTTGTCGTTCGTGCAGAGCTGCCGGTCGATGGATCGCCGGTGCAGGTCGGCTGGGTTTCCGAGTACGGCCCGCTGGTGGTGCGGCAGGGAGACGGCAAGACCGGGTATTCGGGGTATCTGTCGGGCGGAGAGCTTAGCACGCCATTGCCGCGGCAGGGTGTGGCGCATGAAGACGCGCTGGCCGGGTTCTATCGGTACGTCGTGCTTGGGTTTGAACATATCGTTCCAAAGGGCCTAGATCATATCCTGTTCGTTCTTGGGCTTTTCTTCTTCTCGATGCAGCTGCGCCCGATCCTGCTTCAGATCACGGCCTTTACGCTGGCCCATACGGTGACGCTTGCCGCGGCGAGTGCGGGGATCATTTCGGTGCCTGCAAATATCGTCGAGCCGCTGATCGCGGCGTCGATCGTCTATATCGCGGTCGAGAATATCTTTCAGCCAAACCTGACGTGGTCGCGAACCTTGATCATCTTTGGCTTTGGCCTTTTGCACGGGCTGGGCTTTGCCAGTGTTCTGGGCCAGATCGGCGTCGATCCGAACCGCTTTTTCATCGACCTGATCGGTTTCAACCTTGGCGTCGAGATTGGCCAGATCACGGTGATCATGGCCGCCTTCATGGCGGTGGGTCTGTGGTTTGGGCATCTGTCGTGGTACCGCAGCCGGATTGCGGTTCCGGCGTCGGCGGTGATTGCCCTGATCGGCGCCTTCTGGGTGGTCGAGCGGACGGTTCTTTGACGCCGCAGGGGCGCGCGCCCGGCCTATAGGCAGGCGGACATGCCGCCGTCGACAAAAAGCGTCTGGCCGTTCACGTAGCTGGAGGCCGCCGATGCCAGAAAGATCGCCGCGCCCTGAAGTTCGGGAAGCTGGCCCCAGCGCCCGGCGGGTGTGCGTTTGCCGATCCATGCGGTGAACTCGGGGTCGGCGACGAGCGCTGCGTTAATCTCGGTATCGAAATAGCCCGGCGCGATGGCGTTCACGTTCAGCCCCTTTGCGGCCCAGTCGGTGGCCATTCCCTTTGTCAGGTTCGCAACCGCGCCTTTGGAGGCCGTGTAGGGCGCGATGGTGGGGCGGGCCAGCGCGGTCTGGATCGAGGCGATGTTGATGATCTTGCCATGCCCGCGCGCGATCATGTGGCGGGCCACTGCCTGACCCACGCTGAAGACCGATTTGACGTTGGTCTGCATCAGGCGGTCAAACACCTCTTCGGGGAAGTCTTCGAGCGGGCCGCGATGCTGCATTCCGGCGTTGTTGACAAGGATGTCGATCGGCCCTGTTTCAGCTTCGAACCCGTCCACGGCGGCGCGGACGGCGGCGTGATCGGTGACATCGAAGGGCAGTTCATGGACGGTGGCGCCGGTGCCGCGCAGGCGCTGGGCGGTCGCCTGAACCTTATCCGCCGAGCGGCCGTTGATGATGACGGCAGCGCCGGCCTGGGCAAAGCCCAGCGCGATGGTTTCACCGATCCCCTGAGAGGAGCCGGTGATCAGAGCAGTCTTGCCGGAAAGTGAGAAAAGCGGGTGGGACATGGGGCATCTCCTTTGGCAGGCAGATTAAGAGGTTGCGCCGGGAAGGGAAGGGCTGTTCCTTGGGCGGGGCATAAGTTAGGCACGCGAACATGCGCGGAATTCTATTGATGATCGGAGCGGTGACCGTTTTCACCGTCATGACCAGTTTCATAAAAGTCACCGCAGGCCGGGTGCCTGCCGGAGAGGCCGTTTTCTTTCGGTCGGTCATGGCCTTGCCGGTGATCATGATCTGGCTGGCAAGTCAGGGAAAGCTTCGCGGGGGGCTGGCGACAGAGCGCCCGTGGGGCCATGTCGTGCGCGGGTTTGCCGGAACCATCGCGATGGGGCTTGGCTTTGCCGGGCTGGCCTATCTGCCCCTGCCAGAGGTGACGGCGATCCGTTTTGTCACGCCGATCCTGATGGTGATCCTTGCCGCGCTTATCTTGGGCGAAAAGTTCAGGATGGTGCGCATGTCGGCGGTGACCATCGGGTTGATCGGCGTCATCGTGATCCTTTGGCCGAACCTTGGCGGCACCAGTGAAAGTGCGGCCTTTGGCGCCTTTCTTGTGCTTGGCTCTGCCGGGTTCGCGGCCTTTGCGCAGGTCTTTGTGAAATCCATGGCCGGGCGGGAAAAGACGGCGGCGATCGTTTTCTACTTTTCGATGACGGCGACGCTTTTGTCGCTGCTTACGATCCCATTTGGCTGGGTCGTGCCGACACCGCGAGAGCTTGCTTTTCTGGTGGGTGCGGGTCTGATCGGCGGTGTCGGGCAGATCCTTTTGACGTCTTCCTACCGCTTTGCCGATGCCGGGGTTCTGGCGCCCTTTACCTATGTGTCGATGCTATGGGCGATCGTGATCGGCTATTTCGTTTTCAACGAAGAGCCTACGGCGTCGATGCTATCGGGCGCGGCGCTGATCATCGGGGCGGGCGTTCTGATCGTCTGGCGTGAGCGGCAGCTTGGGATCAAGCGGCTGGCGCGGCGCAAGGTCGAGGTCAAAGGTTTGCAATAAGCCGGTCAGCGCGGTGCAGCGTGGCGGCAACAATCATCGCATTGGGCAGATCGTTGCCTTCGATCTTTGCGCGGGCATCGGCGGGGTCATAGCCGTAACTGGCCCAGCGTTCGGTCAGCCGCCGGGTCAGCACTTCTTTTGGGACATCAAGGCCCCAGCAGGCATCCAGCGCCGGGCGCACCGATTGCCAGTCGCCGGTGTCGTGCAAAAGGTAGTTGCCTTCGACAAGGATGATGCGGGTCGATGGGGCGATTTCGATGGCGCCGGCGCGGGCAATTTCCAGATCGCGGTCAAAGCTGGGCGCAAAGACGGTTTGGGCCGTTTTCAGGCGGATCAGGGTCGAAACAAAGCCGCCCACGTCAAAGGTATGCGGCGCGCCCTTGCGGGGGTATGACCCGTGGGTACGCAGGATCGCATCGTCGAGGTGAAAGCCATCCATCGGCAGAACCGCGGCGGCGGGCAGGGCCGCGGCAAGCGCGGCGGCAAGGGTGGATTTACCAGAGGCCGGGGCGCCCGCGATGCCCAGCACAAAGCGGGGCCTGTCGCCCGCCAGCTTTTGGATGTCTGCGGCAAGTTCGGTGATCATTCCGGCCCCTTCCTGATGGCACAGGATTGCCGGGCCCTTGCGCCTTGTCCAGCCCGCCAATCGGCCGAAACCGGCTGGCGCGACGATGGGCCGTGCTGCACAGGGGCGCAAGTTGTGTTAGGGTCGGGCATCTTCAGGCTGCAAGGAGGGCGATCATGTCACGACATATCACTGATCACGGCCACAGGGCGGGTTCTGTCCAGAGGGTGGCGCGTTTTGCACAGAATGAGCGGCGCCAATATGCGCATCCGGCAACCAAGGCACTGGCCGCATCGCCGCGCCCTTCAGGTGCGGGTCGGATCAAGGCCTATACAAGGATCGAGCGGCAGGCCAAGGGCTGACCCGCCGCGCCGAGGCCTCTGAAATCAGGCGCGCACCAGCTTTTCGTAGCTGTCCGAGATGTCGCGCGTCAGGGCGCCAACTTCGAAGTTGTAGTCGCCGATCTTGCCGACGGGCGTGACTTCGGCCGCGGTGCCGGTCAGCCAGCATTGTTCAAAGCTTTCCAGCTCTTCAGGCATGATGTGGCGTTCGTGGACCTTGATCTGGCGGTCCTTCAGCATGCCGATAACTGTCTGGCGGGTGATGCCGTTCAGAAAGCAGTCGGGGTCGGGCGTGTGCACTTCGCCGTTCTTAACAAAGAAGATGTTGGCGCCGGTGGCTTCGGCGACATAGCCGCGATAGTCGAACATCATCGCGTCCGAGCAACCTTTGGCCTCGGCGGCGTGTTTGGACATGGTGCAGATCATGTAAAGACCGGCGGCCTTGGCGAATGAGGGGATGGTTTCGGGGCTGGGCCGTTTCCATTTAGAGATGTCCAGCTTGGCGCCCTTCATCTTGGCATCGCCATAGTAGGCGCCCCATTCCCATGCCGCGATGGCAAGGCGGACGGGGTTGCGGGCGGATGCAACGCCCATGTCTTCGCCTGCGCCGCGCCATGCAACTGCGCGCACATAAGCGTCGGTCAGACCGTTGGCGGCCAGAACCTCTTGTTTGGCGGCCTCGATCTCATCCACGGTCCATGGGATCTGAAAGTCGATGTAGTTGGCCGAGGCGTGAAGGCGTTCTGAATGACGGCGGCTTTCAAAGATTTTGCCGTTATAGCAACGCTCACCTTCGAACACGGATGAGGCATAGTGCATGGCGTGGGTCAGAATATGGACGTTTGCATCACGCCAGTTCTGCAGTTTGCCATCCATCCAGATTTTACCGTCGCGGTCATCATAGCCGGTCATCAGACCCTCTCCCTTTGCATTTGTTTCCCAAAATATGGCCGGAGCGGACATAATATTGCGCAGAAACCACGATTTGCTACCAATTGATTCTTGGAATGTCAACAAGGCTGACATAAAGTGACCGAAGCAATAAGGAGGACGTGCATGTCGGATGGGGCGACGCCTTCGGGTCCGGGAAGCGAGACGCTGCTGTTTCTCACTGATGAGCAGCTGAGAAAGGGCATCGAGGCGATGTTCTTTGCCTACCGTGGCTTTACGGCTGATCCTGACCGGATACTGGAAGAACAGGGATATGGGCGCGCACATCACCGGGCGGTGCACTTTATTCACCGCTGCCAGGGGACGACGGTGAATAACCTGTTGTCGATACTGGGCGTGACCAAGCAATCGCTGAACCGGGTTCTGAGAACCCTTATCGATGATGGCCTTGTGGAAAGCCGCGTGGGCCTGCGCGACAAGCGCGAGAGAAATTTGTATCTGACCGAAAAAGGGGCCAATCTGGAGCGCAAGCTTTCGGATGCGCAGCGCGAGCGTATGCGCGCGGCGTTTCGTGCGGCTGGTCCCGAAGCTGTGAGTGGATTTCGGCAGGTTCTGGAGGCCATGATGGACCCAGAGCTGCGCCGCCACTATCAGGCGGTTCGAGAAGGGATGTCATGAGTGATTTGTCTGAAGCGCATCTGCTGATTGTCGACGATGATGAGCGGATTCGTACTTTGTTGCAGAAGTTTCTGATCCGGAATGGTTTCTGGGTAACGGCGGCGCGGGATGCCGAACATGCGCGGCGGATTCTGACGGGACTGGATTTCGATCTGATCGTGCTGGACGTGATGATGCCGGGCGAGGATGGTGTTTCGCTGACGCGCGGCCTGAGAGAAGAGCGCGATACGCCGATCCTGTTGCTGACCGCCAAATCCGAAACCGAGGACCGGATCGCGGGCCTTGAGGCGGGGGCGGATGATTACCTTGTCAAACCGTTCGAGCCGAAAGAGCTTTTGCTGCGGATCAACGCGGTTCTGCGGCGGCTGCCGGGGATCGAGACGCGCGATGAAGGCCCCAAGATCCTGCATCTTGGGCCGGTGCGTTATGACATAGAGCGCGGCGAGATGTGGCTGGGCGAAAGCCTTGTGCGGCTGACGGCGACCGAAAGCGCGCTGATGCGGATTTTCGCGGGCTGTCCCGGAGAGGCCGTAGCGCGCAGCAAGCTGGTCGAAGATCTGGGCCGCGCGGGCGGTCAGGCACAGGAACGCGCGGTGGATGTTCAGATCACGCGCCTGCGCCGCAAGATCGAGAGCGATCCAAAGCAGCCGCGTTATTTGCAGACCGTGCGCGGGGCGGGATACATGCTTGCGCCCGACTAAGCGTCCGGGACCAATATAGAAATGAGGGCAGGCGGCGCTGGCGCGGCCTGCCGCGGGGGGGCAGATGGCGACAGCGCTGATCACACATGACGATTGTCTTGAGCACCTGACGCCGCGCGGGCACCCGGAGCGTGTTGCGCGGCTTGAAGTAGTGCTGAAGGCGCTTGCGGGCAAGGATCTGAACCGGTTCAAAGCGCCGCTGGCCGAAGATGAGGATCTGCTGCGGGTTCATCCGCGTGCGCATCTGGACAGGATCGCAACGGCAGAGCCCGGCGCGCTGGACGCCGATACCTTCATGTCCGAAGGATCGCACCGGGCGGCCCTGCGCGCGGCGGGGGCCAACGTGATGGCCGTCGATATGGTGATGGCGGGCGATGTGGCCAATGCCTTTGCCGCGGTGCGTCCGCCGGGGCATCACGCCGAGCGCGAAAAGCCGATGGGGTTCTGCCTGTTTGGCAATGTGGCGATCGCGGCCAAGCGGCTTCTGGATCATCACGGGCTTTCGCGGGTGGCGATCGTGGATTTCGATGTGCATCACGGCAACGGCACGCAGGATCTTTTGTGGGATGAGGCGCGGGTTCTTTTCGCCTCGACCCATGAGATGCCGCTTTACCCCGGATCGGGGGCCATCACCGAGCGCGGCGCGCATGGCAATATCCTGAACGCGCCGCTGAAGGCGGGCACGGACGGGCCGGCGTTTCGCAAGGTGATGGAGCGTGAGGTTCTGCCGGCGCTGGAGAAGTTTGAGCCTGAGTTTCTTTTGATCTCGGCCGGGTTTGACGCCCATGCGGCCGATCCCTTGGCGGGTCTGAACCTGACAGAGGCGGATTTTGCCTGGGTCACCCATGCGCTTTGCGATCTGGCGGACAAGCATTGCGGCGGGCGCGTCGTCTCGACTTTGGAGGGCGGATATGATCTGGATGCGCTGGCCGCGTCGGCGGCGGCGCATGTGGATGTTTTGATGGAGCGAGGCCAATGAGTGACACCCCTGTATCGGAGATGAGTTTTGAACAGGCGATGGCCGAGTTGGAACAGGTTGTCGGCAAGCTTGAGGCTGGCGATGTGCCGCTGGAGGCGTCGATAACGCTTTATGAACGCGGCGCCGAGCTTAAGGCGCATTGCGAGGCAAAGCTGAAGGCCGCCGAAGAAAAGGTGGCTGCGATCACCCTTGGCGAAAATGGCGCGCCGACCGGGACAACGCCGGTCGAAGGCCTGTAGATGTTTCACGAGGCGCTGAAGGCCGCCGCGCAGGATGTGCAGGCGGTTTTCGACACTGTTCTGGCGGAATACGAAGATTTTCCGGTCGTTCACGCGATGCGCTATGCGGTTGCGGGCGGCAAGGGTCTGCGCGGGTTTCTGGTGCTGGAAAGTGCCCGGCTTTGCGGTGTGGACCGGTCCGGCGCGCAGTTTGCGGCAGCGGCGGTCGAGGCGGTGCATGCCTATTCGCTTGTCCATGATGACCTGCCTGCGATGGATGACGATGATCTGCGGCGCGGGCGCGCGACGGTGCATGTCAAATGGGACGAGGCGACGGCGATCCTGGTTGGCGATGCGCTTCAGACCCTTGGGTTTGAGCTTTTGTCGCGAGACGAGGTTGGCCCGGCAGAGGTGCGCGTTGCGCTGATCACGGGACTGGCGCGGGCGTCGGGGGCGCAGGGCATGGTTCTGGGACAGGCGCAGGACATTGCCGCCGAGACGGCGGGCGGGGATCTGGATCTGGCGGGAATCACCGCGCTTCAGGCCAATAAGACCGGCGCGCTTATCGGCTGGGCCGGACAGGCCGGGGCGGTGATGGCGGGCGCAGATAGCGCGGCATTGGCGCGGTATTCTGCCGCGCTTGGGCTGGCATTTCAGATCGCGGACGACATATTGGATGTGGAAGGCGATGCGGCAACGGCAGGCAAGCGCCTACGCAAGGACGAAAGCGCCGGCAAGGCGACATTCGTGTCGCTTTTGGGTATGAAAGAGGCCAAGGCCCGTGCGCGGGCACTGGTGGAAGAGGCGCAGGATGCGCTAGGTCCCTACGGGGCCGAGGCAGATGTGCTGAAAGCCGCGGCCCGGTTCGTGATTGAGAGAGACAAGTGATGCGCCCAGAGACACCGCTGTTGGACCGTGTGAACCTGCCAGCTGACCTGAAAGGGTTCAGCGATGCCGAGTTGCATCGGCTTGCGGATGAGCTTCGGGCAGAGACGATTTCGGCGGTGTCGGAAACGGGCGGCCATCTTGGCGCGGGGCTTGGGGTGATCGAGCTGACCGTGGCGCTGCATGCGATCTTTGACACGCCGCGCGACCGGTTGATCTGGGATGTCAGTCACCAAAGCTATCCGCACAAGATTTTGACAGGGCGGCGCGACCGGATCAGGACGCTGCGCCAGAAAGGCGGCCTTTCGGGGTTCACCAAGCGATCAGAAAGCCCCTATGACCCGTTCGGGGCGGCGCATTCTTCGACCTCTATTTCGGCGGCGCTGGGCTTTGCTGTGGCGCGCGATCTGGGCGGGGCGCCAAGTGATACGCCAGGCCACGGGATTGGCGAT
The DNA here is from genome assembly GCA_030148005.1 of Paracoccaceae bacterium. Lineage (GTDB taxonomy): Bacteria > Pseudomonadota > Alphaproteobacteria > Rhodobacterales > Rhodobacteraceae > JASBSV01. The sequence continues at coordinate 5,624 of JASBUI010000024.1, read as the reverse complement.
GCGATTGCGGTGATCGGCGATGGGGCGATGTCGGCGGGCATGGCCTATGAGGCGATGAACAACGCCGGGGATCTGAAAAAGCGGCTGATCGTCATTCTGAACGACAACGAGATGTCGATTGCGCCGCCGGTCGGGGCGATGTCATCCTACCTGTCGCGGCTTTACGCAGGCCAGCCTTTTCAAGAGTTGAAGGCGGCCGCCAAAGGGGCGGTGTCGCTTTTGCCGCCGCCGTTTCAGGAAGGGGCGCGGCGTGCGCGCGAAGTGCTGAAAGGCATGACCGTGGGCGGCACGATGTTCGAGCAGCTTGGGTTTTCCTACCTCGGGCCGATCGACGGGCATGATCTGGACCAGCTTTTGCCGGTTCTGCGCACCGTGAAAGAGCGGGCGACGGGGCCGATCCTGATCCATGTGATCACAAAAAAGGGCAAGGGGTACGCCCCGGCAGAGAAGGCGGATGATCGTGGTCACGGGGTGGCCAAGTTTGACGTGGTGACCGGCAAGCAGAAGAAGGCGGCGTCAAATGCGCCGTCCTACACGCGCGTCTTTGCCGAAACGCTGCTTGATCTGGCGGCAAAGGACGACAAGGTGGTGGCCGTGACGGCGGCGATGCCTTCGGGCACGGGGCTGGACCTTTTTGCCGAGCGCTATCCAAGCCGCTGCTTTGACGTCGGAATTGCCGAGCAGCATGGCGTTACCTTTTGCGCGGGCATGGCCGCAGGCGGGATGAAGCCGTTTTGCGCGATCTATTCGACCTTCCTTCAGCGCGGCTATGATCAGGTGGTGCATGACGTGGCCATTCAGCGGCTGCCGGTGCGGTTTGCGATTGACCGCGCGGGGCTTGTCGGCGCCGATGGAGCAACACATGCGGGCGCTTTTGATACGGCGTTTCTGGCCAATCTTCCGGGGTTCGTGGTGATGGCCGCCGCCGATGAGGCAGAGCTGGCGCGGATGGTTGTCACGGCTGCGGGTCACAACGAGGGGCCGATCGCCTTTCGGTTTCCGCGCGGCGAAGGCGTTGGGTGCGAGATGCCCCAGCCGCCCGAACCTTTGGAGATCGGCAAGGGCCGGATCGTGCGCGAGGGCAAACGCGTGGCGATCCTGTCGTTTGGCACGCGCCTGTCCGAGGCAGAGGCCGCCGCAGAAGCGCTGGGCGCGCGGGGGATCAACCCCACGGTCGCCGATGCGCGGTTTGCCAAGCCGCTGGATGAGGCGATGATCCTTGATTTGGTGGAAAACCACGAGGCGCTGATCACTCTGGAAGAAGGCTCTGTCGGTGGGTTCGGGTCACATGTGGCGCAGTTTCTGGCCGAAAGCGGGGTCTTTGACCGGGGCCTGAAGTTCCGGTCGATGGTGCTGCCCGATACGTTCATAGATCAGGCCAGCCCGCGGGATATGTATGCCGCCGCCGCGCTGAACGCCGAAGATATCGAGGCGAAGGTTCTGGATGTTCTGGGCGTGGCAAGCATTGGCGCGGCGCGGGCCTGAGGTGACGCTTGGTCACTATCGACAGATGGGGCCTGTCTAAGCAGTCTTAGCCATGGCCGAATTTTCCCTGCCACTTCGGATCTATCGCTGGATCGTCTTTCTTTTGGCGGCCAGCTATGCCGTCTATTACCTTCTGGCAGGCAACTATACCGGCAACTTTGGCGGGCCGTTCCGGCATCTGACGATCTGGGCGCTGTTTCTGTCGTTCTTTTGCGCATCGCGCCTGATGGCACAGATGGAGCGGCGAAGTGAGCGGCGCTGGGACGCGCTTATCGCGTCGACGGCGGTGATCAACGCGATGGTCGTGTTTCTTTACTGGCGGCTTTACTTTGCCGATCCGACCTCTGTCACCTCGGACGGGCAGCTGGGTGTCTGGTACCGCGAGTATTACCTTCATGCGCTGGGCCCGGCGCTTCAGATCATCGACGCGGTTCTGTTTCACCGCGCGTTCCGGCGTCTGCGGCGCGCGGCGCTGGTTCTGGTGGGGCTGGTGATCGCCTATCTGACATGGGCCGAAGTTGTCGTGCGCCCGCTGAACGACGCACCGGTGGGAAGCGTGACAAGCGGATTGCCCTATCCGTTCCTGAACAACATGGTGTTTGGCGACAGGCTTTTCTTCTATGGCGCGAACCTGGGTACGGCGATCGTGTTCCTGTTGGCATTCACGGCGCTGTCGCTGATTGTGGCGCGGGTTCGCGGCGTGAAATACTAGGGCGAATTCGACCCTGTTTCGGCCGAAAGCAGTGCTGAAAGCCCAACGCGATAGGTCGGGTAGATCAGGCTTACCCCAAGATCCCTTTTCAGGCGCGTGTTATCGACCCGCTTGGATTCGGCGTAAAAGCTTTTCGCCATGGGGGTCATGTCGGCCTCTTCGAAATCGACAGCCGGGGGGATTGGCATGCCCAGAAGTTCGGCGGCATGGGCGATCACGTCCTGCGGCGGGGCGGGATCGTCATCACACAGGTTATAGGTGGCGCCGGGTTCGGGGTGGGCGATGGATGCGGCCAGCGCCTGAGCGATGTCATCGACGTGGATGCGGCTAAAGACCTGACCTTCTTTGATGATGCGCCGCGCCGATCCTGCGCGCACCTTGGCAAAGGGGCCACGGCCGGGGCCATAGATGCCGGCAAGGCGGAAGATATGCAGCGGCAGGCCCGGTACATGCTGCCACTGGCTTTCGGCAAGAACGCGGTGGCGGCCGCGCGTGGTTGAGGGGGTCAGCGGCGTATCTTCGGTGACCCAGCCTCCCTGATGATCGCCGTAGACACCGGTTGTCGACAGGTAGCCGGCCCATTTCAGATGGTACGCTGCGGCTACGATTTCGGCTCTGATCCGGGCCAAAACCGGGTCTCCATCCGCGTCCGGGCCTGCCGAGATCAAAAGGTGCGTCGCGCTTTGCAGTGCCTTGGACAGATCATCGCCGGGGAAGGTCAGCATCTGGTCGGCGTCATGGTCCGCCGCGGGCTTTGCGCTTCGGCTGGTGCCGATCACGCGCCAGCCCTTGGGCCGCAGAAGGCGGGCAAGGGCGCGGGCAGAGTAGCCGTGGCCAAGAGATAGCAGGGTATTTGTCATGGGGCCTGACTATGGGCCGGGGCGCGCCATACGCAAGGGTGAATTTGCGGGTCTATTGGGCATAGTCAGAGCCTTCCTGGTCAAGGATCGCCCTGAGTTCGGCCAGATGGCGGGCGTCCTGTTCGGGGTAGCCTTCGACCTCTTGCGCGGTTTTCTCGGCTATCTCATCGCTGAGAACCCGCAGGGGCGCGCCGGTTTGCAGGGCGCGGATATAGGTTTCGGCGGCGCGTTCGAAATAATACATCCGGTTGAAGGTATCGGCGATGGTGTCGCCGATGACCAAGACGCCGTGGTTGCCCATGATCATGACCTTTTTCTTGGGGTCGCTGAAAAGCGCCGAGCAGCGTTCGCCTTCTTCTTCAAAGGCAAGACCGCCATAGGCTTCGTCGATCACGTAGCGGTCAAAGAAAGTGGCCGAGTTCTGATCGATCGGGGGCAGGCGGCTGTCGGCAAGGCTTGCCAATACGGTGGCGTGTACCGAGTGGACGTGCATGGCGCAGCGCGCGTGGGGGCAATTGCGATGAATTGCGCCGTGCAGGCCCCAAGCGGTGCGGTCCGGCGCGTTCGGCCCTTCCAGAGTTGCGGGGTCGTCGGCGTCGATCAGCAACATGTCCGAGGCGCGGATGCGGGCAAAGTGGATCTGGTTGGGGTTCATCAGAAAACGCCTGCCATCATCGCTTACTGCGAAGCTGAAGTGATTTGCGACGGCTTCGTGCATGTTCAGCCGGGCGGTCCAGCGAAACGCGGCGGCCAGATCCACCCTTTCGGGCCAGAACTGCATGTTGGGCGAGGTTTCCGGCGTTGCTTGCTGCATAATTTTCCCCTGTGACGTGGCGTTTTGTGGCGAACGGACGTGTCCCATTTTCGCGCAAGGCGCGATAAGGTAAAGGGGAAACGAACTTGACAGCTCGATATAATTTCGCTAAGTGTTAATTAACAAGAGTCCAAAATACCATGCCAAGCAACCTTCCCTCAACCTTTGCCGCTTTAGGTGACACTATCCGCTTTGCAATTGTCGAGCGACTTCTGGAAAGTGGGGAGTTGAGCGCGGGCGAGCTTTTGGATGTTGCCGAAGTTTCGGCCCCGGCGATCTCTCGGCACCTCAAAGTGCTGCGGGAGGCGGGGATCGTTTCGCAAAAGGTGGTGGGGCAGAAGCGCATTTATGCCGTGCGGCCGGTGGCCGTGGCCGAGATCAACGATTGGATGATGACCTATCAGGAATTCTGGGCGGGAAGTCTGGACCGGTTGGCAGCTGCTTTGGAGAAGGATCTATCGGATGACTGAGCTTGTGATCACAAGAACGCTTGCCGCGCCGCCAGAGAAGGTTTTCGCCTATGTCTCGGATACCCAGCACCTTTTGAAATGGTGGGGCCCCGAGGGGATGCATGTGCCCGAGCATGAACTGGCGTTTGATCGTCTGGGTCCATGGATGTCGGTGATGATGAACGACGAGGGGCAGCGGTACAAGGTTTCGGGTCATGTCACGCATGTTGATCCGCCAAATTCGGTTGGGTTCACATGGGCCTGGCATGATGAGAACGACAAGCGCGGCGTGGAAAGCCATGTTACTATTAAACTGGTGCCGGCGGCCAAGGGTGGGACAGAGATGGAATTACGCCATGTCGATCTGCCCGATGACGATGTTGCTGCAAACCACGAAAAGGGCTGGACGTCCTCGCTTCGCAAGTTGGAACGCTTGGCCGCGTCGGCCTGAGCGCAATAAAGGGAGTGACCAGAATGACGGACTTTATTTTTGTTTATCATGGCGGCAAGCCACCATCTGACCCTGCCGAAATTGAAAAGGTCATGGCGGCTTGGAATGACTATTACCAAGGCATGGGCGACAAGGTTGTGAACGGCGGCGGCCCGGTGGGCATGTCCAGCATGGTAACAGCCAAGGGCGTGGCCGAGAACGGCGGCGCCAACCCGGTTTCGGGCTTTACGGTTGTTCGGGCCGCAAGCAAGGCCGAGGCCAACAAGATGGCCGCCGGATGCCCGATCCTGTCCGAGGGCGGTTCGGTCGAGGTGGCCGAGATCATCGAGATGTAAAAGCTCAAGTGGCCCATCCGGCGGCGGTCAGCCGCCGGGCGTGGGTCTTGGCGCCGGCCATGACGAATGCCTCTTGAAGCCGGTATGTCGCGGTGACACTTTGGGTCATGGCAGACAAACACGATCAGCGAACGACCCGAAAAACATGGCCAGAGACGGCGCCGCGACTGATTGCGGTGGCGGCGGGGCGCGAAGCTGCGGATCTGGTGATCCGGGGCGGTACATGGGTGAATGTCCATACCCGCGAAGTGCTTGAAGGTCATGACATTGCCATCGCGGGCGGGCGCTTTGCCTATTGCGGGCCGGATGCCAGCCATTGCATCGGCCCTGAGACCCAGATCATCGAAGCAGGCGGGCGTTTCATGATCCCCGGGCTTTGCGATGCGCATATGCATATCGAAAGCGGGATGCTGACCCCGGCGGAATTTGCCCGCGCAGTCACGCCGCATGGCACGACATCGATGTTCACCGACCCCCATGAGATTGCCAATGTTCTGGGGCTTGAAGGTGTGCGGCTG
>JASBUI010000020.1 GCA_030148005.1 Paracoccaceae bacterium | reverse complement strand
CAACTTGCGCATGATGCGGTGGCCGTTCATCGTGAAATCAAAGAGGCCCTGCGCGGGGTTGTCGCCGCTTTCGTTGCGGATGGTTGCAAGCGTGTTGAGGTCCATGCCGCCGGCAAAGCTGTCCTTGCCCGAGGTGATGACGATGCCTTTGACGGCATCATCGGCCAGCGCCCGGTCGATAAACTCATCAACCAGCGCAAAGGCCTCGCGGCTTAGAACGTTCATGGATTTGCCCGGAACGTCCCAAGTGATGACGGCGACGCCGTCCTTGTCTACTGCGTATGTAAAATCGCTCATTTGCCGGTCTCCTTACACGCGTTCGATGATTGTGGCCGCACCCATGCCGGATGCGATGCAAAGGGTGGCAAGACCGACCTCTTTGTCAGAGCGTTCAAGTTCGTCCAGAAGCGTGCCGATGATCATCGCGCCTGTGGCCCCCAGAGGGTGGCCCATCGCGATGGATCCGCCGTTGACGTTAACTACGGACGGATCGACGTCAAAGGCCTGCATAAAGCGCAGAACGACGGCGGCGAAAGCCTCATTCACCTCGAAAAGGTCGATGTCGCTGATCGCCATGCCGTTGTCTTGCAGGATCTTTTCGGTCACCGGAACCGGCCCGGTCAGCATGATCGTGGGATCGGTGCCGATCTTGGCGGTGGCGCGGATGCGCGCGCGGGGCTTAAGGCCGTTCTTTTCGCCAAATTCCTTTGATCCAATCAAAAGGGCCGCCGACCCGTCGACGATACCCGAAGAGTTGCCGGCGTGGTGGATGTGGTTGATCCGCTCAAGGTGCGGATACTTCATCAGCGCAACCTTATCAAAGCCCGGCATCACCTCGCCCATCTGCTGGAAAGAGGCGCTGAGCGCACCAAGCGTCTGCATGTCGGTGCCGGGGCGCATGTATTCGTCATGGTCCAGAATGTTCAGACCATTGCGATCCTTGATGGTGACAACGGATTTTTCGAACCGCTTGTCGTCCCAAGCCGCCTTGGCGCGCTTTTGCGATTCAACGGCCAATGCATCGGCGTCATCGCGGCTGAAGCCGTATTCAGTGGCGATGATGTCTGCCGAAATGCCTTGCGGCACGAAATAGGTGTTCATCGCGATCGATGGGTCCACGGCAATTGCCGCACCATCGCTGCCCATGGCAACGCGGCCCATCATTTCGACCCCGCCCGCGATATAGGCGCTGCCTGCGCCGCCCTTGACCTGATTGGCGGCAAGGTTCACCGCCTCCATCCCGCTTGCACAAAAGCGGTTGATGGCAAGGCCGGGAATGCTTTCATCAAGCTCCGAGGCAAGGACCGCGGTGCGCGCAAGGCAGCCGCCCTGTTCACCGACCTGCGTGACGTTGCCCCAGATCACATCCTCAACAGCGTGACCCTCAAGGTTGTTGCGGTGCTTGATTGCGTTGAGGATCTCGGCCGACAAGCGCGCCGAGGTAACTTCGTGAAGCGCGCCGTCCTTGCGCCCCTTTCCGCGCGGCGAGCGCACGGCATCATATATGTAAGCGTCAGCCATCGAGAACTACTCCTTCGATTAGTGTGACCAGTCCCAGAAGTGCGATGATCCCGAGGATCAGGGCGGCGAAGGACAGGCCGAGTTTAAACTTGAACAGATGTTGAAAGCGGGTCGTTGGGGGGATGATCCGCCCAATGATTAGAGGGGTTCCGGCAAGTACTATCGTGGGCACAAGCCCAAGGCGGTAAAGCGATGCCGTCAAAAGGGCAGCGAAGGCCGCCCAGGAAAAGAAGATCGCGACCACGTCACCCATGGGGTTTTCAACGCGGCTTTCGCCGCTTTTCAGCGCGTATTCCAGCCGCGCCAGCGTCAGGGCGGAGGCGGCCGCAAGAAAGCCGGGGAATATGATCCAGAAGCTGTGCATCAGGCCCTGTCACCGGGATTGCCCGGCATCAGATCGTAGGGATGCTTCCATCCGGGCGTTTCTTGGATGCGTGTGAGCCACGCATCGATATTGGGCCAGTCGGCGCGCTCGAACCCGAAAGGTTCGGGGTAGAAAAGATAGCCGCAGCAGGCCGTATCGGCGATGGTCAGCGCGTCGCCCACAACCCAATTGCGACCTTCCAGATGCGCGTTCAGAACGGTGTAGGCCGCCTTAAGGCGCCCTTGCAGAAATGCGATCGCCTCGGCCGGGCGCTTTTCGGGGGGCAGAAAGTTCATCAGGAACCGCGTTGCCCCGGCCTGACTGGAAAGTTTGTGGTTGTCCCAAAGAAGCCAGCGCAGAACCTCGTATTTATCCTCGGCGCGGCCGCCAAGCTTTCCCGACTGGTCGACGGCATATTGCTGAATTGCGCCGGACTGGGTCAGGCTGAAATCGCCGTCCACCAGAACGGGAACCTCGCCCATTTCGTTGATAGCCCGAAACTCGGGTGTCCGCGCAGCGCCGTTAAAGAAATCGACGAAAACCGGCTCCCAACTGATGCCGCAAAGCTCTAGTGTCAGCGCCGCCTTGTAGGCGTTTCCGCTTTCTCCAAAGCAATAAAGCTTCATCGTCATGTCGATATCCTTTCTTGCGTCGCGCGCGTTGCGGCCGTCCGGTTTGAGTATTTTTTCAAAGAAGAAGCAGCGTCTTGAAAACAGGAACCATTTCTTAACCACGAGGATGTTCTGGTCGGGGTGCGGTACAGGCTGGAGAGCCGATGACCGCCAAAGGAGAAGGCGCCTCTGCCCGGCCGGCTTTGCCCGTGGGGCAGGGGCGCGGACCTTGTTTCTTCTTTGCGGATATACTCCCGCCGGAGGCGTCTGTCAGCCAAGAAACCCGTGAAAATTTGCATAACAACTCGCCTAGAGTGATCTTGCGATCAGTTCTTTCATGATTTCATTTGTGCCGCCGTAGATGCGCTGAACACGGGCATCGGTCCACATTTCTGCGATGGCGTATTCCTGCATGTAGCCATAGCCGCCGTGCAGTTGAAGGCATTCGTCCAGAACTTCGCCTTGCGTGTCCGACAGCCAGTATTTCGCCATTGCCGCCTTTTCCACACTCAGTTCGCCGCGCAGGTGCTGGGTGATGCATTCATCCAGAAACGCGCGGGATACGGTGGTTTTGGTTTTGCATTCGGCAAGCTTGAAGCGGGTGTTCTGAAACTGGGTCAGGGGGCCGCCAAAAGCCTCGCGCTCTTTGCAATAGGCGATGGTTCTTTCAACCGCGCCTTCCATCGCGCCGACAGCGCCGCAGCCGATGATCAGGCGCTCTTGCGGCAGTTGCTTCATCATCTGATAAAAGCCCTGGCCCTCTTCGCTGCCCAGAAGGTTCTGAGGCGGAACTTCCACGTTGTCGAAGAAAAGTTCGGATGTATCGGCCGCGTGGCAGCCGATTTTTTCAAGGTTGCGGCCGCGGCTGAAACCGGCGGCGTCCTCTGTTTCCACCACGATCAGTGATATGCCTTTTGCCTTTTCACCGGGGTCCGTCTTGGCCGCGACAATGATCAAGTTGGCGTGCTGGCCGTTGGTTATGAAGGTCTTTTGCCCGCTCAGCCGGTAGGAGTTTCCTTCGCGGACTGCGCGCGTCTTGATGGCCTGAACGTCCGATCCGCCCGAAGGTTCGGTCATGGCCAGAGCGCCGACAAGTTGGCCTGAGACCATTTTTGGCAGCCAGCGCTTTTTCTGGTCCTCGGTGCCATAGGCAAGAATGTAGTGGGCCACGATGCCCGAGTGGATGCCATGGCCCCAACTGGCCAGATTGGCGCGCGCCGCTTCAGTGAGGATCACCGCCTCATGTCCGAAGTCACCGCCGACGCCGCCGTATTCTTCGGGGACAGAGGGGCAGAGCAGGCCAAGTTCGCCGGCCTCTGCCCAAGTGTCGCGATCCATTTCGCCCTGTTTGCGCCAGCGTTCGAACTTGGGGGTCCATTCATCGGTGATGAACCTGCGGGTCATATCCGCAAGCATTTGGTGTTCATCGGTCATCCAGGGCGATGTCATTTCTTGCGCGCCTCCAGTTCAGAGCTGAAAAGCCGAAGCCGGTGCGTCAGGTTTTCGGTATCCGTGACACTTTCGAAGTTCTCAAAGAGAAACGACAGCGCCTCACCTTCTTCCAGGTTGGCCTCTTGTGCGAATTTCTTGAGGCGGCGATAGCCGTCCTCTGTCATCGCGGCATTGAACCTTCTGGTCAGGCGAAAGCGTTTCGGCATGGTCTCTCCCGGCTGGTTCCCCACGCCGGGTGCCGGCGGGGGGGTGGTGATTTGGCTGCCCCGATCAATAACGGGGCGGGCGATCAGAAGTTCGCCGCCTTCAGAGCCATCACAGGCTCGGCCCCGCTGTTGATGCGGGCAAGGTGCATCGCGGTCGCGGGCAATTGGCGCGTCATGTAATAGCGCCCGGTTGCGATCTTGGTCTCGTAGAACTCGGCGTCCGAGGCGCCGCCGTCAAGGGCAGCAAAGGCTGCCTTGGCCATGCGGGCCCACATAAAGCCAAGCGCGGTGTGCCCAAAGAGGTGCATGAAGTCATAGGAGCCGGCAAGCGCGTTGTTTGGGTTCTTAACGCCCTGCGCCATGAAGTACATCGCCGCGGCCTGAAGATCCTTGGAGGCCGCCTTGAGGGGGCCAAGGAATTCGGCCATGCGCGCATCGCCTTCGTTTTCTTTGATGAAGGATTTGATCAGGTCAAAGAAGGCCATGACATGCTTGCCGCCGTCCTGCGCCAGCTTGCGGCCGACAAGGTCAAGCGCCTGCACGCCGTTGGCGCCTTCATAGATCATGGTGATCCGCGCATCGCGGGCAAACTGGGACATACCCCATTCTTCGATATAGCCGTGCCCGCCATAGACCTGCTGGGCGGCGACGGCCGCATCGAAACCCTTGTCGGTCTGAAAGCCCTTGATGACCGGTGTCAGCAGCGAGATCAGGCCATCGGCCTGGGTATCGCCAGAGCGGTGCACGCGGTCGATCAGCGAGGCGCCCCAGAAGGTAAAGGCGCGCGCGCCTTCGACAAAGCTTTTCTGATCCATCAGGCTTCGGCGAATGTCGGGGTGCACGATCAGCGGGTCGGCGGGGCCGTCGGGGTTCTTGGTGCCGGTGACATCGCGGCCCTGAAGCCGGTCGTTGGCATAGATCACGGCGTTCTGATAGGCAGCTTCGGCCTGGGCATAGCCCTGAAGCCCGACGCCAAGGCGCGCTTCGTTCATCATGGTGAACATGGCGCGCATGCCCTTGTGCTCTTCGCCCAAAAGGTAGCCGGTTGCGCCGTCGTAGTTCATCACGCAGGTCGAGTTTCCGTGGATACCCATCTTTTCTTCGATCTTGCCGACCGAAACCGCGTTGCGTTCGCCCAGTTTCTGATCTTCGCCGACCATGAACTTGGGGACGATGAATAGCGACACGCCCTTGATGCCGGCAGGGCCACCGGGGATCTTGGCCAGAACCAAGTGAATAACGTTTTCGGACATGTCGTGGTCGCCGGCGGAGATAAAGATCTTCTGGCCGGTGATCTTGAAACTTCCATCATCCTGAGGTTCGGCCTTTGTGCGCATCAGGCCAAGGTCCGTGCCGCAATGCGGCTCTGTCAGGTTCATGGTGCCGGTCCAGTCACAGCTGACCATCTTGGGCAGATAGGTCGCCTTTTGCTGGTCTGTTCCATGCGTATGGATTGCTGAATAGGCGCCGTGTGTCAGCCCGGCATACATGTTGAAGGCCATATTCGCGGCGACAAAGACCTCGCCGACGGCGGTGCCAAGCAGATAGGGCATGCCCTGGCCGCCATACTCGGGGTCACAGTCCAGACCGGTCCATCCACCGGCCTTGAGTTGCTCGAACGCTTCCTTGAAACCCGTCGGCGTGCGAACGACGCCGTTTTCCAGCCGGCAACCTTCGGTGTCGCCGACCGCGTTCAGCGGCGCCAGAACATCGCTTGCCAGTTTGCCCGCTTCTTCCAAAACGGCCGAAGTGAAATCAGCCTCCAACTCATCGTATCCGGGAACATCACTTGCGGTGACCTCCAGAACCTCGTGAAGGATGAACTGCATGTCTTTGGTGGGGGCTACATAACTGGGCATCGGGTCTAACTTTCCTGAATGGTTACTCGGCGGCTTGTTCCGATTTGAGTGAGGCGATCAGCTGGGCGCCCCATTCGATCTGTTTCTTGAGATCGCTGATCGCATCATCAAGTTCAGCGCGGCGCGCTTCCATGTCGACCAGACGTTCCTTGGCTATTTCATAGGTCTTTGTCAGTTGCGTGACCTGCTGGTCATCGATCTCGTACAGATCGAGAAGCTGACGAATTTCCTCAAGCGAGAAGCCAAAGCGCTTGCCGCGCAGGATCAGCTTTAGCCGCGCACGGTCACGGCGCGTGAACAGGCGTTTCTGGCCAACTCGCGTGGGAAAAAGAAGTTCCTTTGATTCGTAGAACCGCAATGTGCGCGGCGTCACATCGAATGCATCGCACATCTCACGGATCGTCATCGCATGTTCTGCCATGAATTTTTCCTTTCGCTTGTGTTTCTACACTCTGAAAATGAGGTTCACCGGGGCATGATACAAGCATAGTTTACGTTTACGTAACCGCGACGCTGCGTCACTTTCCGTAACGTCCAGATAAATCGGAATGTTCTGGCTTTGCGCAATTCAGGCCGGTTTGCCGATTGCGGCGAAGGGCCTAGTTCATGCTTTCTTCGACGTCGTCGCGAAGCTTTTGAAGGACATCAATCGTTGACTGAAGCTGGGCCTTTTCATCGGCCAGCTCGCCCAGTTTTCTGTCGGCAAGCTCTATCCAGGCCTTCATCTGGGCGGTGGTGCCCTTTTCTTCGTAGATCAGCAGCCACTGGCGGATTTCTTCCAATGAGAATCCAAAACGGCGGCCGCGCAGGATAAGGACCATGCGCGCGCAGTCGCGCGGCGTATAAAAGCGTGAGCGACCCTCACGCTTGGGCTGAATAAGTTCGATGTACTCGTAATAGCGCAATGTGCGTGGCGTCACGTCGAACTTGGCGCACATTTCCTTGAATGTCATGAGTTCATCAGCCATTCAAAGTCCTCCCAAGAAAGAAACTAATGCGTAGAGGCGGTTAGCGTCAATCAGTGAAGCGGCCCGGTGGGAGGAAATTTCGTGGGTTTGCCACAGGCATGCGCCCGGGCAGGGCCGGCGACAATCGCCCCGGTGATCGGTACTTAGCCCTTGTTCGCGGATGGATGAGGCGAAATAACAAAAGGCAGAACAGTCAGGACATTGAGATGAGCGCCGACCGCACCCAGATCGCAAAGCAATTTATCGAAGCCATTCCCCATTCACGCGCCCTTGGCATGAAGCTGTTGTCAGTCGGAGAGGGTTCTGCCGAGATTTCGATGGCATATGACGAGAGGTTCGTTGGCGATCCGTCGACGGGCGTTCTTCATGGTGGGGCGGTATCGGCCCTGATGGACACATGCGGCGGCGCTGCGGTGATGAGCCATCCCGACGCGCAGGCCGGAACGGCGACGATTGATCTGCGCATCGACTATATGCGCCCTGCCACGCCCGGGCAGACGATTGTCGCGCAGGCAAGTTGCTATCACGTCACTCGCAGCGTGGCCTTTGTGCGTGCGGTTGCGCTGGACGATGACCGCGAGCGGCCCGTTGCCTCGGCCACCGGGGCCTTTACCTTTGCGCCTGCAAAAACCGGCGGAGGCAAGAAATGAGACGCCCCGCACCCGAACCGGTTCAGGTTGTCAAACAACGGCGCGATGCCGCCCTTGCCGCGCTGGTCGATGGCGTGCCCTACATCCGCTATCTGGGGATCACGTTTGAACGGCGCGGAGACGAGTTGACCGGCACACTGCCTTTCAGCGATCTGTTGATCGGCAACCCGACGTTACCGGCCCTGCACGGCGGGGCGACCGCCGCTTTTCTGGAAGTTACGGCCCTGATCGAGCTTAGCTGGTCCATTCTTTGGGCCGATATCGAAACGGGCAAGGTTGATGCGACCAAGCTTGATCCGGACAAGATGCCCCGTATGCCCAAGACGATCGATTTCACGGTCGATTACCTGCGTACCGGTTTGCCGCGCGACGCCTATGCGCGCGCCCGCGTGAACCGCTCTGGCCGCCGCTATGCGTCGGTTCATGTCGAAGCTTGGCAGGACAATCGCAGCCGGCTCTTTGCGCAGGCAACGGGTCACTTTCTGATGCCGGAAGTGAATGGCTGACAAAGGCGAAATTACGCATCGGCGTGTCCTTGTCATCGCAGGGCCCATCGTTCTGTCCAATGCGACCGTGCCCATCCTTGGCATCGTCGATACCGGCGTTGTGGGGCGGATGGGACTGGCGGCGCCAATTGGCGCGGTTGGCATCGGGGCGATCACAATCACCGCGATATACTGGCTGTTCGGTTTTCTGCGCATGGGAACCACCGGGCTGACAAGTCAGGCGTCGGGGCGCGGGGACGTGCCCGAAGTGACGGCCCTTTTGATGCGCGCCCTGCTGATCGGCGGCTTTGCCGGTGCGGCGATCATCGTGATGCAGGCGCCGCTTTTCTGGCTGGCATTCAAGGTCGCGCCCGCATCGGGCGAGGTCGAAGGCCTTGCGCGCGAGTATCTTGCAGTGCGGGTCTGGTCGGCGCCCGCGGCAATTGCGCTTTACGGGATCACCGGCTGGCTTATCGCGCAGGAGCGGACGCGGGCGGTTCTTGTCATCCAGATATGGATGAACGGTCTGAACATTCTTCTGGATCTGTGGTTCGTGCTTGGTCTGGGGTGGGGGGTCAGCGGTGTGGCGGTGGCGACGTTCATTGCCGAATGGTCGGCCCTTGGGCTGGGGCTTTGGATGTGCCGCTCTGCTTTCGGGGTCGAGGGCTGGAACGACATGGCGCGGATTTTCGACCGGGCCCGGCTTTTGCACATGGCGGCGGTCAATGGCGATATTTTGATCCGGTCGGTCCTGCTTCAGGCGATCTTTGTCAGCTTCCTCTATCTTGGTTCGGACTTTGGCGATGTTACGCTGGCGGCCAACCAGATCCTTTTGCAGTTCCTTCAGATCACCGCCTATGCGCTGGATGGGTTTGCCTTTGCCGCCGAGGCGCTGATCGGGCAGGCCTATGGCGCAGGGGCGATCGGGCGTCTGCGTCGCAGCGCGATCCTGACAAGCTTTTGGGGGCTTATTGTTTGTGCTTTGCTTTCAGCTGCCTTTGCCCTTTTCGGCGGGCGGATCATTGATGTGATGACCACGGCGCCAGAGGTGCGGGGCGCGGCGCGTGATTATCTGGTCTACATGACGCTCGCGCCGCTGGTGGGGCTTGCGGCATGGATGCTGGATGGGGTGTTCATCGGGGCCACGCGCACGCGCGATATGCGCAACATGATGGTGGTTTCGGCGGCCTTCTACCTTGCCGCTGTCCTTTTGCTGGTGCCTGGGTTCGGAAATCACGGGCTTTGGCTTGCGCTTTTGGCGTCCTTTGTCGTGCGGGGCGTGACGCTGGGCTGGAAATACAAGGCGCTTGAGCGTTCGGCAGCTATCGGCGCCTAGCCGGCGGTCAAAGTATGCTCAGCACCGCTTCGGGCGGCCGGCCGATGGCGGCGCTTGTCTTTGTCACGAGAATGGGGCGCTGGATCAGGATCGGGTTCTGCGCAAGCGCGTCCAGAAGGGTGCTTTCATCCGCGCCTGCAAGGCCAAGGGATTTGAAAAGCGGCTCGCCCGTTCGGGTAATGTCCAATAGCGCGACGCCCAGAAGGCCCGCGACCTTTGTGATCTCGGCGGCGTCGGGCGGATCGGCCAGCATCAGCCGGACGGCAGGGTTCAGGCCCTTTTCCTGCAATAGTGCGAGGGTCTGGCGCGACTTCGAACAGCGCGGATTGTGCCAAAGCGTCAGGGTCATATCAAAGCCAGCTTTCAACATCCGAGCCAACGGCGTCGGCCACATTGTCATAGCCATCGGCCTTGAGCAGATCATCAAGACCGCGGGCGATGTCGGCGGCCAGTGACAGCCCCCCCCAGACCATGGCCGAATAAAGCTGAACGGCGGAGGCGCCGGCGCGGATCTTTGCATAGGCCTCGCGCGCCGAAGAAATCCCGCCAACGCCGATCAGCGGAAGATCGGTCAGGCGCGAGAGCCGGGCCAGAACGCGGGTTGATGGCCCAAAAAGCGGCGCGCCTGACAGCCCGCCCGCCTCAGCGGCGGCAGAGCTTTTCAGCCCCTGGCGCGAAAGTGTCGTGTTGGTTGCGATGATCGCGTCGATGCCAGAGGCGTTCGCGACCTTTGCTATCGCGGCAAGGTCGTCGTCGCTTAGATCCGGCGCGATCTTGAGAAAGACGGGCAGGGGGGCGGCAAGCCCATCGCGGGCCTCTGTCACGCGGCCCAGAAGGGCGGCAAGGGCCTTGGGGCCCTGCAGATCGCGCAGTCGCTCGGTATTGGGTGAGGAGACGTTGACGGTTGCAAAGTCGATGCTGGGCGCGGCCATCTTCAGGACCGAAACGAAATCCTGCGCCCGGTCATCACTATCCTTATTGGCCCCAAGGTTCAGCCCGCGCGGAGTTGCCGTTGGCGTTCTGGCAAGCCTTTCACAGATCGCTTGGGCGCCGTCGTTGTTAAAGCCAAAGCGATTGATGACACCGCGATCTTCGGGCAAGCGGAAAAGGCGCGGCTTGGGGTTGCCGGGCTGCGCCTTGGGCGTTGCAGCGCCCAGTTCCAGAAACCCGAAGCCTGAGCGCGCCAGCGGGGCCACGGCGCGGGCGTTCTTGTCAAAGCCCGCGGCAAGGCCCACCGGATTTGCAAGCGTAATCCCCGCGATCGAGGTTTTCAGGCGCGCCGACGTCACCGGGCCCGGCATTGGTGCAAGGCGGGCACGCAGGATCATGATCGACAGGCTATGCGCAACCTCGGGGTCCAGCCGGTGCAGGACGCGAAGGCCGACGCGTTCGGCCAGGTTCACAGGACGCCCTTGGGAAATTCATGCGCCCCGCCCTTAAGCGGCAGTGGCTTTGTCCAAAGGACATCCGCAAGCCGAAGCTGGCGATAGAGATGCGGAAAAAGGGCGCCGCCGCGTGAAGGCTCCCATATCAGCTTGTCACCAAGAGCGTCGGCATCAAGGCAGGACAGAACCAGATCATCGGCGCCTGCAAAATGCTTGGCGGCGGTTTCGGCGACCTGCTCGGCGGTTGAGAAGTGGATATAGCCATCGGCCAGATCGATCGGTGCGCCGGCGCTTTGGCCATCCTTGCACAAGGCATCCCATTCGGGGCTTCGGAAAATCTTGTAAATCAGCATGAGAGGCGTGATGCCGAATACGTGGGCAGCGGTCAAGCGACAGATCACCCTGCGCGGAAAAATCGCGGTATGAAAGCGGCTCGGCGTTTCAGCCTTTGACTCGCACACGGGCGCGCCTCAAAGTGCTGGCAGTTTCAACAATGTGACAGAAGGGAGAGTCGCAATGACTTTTGCCGTGCGTAAATTCATGTTCGGTTTGATGGGGGGCGCAGCAATTGCTGCTGCAGCTGCAACGCCTCTGCAGGCGGAAACCGTGAACCTGACGATCTTTGCAGTTGGCGACATCTACAATTTCGAAGGGGATGGCGACTATGGCGGATTTGCCCGTCTGAACGCCGTCGCCAAGGCCGAGCGCGCCAACAATCCCAATACGCTGTATCTTTTTGACGGCGACATGCTTTCGCCCTCGCTTTTGTCAGGGTTCGACAAGGGCCAGAACACCATTGACCTGACCAACCTTGTGCCCTTTGACCTTGCCGTGCCTGGCAACCACGAATTTGATTTCGGGCCCGAGAACTTCATCGAAAAGATGAACGGGTCCAAATATCCTTGGGCTGCGATAAACATCACCAACGCCGATGGCTCGCCCGTTCCGGGCTTGGGCGGCGTCATGATCAAAGAGATCGAAGGGCTGAAGATCGCCCTGATCCCCGTGGCACAGGACACCACACCCGAAGTTGCAAACTCGGGCGATCTGAAGTTCCTGCCCACCGTCAAGACAGCGGTTGCTGCTGCCAAGGCGGCGCGTGACGATGGCGCGGATCTGGTGATCGGCGTTGTGCAGACCGATCAAAGCAATGACCGTCAGTTGATCGCAAGCCACGCCTTTGACGTGATCGTGTCTGGCGATGACCATTCCTATGCAACCTCCTACGACGGCATCACCGCCTATGTGGAAACTTCGATCGACGGGCGGTTCCTGTCGCCGGTGGATCTGGCAGTTACAATCGGTGAAAAGCGCGGCAAGCGCAGCATCAGCTGGGTTCCCAACTTTCGGTTCATCGACACGGCGAACGTGACGCCTGACCCTGAAAGCCAGGTGATGGTCGATGCTTTCAAGGCAAAGCTGGATGCAAGTCTGAACGTGGAAATCGGCGCGACAACCGGGCCGCTGGATACCCGCCGTAACGTTGTTCGCGGCGAGGAAAGCGCGATGGCCGACGTGATTGCAGATGCGATGCGCAAGGCCACGAAGGCGGACATCGCGATCACCAATGGTGGCGGCATCCGCGCCGACCGCACTTATGATGCAGGCACGGTTCTTACGCGCCGCGACATCCTGACAGAGCTGCCCTTTGGCAACGTGACCGTTCTGACAGAGGTCACCGGCCAGCAGGTTCTGGACGCGCTTGAGAATGGCTTTAGCCAGGTCGAGAAGGGTTCAGGCCGGTTCCCGCAGGTGTCGGGCATGACAGTTGTCTATGACAAGACAGCCCCAGCTGGCAGCCGCGTTGCTTCGGTGATGGTCGGCGGCAAGGCGCTGGATGTGAATGCGACCTACAAGGTGGCCACGAACGACTATATGCTGGGCGGCGGTGACGGTTACGGCGCGCTGGCAGGCGGCCGTGTTCTGATCAACGCCGGTAACGGCAACCTGATGGCGAACGACGTGATCGATTACATCATTTCCATGGGCGGCGTGAACGCCAAGGTCGAAGGTCGTATCAAGACCGTCGGAGACAACTAGGCGCTTTCATCCTGAACTAAGTGACGCTTTTGCACCCCCCGGAGGTTTGCCCGCCGGGGGGTGTTTCTTTTTTCCGAACGGACAGATGCGGCATTCACCGGTGGCCGATTTGGCGCTAGGGTTTGGCCCATGTGCGGACGTTACGCGATCACCCTGCCGGATGAGGCGATGGCCCAGCTGTTCTCAGCCGTGCCCGCCAATGACTTGCCGCCCACGCCCAATTTCAACGTCTGCCCGACCAATCAGGTCGCCACAGTAACCAGCGAAGACGGCCAGCGGCGTTTGCGGCCCATGCGCTGGGGGTTCTTGCCGCATTGGTACAAGACGCCAAGCGACGGCCCTTTGTTGATCAATGCGCGGGCCGAAACGGTAGCGGACAAACCTGCCTTTCGCGCCGCCTGCCGCGAGCGCCGTTGCCTGATCCCGGCGACGGGATTTTATGAATGGACCAAGGACACATCGGGCAACCGGATGCCTTGGTACATCCACGCCTCGGACGGCGCGCCGCTTGCCTTTGCCGGGATCTGGCAGAACTGGGAGGTGGGTGATCAGATGCTGACAACCTGCGCCATCGTCACAACCGGGGCCAATGCAAAGATGAAAGCAATCCACCACAGGATGCCGGTCATTCTTGAGCCTGCGGATCATGCGCTTTGGCTGGGCGAGGAGGGGCGCGGCGCGGCCCGGTTGATGCAGGCGGGCGCGGATGAGCGACTGACGTTCTTTCGGGTTTCGAGGGATGTGAATTCAAACCGGGCGACGGGCCCAGAGCTTATCGAACCCATTGAAGACGACGGGTGATCGAAAAAAAAAGCCGCGCCAGGGGCGCGGCCTGTCCAGTTCAGGGAGATAAGTCAATTCAGCGCGTTTTCACGCTGTCTTCACTCGGTAAACAAGGCCGGATTCAAGGGAGGTAAAATTCGACCTTGCCGTAAAAAATAGCAGCCAAATGTGTCAATTCTTGGGCACTTGGACTTGGGGGCCCTGCGGAAGGTTCATGCGATCACCCGAAAGTGACTGGCGAAGGGCGTTCAAGGTGTCGAGGTTCTGGCGCACTTTTGCGCTTTCCAGGCCCGCGTATCCGACCAGCAGCGCCTCTATCAAGGCGACGGTTCCGGCGTGAATTCCAAAGCCGTCGCTTTGCCCGCGCGGCACGGTCAGGGTGATATCGGCCCGGTGGTCGGGGCGCAGGGGGCCGGGCGAAGTTATCAGAACCACGGGCAGCCCCAGTGCGATGGCGCGATCGAAAAGCGCAGTGACCTCGGGGTAGGGGCGGTCATAGGCCAAAGCGATGACGGCGTCGCCCTTTTGCAGGTTCAACAGATCGTCCGCGAATTGCAGGCCGGTCTGGCGCAGGGCCATCGCATCCATGCCAAGCCGGCCCAGTTGCTGAGCAAAATACCCCGCGATATGCCCCGAAGGCCCGATGCCGAATATGCGCAGGCGCCTTGCAGAGCAGAGGATTTCAAGGGCCGGATCGAACTGGCCCGCGATTGCTTCTTCAACCGCATCGAGCGTTCTGCGCACAACTGCAAGCGTTTGGGAAAGGGCAGAACCGGGGGCGCCTGCCACCCGGTCCAGCGAGTTTTCAAGCCGGTCCGACAGGGACAGATCGCGCCTGAGGTCACTGGCAAGGGCGCGGCGCAGATCGTCGAGCCCGGAGAACCCAAGGCGACGGGCTGTGCGGATGATCGTGGCATCGCTGGTGCCAATCGACTGAGCCAGATCGGCGGCAGAGGCAATGATCGCGGCCTCGCGGTTCTCAAGCAAGTAGTCGGCCACACGCCGCTCGCCGGGGGTAAGCCCGCCCAAGGTGCTGTTCAGCCGATCGGAAAAAGAAGCCTTGTCCATGGGGGTCAAGCTTAGATGTTGTAAATACAACCGTCAATGTAGTATATGCAACGTAACCTGAGTCGTATTCACAACATTTGGAAAGGGACAGCTATGCCCCCCGATTTCTGGACGGTGATGTTTCCTGCTGTGTCGGCCGCTTTTCTGGCCTCAATTGTCGAAGTGGTCGAGGCGTTCACGATCGTCCTTGCGGTCGGCACGACCCGCGGCTGGAAACCGGCGATGCTGGGCACCGGTGCTGCGCTGGGCGTTCTGGGTCTGATCGTGCTGACCTTGGGGCCGGTTCTTGATCGCATTCCCATTCACATTCTTCAGTTCTCTGTCGGAGTTCTGTTGCTTCTTTTCGGCATGGGATGGCTGCGAAAGGCGATGCTGCGTTCGGCGGGCGTATTGCCGTTGCACGACGAGCTCGCAGCGTTCAGTCAGGAAACCGCAGGCCTTGCAGGGCAAAGCGGCGCGCCTGATGCCTTGCGCTGGATTGCCGGGATTGCGGCCTTCAAGGCGGTGCTTTTGGAAGGGCTGGAAGTGGTCTTTATCGTGATCGCCGTTGGCGCGGGTCAGGGCCTTTTGTGGGAGGCGTCCTTGGGCGCGCTGGGCGCTTGTGTCCTTGTTCTTGGCGTTGGCCTGATGATCCACAAGCCGTTGTCGCAGGTGCCTGAAAACACGCTGAAATTCGGCGTGGGTGTCATGCTATCGGCCTTTGGCGTTTTCTGGACCGGCGAGGGGATGGGCGTAAGCTGGCCGGGCGCTGATCTTGTATTGCTGCCTTTGGCCGCTATCTTTCTTCTAGTCGGCATATTTGGCGTGCGTCTTGCCCGAAGCACATTCGAAAGGAGCCCGGCATGAGTATCTTGGGTGAAGTTTTCAAAGAATTGTTGAAGATGTTCGTGGCAGACTTTAGATTGACGCTTGCAATACTTGGCGGCGTCGGCGTCGTGGCGACCCTGATCTTTACCGGTGCAATTGCGCCGCTGATCGGTGGGCCGCTATTGATCCTGCTATGCGCGGCGGTCCTGATAGAGGCCGTTCTGCGTGAAACCCGGCACCGAGCGCGCAAATAGAAAGGGACAGACCTGAACAATTCCCCCCGGGGCATATCGTTTTTCCACGCCCGGACCTGCCCGCCCAATATGACAGTTCGATGATGATTTCATCGTCCGGCCATGCGGCCCTTGACGCCCGATTGCGTGGCAGGACAAGTGACAGAAGAACGCCTGAAGCTTCGGGATCAAGGTCCGTAACAGATATGGCCAGATCAGACGAAACACTGCCGCCCATTCAAGATCAGGGGCCTTCTGGGCGCCGCGCAGGCGGGTCGATCCGGAAGGCGGGGGCATGATGCAGACCGGTTTGCCCATCGTTCCGCGAAAGTTTTGCAAAAACGGCCACAAGCCAAAGGCACACCACAAAAGCCTGTTCATTTCCGATCTGCACATTGGCGCCAAAGGGTGCCGGATCGACGCGATCCTTGCCTTTCTTCGCGAAAATACCGCCGACACGATCTACCTTGTGGGGGATATTTTCGACAATTGGCAGCCGATCGGGCGAAAGTGGTCGCCCGAGCATCATGAGGTGATACGCATCCTGATCGAACGCTTCGAGGCGGGATCAAAGATCATCTACACGCCGGGAAATCACGACGCGTTCTTTCGTCAGCACTATGGCACCTATTTCGAAACGGTCGAAGTGGTCGAGCAAAAAATCCATGTTGCCGCCGATGGCAAAAGTTATCTGGTGGTGCATGGGGACTGTTGTGACGTCTTTGTCGGGCGGGCCCGCTGGTTGTTCCGGGTGGGCAGTGCGGCGGATGGGCTTGTGCGCGGGATCGACGGGGCGATAAAGGCCGTGCGTCGTGCGCTGGATCTGGAGGAATGGGACTGGATCGAACGCACGCTTTTGCGGGTCAACCGGATGGTCCGCTATGGCGACCGCTATGAGGAACGCCTTTGTTCGCTGGCCCGCCGCGCGGGCGCCGATGGCGTTATCTGCGGGCATTTCCACGAAGCCGCCCTGCATGATGAACACGGTATAACCTATGCCAATTGCGGTGAATGGTTCGATAGCTGCACCGCGATCGTCGAGGATGAAAGCGGCGGGTTCAAGCTTTTGTCGATGCGCAGGCCGGATGTGGCCATGGTGGCAGGACAGGAAGGGCTGAGCGACGAAGCGGCCGAAGTTGCCGGGTAAGATGGCAGGTGGTCCGATCATCGTCGCGGCGGGCGCCTTTGTGGCGCTGACGCTGGCGCTTCAACTGGTCAGCATCGCGTTGGTCTACTTGCGGCTTGGGCGGCAAAGCTTTGGCGCGGAAGAGACAAAAGCGCCGCCGGTCAGCGTCTTGCGTCCGCTTTGCGGGCTTGAGAACAATCTGGAAGAAACGCTTGGCACGACGTTCAAACTTGATCACCCAAAGTTTGAGGTTCTGTTCTGTGTCGCATCGCCAAGTGATCCGGCAATAGCGGTCGCCCAAAAGCTGATTGGCGCGCATCCCGGCGTTCGCGCCAGCATTTTGATCGGCGATGACCGGGTCAGCGGCAATCCAAAGCTGAACAATCTGGTCAAAGGCTGGGCTGCGGCGCGCCACGACTGGATTGTCATGTGCGACAGCAACGTGTTGCTGCCGCCCGATTACCTGCGCGTTCTGCAAGGCGCGTGGGACGGGCGCACGGGTCTGGTTTCGGCGCCGCCTGCCGGCATCCGACCACAGGGGTTCTGGGCGCGACTGGAATGCGCCTTTCTCAACAGCTATCAGGCGCGCTGGCAACTGGCGGCAGACCAGATCGGGCTGGGGTTTGCGCAGGGCAAGAACCTATATTTCAGGCGCGATCTTCTGGAAGCGGCCGGGGGCATTGCGCGGCTGGGTTCAGAGATGGCCGAGGATGTGGCGTCAACGAAAATCACCCGCAAGGCAGGGCTTAAGGTCAGGGTGGCGCCGCGCCCCTTTGCCCAGCCGATCGGGCGGCGGAGTTTTACAGATGTCTGGGCCCGCCAGTTGCGGTGGTCCCGCGTGCGCAGGCTTGGCTTTGTGGCCTATTTCCTGCCAGAGGTTCTGTCCGGCGCGCTTTTGCCGGTGCTTGCCACGTCGCTTTTGATCTGGCTGGGGGCGGTTGGCTGGTGGGCGCTGCCTGTACTTTTTGCGCTTTGGTATGGCGCAGAGTTCATGCTGGCGGCGCGTGCGGGCTGGCCACGGTCACTTGCCGATGTGCTTAGTTGGGTAGTGCGCGATGCGCTGATCGTCCCGCTTTGGATCGGGGCGTGGATGGGGGCGGGGTTCGTCTGGCGCGGCAATGCGATGAAGGTTGGCGATGTGCCCGTGCAGGCGGCCCCGTCGCCGCCCGGCAAGCAGGGCTGAGAGCGCGCCCGTGTTCACCACCGATGCCGTCATGCAGATGATCCAGACACACGGGCTTTGGCTTATATTCGCGCTTGCAATCATCGAGGGGCCGATTGTCACCGTGATCGCGGCCTATGTGGCGGGCTTAAGCACGCTGAACATCTATGTCGTTTTCTGGGTGCTTGTTGTTGCCGATCTGGTTGGCGATCTGATCCTTTACATGGTGGGACGGTTCGGGCGCGGCTGGATACCGCAAAGCTGGCAAAAGAAGCTGGGGTTCAACGGTCACCGGCAGGATCGGCTGGACAGCCATTTTCAACGTCAGGGCGGGCGGACGCTGATCATCGGCAAGCTGACCCATTCGGCGGGAATGTTCGTGCTGATGGCGTCGGGGGCCTCGCGCATGCCGGTTGCGCGGTTCCTGTTCTTCAACTTCATCGCCACGCTGCCCAAGACGCTTTTCTTTCTGATGATCGGCTACTCGCTGGGCTATGCCTATAAATCCATAGATTCCTATATCTACCGGGCGTCGCTTATCGTGCTTGTTCTGCTGGTGGTTGGCGGTGTGATCTGGATCTATCGCCGCCGCGGGAAAGGGGCGTCGTGATTTCGCGCGCGGGCACAGAGGCGCGCTGCGTAAGCTGCATCATTCCGGCCTTTAACGAGGCTGCGCGCATTGGCGCGGTCCTTGATGCTGTTGCCGGTCATCCGCTTGTTGGCGAGATCATCGTTGTTGATGACGGATCGACGGATGCAACAGTTGAGATCGCGCGCGGCTACGCCGAGGCGCAGGTGATCCAGCAGCCCCAGAACATGGGCAAGACGCGCGCGCTGCAGACGGGGCTGGCGGCGGCAAGACATGATCTGATCCTCTTGCTTGACGCCGATCTTCTGGGGCTGACGGGCGCCCATGTCACAAGGCTGATAGAGCCGGTTCAGGCAGGGCGGGCAGATATCGCGATCAGCTTGCGGCAGAATGCACCGGGCATATGGCGGCTGATCGGCATCGACTATATTTCGGGTGAGCGTGTCTTTCACCGGTCCTTGCTGGACGGGCATCTAAAGGCGCTGGGGCATCTTGCAAACTTTGGTTTCGAGGTCTTTCTCAACAGCATCTGCATATCAAACTCCAGCCGGATCTGTATCGTGCGTTGGGCGGGCGTTGAAAGCCCGTTCAAGAAGGCAAAGGTGGGGATGTGGCGCGGGTTAAAGTCCGATGCGCTGATGATGCGGGACATCTTTCGCACGGTTTCGCCCCTGTCGCTGGTCGGCCAGATCCTTGCAATGCGCCGCCTTCGCGTGCCCGATCGCGGCTTTGCCAAGCCCGGGACGACGGAGGCGGCACAGGGCCTGCGCAAATAGCAGGGCCTATCCGACTTTAGTCTGATTTTTGTTACCGCAATTGGTCCGAGAATTTCATCGGACGTTAATCCTTCAATCAATTCAACCTTGTGAGGTGAGCCTGCGAAGCCCCGCTCGCTAGGCTGTCGTTAATGAATTGCTAACTTTTTTGCGTCCGCCAACATTTTTTCTACGGCCTGTTTTCAAGGCGCAACGACCTTCAGCAGTTCCCAGAGCCTGTTTTTTCAGGACAGACCGGCGTTGTGGCTTGGCCGCGCGTCTAACGATCACGGGAGATAAAAGTCATGGCCACAACCAGTTTTTCAGTTAACCAGGCAGACCTGGAATTCATTCTTAAGCAAATTCGGATCGCTGAAGAGCACGCAAGCGGCGTGTCGCTGACGCAGGCCATCCAGAATGAATATGGTGTCAACGCAGCCGACGCCAACCTGTTGCCGGCCGGACTTCGCACCGTCACGGGCGAGTTGAACAACCTGGCCCCCGGGAATGAACAGTTCGGCGCCGCCGATACGACGTTCCCGCGCATGACCGACCCGCAGTTCCTGAACGACGCCGATGGCGATGTCATGAGCTTTGGTCCCGGCGCGCCAGCCATCACCAACAACGACTATGGCGCGGCAGGCTCGGTGGCCGATGCCGATCCGCGCATCATCTCAAACCTGATCGTAAGCCAGACAGTCGACAACCCCGCCGCGATCGCGGCCTGGTTCAACAACCCCATTTCCGTGGCAGATTGGGAAGAGGCCAACCCGGGCAAGAACCCCGTTGCTCCTGGTATGATCGTTGATCCGGCGGTCGACGTTGAACTGACCAACGACGATATCGCGAATATTCCAAACCTGTCGCCGGACATCGGTCTGTCGCCGGGCTTTAACGCTTGGATGACGTTCTTTGGCCAGTTCTTTGATCACGGCCTCGACCTT
Source organism: Paracoccaceae bacterium (assembly GCA_030148005.1). GTDB lineage: Bacteria > Pseudomonadota > Alphaproteobacteria > Rhodobacterales > Rhodobacteraceae > JASBSV01. The sequence continues at coordinate 3,856 of JASBUI010000020.1, read as the reverse complement.
GTGACCAAGGCAAACGACGGTGTGATTTATATCCCGCTTCAGCCGGATGATCCTTTGTATGTCGAAGGCAGCCACACGAACTTTATGGCCGTCACCCGCGCGGAGAAGTCGATCAACCCTGACACGGGGCTTTTGACCGAAGCGACCAACACAACGACACCCTTTGTCGATCAGAACCAGACCTATACTTCGCATCCCTCGCATCAGGTGTTCCTGCGCGAGTATGTCTTTTCGGTGGATTCCGATGGTGATGGCATCATGGATTCGCACGCGGTTTCGACCGGCAAGCTGGCCGATGGCAAGCGCGCTGACGGAAGCTCTAACGGCGCTCTGGCAACCTGGGGTGAGACCAAGGCAGAGGCTGCGCTGAAGCTTGGTATCCTTCTGGTGGACGAGGACGTGCTGAATGTCCCGATCCTGAAGACCGACGACTATGGCCGGTTCATTCCGGGCGACAATGGCTTTGCACAGATCCTGACGGACCCTGTCGGCAATGACGATCCTGCCGACTTTGTCTGGGTCGAGGGTGTGGCAGGTGGCCTTTTGCTGCCGCCAGAGACGGTGCGCACGGGCCACGCGTTCCTTGACGACATCGCGCATAACGCTGTGCCCGGCACAATGTTTGACCACGATGGAGACCCCGCAACGCCCGATATCATGGTTGCCGCCGATGCGGACATGGACCCGGGCAACGCGATTGCCACAGATATGCGCGGCCGCAAGGTTGCCTTTGACAACGAGCTGCTAGAGGCCCACTTCATCACCGGTGACGGGCGCGGCAACGAAAACGTGGCGCTGACGGCCGTACACTCGGTCTTTCACAGCGAGCATAACCGCCTTGTCGACACGTATAAGCAGACGATCCTTGATACGGCCGCTGCTGGCGACGTTTCCTTCCTGAACGAATGGCTTTTGGTCGACGTTGTTACCGTTCCGACCGACACAAGCACCTTGGTCTGGGATGGCGAGCGTTTGTTCCAGGCCGGGCGCTTTGTGACCGAGATGCAGTACCAGCACATGGTGTTCGAAGAGTTCGCCCGCCGCATCCAGCCTTCGGTCGATCCGTTCGTGTTCACGCATACACCTGACATCGACGCTGCGATCGTGGCCGAGTTTGCCCATACCGTTTACCGCTTTGGCCACTCGATGCTGACCGACACGGTGGATCGTCTGGACAACAACCTGAACCCGCTGAACGGTGCGACAGATCAGATGACCCTGATCGAGGCCTTCCTCAACCCGCTGGAGTTCATGGAGAACCCCGGCCTTGATGTCGAAGCTGCCATCGGCACCTTTGTGCGGGGTCTGACGCGCGATCTGGGCAATGAGATGGATGAGTTCATCGTGCCCGCATTGCAAAGCAACCTTCTGGGCCTGCCTTTGGACCTTGCCGCGATCAACATCGCGCGTGGCCGGGACAATGGCATCCCCTCGCTGAACGAAGTGCGCAAGCAGTTCTACGCCGACTACGGTCTGGCAGATGTGAAGCCTTACATCAGCTGGGTGGATTTTGCGCAGAACATCAAACACCCGATTTCGATCGTCAACTTCATCGCGGCCTATGGCACGCATGACCTGATCGCGCTGGAAGAGACGCTGGAAGGCAAGCGCGCCGGCGCCATGGCCCTTGTCATGGGCACCGATCAGACGCTTTCGGATGGCACGATCATTACCGCGCCTGCGGACCGGCTTGATTTTCTGAACAGCACCGGCGCATGGGCCGGAACTGAAAGCGGTCTTAACCTTGTCGACTTCTGGGTTGGCGGACTTGCCGAAGAGCTTAAGGAATTCGGCGGCATGCTGGGTTCGACCTTCAATCTGGTGTTCGAGTTCCAGATGGAGAGCCTGCAGAACGGCGACCGTTTCTACTATCTCAGCCGGACGCAGGGCACCAACCTGCTGAACCAGCTTGAGCCGAACACCTTTACCGATCTGGTGATGCGCAACTCGGATCTAAGCGATCCTTATGCCACGCACCTCAACGGTATTCTCTTTGTCACGCCTGACCAGATCCTTGAGCTGGACCGCGGAATTACGCAGGTCGGTGCGGATCCGGTGCATGACGATCCCTTCCTGCAGTCGATCGATCCCAAGGTTGTTCGCGACTACACCGGCGCCACGCAGATCGTGGTTGACGGGGTGACGCATGACGTTGGCGGCAAGCTGAAGTACAGCGGCGGCGAGCATGTCGTGCTGGGCGGAACCGAAGGCAACGACATCCTGATCGGCGACAAGGGTATCGACACGCTTTGGGGCGACGGCGGCAACGACTATCTGAACGGCGGAATGGAATCCGATCAGATTTTTGGCGGTGACGGCGACGACATCATCGAGGACCCCTTTGGCGACGACATGATCCGCGGCGAGAACGGCAACGACGTGATCAGCGCGGGCAGTGGCCTTGACCTTATCTTTGGCGGCCATGGCAAGGACTTCATCATTGTCGGCCAGGACGACAAGGAAGCCTTTGGCGAGGCGGACGACGACTTTATCCTTGGCGGCACCGGCAATGACTTTTTGCTGGGCGGCGAAGGCAACGACTGGATCGAAGGCGGTCCGGGTTTCGATGTCATCGCGGGCGATAACTCAGAGCTGTTCTTTAACAGCCCGATCATCGGTCATGACGTTCTTTGGGGTCAGGGCAATGATCAGGACTATGACGCGGAATCGGGTGATGACATCATGTTGTCAGGCCCCGGCATCCAGCGCTTTGAAGGTATGTTCGGCTTTGACTGGGGTATCGGCAAGTTTGATACCGCGGGCGTCAACTTTGACTTCCAGATTCCGATCTTTACCACCATCGCAGCCGACATTCTGAAGGACCGTTTCGACCAGGTCGAAGGCGGATCGGGCTGGATGTATGACGACATCATCCGCGGCGACGATCGCGGCGCGCTGGGCACTTCGTCGGGGGTGGATGCAACGCCTGACCAGACGTTCGTGAACCATTCCCTGGACAACGAAGGTATCGACCGTATCGACGGTTTGCGCGCACTTCTGGCGCTGCAGGGCGTTGCGGATGCATCGTTCCAGAACGGTAACATCCTGCTTGGCGGTGACGGCAACGACATGCTGGAAGGTCGCGGCGGATTTGACGTGCTGGACGGGGATGCATGGCTGAACGTGCGCATTGCGGTTCACCAGAACATCGATGGCACCGGCCCTGCGCTTTATAGCGCCGACGGCCTGACCGGTCAGTTGACCGATGCCGCCGGTGTCGCGGCCTTTGGTGGCGCTGCGCTGAACACGCTGATGCTGGATGGTACGCTGAACCCCGGGCAGCTTCAGATCGTGCGCGAGATCAAGTATGACGAGACGCCCGAAGACAACGTCGATACGGCGGTTTTCCGTGGAACACGGGCCGAGTACGACATTGAAGGCATCACCGTCACGCGAGATGGGGACGGACAGATCACGTCGTCGACCGGAACGGCGATGGACGTGGATGGCGACGGGTTCATCAGCGTTACCGATCTGGACAATGGCGTGCGCCCGGCGCCCGGCTTTGACCAGACACGCGGGCCACAGTCGGACAATACCGACCGGCTGAAGAACATCGAACGCCTGCAGTTTCAGGATGAGTTGATCAACCTTGGAACGAATGCGGTTGCCACCGGTGTCGTCACAATTGAGGACGCAACTCCGCTGGTCATCGATGGCGATCTGTTGGCTTCTCCTTATGTCGGGCAGGTTCTAACTGCGAACCTGACCGGGGTTGAACCGCTCCGGGTTTTCCGGAGGCTCCAAATCAAGGAAGGATTGGAGCCATGGAAAAGGACAGCAGAGCGAACCGCTATTCACCTGAGACACGTGCACGGGCCGTGCGGATGGTGTTCGATAATCAAGGCAGCTACGA
>JASBUI010000023.1 GCA_030148005.1 Paracoccaceae bacterium | reverse complement strand
GGGCGAGCCGCGGGCGATGATGCGCAGATCGACGTCCGGGCCAAGCGGTGTCTTGCGGGCGTGAACGGCAAGAATTTTCTCGCGCCCCTTGATGTCGGGGTTGGGGACGGTGACCTGACGGTCAAAACGGCCCGGGCGCAGAAGCGCAGGGTCAAGCACGTCCTTACGGTTTGTGGCCGCGACGATGATCACGCCTTCGTTGGCCTCAAAGCCATCCATTTCGACCAGAAGCTGGTTCAGCGTCTGTTCGCGTTCGTCGTTGCCGCCGCCATAGCCTGCGCCGCGGTGGCGGCCGACGGCGTCGATCTCGTCGATGAAGACGATGCAGGGGGCGTTCTTTTTGGCCTGCTCGAACATGTCGCGCACTCGGGATGCACCGACACCGACGAACATTTCAACAAAGTCCGAGCCCGAGATGGTGAAGAAGGGCACGCCCGCCTCACCGGCGATGGCGCGGGCCAGAAGGGTTTTACCGGTACCCGGAGGGCCGACCAAAAGCGCGCCTTTGGGGATCTTGCCGCCAAGGCGGCTGAACTTTTGCGGGTTGCGCAGAAACTCGACGATCTCTTCAAGCTCTTCCTTGGCCTCGTCGATACCGGCGACATCGTCAAAGGTCACGCGGCCATGCTTTTCGGTCAGCATCTTGGCCTTGGATTTGCCAAAGCCCATCGCGCCGCCCTTACCGCCGCCCTGCATCCGGTTCATGAAGTAGATCCAGACACCGATCAGCAGGATGAAGGGCAGGAAGGTCATCAGAACAGCGCTGAAACCCGATTGTTCCTGCGGCTTGACCTGAAACGGCACCTTCTGGTCGATCAGAAGCTTGGCCAGGCCTGCATTGGATGGCTTGATCGTGGTGAAGGTGGTGCCATCTGTGGTCTTGTAGGTCACCCTTTCGCCATCCAGCGTGGCGTTGGCGACCTGATTCTTTTCGACAGAGGCCACAAAGTCAGAATAGCTGACCGAGCGCGAGGACATGTTCGACTGGCCACCCGAAAAGAGGTTGAATAGAGCCAGGATCAGTAGGAACAGGACGATCCAGAATGCGACATTTCTCGCGTTGCCCAAAGCTTGTCTCCTCGAAAAAACATAAGGCTCCGGCGCGCGGCCAGAAAGTTGGACATAACATAGACACTAACGGCCATGGTTCAATGCGATAAAAGGTAGGAATCCAAGTCCGGGGCCGGGGGCATAAGGATAATTTCGCAAGGCGGGCCGAAACCGGCGAAAGGGGCGGCCACAAGGCGGGGCCCATCCCAGAGCGAGGGCGTGGCGGCAAGGGCGGCGCGCGGCGCGGGGGCATCTTGGATCCGGCCGATCTGGGACAGCCCGTCTTCGCCGAGGGCGCGCAATTGCAAGCCGTTGTTTTCATTTGCTGAATAGCGCCAGCGACCATCCCAAAGGGCACCGGGGACAGCCAGAACCTGCGTATCACGGACGGCCTGAAACTCTCGGCAGATGCGCAGGTGGGTCTTGCCGGGAAGGATCAGACAGCCCTGAAGCGTCGCGGGTTTGCCCGCTTCGGCCTCTTGCAATGCGCGACAAAGTGCCTTTGTGCGCGGACGGTAGGGGCTTGACGAAATCCAGCCCAGAGCGCCCGCCAGAACACGCAGACGCGTGTCTTCTTCGACCTGTTCAAAATCGGCGCGCCGGATCAGAAGATCGCCGCCAGGCGCGGCCTGAACCATGTCGGCGGCAACTTGCGCTGCGCGGGCGGCAAGGGCGCGGCGCGCGCGGTCCATCCGCTGGGCGGTTTCAAGCAATGTCCGGGTGCTCAGGCCAAGCGGTTGCAGATGGGCCAGCGCCTGACGCGCCTTGATCCGGTCGTACCTTGGATCCTCGTTCGAAGGATCCTCGGCCCATGTAATGCCCAGATGCATCAGGTACTGGCGCAGCTCATCGCGCCCGATCTCAAGCAAGGGGCGCACAAGGCTAAAGCCTTCGCCGCCCCCCGGCGGGCCGGGGATGACACGCACGGGGCGCATCGCGGCAAGCCCTTCGACGCCCGAGCCGCGCGCAAGGCGCATCAGAAAGGTTTCGGCCTGATCATCGGCGGTGTGGCCGGTCAGCACGTGGCGGGCAGCGCCGCGCCAGCCTGCCAGAAGGTCGATGCGGGCACGCCGGGCGGCATCCTGAAGGTTGCCCTGCCCGTCCCAGCCGGTCCAACAAAGCGTTGTGTGCGGCAGGTTCAGCGCGGCGGCGGCGCGGGCAACCATTTGCGCCTCGGCGGCGCTTTCAGGGCGCAGGCCGTGGTCGATAGTTGCCACGCCAAGCGCCACTTTGGCGCGGCCGGCCCAGTTTGCGGCAAGGTGCATCAGCGCCATGCTGTCGCCGCCGCCAGAGACGGAAAGTCCAATCATTTCAGGGCGCTGCGGCCCCAAAAGCCGGTCCATCGCCTGATCAAAGCGGGACTGAAGCGTCACGAACATCCCAGTTCGCGGCGGGTCCGTTGCGCTTCGCCGTCGGCGTCACCGCCCGGAAAACGCGTCGTAACCTCGCCCAGCATCACGCAAGCCTCGGTCGTCTGGCCAAGGGCGGCAAGCGTCGTGCCCAGCCGCAAAAGCGCGTTGGGCGCCATGTTACCGTTGGGATCGCCCGAAAAGCTTTCCAGATAGGCGCGTGCGGCAGCGGCGGTTTCGCCCATGCCTTCCAGCGACTGGCCGCGATAGAACTGGGCCGCCGATGTCAGCTGTCCGCCCGGATAGCTGTCGAGAAAGTTCTGAAAGCCGGTGGCGGCATTGGTGAACTCACCTGCGTCCAGCGCCTTTTTGGCGCGGTCGAAATCGGCCTGCTCAGAGACGGCCATTTCGGTGCCGCCCGAGGGCTGGCTTGGTTCTGCAGGGCTTGCCGCTGGGGTGTCGGCGGGCAGGCCCGCGCCCACCTTGCCACCAAGGATACCGGTCTGTTCCAGCTTGGCGATGTCGCATTTGGGGTCAATTTCGCACAGGCGGAAATCAAGATCGCCGATGCGGTTGGTGCCGTCCTTGACGACGCTGTTCAGCCTGAACTCAAGCCGTTCGGTCTTGGCTGTCAGGCGCTCCATCTCACGCTCGATCGCGTCCAGACGTTCCAGCGGCGAGCCGCCACCCAAGGGAACCGAGGGGGCGGTCGTCGTTGAAAGCTCGCGCTTGAGGCGCTGAAGCTCGACATAAAGGACCGTCAGCTCCTGCCGGATGTCGGCAAGGGTCTGGTCATCGGCCTGCGCTGGCGCCTGGATTGGCACCAGCGCAAGGCTGAGCGACAGGATCAGGCCGCGAAGGGTCAGCTGCCTGCCCCCGCGGAGAGGACGGTAACGGCGCGTCGGTTTTGTGAGTAGCATGATTCATCCGAACAGATGGCGATGGGGCGTTCCTTGCCGTAGGTGATGGTGCGCAGGCGGTTGCCGGCAACGCCTTGGCTAACAAGGAATTCCTGAACTGCGCTGGCACGACGTGCGCCCAGTGCAAGGTTGTATTCACGTGTGCCCTGCTCATCGGCGTGGCCTTCGATAATGGCGGTGTAGGCACCGTTGGCCATCAGCCATGCGGCCTGAGCCACAAGAACCTGACGGGCGTCATCGCTGAGGTTACTTTGGTCGACGGCAAAGAGAACGCGGTCGCCGACCGTGGTCTGGAAATAGGCCGGTGACGAGGGGTCGGCAGCGGCATTGGCGACGCTTCCTGCGGATTGACCGGATGAGTTTCCAAAGCGATCTGCATTGGTACAGGCCGAAAGACCAAGTACCAGCACCAGCGCTGCGAGTTTGAAAGAAGTCTTCATGTCTCTGTCCTGCTCATTTTGTTGATTGCGTTTGTCTTAGCATTTTGCGGCGGTTTTGAAAACGGATGGTTACTGAAGAAGTGGTGACCAAGCGGGGTCGGATGCGGCGCCGGGCGTGGTGACGCGTTTGAGGTTTCGGCCGGTGATGTCGACGGAATAGAGCGTCGAGACACCGCCGCTGCCCTGACTTTCGCGTGAGAACATGATCACGCGGCCGTTGGGTGACCATGTCGGGCCTTCGTCAAGGAAGGAGGAGGTCAAAAGCCGCTCTTCGCTGCCGTCGGTGCGCATCACGCCGATGTGGAACCGGCCCTGATACTGTTTGGTAAAGGCAATCAGGTCTCCGCGCGGGGACCAGACGGGCGTGCCGTAGCGGCCATTGCCAAAGCTGATGCGCTGACCTTCGCCGCCGCCCGAGGGCATGATGTAAAGTTGCTGGCTTCCTGAGCGGTCGCTTTCAAAGACGATGCGGTTTCCGTCGGGAGAAAAGCTTGGGGCGGTTTCGATCGAGGGCGCGGATGTCAGGCGCTGGCGCGCGCCGCTGGCAAGGTTGAGCTTGTAAAGGTCGGTGTTGCCGCCCGAAGAGAGCGAAAAGACCACCGCCTGCCCGTCGGGGCCAAAGCGGGGTGCAAAGGTCATCGTGCCGGGCTGATCATCCAGAACGCGGCGCGTGACGGTGGCCACGTTCAGCGCATAGATGCGGGGAAAGCCGCTTTCGTAGGATGTATAAAGCACGCGGTCGCCGGTGGGCGAAAAGCGGGGGGCAAGAACGATGGATGTATCATCGGTCAGGTACTGAACGTTCGCGCCATCGTAATCCATGATCGCCAGTCGCTTTTTGCGGGCGTTCTTGGGGCCGGTTTCGTTTACGAACACAACGCGGCTGTCGAAATAGCCGCCCTCGCCGGTGATGCGGCTGTAGACGGCATCGGCCACTTTATGGGCCATGCGCCGCCAGCTTGCCGTGGAGCCGCCGAACTGAAGCCCTTCGCCAAGCTGGGTCTGGGCAAAGACGTCAAAGACGCGGAACTTGACGGTCATGCGCCCGTCGCTGCCCGCGCTGACCGCGCCGGTGATCAGGGCCTGGGCATTGATCGCCTTCCAGTCGGCGTATTGGACCGGGGCATCGAAGCTGGAGACCTTGCTGATGAAAGCCTCGGGCGGGATCTGGCGGAAAAGCCCGGTGCCGGCAAGGTCATCGGCAATAACCTGTGCGATGTCGCGGGCAAATTCGCGCGCGGCGGCGTTTTCAGCGATGAAGGACGGGGTGGCGAAGGGCAGCGGTTCAATCACACCTTCGGTGATCGTGATCCGCAACGGCCCGTCGCGTTCCTGCGCCGATAGCGGAAGGGCCATCAGGGCAAGCATCATCAGACAAAGGGACGCGAGGTTTCTCATTTGATCCTCATTCTCTCTGGATTAAATGTCATTTCAATATCCTGCCAGCGTGAGTACTTCTCGATCGGCAGGTTAAAGCCTTTCGCGCCGCAACGAATAATTGCACGGCGCGCGGTTTCATAGGCCTGCTTGACCGCTGTGGCCGAACCGCCATCAGAGGAAAGCATACGAATAGAGCCTGTGTCAGGCGTGCCGTCGCGGTTCATCGATACACCGACAACCACCGTTGTGGCCAGAGCATCCGACGAAAGCGAACCGACGTTCCAGCAGGCCTGAACGGCAACGCGCAGCGCGTCTTTTTCGCCCCCCGTCAGCGGCGGGCCGGATGGCGCCGCGGCAGGGGCCGGTTCGGGCGCTGGTTCGGGCGCAGGTTCTGGCGCGGCAAGCGCGGCAGTAACGGCATTGTCGGTGCTGGAGGGTTTGGGCGGATTGGCAGGCTCTTTGGGCGGCTGCGGTTTGACCGCTGCGGTTTTTACGGGCGCTGGCACGGCGGGGCGCGATTTGGGGCGCGGGGATTTGTTGGGCGCCTTGGGCTTTTCGGCCTCTGTCACGATCTCTGTCGCGGCCTCTTTGGGGGCCTGAGCCGGGGCGGGCTTTTCGACGGTTTTGGCGGGGGCCGCCGGATCAACGACGACCTCTTGTTTTACGATATCAGACACTTGCGCATCTTCTGGCGGCGCCTCTGCGGCCTTGGGGGCCACACGCGGGGCGGCGCGCTGTTGCGGCGGCTGGGGCGTTTTGACAACCAGCTGTGCGGCGTTCTGCGTGTCGGGCGACGGCGGCGCGGCCGGGGCGGTCTGGGTCACGTCGGTCTGCGGCAGTGGTTCGATCTGAGAGACATCGGGCGTGCTGTCGGCGGCCGGTTCGGTCTGTTTCGGCGGTGCGCTTGGGGCATCGACGGGCCGGTCGGCGCCCGGCGCTTTTGGCGCGGCGTCACTGGCGGGCGGCGTGGGCGATGCGGGCGATGTGGGCGGCGCTTTTGGCTGCGGCGCGCTCATCGCGGCAAGTTCGGCCACAGAGATGACAGAGACGGACATGTTCTCGGGCACCTGGGCGGCCTTGCTGCTGTGCAAAGCGCCGCCGAAGAGGACCCAAGCGATCAGGGCCGCATGGGCCCCGCCCGAGATATAGGTGCCGGTCTGCACGCGGGCGCGCCCCTAGTTTCCGGCCGAGGCGTCGGCGGCGCCAAAGGTCGGGCCGCCGGTGTCGGTCACAAGGCCGATATCGGAAAAGCCGCCCGCATTCAGCGCGCCCATGACCTGAACGACGCTTGCATAAGGGATGGCGCCATCGGCGCGCAGGAACACCTTTTTGCTGGTGCGCTCGGCCGAGATGGCCCGAAGTTTCGGGATAAGCTCTTCTGCCGGGATGGGCGTGGTCTGAAGGACCAGCCCGCCCTCGGAGGTCAGCGTAATGGTCAGCGGCTCTTCCTGTTCGACGGCAAGCGCATTGGCCGCCGTCTTGGGCAACTCAACGGGCACGCCGACCGTCAAAAGCGGCGCGGCGACCATGAAGATGATCAAGAGAACCAGCATGACATCGACAAAGGGTGTGACGTTGATTTCCGACATCGCGGCAGGCCGCCCGGCCCGCCTGCGCCGGCGCCGTCCACCCTGTTCTTTCTGTATGACGCCCCCGCCCATGGTCTAGCTGTCCAACTGGCGACTGAGGATCGTGGCAAATTCGTCGGCAAAGGCCTCATACCCGGCGATGACGTGATCGCTGTCTGCCGAAAGCTTGTTGTAGAAGATCACCGAGGGGATCGCCGCCAAAAGGCCAAAGCCGGTGGCCAGCAGGGCCTCGGCGATGCCGGGGGCGACCACGGCCAGGTTGGTGTTCTGCTGGGCCGCGATTTCGACAAAGGCGTTCATGATGCCCCAGACCGTTCCGAAAAGACCGATAAAGGGCGCGGTGGATCCGACCGTGGCCAGATAGGACAGCCCCTTGTTCAGCCTTTCGGCCTCTTTGGCGATGGCGACATCCATCGACCGGTCAATACGCGCCTGCGCCCCTGCGATCAGCTTGCCGTCTTCCTTATGGCTTCGGCGCCATTCGTTCATGCCCGAGGCGAAAATCTTTTGCGAGGCGCCCGTGGGATCGGGGCCCAGCGTTTCGAAAAGTTCGTCCAGTGGCTCACCCGACCAGAAGGCCCGGTCAAAGACCGCAGCCTCGCGCCGCGCCCGGCGGTAGTTGATCAATTTCTGGAAGATGATCGCCCAGGCCCAGAACGAGGCTGCGATCAACATCAGTATTACCAGTTTTACTATTGGGGTTGCGCGGGCAAATAGGGCCCACATCGAAAAATCATCCATCCGCCTGCTCGCTCTTTCCGGGCTGTTTATCGCCCTTAGTTACGTCCTAGTTAGTCATAAATTAAGGGGAAAGCCAAGCAAAGCGCGCTTCCTTGCCAACTATTGCAACTGTCGGCGGATGTTTGCTGGCATCCGCGCGGGCTGACCCGTCGAAGAGAGTGCAACAAGCGTCACCACAGCCGAAAACAACAGCGTCTCACCGCGCCATACATCCTGGTTCAGAACGATGCGGGCGCCGGTGATGGCCTGGGTGCGGGTGCGCACCGTCAACTCATCGTCGAAATGGGCCGGCGACAGATAGTCCGCCTCTAGCCTGCGCACAGCAAAAACAACGCCATCGGCTGCTTTCATGGCCTTTTGGTCGATCCCAAGGCCACGCACCCATTCGGTGCGCGCACGTTCAATGTAGCGCAGGTAGTTTGCGTAATAGACAATGCCGGCAAGGTCGGTGTCTTCGTAATAGACGTGACAATTGAAACTGTGGTCCATGATCGTGCCTGCCCCTGCCCTTGCCGTTTGCCCCGGCTGGCACCGACCTAGCTTGGCGTCTGCGCTGGGGCAAGTGCGATCACGATCGCGCGAGGGTTGGCGCCGCCCTGCGCAGGCGGTCGGCCAAACTTGGCCGGGGGCGCCAAAGCGCCGCTTGGCGGGGGCTGTTTCGTGGTATCCTGAGGGCGCTGTCGCCGCGATTCGAGTCCGGGCTTGAATGGGGTTTCAGTGGCCACATCAAACAAACCACTTTGATCTTCGGCAGCGTTTTCGCCCCGGAACCGCAATCAGTGAAAAAGGTGGATCTATCATGACGACGCAAAGCGAAGTTCAGGAAGCCTCGCGCAAGTTCTATGCTGCTTTGTCGCGGATGCTGAATGGCGAAAAGGGCTCTATGAAAAACATCTGGTCGCACAAGAACGGGGCAAGCGCGCTACAGCCGACGGGCGCGAACCTAAGCGGCTGGGGGGCAATCGAGAAATCCTTTGACGAGGTGGCAGGCATCTGCAGCGGCGGCAAGGTCAAGCTTGACGATCAGCATATCCAGACCAGTGACGGGATGGCCTTTGAGTACGGCAAAGAGATGGTATCGGTGACCATGGCCGGCAAGCGCGCCGAGGTCGAACAGCGCGTCACGAACGTTTACCGAAAAGAGCCGGACGGCTGGAAAATCGTGCATCACCACGTCGACAAGACACCAGCCATTGTAGAGATCGTCGAGGGGATGAAAATGCACCCCGCCAGCTAGGCGCGCCCGCTACCCGGTACGTGCCAGCCGCGCCCAAAGCCGCAGGGCATGCGCCGGGTCGGCAGAGCTTTGCGGCAGAACCGGATCATAGGCGGCCTGAACCAGCGCCGCGATCTCTGGCTTAAGGACGGCAAGCTCGCTGCCCGGCGCGACCGCCAGCGGCGAGCGGCCCTGAAAGGCCGTGTCCGACCATGACAGGATGACCTGCACCATCTGCCCCAGCGCCAGCGTCGCCGCGGGCTGGGCCGCCATTTCATCGCTCATGCGCAGAAAGACGAACGCGGCGCGAATTGCGCCATCAGGATCATAGTGGAACAGCCGGTACTGATCGGCGCCCTGCGCCTTTAGCCGCGCGACCAGATCGGCCAGCCCCGGCACCAGATCGCACATCTTGGGCGTATCGCTCAGCTCGCGCCAGTCGCGCAGGAAGATCACCATCAGGTTGGTGCCAAGCTCTGGGTCGGCCTCCGTCAGCTCATGACCGGCCAGCTTGACCACCGCCTCTATCGCGCCCTTCAGAACCGGCAGCGATGCATCATCCACGCCAAGTATCATCGGCGCAATCGGGCGGCCCCACCGCGCAAAGGCAAACTCACCGCCCGAGCGGCGGAACATGGCTTCGACCTCTTCTGGGGTCATCGCTTTGCCCTTCTTCTTTGCAAAAATACTCCTGCCGGAGGCATAGCGACTTCGCCGCCGGGCCTCAATCGTCGAAAAGAGCGCCCTGCGCGTCACGCCCTGCGGCGCTGCGTCCCGGCTCGGGTCCCGAATTTGGGCCGGGCGGCACCGCCAGCCCAAGGTGGCTCCAGGCTTTGGGGCCCAAAAGCCGCCCGCGCGGGGTGCGCTGGATCAGGCCTTGTTGCAAAAGGAAGGGTTCGATCACCTCTTCCAGCGCATCGCGGGCCTCGGAGAGGGCCGCGCAAAGGGTTTCGATACCGACCGGGCCGCCGCCAAAGTTCTCGGCGATCAGGCGCAGGTAACGCCTGTCAGCGCCATCAAGGCCAAGGTTGTCAACGCCCAGCCGCGTCAGCGCGTCATCGGCCAGTTTGCGGGTGATGCGCCCGTCGCCTTCGACAAGGGCAAAATCCACCACCCGGCGCAAAAGCCGCCCGGCGATGCGCGGGGTGCCACGCGCCCGGCGGGCGATCTCGCGCGCGCCGTCGCTGTCGGTTTCGATCGACAAAAGCCGCGCGCCGCGCGTGACGATCTGGTGCAACTCATCAACCGTATAAAACTGAAGCCTGGTGGGGATGCCAAAGCGGTCGCGCAGCGGCGTTGTCAAAAGACCCAGCCGGGTTGTCGCGCCTACAAGGGTAAAGGGCTGAAGCTCTATCCGCACGGTGCGCGCGGCGGGGCCTTCGCCGATCACAAGATCCAGTTCAAAGTCTTCCAGCGCGGGGTAAAGCACCTCTTCGACGACCGGGTTCAGGCGGTGAATCTCGTCGATGAAAAGAACATCGCGCGCTTCAAGGTTGGTCAGGATCGCGGCCAGATCGCCCGCCTTGGCCAGTACCGGGCCGCTGGTCATGCGAAAGTTCACGCCCAACTCGCGCGCGACGATCTGGGCAAGTGTTGTTTTGCCAAGGCCGGGGGGCCCGTGAAACAGCGTGTGATCCATCGCCTCGCCGCGCAGGCGCGCGCTTTCGATGAAGACGCCAAGGTTGGCGCGGGCTTCGGCCTGGCCGACAAAATCGCCAAGCGCCTGCGGGCGCAGGGCGCGGTCGGCATCGCCGGCGCGGGCTTCGGGGCGCAGGTCGGGATCAGGTTCAGTCATCGGCCGCCTTTCGGGTTCGGATGACTTTCCCCTCAATCGCAGCGCGGTTCAAGGGCTGCTTGGGCTTTTGGCGCGCGCGATGCCGTTCTGTCGCCGCGCGGGGCGGCTCAGGTCCATGGGCCAGAGTGAAAACGGCGCGGCGACGCGGGCGGGCCGCGGCGGCGTCCGGCGCGCGGAACCGACGAGGGGGCCGCGCCCGAAGTGGCACCGACGGGGCGCGCATGCGCAGGCGCCTCGCGCATGGCCGAGCCGCGCGCGCCCGGCGTCATCGCCCGAAGCGCGGCCACGCGGTTGGCCGTGCTGGGGTGGGTGGAAAAGAGGTTGTCCATACCGCCGCCGTTCAGCGGGTTGATGATGAACATATGCGCCAGCGCGGGGTTGCGTTCAGCGGCCGGGTTCTGGATGCGCCGGGCCAGAACCTCGATCCGCTCCAGCGCCGAGGCAAGCCATTCGGGATGGCCGCAGATTTCCGCGCCTTCGCGGTCGGCCTCATACTCGCGCGTGCGCGAGATTGCCATTTGCACGATGCCGGCGGCCATGGGGGCAAGGATCATCAGGGCAAGCGTGCCGATGATGCCCGGCCCGCCGCGCCCGCCAAGGCGGAAGAAAAGGGCAAAGTTTGCGATCATCGCGATGGCACCGGCAAGGGTTGCGGTGACGGTCATGGTCAACGTGTCGCGGTGTTTGATATGGGCCAGTTCATGGGCGATGACGCCTGCAAGCTCTTGCCGACTGAGGGCGCGCATGATGCCGCTGGTCACTGCGACGGCGGCATGTGCGGGGCTGCGCCCGGTGGCAAAAGCGTTGGGCTGATCGGTTTCGATCAGGTAGACGCGCGGCATCGGCAGACCGGCATTGGCGGCCAGATCGCGGACCATAGCCACAAGGTCCGGCGCGCGTCTTTCATCGACCTCCACCGCGCCCTGCATCCGCAGGACCATCTTGTCCGAGCCCCACCATGCAAAGACGTTCATGCCAGCGGCGATCACAAGCGCGATCAGCGCACCGCCCTGCCCGGCCAAGGCCGCGCCAATGGTCATGAAAAGGGCCGTCATCGCGGCCAGAAGAACTGTGGTTTTCAGTGTGGACATGGGTAAAAACCCCGAAGTTTCCGGCATTTCACCTTGGATATGGAAGCCGCCCGGCGCCGGTTCAAGCCCCCGGCGCGCCGCCCTAGCCCTTGGGCGCCAGAAGCCGCAGTGCGGCGCGGATCAGCGCGCTGGTCGAGGCGCCGGGATCATCGCCCGAAGCTTCGGCAACGGCCGAGGCCGCTTCGGAGGGGGAATAGCCAAGATTGCCCAGCGCCGATAGCGCCTCTGCCGTGCTGGAGGCCTGTGCGGGGGCCATGGCGCGGGGGCGTTCGATCACGTCGTCATCGCCCTGCGGATCGCCCGCCGGGGCGCTTGCATCCGCGGGTGCGGGCGGCGCGGTTTCGGCGTTCAGCGAGGCGCCAAGCGACTGGCCAAGGGCCATGACGGTGGGCGCTTTTTCCTTAAGCTCATTCACCACCCTTTGGGCAATCTTCGGGCCGACGCCCGGTGCGGCCTTGACCGCGCCCCAGTCGCCCAGCGCAATCGCGCGGCCAAGCCCGTCGGCCCCAAGCGTGCCAAGGATCGCCATCGACGCCTTGGCCCCGATCCCCTGAACAGAGATCAAAAGCCGGTGCCATTCTTTTTCCAGAAGCGTGGTAAAGCCAAAAAGCTGAAGGTTATCTTCGCGCACCAAAAGCTCTGTATAAAGGGCGGTCGGCTGGCCTGCGGGTGGCAGGCTGGCAAGGGTACGTTCCGAGCAATAGACGATGTAGCCTACACCGCGCACGTCGATCATGACGTGATCGGCGGCGCGATAGTCGACGCGGCCTGCGATCTTGCCGATCATGATGCCCCCTTGGTTATTGCCTGCTGAAGCCGGTCTGAAGAACGGGCGTGATGGGCGTGGCAGATGGCAATGGCAAGCGCATCGGCGGCGTCGGGGCCGGCGATCTGAACGCCGGGCAGTTGCAGGCGGACCATATGGTCGATCTGGTCCTTGCTGGCGTGACCCACGCCAACGACGGATTTCTTGATAGCGTTGGGGGCGTATTCGCCGACGTCTATCCCGGCGCGGGCGGGCACCAGAACGGCGATGCCGCGCGCCTGCCCCAGTTTCAGGGACCCTGCTGCGTTCGAGTTGACGAAGGTCTGTTCAACGGCCGCCGTTGTCGGCTGAAACCGATGCAGGATGTCTGTCAGCTGATCAAAAAGGCTTAGCAGTCGCAGCGACAGGTCCGTGCCGGTCGTCTTGCAATGGCCATTGGCCACGTGGCTCAGGCGCGAACCTGCCACATCGATCACGCCCCACCCGAGGGTGCGCAGACCGGGGTCGATCCCCAAAACGCGCATCTTTTGCCTCTGCTTAACTGCTCTGCTTTCAGCACTAGCACGAAAGGCGAACATTCGCCAAGGTCAAAGCCGTTCGGGCCGCTTTCCAGCAAGGCGGTAGCGCCCGCGCGAGACGCGCCTGACCAGCCCCCGGATCACAAGGCGCGACAGGGCGCGATAGGTCGCCTCATGCGTCAGACCGATGGTGGCGGCAAACTCCATCACGCTGCCGGGCTGGCTAATTTCGGCAAGCGCGGCCAGAACGCGGTCTTCTGCGCCTTTGATCGCCAAAAGCTCAATATGGCGGCGATAGCCCTGAACCTGACCGGCAAGGCGGCGCAAGAGGGCGCGGGCAAAGGCCGGATCGCGATCAAGCCGCGACAGGATCAGGGTCTTGTCCATCGCAACAACAAGGCTGTCGCGCAGGGCAACGCAATCGCAGTGGTAATGCGGCGAGAAAAGCGAGGCTTCGGCCAGCGTCTCGCCACTTTCGGCGCGGTGCAGGACGATCTTGTGACCGCCTTCGCTGTGGCGGATCATCTCAACGCAGCCCTCGACGACGAAAATGGGGCCAAGCGCCGGGGCAGATTGGTGAAACAGCCGATCACCCCGCGCCGCATCTCGCTGTGTCAGGGCCTCATCGGGCAAATCGTGGAAGGGTTCGGGCAACATTATGATCAAGATCATATCCGCAGAGCGGCATCCCTGTCTAGAAAGGGCGGAGAATTTGAACACCGATAGGAGCAAGGCGATGGGCGAAAGCAACCAGCGGGGCGGCGGCGTGCGGGCCGCAATACTTGGGATGGCGGTACTGGCGGGCATGGGCGCGGGGCCACTTGCGGCCCAGACGATGGACCATTCGGCGATGACGCATGGCGCGGCGGGGCCTGCTGCGCCGCTTGAGCCCGGTCAGGGCGCCTTTGCGGCGGTGGCCGAGATTGCGGCGATACTGGCGCAGGACCCTGCGACCGACTGGTCCCGGGTCGATATCACCGGTCTGCGCGATCATCTTGTGGACATGGACGGCATGGTCACGCGCACGGTTGTGCAAACGCGTGACACCGACGGCGGGATCGAGATGACGCTGGAGCCGGGTGAGCCGGGCAATGAGGCCGCGCTGCGCATGGTGCCCGCACATGCGCCGGTTCTGACCAGTGAAACCGGGTGGTATTCGGTGGTCGAGGATCGGGACGGCAAGCTTGTCTGGACGGTGACAAGCGCCGGCGATGCGGCGCGCATCCGGGCGCTTGGTTTCTTTGGGTTGATGGCCACGGGCGCGCATCATCAGGCGCATCACATGGCACTGGCGCGCGGCGAGCCGATGCACTGACGCGGCGGCAGTTTCGGGGGCAAATGCGCCCTGCCCCCGGGCGCCGAAAGAGCCATTCGCAAAACGCATATCGCCTATGCCAAAGCAGCGGCTTGTGCGGTCAAATATTCCGGCATAGGTGGCCCCTCGGACGCAAGTGTCCACACCCTGACAACCACATTGACAAGGACGACCATCATGGCCGCTTTCGATAGCTTTCGCCCCCTGAGCGGTGCAACCACATTTGGTCGCCGCTTTTCGATCACCAACTTTCTGGCCGCTGTTGCGGTCTGGAACGACGCACGCCTGACACGCAAAGCCCTGTCGCGCCTTTCATCGCGCGAACTTGACGATATCGGGCTGACACGCGGCGAGATCGAGAATGTCATCTCGCGCCACTTCCTGCGCTAAGCACATTCAAATTCAAGGGTAGTCACAAGCTATCCTTAGAACCCGGCGCGGCCCGCCTGAAACGGGCCTGCGCCGGGTTTTTTTGTATCTGCACATTGCTCACGGGCACAAAAAAACGTGCCGTTCTACGGGCACGTTTTCTTGAGAGATTGGAACGAGTGGACCGTAACCTTCGGTCAGAAAAGAAAAGACATTGCCCAGTTGATCGTTTGCGCGACCCATTCGGTTGCCGGACCGGCGCTCATGACCCAGGCGCCTGCCTGTTCGATCATGGTGCCCGCTTCCAGCTTGGCAATGCGCCCGGCATAAGTAATCGGGCCGAGATACATGAAAAACATCACCTTGAAAGCCAACAGAACCGCCAGCGTCGTCGCGATACCGCGCGGTGACAGGCCAAAGCGGCGCTTTGGGCGGTGGATGATAAGACCGTCACGCGTAATAGTCGTGACATAGCCCCGCGCCATGCGGCGGTGCTGGCGCGCAATACGCCGCGCCCGTGTCTCAAACTCTACAAAATTCGCGTTCGCCATAACAGCCTCTAGCAGCAGCAAGCCCCCACTTGCGGGGACTGTGATCTGCTCCAAATGCGGCCAAAATGTGGCGGAGCGCCTCAATTAAGGAGGAATTGAGCCAATTCTAGTTCGATTTTGTCAGAGAGAGCGTGGTCCATTCTACAATCTCTTCGCGGCGATCAAGACTGTATCCGTTTGCGCAATAAAC
This sequence comes from Paracoccaceae bacterium, assembly GCA_030148005.1. Classification (GTDB taxonomy): domain Bacteria; phylum Pseudomonadota; class Alphaproteobacteria; order Rhodobacterales; family Rhodobacteraceae; genus JASBSV01. The sequence continues at coordinate 38,818 of JASBUI010000023.1, read as the reverse complement.
ATTGAGCACCTCATCGGCCTGCTCGTTGAGAATCCCCGAAAGAATCACTTTGCCACCGGGCGCCGAGGCCTTGGAAATGTCGGGTGCGAGGGCAATCAGCGGACCCATCAGAATGTTGGCGAAAATAAGGTCGAAGGGTTGCTCGGCGGAAATCTGCGGATTTTCGAGGCCGGCGGCCTCTATGCAAAGCACCTTTCCGCTCATCGCGTTTGCCTCGACATTGGCGCGGGCGACATCAACGGCGACGGCATCGATGTCGCTGGCAAGTGACACCACCGGCCAGACCGCGCTGGCGGCCATGGCCAGAACGGCGGTGCCGCAGCCGACGTCGAGCACCGCTTTGGGGTTCAGCCCGGCGTCGATCAGGCGGTCAAGCGCACGCAGGCAGCCAAGCGTCGTGCCGTGGTGGCCGGTGCCAAAGGCCATCGCGGCCTCTATCAATAGTGCAACGCGCCCCGGCTCATCCGGGACAAGATGGGCGTCGTGGCTTCCGTAGACGAAAAAGCGGCCCGCCTCGACCGGGGCAAGTTCGCGGCGCACCTTGGCGACCCAGTCGGTTTCGGGAAGCTCGGAGATGGCGAAGGGTTTGGCGCCGAATGCCGCCGCCAGAAGCGCAAGGGCCGCCTGATCGGGGGCGCCTTCGAAGTAGCCGCCGACCTCCCACAAGCCCGAGCCGTCTTCGACTTCGAAGACGCCAACGCCGGTCGGCTCCGGTTCGACCCGTTCCATCGCCTCGCCCAGCGCCTCGGCGCGCTCTTTGCCCGTCAGTGTGGTCAGTGCGGTGAAAGTGGTCATGGTTTGCGCCCCCGGCATGGATGATGGCGCGCTATAGCGCCCGGGCGGGCACCCCTGCAACCCGTGATCGGGCAGGCACATCGCGCGTGACCGTCGCGCCGGCGGCCAGAATGGCGCCATCGCCGACGGTGACGCCGGGCAGGATGATGACACGGCCGCCGATCCAGACATCGGCGCCGATGGTCACGGCCAGACCGCGTTCGATGCCGCGGCGGCGCTTGACCGGGTCGCGGTGGTGATCGGCGGTATAGATGTGCACGCCGGGGCCCAGCATGGTGTTGGCGCCGATAGAGACCGGCGCGGTATCAAGGATGACGCAGCCTGCGTTGATATAGACGCCCGCCGCCAGATGGGTGTTGAAAGCGTAAGAGGCGTGAAAGGGCGCCTCTATATAAGTTGTCGGCGGGCAGGTGCCAAAGCGGTCGCGCAAAAGCGGGCCGCAGGCCCCACGCTGATCCGGGGGCATGGTGCAATGTTGGTGAACGGCGCGCCGGGTCAGGGCGCGTTCGGCCTCTAGCGCGGGTTCAAGGCAGTTGTACCACCCGCCACTGGCCATATCGGCCAGCAAGTCTTTCATACCCGCGTGCCGATTGGGCAGGTCACGCCGGTGCCGCCGATACCGCAATAGCCCGAGGGGTTCTTGGCAAGGTACTGCTGGTGGTAATCCTCCGCGAAAAAGAAGGTGGGGGCTGGAATGATCTCGGTCGTGATCGCGCCATAGCCCGCATCCAGAAGGCGCGGTGCAAAGTCATGGCCGCTGTTTTGGGCCTCTTGCTGTTGCAGCGGGCCGTAGAAATAGATGCCAGAGCGGTACTGAGTGCCCATGTCATTGCCCTGCCGCATGCCTTGCGTGGGATCATGGCCCTCCCAGAAGACGCGGAGCAGATCGCCATAGCTGATGACGGCGGGATCATAGATGACGCGCACCACCTCATTATGGCCGGTCTTGCCGGTGCAGACCTCTTGATAGGTGGGGTTGGGCGTATAGCCGCCGGCATAGCCGACCATCGTCAGCCAGACGCCATCCAGCTTCCAGAACATGCGTTCAACGCCCCAGAAACAGCCCATGCCGAACATCGCCTCGGCCATGCCTTGGGGCACTTCCGATTTCAGCGGGCGGCCATTGATGAAATGCGTCTGTGCCGTCGGGATCGGGTCGGCGCGCCCGACGAGCGCCTCGGCCCGGTCGACCATTTCCTGCTTTTTTCGACTTGCATTGAACATCGCTAACTCCTCGCTGCGGGCTTGGTCAGATATAGGCAATCGGCGCGCCTTTTCTAGGCCGCAGGCATTGCGCGAAAGCGTGACAGGACGGTTTCATTGCCCGGCTCGGGGTGGCGCGGGATCAGGCAGGCCAGCAAAAGCGAGGTTGCCGCGATCGAAGCTGCGGCCATGAAGACCGATCCGGGCGAATAGATCCACAAAAAGCCCAGCGGCACCGGAAGGGCGACCGCCGAGATATGGTTGATGGTAAAGGCCACCGCCGCCGTGGGCGCAATATCGCCGGGGTCGGCGATTTTCTGAAAGTAGGTTTTCAGCGCAAAGGCCAGCGCAAAGAACATGTGATCAAGGACGTATAGCGCGGCGGCAAGCACCACGCCCCAGCCAAAGTAATAGATGCCGCCATAGGCCAGAAAGACCGCAACAAGCCCTGCGTATTCAAAGATCAGCACGCGGCGTTCGCCAAAGCGGCCCACGGCGCGGCCCATGATGGGGGCAAAGATCATGTTGGCCATAAGGTTCAGCATGAAAAGGGCGGTGACTTCTTGAACTTCAAAGCCGAACTTTTCGACCATCATGAAGCCGGCAAAGACCACAAAGATCTGGCGGCGCGCGCCGGCAAAGAACTGAAGCATATAGTAAAGCCAGTAGCGGCGGCGCAGGATCAGGCGCTTTACCTGCGGGTTTGGCGCCTCAAATCGCGGGAAGATCAGAAAGGCGGCCAGCGCGATCAGCGCGGTAAGCCCGCCCGAGGCCAGATAGACCGTGTTGTAGGACAGATCAAAGGCCTTCCACGTCGAGACGATCAGGACATAGACGACAAGCGTGGCGGCAGAGCCTGCCGCGACAAGCCAGCTTAGAACGCGCGGCGCGCGGGCCTTGTCGATCCATTGCAGTTGCAGCGACTGGTTGACCGTTTCGTAATAGTGAAACCCGATCGAGGACAGCATGGTGATGGTCAGGATACCGGCCAGCGAGGGGAACCATGCGGTGACGGCTGTGGCCACGCCCAAAAGCAGAAGCGAGACAAGCGCCAGCACCTGTTCATGGACAAAGATGATGATGGCGATCACGCCGATGGCCAGAAAGCCCGGCACTTCGCGCACCATGTGCAGCATGCCGATATCGACGCCATCAAAGCTTGCCATCTCGATGACGAAATTGTTCAGCAGCGCCGACCATGTCGAAAAGGCAATCGGCATGGCAATCGCGGTCAGAAGCAAAAGAGCGATCGGTCTGCGCCAAAGCGGGAAATTCGTTGCCTCGGCAAGCGGGACGGGGTTGCGGGAAAATACCATGGCGCTTTCTTAGGCCCATTTTTTGGCCGGTGCGAGGGGCAATCGCCCGGCTGCGCCCGCAGGGCGGCGGTGGGCGCAGGTTCGTGCGGGGGGGCTTTAGCGCCACGGGGGCGCGGCAATCTTTCTGGCCCCCCGCGCGGCGGCTTGGCAAGCGGCGCAAGGTGGGGCAGTCTGCGCGCAAACTTGCAGGAAAGCCAAGGCAGCAAAGATGAACAGGCACCCAAATCCAAACCGCAGCGCCGCGGCGCGCGCCTTTGCGGCGCTGCTGGCCGGGCTTTTGGCGCTGGCAGGACCGGCCGCTGCCGGACCCGACAGGGTTTCGGCGCTTATCGGATCGCGCCATATCGGGGCCAGCGGGTTTGAAGAGGTGAACCCCGGCATTTTCCTGACCTGGGACAAGGCGTTCGAGGCATGGGGCCAGCCGATCGGGTTCAACATCGGGCTTTTCCGCAACAGCTATGGCAGGCCGGGAATGGCGGCAACGGCCAGCCTTCCGATCCTGCAGCGGGGAAGTTTTGATCTTGGTATCTTTGCCGGAACGGCGCTTTACCCCGTCGATGGGCGCCGCTTTGCGGTGCATGTCGGGGATTTTGTGCCGATCGCGGGGGTTCAGGCGCGCTGGGGCAATGCCTTTGTTCAGGTGATCCCGTCAGATGGCAAACCGGTGCAGGCGATTGTCAGCTTCGGGCTTACCTTCAAGCTGGACGCCAAGCGCTAGTAGAAACTTTGCGGATCGATGTCGATGGAGACCCGCAACGTTGCGGGCCATTTGAACTGTGCGATCCAGCGTGACACGGCGTCTTGCACCGGGGCGCCCTTGTCTGCCTTGACCAGAAGGCGCACGCGGTGGCGCCCGCGAATGCGCGCGATGGGGGCCGGGGCCGGGCCAAAGACCTGCGCGCCGATCTGGCGCAGGGGGCCATCCTTGCGCGCCATCCGGGTGCCCAGATCAAACACCTCTTGCACGTTGGGCGAAGAGAGGACAATTCCGGCCATGCGCCCGTATGGCGGCACGCCTGCATGCTGACGCTCGGCCGCTTCGGCCCGCCAAAAGCCGTCTTCGTCGCCCGACAGGATGGCGCGGATCACCGGGTGGTCGGGCTGATAGGTCTGCAACAGCGCGGTGCCGGTCTTTTCCGCCCGCCCGGCGCGCCCGGCGACCTGTCGCATAAGTTGAAACGTGCGTTCGGCGGCGCGCAGGTCCGAGCCCTGAAGCCCAAGATCGGCGTCGATCACGCCAACAAGCGTCAGCAGCGGAAAGTTATGGCCCTTTGCCACAAGCTGGGTTCCGATGATGATATCGGCCTGACCCTCGGCGATCTTCAGGATGTGTTCCTTCAGCGCGCGGGCAGAGCCGTAAAGGTCGGATGACAGAACGGCGATGCGGGCCTCTGGAAACAGGGCGGCGGTTTCCTCTGCCAGACGCTCCACGCCCGGTCCCACGGGCGCAAGCCTGTCCTTGGCTTCGCAGGAAGGGCACGCCTCGGGCATGGGTTTGGTTTCGCCGCACTGGTGGCAGACGAGACGCTTGAGAAAGCGATGTTCGACCATGCGGGCGTCACAGTTTTCACAGCCGATCTGGTGGCCGCAGGCCCGGCAAAGCGTGATCGGCGCATAGCCGCGCCGGTTGATGAACAAAAGCGACTGCTCAGCGCGCTCAAGACGCTGGGTGACGGCGCGTTGAAGGCTGGGCGAAATCCAGCGGCTTGATGGAAGGGTTTCATCGCGCATGTCGATGGCGCGCATATCCGGCATTTGCGCGGCGCCGAAACGGGCGGCAAGGGTCACGCGGCTGTATTTGCCCGCCTCGGCGTTGGCCCAGCTTTCAAGGCTGGGCGTGGCAGAGGCGAGGATCACATGGGCCCCGCAGATAGAGGCGCGCAGGACGGCCATGTCGCGGGCGTTGTAAAAGACGCCATCCTCTTGCTTGTAAGAGGTGTCGTGTTCTTCATCCACAACGACAAGGCCCAGATCGCGGTAGGGCAGAAACAGCGCCGAGCGCGCGCCGACCACAAGCGAAGCGCCCCCTTCGGCCGTCATTTTCCATGTGCGGCGCCGTTCGGTCATGGTCACGCCGGAGTGCCATTCGGCAGGGCGCGCGCCAAAGCGCTTTTCCACGCGGGTCAGAAATTCGGCCGTCAGCGCGATTTCGGGCAGAAGGACCAGCGCCTGACGCCCCTTTGCAAGGCATTCGGCGACCGCTTCGAGGTAGACCTCTGTCTTGCCCGACCCGGTGACGCCCTTCAAAAGCGTGGTGCCATAGTCGCCGCTGGCGACGGCGGCGCGAATTGGGTCTGCGGCGGCCTGTTGCTCTGGCGTCAGATCAACGCCGCCATGGCCCGGATCAAGGACCGGAAAGGGCAGATCGCGGGGGCTGTCCTCTTCGGCGACAACGCCCTGTTTGACGAGACCTTTGACGACAGAAGTGCTTACCCCGGCCAGTTCGGCCAGCTCGCCCAGCGTAAAGGCCAGCCCGCCGTATTCGGCCAACGTGTCCATCACCCGTGCGCGCGCCGCGGTGTGGCGGTCAGGTTCGCCCTGCCCTGCCCGGTAGACGCGGCGCATCGAGGGCGGATCGCCAAGCCCGGGTGAGCGTGTGGCCAGCCGCAGCATCGCGGGCATGGGCGTGATCGTGTATTCGGCGGCACGCGTCAGAAATGCCTGCATCTCCTGCCGCATGGGCGGGGCATCCAGAACCCGGATCACGCTGCGCACCTTGGCAGGATCATAGCCGCCCTGCCCCTTGTCCCAGACAACCCCCAGCACTTTGCGCGGGCCAAGCGGCACTTCGACGAAGGCCCCGGTATGACAGCCGCCTTCGGGCGCTTTATAGTCCAGAAGCCGGTCAAGCGGCTGGGTTGTCAGCACACCGACCAGCGCGCCTTCGTCAAAGAAGCTCATTGCGATGCTCCGGGGGCTTTCTGATACGCATTGGATGCGTTAGAAGGTCGCAACTTGACGCATAACCGCAGGAACGGGCCGATGAAATTCTTTGTAGATACAGCAGACGTGGACGCCATTGCCGAGCTTAACGAGCTTGGGATGGTCGACGGCGTGACGACGAACCCTTCGCTTATCCTGAAATCAGGGCGCGATATTCTGGAAGTCACCAAGGAAATCTGCGCCATGGTCGAGGGCCCGGTCAGTGCCGAGGTCGTCGCGCTGGAAGCGGATGAGATGATCGCCGAGGGGCGCAAGCTTGCCAAGATTGCCGACAATATCGCGGTCAAGGTCCCGCTGACCTGGGCCGGGCTGAAAGCCTGTAAGGTGCTGACGGGCGAAGGCAAAATGGTCAATGTCACCTTGTGCTTTTCAGCAAACCAGGCGCTTTTGGCCGCAAAGGCTGGGGCGACATTCATTTCACCGTTTATCGGACGTTTGGACGACATAAACCTCGACGGCATGGAACTGATCGCGGACATCCGCGATATTTACGACAACTACGGCTATGAGACGCAGATTTTGGCGGCCTCGATCAGGTCGGTCAACCACATGTCCGAAGCGGCAAAGATCGGCGCAGATGTGGCAACCGCCCCTCCGGGCGTGATCAAGAAGATGGCCGATCACGTCCTGACCGACAAGGGGCTGGAAGGCTTTCTGAAAGATTGGGAAAAAACAGGGCAGAAAATTCTGTAAACGGGTGTTATAGTGCCAGAAAGCAAGGATGAGGCAGGCATGAGCAGCACCGCCAACATCGCAGAGGATCTGCGCGAAAAGATTATTCGTGAACCGGATGTCATTCTTGACGATCCCGATCTGATGCGTGCGCTTGTGGCAGCGAACGAAGAGCTGATGGGCGGCAATATCGTCGATCTGCGCGGTATCGCGATGGAGCGGCTTGAGGCGCGGCTGGACCGGCTGGAAGACACGCATCGCACTGTTATTGCCGCAGCTTACGAAAACCTTGCCGGCACAAATCAGGTTCACCGCGCGATCCTGAAAATGCTGGATCCGGTGAAATTCGAGGATTTCCTGCACAATCTGGACGGCGAAGTTGCCGAAACCTTGCGGATCGATTCCATGAAGCTGGTGCTTGAGACGGCGCAGGATGATGGCGACAGCGGTCTGGACCGGCTGAGCCATATCCTTTCGGTGGCCGAGCCGGGGTTCGTGGACAGCTATATCACCCAAGGGCGGAACCTGCCGATCCGGCAGGTCACGCTGCGCCAGCTGGGCACAGAGCCCAACAGCATCCATGGCGACACCGGCGACTGGATCCGGTCAGAGGCCTGTCTGAAGCTGGACTTTGGCCCGGGGCGCTTGCCCGGCATGTTGGTGATGGGCGCCGAGGACCCGCATCAGTTCAAGCCGAACCAGGGCACCGACCTTCTTGCCTTTTTTGCGGGCGTATTTGAACGGATCATGCGCCGCTGGCTGTCATGAGCCTGATCTCTCCGGCTGCGCGTGACGCGCTGGAAAACTGGCTGGCCGGCCTTAAGGCGCTAAGCGACATCGCCGACAACACCGCCGAGGCCTATCTGTCTGATGTCAGCGGTTTTCTGTCCTTCATGAGCCAGCACAAGGGCCATCCGCAGGGGCTTGGGGCGCTGGCGGAAGTGACGCTTCAGGATATGCGCGCCTGGATGGCGCATGAGCGCGGGCGCGGCGTGGCGGCGCGATCGCTGGCGCGTTCGCTTTCGGCGGTCAAGAATTTCTATCGCTGGCTGTCCGAGCGTGAAGGGTTCGAGCCGACCGCCGTTTTGTCGGTGCGCACGCCCAAATTCCAGAAAAAACTGCCCCGCCCATTGGCCGAGAATGCCGCGCGTTCGATGCTGGACAGGGTTGAAAGTCAGGGCGCCGCCCCTTGGGTTGCGGCGCGGGATGTGGCGGTTGTCACGCTGCTTTACGGCTCGGGCCTTCGGATATCCGAAGCGCTGGGTCTGACGGGGCGGGATGTGCCGTTGCCGGACGTTTTGCGGATCAACGGCAAGGGCAGCAAGGATCGCCTTGTTCCGGTGATCAACGCCGCGCGCGAGGCGGTTGATCGCTATGTCGCGCTTTGCCCCTTTGAAATGGCCCCCGGCGCGCCGGTCTTTCGCGGCGTGCGGGGCGCGAAGCTGAACCCAAGGGCGATCCAGAAGGTGATGGAAAGCGCCCGGCTTCAACTGGGATTGCCAGCCAGCGCCACGCCGCATGCGCTTCGCCATTCCTTTGCCACCCATCTTCTGTCAGCGGGCGGTGATCTGCGGTCCATTCAGGAACTTCTGGGCCATTCGTCGCTGTCGACAACTCAGGCCTATACCGCCGTCGATACTGCGCGGCTGATGGAAGTTTACAACGCCGCCCACCCCAAGGCGGGGTAGGCCGCCCACCGCAAGGGCGCCTAAGCCAAGATTTTGGCGCCCGAAGGGGCCGGATCATTTGCACCGGCCCGGAAATTCCTTCAATACGGGTTCATGACAGATAAGTTTCGCGCAGTACTGGTACATCTTCTGACCGCCACGGGGGCGGTTTTTGCAATGCTTGCCATGTTGGCGGCCGTCGATGAAAAGTGGAGCCTGATGTTCCTGTGGCTGGTCGTGGCCTTTGCCGTGGATGGCATCGATGGGCCGCTGGCGCGCAAATATGATGTGACGCGCAACGCGCCGCAGATCGACGGCGTCTTGCTGGATCTGATCATCGACTATCTGACTTATGTCTTCATTCCCGCCTATGCGCTTTTCAAATCCGGGCTTTTGCCGGGCTGGACCGGGTGGATCGCGATCATCGTAATCACCTATGCCAGCGCGGTCTATTTTGCCGATACGCGGATGAAGACCGAGGATAAGTCTTTTTCGGGCTTTCCGGGATGCTGGAACATGGTGGTGCTGGTTCTTTTTGCCACGCAGCCCAATTTCTGGATCATTCTGGTAATGGTCTGCGCCCTTGCGGCGGCGATGTTCGTACCGCTGAAGTTCATTCACCCGGTGCGCACCAAACGCTGGCGGGCGGTGTCGCTTCCGGTGGCGCTTGCTTGGACCATCTTTGCCGGATGGGCGGCTTGGGTCAATTTCGATCCTGCCAGCTGGGCGCATTGGGGGCTGATCGTGACCTCGCTTTACCTGATCTTCGCAGGCATCGTGCAAGAGATGTTTCCCAAGGACAAAGACCTCGTCGCAAGCTAAAGCCGGGTCAGGACCACGCCGGCGACAATCAGGGCCGCGGCCATGGCCTTTTGCCGGTCCATGCGATCGCCAAAGACCAGCCAGCCGATCAGCACCGCAAAAAGGATTGAGGTTTCGCGCAGCGCCGCCACAAGGGCGATGGGGGCCAGTGTCATGGCCCAGACGGCAATGGCATAGGCCCCGTATGACGCCAGCGCCGCACCGGTGTTCAGCGCCCAGACGCGACGGCTTTTGCTGATGACGGCTTTGCCGCGCAGGGCAAGGACGACCGGAAAGAACAGCGCAGCATCAAAGACGAAAAGCCATGCGACATAGGTCGTGGCATCGCCCGAGACACGCGCGCCAAGCCCATCGACAAGCGAATATCCCGCCGTGGCCAGTGCAGAGCCAAGCGCGAAAGGAACAAGGCGCGTGGATTCGCGCGATGAAAAGACGCCGCGCGCCATCATCAGGATGCCGGCGCCCAGAATGATGATGCCAGAGTATTCGGTGGCCGAAACCGGGTCGGACAGAGCGACGATGCCGATCACCAGAACGATCAGCGGCGCGGCGCCGCGTGCGATCGGGTAGACACGGCTGAGATCGCCATGTTCATAGGCGTAGGTCAGAAAGATCTTGTAGGCGCTGTGAAAGGCGCCCGAGGCGATAAGCCAAAGCCAGACCTGCCCGGTCGGAAACTCCCGCGTCAGGGCAATGATCAGGCCAAGGCCACCCTGAACCAGCGTCATCACCAGCATCGCTGCAAGCTTGTCGGGGCCGGTCTTTATCAGGGCGTTCCACAGCGCGTGCAGAAATGCGGCGGCCATGACGGCCAGAAAAATAGTCAGTGTCACGGTAATCTCTTGATAGCGATGGGCCGAATAGCGCCGCTTTGGCGCGCACTGTCAATGGCGGGCTAGATCAGAAGAGAGGCCGCGCCTTCCAGTTTGAGAAGCGCGATCTTGGCCTCTACCCCGCCGCGGCCCGAATAGCCGCCAAGCCCGTTTGCGGCCAGAACCCGGTGGCAGGGGATAAGGATCGGAATGGGGTTTGCGCCGCAGGCCTGACCGATGGCCTGAGCCGAGACGCCAAGCTGGCCTGCCAGTTCGCCATAGGTCCGGGTCTGCCCGTATGGGATGGCGCAAAGCGCATCGTAAAAGGCGCGCTGAAACTCTGTGCCGCCGGGGCTTAGGGGCAGATCGAACTGTGTCAGCTGTCCCTGAAAATAGCCGTCCAGTTGATCGGCGGCGGCATCAAGGACGGGCGAGCGATCATCGCCCGCCTGCCCCCAGTTCATCGCGACTATCTGGTCACCGCGCGCAACAACGACAAGCGAACCGACAGGGCTGTCGATCCGCCGCTGCATCACGACAACGCGTCGTTGCAGCGCCCGCAGACACCGGGGTGGCTGTGGCTTCCGACATCGGGCAGGATTTTCCAGCAGCGCTGGCACTTCTCGCCTTCGGCCATTTCAAAGACGACGCCAATGCCTTCGGTTTCGGGCATGCGGAAGGCTTCGGCCGGGGCCGGATCGGCGGTCAGGGCAACATCCGAAGTGATGCAGACATCGGCAAAGTCGATGGTTCCCAGCGCCTTGATGACGGCGCTGTCTTCGAGATGGACAACGGGCGATGCTTCAAGGCTAGCGCCGATGGTCTTGTCGCGGCGCTGGATTTCCAGAGCGGCGGTGACGACGCGGCGCACGCGGCGCACTTCGGCCCATTTCTCGGCCAGTGCCTCATCGCGCCAGTCCTGCGGCGTTTGCGGGAAATCGCGCAGGTGGATGGAGCTGTCATCGCCGGGGAAACGCTCTAGCCAGACCTCTTCCATGGTAAAGACAAGGATCGGGGCCAGCCATGCGGTCAGGCGGTGAAAGAGGATGTCCAGAACGGTGCGGGCCGCGCGGCGGCGCAGGCTGTTGCCATCGCAGTAAAGCGCGTCCTTGCGGATGTCGAAGTAGAAGGACGACAGATCGACCGTGGCGAAGGTAAAGATCGCCTGAAAGACCGACTGAAAGTCGTATTTCCCATAACCTGCGCGCACCTGTTCATCGAGGCCCGCAAGCCGGTGCAGGACCCAGCGCTCAAGCTCGGGCATATCGGCAGGCTCGACGCGCTCTGCCTCGTCGAAATCGCTGAGCGATCCCAGCATGAAGCGCATCGTGTTGCGCAGGCGCCGGTAGCTGTCGGCGACACCTTTAAGGATCTCGGGACCGATGCGCTGATCGGCGGTATAGTCGGTCTGGGCCACCCAGAGGCGCAGAATATCGGCGCCATACTGGCGCACCACCTCTTCGGGGACGATGGTGTTGCCGATCGATTTGGACATCTTCATGCCCTTGGCATCCAGCGTGAAACCATGGGTTACCACGTTGCGGTAAGGCGCGCGCCCCGTGGTGCCGACCGATTGCAGAAGCGAGGAATGGAACCAGCCGCGGTGCTGGTCGGTGCCTTCCATGTAGACATCGGCGATGCCGTCCTTGGTGCCATCGGGCCGGTCGCGCAGAACAAAGGCGTGGGTCGAGCCGCTGTCGAACCAGACATCAAGGATGTCAAAGACCTGATTGTACTCTGCCGGATCGACGAGGCCGGACAAAAAGCGTTCCTTGGCGCCATCGGCGTACCAGACATCGGCGCCTTCGGCTTCGAATGCCTCGACGATGCGCTGGTTGACCTGCGGGTTGCGCAAAAGGAAATCGGGATCGGTCGGAAGCGCGCCGACCTTGGTAAAGCAGGTCAGCGGCACGCCCCACGCGCGCTGGCGCGACAGAACCCAGTCGGGGCGCGCCTCGATCATCGAGTAAAGCCGGTTGCGGCCGGATTTCGGCGTCCAGTTGACGTTGTCGATCTCTGTCAGGGCGCGCTGGCGGATGGTTGTGCCAAACTGGTCCTGACCATCGCCGACGGTCCGGTCGATGGCGGCGAACCACTGGGGGGTGTTGCGGTAGATGACCGGCGCCTTGGAACGCCATGAATGCGGGTATGAGTGCTTGATCTTGCCGCGCGCCAAAAGGCCCCCGACCTCGACCAGCTTGTCGATCACCGCCTTGTTGGCTGTGCCTTCACCGCCCTTGCGGTTCAGGATGTAGTGGCCGCCAAAGAACGGCAGATCATCGCGGAACTTGCCATCGTCCATCACGTTGTAGGTGATGACCTGTTCCAGCATCCCAAGATCGCGGAAAAGTTCGTATTCTTCCATACCGTGCGAGGGCGCGCAGTGGACAAAGCCCGTGCCTTCGTCGTCGGTGACAAAATCGGCGGCGCGGAAGTCGCGGATGTCATCCCATTCGCCGTCTGCGCCTTCGGCACCTTTCAGCGGGTGGGTCAGTTTGATCTTTGCCAGATCGTCCTGCGTGACATCACACAGGCGGCGGTACATCGTTTCATCCAACCGGGCGCGGCCAAGGACCTCTGCGGCAAGCTTGTCCGAGAGGATGTAGCGGTCACCGATGGAAACCCAGCACTCTTCGGGGCGGCCGGTGACCTCATAAAGGCCGTAAGAGATATCCTTGCCGTACACGACCGCCTTGTTGGACGGCATGGTCCATGGCGTGGTCGTCCAGATCACAAGCTGCGCGCCATCAAGTGTGGCATCGCCCGTGCCGACGACATCGAATTTGACCCAGACTGTCGGGCTTTCCTTGTCGTGGTATTCAACCTCTGCCTCGGCCAGCGCGGTCTTTTCGACTGGCGACCACATCACGGGCTTGGAGCCTTGGTACAGCGTGCCGTTCATCAGGAACTTCATGAAATCCTCGGCGATGACACGCTCGGCGTGGAAATCCATTGTCAGGTAGGGATCGGCCCAGTTGCCGGTGATGCCAAGGCGCTTGAATTCCTCGCGCTGGATATCGACCCAGCCTTCGGCGAACTTGCGGCATTCGGCGCGAAAGTCGTTGATCGGCACGTCGTCCTTGTTGCGGCCCTTCTTGCGGTACTGCTCTTCGATCTTCCACTCGATGGGAAGGCCGTGACAGTCCCAGCCGGGGATGTAGCGCGCATCAAAGCCCATCATCTGGTGGCTGCGCACGATCATGTCCTTGATGGTCTTGTTCAGCGCGTGACCGATATGCAGATGACCGTTGGCATAGGGCGGTCCGTCATGCAGCGTAAAGGGCGTGCGACCTTCCTTTTCGCGCAGGCGGTCGTAGACGCCGATCTTTTCCCATTTCTCAAGCCATGTCGGTTCGCGCTTTGGCAGGCCTGCGCGCATCGGAAAATCGGTGACGGGCAGGTTCAGCGTGGATTTGTAGTCGGTCGCGTCAGCGTTCGTATCAGAGGGTGTGTCGGCGCACATGTGGGGCGTCCTTTGGGTCGGTCATGTCAGGAATGTCGGTGGGGCGGTGCGAGCGGCTCAAACACCTTGGCCCGGCGTCTCATCAGATCAGAGCGCCGGGGATATAATTCGAATAATGATCAGGCTAGCCATGGTCATGGCCCGGGTTATAGGCGCATGTTTCCTAGCCGTCCAGAGGCTCTGGCGCGGGGCCTGCGCCGGGTTGCTCTGCCCGGTTGCGGTTCTGCATCTGGCCCCAGCGGTCAAGCCATGCAAGCGCGGCCAGCAAAAGGCCAAGCCCAAGGAAGGCAAAGACACGTATAAGACCGCCTAGACCAGAGATGTCGATCAGGAAGGCCTTTGCGACCGCAAGGCCGATCACAGCAAGCCCCGCGCGGCGCAGCACCTTCGACGAACGGGCGATTGCCTGATAGAACACCGCCGCGCCAACGACCAGAAGGGCAAGGGTGTAGCTGTAAAGCTCTGGCTGGGTCACGGTGCCCGATGCCATACCCTCGGCGCCCTGCCAGAAATGGCGGATCGTCAGGCCAAGCCACATCGCTGACAAGCCCACGGCGCCAATCTTTAGCAGCAAGCTGATGCTCAGGGGCAAGGACTTGATCCGCATCGCGCCCGCCATAAGAACCAGAGCCGGGAAGAGGTAGGCGACCATCAGCGTGTTGACGATGACCGGGCCAAGAATGACCTCTCCGCCGTTCAGAATCGGGTTTGCGGGGAAGACCGCCCCAAGCAGGTAAATTCCGGCAAGCACGCCGAAAAGACCGGCAAGCCCCAGACGCACAAGCCGCAGTTGCCCGCCGATCGGCAGGCGCTGCAACTGGGCCAGCGCAACACCGATCCAGACAGTCGCCGTCAACGAAAGCGCCCAGTGGCTGTCGGTTTGTGCGGCGCCCGCGTAGGCCGCGATTGCCCGGTAGAAAAGCAGGCTTAGGAAAGCGCCGCCCACCGACCACGACGCGCTGTCGAGCATGATCTTGGTGTCTGCACGCTCACGCGGTTCAAGCAGTATCAAAGAGCCGACAAGCGCCACGAGCGAGCCGCCAAAGGCCGCGATTACCTCAAGGATCGGGGCCTCTTGCGCCCATGAGATACCCGGATCGCCGATCAGCCGGAAGCCGATGGCAACGACGCCAGCAGTAATAAAATAGGACATCAACGGCAGATCAAAGCGCCGGTCCATCCAGGCGCCGGCAACAACGGTCACTGCAAGTGCCAGCGTCAAGGCCGCTGAGCTGAGGACAATAGTGCAAGCAAAGGCAATCGTAGAGAGGGCCGAGATCGTGGCCAGCGCAAAGCGAAGGCGATTTTCGGCCCCATCCTTGCGCGCAAAGCGTTCGGCCAGAAAGACCATCAGGGCGGCAACTGCAATCACATGAAGCGCCCAGATGTTGGTGCCGATTTTTCCGTCCGGGAACCAAGTAAGCTCTAGCACGGCGGCAAGGATGGGCGCGAACAAGGCAGCCCCGGCGCCCCAGAAGACCGCCGTCTCATTTTCGGCAAGCGAACGCCAGCCAGCCAGTGCCGAAACAACTATCCCAAGGCCGATCAGCCAGGTAATTGAGTTCGGGTTTATACCGATCATGCCGGATGAAGGCGCGAAAAGATCGATGGTCAGGAGCAAAGCAAGCGCGGGAATAACTGTCTGATCCTGCAGGGCGCGGGCATTTCGTGCCCATGTGATCATCGCAACGGTCAGGAAAGCCAGTGCAGCCGCCGCGACCCAGAACTGTGTCCATCCCTGATCCGCCAGAAACGCCAAGAGTGTGCTTGAAGCGAGCAGCGCGCCAAAGGAAAGCCGGGTTGGAAACTCGGGCCAGCCGGTGAACCTGTTTCCGATCAAAAGCCGCAGAACCATCTCGCCATCATGGTTGGGCCAGATGCTTCGCGCCGGGATTGCGATTGCCATGACGGCAAGAGCCGTCAGGTATAGGGCCTGTGGAATTCCAGTTGTACTGACAACGCTGAGGGCCACAAGACTGCCCGCGGCATAGGCCGCAACCAGCGTGACAACCGACACCCAGGCCCAGCGGCGTATCGTGTCTATGCCAAGGCCCAGCAGGGTGATTGCCGCGAAGTAGCCAAAAAGCCAGTCAGCATTGTCCGACGAGCCCCCAACGACAAAGGGCGCAATCATCCCGCCAATAACGCCCACTGCCGCCAAAAACGGGCCGTTGAACCAGCCAAGAACCATTGCGATCAGTGCGGTGGCGAAAAGGCCGGCAAAGGCAACCTCGGGCCCGATCAGGCCGTAAAGCAGGCGCGCCGAGACGATGCCGCCAAAGATCGCGACGATGCCTGCGCCGGAAGAGGTTTCCGGCAGATAGGCCGTGCTGTCATCCTCGCCCGCGCCAAAGCGGCGGCGGATGTATTCGCCCCCGCCGATCAGTGCAATGCCAAAGGCGATGGCCAAAAAGACTCGGAACACCGGAGAAAGGATCCCGTTTTCGATCCCGTACTGCACGAGGAATAGCCCCGCCAGAGCCAGTGAAGCTGCTGCAATGGCGTAAAACCAGTTGTTTGTGATCCAATTGGTGAAGCGTGAAAAAAGGTCCGCGTTCACGACAAAGGACTGGGGCGGGCCATCTTCGGGGCTCGGATGCGGGGCGCTTTTGGTAACCTTTGTCTGCGCGTTTGAACGCGCGGCAGCGGGGGCGGTCGGTTGCGGCTCTGGGGTGGGCGCCGAGGGTTCGTTGGAACTGGCGGGCGGCGGCGGGACGAACGGTTTGGCCTTGGACCATGGGGCGGCGGGGGCCGTATCTGCGGCCTTTGAGGGCGGCACCGGTTTTTCTGCGCGGGGCGTTGCCGGGGCCGGGGTCGCCGCTTGCATAGCCTCAAGCGTGGTGACGCGGGTTTTCAGTCTGCTCAAGGCGACGACAAGGTAAATCAGCGTCGCAGGGACCAACAAAACCAGGATAACAACGATGGTAACGATTTCGTCCATCTGAAAACTCCGTCAAAATTTCCGGTAGCTTAGAGCGGGCTCTCGGCAATTGTTAGGCTGGAATTCCGGACTTTTGCCGGCGGTTTCTTACGAAAAAAGACCGGTCAGCGCCCGGCGGACGAGTGTGGTGACCGAGGGGCGTTTTTGCGCCCGGAAGGCAAGCGGGCGGCAAACTTCGATTGCGGCGACGCCGACGCGGGCGGTCAGGGCGCCGTTGATCACCCCCTCGCCGAAGCGGCGCGACACTTTGGACAAAAGCCCGCCGCCCGCGACCGATCCGATCAGGTCATCGCCGACCGATACCGCCCCGGTGGCCACCAGATGCGTCAGGACGGTGCGCGTCAGGCGCCATGAGCCAAGCGTGCCTGCGCGCCCGCCATAGATTTCGGCGATACGCCTTATCATCCGCAGGTTTGCAAAAAGCGCGGCCACGACATCAGCCAGCGCAAGCGGCACGATGGCGGTGACCGTTGCGACCTGCCGCGCGGCGCTTTCAACTTCGGCGCGGGCCAGCGCGTCGAGGGGCGTCATCAACTCTTGTTCGGCGAGCGCCAAAAGATCGTCGGCATCCAGCATCTCGGCCCGGCGGTCGGCAAGGTTGCGGCGGCCCCAGGCCAGCGCATCGCGGTCCCGGTAAAGCCGCGCCAGCCGGTCGGTAACATCGCGCGCATCCGCCAGAGTTCCGCTGGAATAGGCGGCATCGGCCGCGCGCCGGATGGCGCCCAGCCGCGACAGGCGCGCGAAAGCGGCCCATTCGCGCAGCGCCATCGCCAGAAGCGTGGCGATCAAAAGCCCGATAAGGATCGTCGCCGCGCCGCCAAGATAGGGGCTTCGCGCCAGAAGGCCACTTACGAAATCCCAGGCGGTCAGAGAGATCACAAAGCCCGTCAGCGCCAGCGCCAGGCGCCAGAACCAGCGCCCCAGAAACGAAGAGCGGCGGGCGGCCATCCGGGCCATCGTCTGCATCGCCTGCCCCTGCGGCTGAGGCGGTACATCATCGGGAACGGGCGGCGCATCGGCGGGCGACGGCGTTGGCGTGCGGTCGCGGTCCTGCGCCTTGGCGGGCGCTTCGAGGTCGATCAGCACAGGCTTTTTCGGCGCACTCATAACAGGCGATCCCCCAGCAGAAATTCGGCCGCCTTATCAAGGCGAATGTGCGGCGGCCCGTCGCCCGGCCTTAGCGTCATGCGGGCGGGCGCAAAGCGCATGATCTGATAGTCCGCATCCAGCCATGCGCCCGCGCCCTGCCGTGCAGGCGCCAGAATATGGGCGGGATCCTGCGGCAGCTGGCCGGGATAAAGCGCCGCCTCTTTTCCGGTGTCGGCAAGGCGCCCGCGCACCACATCAAGGCTTAAACCCTTGTGGTCGATCCGGTCCTCGGTCGTGGCCCTGAGCGCGGCGATGGACATGGCGGCGGTATTGGCGCCGGCATAGTCGGCCCGCGCCTTGGCGTCTTTCAAAAGCGCCTCTGTTATGGCGGTCAGTTGCGCGTGCTGGCTGTGGTGCAGGTGATCGGCCTTGGTTGCCGCAAAGAGGATCTTTTCCACCCGGCGCCCCAGAAAGAGACTTTTGAGAAAGGCGTTTCGCCCCGGGCGGAAGGCGCCAAGGATGTCGGCCATAGCAAGGCGGGTTTCTTCCAAAGCGCGGGGGCCGCGGTGGATTGCGCCCAAGACATCCACCAGAACGATCTGGCGGTCGATGCGCGCGAAATGATCGCGAAAGAAGGGTTTGACGACCTTGGTCTTATAGGCCTCAAAGCGGCGCTCGATCTCGCGGCCAAGCGATCCGCGCGGCAGGCGGTCCGCATCCGGCAGGGGCGCAAAGGTCAGAACGGGCGAGCCTTCAAGTTCACCGGGCAAGAGGAAGCGGCCCGGCGTTGCCAGCGACATGCCTTCATCGCGCGCGGCGGCAAGGGCCTCGCGGTAGGTGGCGGCCAGTTTCAGGGCGGTTTCCTCTGAATGAGGCTGGGCGGGATCGATCGTGGCAAGGTGCTCTAGGAACGGCTCTGCCCCCTTTTGGCTGGCAAGGCGCGCGCGCGTCTCTTCGGACCACTGGGCAAAGCTTTTGTCCAGCAGCGACAGATCCAAAAGCCATTCACCGGGGTAGTCGACGATGTCGATGTGAACTTTGCGCGGCCCCGACAGCGCACCCAGAATACCGGTCGGCTGAACCTTGAGCGACAGGCGCAATTCGCTGACAGCGCGCGTGCTTTGCGGCCACTGCGGATCGGCGCCGCCGAGGGCCGCAAGATGCGCCTC
The DNA here is from genome assembly GCA_030148005.1 of Paracoccaceae bacterium. Lineage (GTDB taxonomy): Bacteria > Pseudomonadota > Alphaproteobacteria > Rhodobacterales > Rhodobacteraceae > JASBSV01. The sequence goes on along the minus strand of JASBUI010000023.1, from coordinate 19,926 downwards.
ATAGTCGAAACGCGCCACGGTGTCGTCAGGCTGCGGCTGAAGATAGGCGGCGCGAATGGCGCCCGACGAGGCGGCGATCAGTTGGGGCATGCGGCCCCGGTCCAGAAGGTTCGCCACCAGCGAGGTGATGAAAACCGTCTTGCCCGCCCGCGACAGCCCCGTCACGCCCAGACGGATCACGGGTTCGAACAATGCGCCGGAAATCCGGTCGCCGATGTTTTCAACGCCGCGTGTGACGCCATCGGCCAAATCGCCAAGAACCATGTTGCCTCCGACTGGTGCGTGTCTTCACTTAAGGGTGGGCGACGCGTTTAGCTAGGGTTTTGCGACGGGGATTGTCCACGGACACGCCTTTGGGTAGGGAGTGCGCATGCCACGCTTTGCCCTGAAGATCGAGTATGACGGAAGCCCTTTTGCCGGTTGGCAAAAGCAGAAAAGCCATGCCTCGGTGCAGGAAACGATCGAGGCGGCCATTGGTAGGCTGGAGGCGAGCGAAGGAATTGCTGCGGCGGGGCGCACGGATGCGGGGGTTCATGCCTTTGGGCAGGTGGCCCATGTCGATCTGACGCGCGACTGGACGCCGTTTCGCCTGTCAGAGGCTCTGAACTTTCACCTAAAGCCGCATCCGGTTGCGATTGTCGGCGTTGCCCGCGTGGGTGATGATTTCCACGCCCGCTTTTCGGCGGTTGAGCGGCAGTATCTTTACCGGCTGGTTTCACGCCGCCCGCCGCTGACCTTTGAGGTCGGGCAGGCATGGCGTGTGGGGCATGATCTTTGCCCCAAGGCGATGCAGGAGGGGGCGAATGTTCTGCTTGGCAACCATGATTTCACCACTTTCCGGTCCGTCGACTGTCAGGCGCCTTCGCCGGTAAAGACGCTGGATGAGCTGCGCATTGAAACGCGGGCGCTGGATGTGGGGACCGAATACCGGTTCCATGTGCGCGCGCGCAGTTTCCTGCACAGTCAGGTGCGCAGTTTTGTCGGCACGCTAGAGCGTGTGGGATCAGGGCATTGGACGCCTGCGGATGTGCAAAAGGCGCTGGATGCGCGCAGCCGTTCGGCCTGTGGCCCCGTGGCGCCGGCGCATGGCCTGTATCTTGCCAACGTGCGCTATGGCACCGATCCCTTTGCCGATGGCATCCAAGCCGACGACACCGGCAACTGATCCACTGACCGTTTTGCGACGCTGCGGTGTCGCATTGGGATAATTCCCGGCCCGGAAGCTGCGCAAGGATGCGTAAAACGGAGGGCCGGGATGGATTTTGCACTCACCGACGAGCAGGAAATGATCGTCGCGACCGTTCGCAGTTTTGTGGAGAACGAGATCTATCCGCACGAAAAGCTGGTTGAGGATAGCGGCACAGTGCCCCCTGAACTGGCCGAGGCGATCAAGGCAAAGACGATCGATCTGGGCTTTTACGCCTGCAATTTTCCGTCCGAAGTGGGCGGCGCGGGGCTGAGCCATCTGGAATTTGCGCTGGTTGAGCGCGAGCTTGGGCGCGGGTCCATGGCGCTTACGCATTTTTTTGGGCGGCCGCAGAACATCCTGATGGCCTGTCGCGGGGTGCAGGTTGAACGGTACCTGACGCCGGCCGTGCGCGGCGAAAAGATGGATGCGCTGGCAATGACAGAGCCGGACGCGGGATCGGATGTGCGGGGCATGAAGTGCAGCGCAAGGCGCGAGGGCGGCGACTGGGTTCTGAACGGAACCAAGCATTTCATTTCGGGCGCCGAGCATGCCGATTTCTTCATCGTCTTTGTCGCCACGGGCGAGGATGAAACCCCAAAAGGGCCGAAAAAGCGGATCACCACCTTTCTGGTCGATCGCGGAACGCCGGGGTTCACGGTGCGGAGCGGCTATCGGTCGGTCAGCCACCGGGGCTATGCCAACATGATCCTTGAGTTCGACGATTGCCGCCTGCCGGACGATCAGGTTCTGGGCGAGGTCGACGGCGGGTTCGCGGTGATGAATGAATGGCTTTACGCCACGCGCATCACCGTGGCGGCGATGTGTGTTGGCCGGGCGCGGCGCTGTTTCGATCTGGCGCTGGACTATGCCGCCCAGCGGCGCCAGTTCGGCCAAGAGATTGGCCGCTTTCAGGGCGTGTCGTTTCAGATCGCCGACATGATAACCGAGATCGACGCCGCCGATCTTTTGACGCTAGCGGCCGCCTCGCGCCTTGACCGGGGGTTGCAGGCCAACCGCGAGATCGCCTCGGCCAAGCTTTACGCCTCTGAAATGCTTGCGCGGGTCACCGACCGGGCGCTGCAAATCTTTGGCGGCATGGGGCTGATGGATGATTTCCCGATAGAGCGTTTCTGGCGCGATGCGCGGGTTGAACGGATCTGGGACGGTACTTCGGAAATTCAGCGCCACATCATCAGCCGCGATCTGTTGCGAAAGCTGGGCGCGTGATGGCGCGCGCGCCCATGGCAGGGGGGCCCAAGTGCTAGGCCAAGACCCAGAGGCCGGGCCGCTGCACCGGCTTTTGCGGCCGCGCAGCATCGCCGTGGTCGGCGGGGGCGATTGGTGCCGGTCGGTGCTGGAGCAGTGTCGCAAGATCGGGTTCAAAGGCGCGCTTTGGGCAGTTCACCCCACCAAGGACGAAGTGGCAGGCATCCCGGCCTATCGCGATCCGGGCGCTCTTCCCGGTGTGCCCGATGCGGTCTTTGTCGGGGTCAATCGCCGCGCCAGCATCGATGTCATTGCCAGACTTTCCGCAATGGGCGCAGGCGGGGCGGTCTGTTTCGCCTCCGGCTTTTTGGAAACCGGCGAGGGCGATCTAACCCGCGCCCTTCTGGAAGCGGCAGGTTCGATGCCCATCCTTGGCCCCAATTGTTACGGGGTTCTCAACTATCTTGACCGGGTTGCCCTTTGGCCCGATCAGCACGGCGGCCAGCCGGTGGAAAGCGGCGTTGCGATCCTGACGCAATCCTCCAACATTGCGCTGAATTTGACGATGCAGCGGCGGGGGCTGCCGATCGCCTTTGTCGTTACGGCTGGCAACCAGTCTCAGCAGGGCATCGCCGAGATCGCGCAAGAGTTGCTGCGCGATCCACGCGTCACCGCCGTTGGCCTTCATATCGAAGGGTCCGGCGATCTTCGCGCGCTTGAGGCGCTTGCCACGCTTGCGGCGGATCTGAAAAAGCGGGTGGTCGTTCTGAAGGTCGGCGCATCGGGCGCAGCGCAGGCCGCTGCGGTGTCACATACCGCGTCGATCACCGGAAGCGAGGCGGGCGCAGAGGCGTTGATCCAGCGCCTTGGGTTCTTGCGCGCAAGATCGCTTCAGGTCTTTCTTGAAACGCTCAAGCTTTTGCATGTCCACGGGCCGCTGGGCGGGCGCGCGATTGCATCGCTCAGCTGCTCGGGCGGTGAAGCTGCGCTGGTTGCCGATGCGGCCGCCGCCCATGGGCTTTGCTTTCCGGCGCTGGATGCAGAGACCCGGCAAATGCTGGGCGCAGAGCTGGGCCCGCTGGTCAGCCTTGCCAATCCGCTGGACTATCACACTTTCATATGGCGCGACCGCCCCGCCATGGCGGCGGTTTTTGCCGCCCTCACCGGCGCGCATATCAACCTGACGGCCATCGTTCTGGATTTCCCGCGCGCCGATCGGTGCAGCCCGGCCGACTGGCAAGTCACCATCGACGCCGTCGCGGATGCAGCGCGCTTAACCGGCGCGCCCTTTGCGGTACTGGCAAGCCTGCCCGAATGCATGCCCGAAGAGGTTGCCGCCGCGCTATTTCAGATAGGCATCGCGCCCCTTTGCGGCATCGACGAGGCGGTGCAGGCCATTGCACTTGCCGCAAAGAGCGCCGCGCCAGCCAAAGCGCCGCTTCTTCTGCCGGGCGCCGGGGCTGGCTGTACGCCGGGCGATACACGCCAGCTTTCCGAGGCCGAGGCAAAGACCGCCCTTGCCGGCCAAGGCGTCCCCTGCCCGCGCATGGAAACTGCAAAGGCCCCCAAAGGTGCGGCCAAGGCGGCCGCGCGCATCGGCTTTCCGGTCGCTCTGAAGGGCGCGGGATCTGCCCATAAGACCGAAGCGGGCGCGGTGGTTCTGGGGCTGCGAACAGCCGATGATGTCGCCCGCGCCGCAAGCGCAATGGCGGCCGACGGCTTTCTTGTCGAAGAGATGATCGGCGATGCTGTGGCCGAGGTGCTGATCGGCGCAACGCGCGATCCTGCGCATGGCTGGCTGCTGACGCTGGCCGCGGGGGGCGTCCTGGCCGAGATCCTGCGCGACCGGGCCTGTCTTTTGCTGCCGGCAAGCCGCGATGAGATCCGGCAGGCACTGGAAGGGCTTGCCATCTGGGCCATCCTGAAGGGCTATCGCGGCGCGGCGGCAGGAAATACCGATGCGCTGCTGGACACGGTCATGGCGGTGCAGGAATATGTCATTCAGCACCACGCCGGGCTGTCCGAGCTAGAGCTTAACCCCGTCATCGTCACACCAACGCGCGCCGTTGCGGTTGATGCGCTGATCATAACCAAAGGAAACTGACCCCCCGTGAGCTATCCGATCAAAACTTACCGCCATGGCACCGTCCTTGAAGTCACGCTGGACCGGCCCAAGGCCAATGCCATCGATCTGGCGACCAGCCGGATCATGGGCGATGTCTTTGCCGGGTTTCGCGACGATCCGGACCTGCGCGTTGCGATCATCACCGGCGCGGGCGAGCGGTTCTTTTGCCCCGGCTGGGATCTCAAGGCGGCAGCGGCGGGCGATGCGGTGGATGGCGACTATGGACAGGGCGGTTTTGGCGGGCTGCAAGAGCTTCCCGATCTCAACAAGCCGGTGATCGCGGCCATCAACGGCATCTGCTGCGGCGGCGGGCTTGAACTTGCGCTATCGGCCGACATCATCCTTGCGGCCGATCATGCAACCTTTGCCCTGCCGGAAATCCGCTCGGGCACAGTGGCCGATGCCGCAAGCATCAAGCTGCCAAAGCGCATCCCCTATCACATCGCGATGGAAATGCTGATGACCGGCCGGTGGCTGGACGTGCAAGAGGCGCACCGCTGGGGGTTTGTAAACCATATCCACCCCGCTGCCGAGCTGATGAGCCAGGCGCGCATGATGGCGCAGCATCTGGCCGCGGGCCCGCCCCTTGTCTATGCCGCCATAAAAGAGATCGTGCGCGAGGCTGAAAACAGCCGCTTTCAGGACTGCATGACACGCGTCACCGGGCGCCAGCTGGCCACGGTCGACAAGCTTTACGGCTCGCAGGACAACCTTGAAGGCGCCCGCGCCTTCGCCGAAAAACGCGACCCGGTCTGGACGGGTAAATAACCGGCTTCTTTGTGGCTGAAATATCCCCGCCGGAGGCATCGCGGCGCAGGCACTGCGCCGCAACCTATAGGGGGCAATGCCCCCGCAACACACAACCACTGCCCACCGCACCCACCATTTTTGTGGAAAATGTAACAAATATGTGAATACTTCCCCAAAACAACGAGCGGAGGTCTGAAATTCCATTTTATGGAACGGGCCTGACACTACGGGCAAATTAGGCCAATGGCCGCATATCACTCCTGAGCCGGCAAGCCGGTCCGTTCCTGACAGCAAAATACAATAACGGTCCAAATCAAGGAGACTGATATGGCTGATACTTCAATAGGGACGGCTGAACAGCTGAAAGATCCGAACTATACCCCAGTGCTCAGCACCGCTGTGCCGCTGGGCATCCAGCATGTGCTGGCAATGTTCGTATCCAACATCACGCCTGCAATCATCATCGCAGGCGTTGCCGGTTTCGGGTTCGGTGCGCCGGGCGCGGATATTCCGGCTCTTATCTACATGATCCAGATGTCGATGCTTTTTGCCGGCGTAGCGACCTTGTTCCAGACCATCGGAATGGGGCCGGTCGGCGCGCGGCTTCCAATCGTGCAAGGCACCAGCTTTGCCTTTCTTCCGGTGATGATCCCGGCCGTGATCGGCGCGGGCACCGCCGGAATGGCGGGGCTTATGACCGGTGTCATTCTGGGCGGCATCTTTCACTTTTTCCTAGGCTTCTTCATCGGACGCATCCGCTTTGCCTTGCCGCCGCTTGTGACCGGGCTCATCGTACTGATGATCGGTCTGGCGCTGATCAAGGTGGGCATTGAATATGCCGCTGGCGGTGCGGGCGATTTCAACAAGTCCAAACCGACATGGGGCAGCCTGAACAACTGGATGCTGGCCGGTGTGGTCATCGTCGTGACGCTGGGCGTCAAGTTCTTCATGCGGGGTTTCATGTCCATCGCGGCGGTGCTGATCGGTCTTCTGGTCGGCTATCTCGTGGCGCTGATGACCGGCGGTGTAAGCTTTGGCGGTGTCGGCAATGCAAGCTGGTTCGCCCTGCCCTCGCCTTTCAAGTTCGGTTTCGAACTGAACTGGCCCATCGTCATCGGGATGTGTCTTATGGCCGTCGTTTCGGCCATTGAAACGGTTGGCGATACATCGGGCATCACCAAGGGCGGCGCCGGGCGCGAGGCCACGAACGAAGAGATCCGGGGCGCGACCTTTGCCGACGGGCTTGGCACGGCGATTGCCGGTGTCTTCGGCGGTCTTCCCAACACCTCGTTCAGCCAGAACGTCGGGCTTGTTGCCATGACCGGCGTGATGAGCCGCCATGTCGTGACAATCGGCGCGCTGTTCCTGATCGCGGCGGGTCTGGTGCCAAAAGTCGGCGCGGTGATCAACACGATCCCGATCACCGTTCTGGGCGGCGGCGTCATCGTGATGTTCGGCATGGTTGCCTCGGCAGGCGTGCGGATGCTTGCGGATGTCGACTGGAACCGGCGCAACATGGTGATCTTTGCGGTCTCCCTGTCGCTTGGACTGGGGCTTCAGCAGGTTCCAGAGGCTTTGAGCGGGCTGGGCACGACGGCGCAGATCCTGATGACCTCGGGCCTTCTGCCTGCGGCGATCATCGCGATTGTCCTGAACCTGGCATTGCCCGAAGAACTGCCTGAATAGGGCTGGCCTTAGGGACCCGGAAAACGCAAAGCCCCCCGCCTTTTCAGGTGGGGGGCTTTTTCATGGCCAAAGCCCTTCGCGGCAGCGGTGCGATGCGTCAGTCAGCGGCGCCCGCGTCAGGCGAAAGGGCTGGCAGGTTCACATTCGCCCCGGCCGAGTAGTAGGCGGCCGTTGAATCGCCCGGCCGCGAGCCAAGGTAGAACCAAAGCGCCACCCCCGCCACAATCGTCACCGCAAAGGCCAGAAACATGGATTTCATAGTGCTTGTTCCTATTCTGCTGGTGTCGCGTTTGGCTGATCATGGGGGTGCACCTCATGTGTGCCCTCCTTGACCCATTCGCTGTGGTGTTCGCGGGCCCAGTTGAGGTCAACCTCACCCTTTGTCATCGCCTCGGCAGCACCTTCCATACCAAGTGTACCGATATAGATGTGCCCGATGATGATCGCCATCAAGATAAAGCCTGCGGCGGCGTGCCAGATCTGGGCCAGCTGCATTTCGGCTTGCGGCGACAGGTCGGTGGGCAGGCCAAAGCCGACGGTGTTCAGCACACCAAAGGTCTTGGCAAAGAGCGGAAGCTCGAACGGAAAGAGCAGCGACAGCCCCGATACAGAGATCGTCGTGCCAAAGAGGATAACCGACCAGAAGACGATCTTTTGGCCTGCGTTGAACTTTTTGGCTGGCGGGTGGCTATCCTTGGAGAAAAAGCCGCCGCCCTGTTTGATCCAGATCCAGTCCAGTTTGTTGGGGATGTTGGCCACGACCCACATCAAGAAGACCACCGCAAGGCTGACCATGAAGACCCACGAGACATAGTCGTGGACGAACTTGGAATAGCCCGCGATCGGCGCATAGGCCGCCTTACCCAAAAGCGGGATGATCGCAACCCGGCCGAAAAGCGTCACAAGTCCGGTGATGGCCAGAAGGATGAAGGACCCGGCCATAAGCCAGTGAAAGAACCGCTCTGTCGCGTTGAACCGCTCTATCGTGGTGCCTGATCGTCCACTGGATATGCGCATCTTGCCGCGCACCAGATAGAACACCGCCAGAAGGACAACGGTAGCCACCAAAAGATAGCCGCCCCATGTTCTGAGCGGGCCAGCGCGCAGGCTTAGCCATTCCATGCCCGTCGTCTGGATCATCACATCCGTTGCCGGGCCGCGCGCCGAAACGCGCACCTCGCCGTTGGTGCCGGAACGGGCCGCGCGGTAGATATCCGATATGCTGCCCGTTTGCAGCGTATTGATCGGGATATCTGGCCGCGAGGGCACCGCCCCGTATTGCTGGGGATCTTCCTTGAGCGCCTTCTGGCGTTTGAGGATATCCTCCAGCCCCTTGGACTTGAGCGTAAAGTCAGAAGCGCCGCCGGGCGCTTCGGAGTTGTTCTGCGCCGATACCGTTACCGGCATGGCCAGAAAAGCCAGGGCCAGCAGAAGCGAAAGCACTGATCTGATCGTCATGATGCATCTCCTTCGCGCAGGTTTCACGATTTTGAACTGAAATCGCTTGTCGGCTTGTCATATGCGGTGTTCCAACCCCATGCCCCTGCTCCAAAGCCGCGGGCAACGACACGCTGGCGATAGACGTCAGCGATGACATCCCCGTCACCGGCCAGAAGAGCACTTGTCGAACACATCTCGGCGCAAAGGGGCAGCTTGCCCTCGGCGATCCGGTTGCGTCCGTATTTTTCGTACTCTTCTTCAGAGTTGTTCTCGGCCGGGCCGCCTGCACAGAAGGTGCATTTGTCCATCTTGCCACGGCTGCCAAAGTTGGTGGCCTTGGGGTATTGCGGTGCGCCGAATGGGCAGGCGTAGAAGCAATAGCCGCAACCGATGCACAGGTCCTTGGAGTGCAGGACGATGCCGTCTTCGGTCTGGTAGAAACAGTCGGTCGGGCAGACCGCCATGCAGGGCGCGTCCGAGCAGTGCATGCAAGCGACCGAGACGGATGTCTCGCCCGGCTCGCCGTCACGGATCGTGACGACGCGGCGACGGTTGATGCCCCAAGGGACACCGTTTTCGTTCTTACATGCGGTTACGCAAGCGTTGCATTCAATGCAGCGGGCGGAGTCCAGAAGAAATTTAGCGCGTGCCATTTTGTTCGCCTCCTCAAGCTGCGGTTATGTTGCACAGGGTGACTTTCGTCTCCTGCATCTGGGTTACGCTGTCATAGCCGTAGGTCTGGGCGGTGTTGCAGCTTTCGCCAAGCACGTATGGATCAGCGCCGGGCGGGTATTTCGCCCTTAGATCCTCGCCCTCGTACCAGCCGCCAAAGTGGAACGGCATGAAGACGACGCCGGGGTTTACCCGCTCGGTCAGCAGGGCCTTTACCTTGACCTTTGCACCTGTCGGGCTGTTGACCCAGACCCAGGCCCCGGCCGAGATGCCGTTGTCATTGGCATCGCGCGGGTTGATCTCGGCGAACATTTCCTGCTGAAGCTCGGCCAGCCACGGGTTTGACCGTGACTCTTCGCCGCCACCTTCGTATTCCACAAGCCGGCCCGAAGTAAGGATGATCGGGAAGTCCTTGGAATAGTCGACCTTCTGAATGCTCTCATAAAGCGTGGGCAGACGATAGAAGGTCCGGTCCGCATAGGTGGGATACTTGGCCACCAGATCGCGGCGCGGGGTGTAAAGCGGCTCGCGGTGGATGGGCACCGGATCGGGGAAGGTCCAGACCACAGCGCGGGCCTTGGCGTTGCCGAAGGGCGCGCATTCGTGCTTGATCGCGACCCGCTGGATGCCGCCTGACAGGTCGGTCTTCCAGTTGGTCTTGGGTCCGGCAACAGCATCGATCGCCTTGCGCTCATCCGCTGTCAGATCGCCATCCCAGCCCAGATCCATCAGCATCTGCATGGTGAACTCGGGATAGCCATCCTTGATCTCGGAGTTCTTGGAATAGACCCCCTCGGCCAAAAGGTTCTGACCGTCGCGTTCAACACCAAAGCGGGCGCGGAAGGTCAGGCCACCCTCAGAGACAGGTTTGGACATGTCGTAAAGGTTGGGGGTGCCGGGGTGCTTCATCGCAGGTGTGCCCCACGATGGCCAGGGCATACCGTAATATTCCCCGTCAACCGGACCACCCACCGCCTTGAGCGTCGTGCGGTCAAAGGTTTTCTGGTTGGCCATATGGGCTTTCATCCGCTCGGGGCTTTGGCCGGTATAGCCGATGGTCCACATACCGCGGTTAAACTCGGCTGTGATATCCTCGATCTTGGGCTCGTCGTCCGGGCTTACCTCGATATTGCGGAACAGCTCATTGGCGAAACCCAGCTTCTTGGCGAACTTGGCCATGATGGTGTGATCGGGCAGGCTTTCGAACACGGGATCGACAACTTTTTCACGCCACTGCAGGGACCGGTTGGAGTTGGTGACCGAGCCATAGGTTTCGAACTGGGTTGCAGCCGGCAGGACCCAGACGTTGTCAGTGCGGTCACTCAGGATGGCCGAAACCGTCGGATAGGGATCGACGATCACCAGCATGTCCAGCTTCATCATCGCCTTGCGCATATCCGGCAGGCGGGTCTGCGAGTTTGGCGCGTGGCCCCAGAACACCATCGCCCGGATCGGGTTGGGCTGATTTTCCATGTTCTTGGGGTCTTCAAGGACACCGTCGAACCAGCGCGAGACCGGGATGCCGATGGCTTCCATCTCTTTCTGGTTGGCGAATTGGCCCTTGAGCCAGTTGTAATCTTCGCCCCAGACGCGCGACCAATGCTTCCATGCGCCCGACGACAGGCCGTAATAACCCGGAAGGGTGTGCGACAGAACGCCAAGGTCGGTTGCGCCCTGAACGTTGTCGTGGCCGCGGAAGATGTTGGCGCCACCGCCGGCAACACCGATGTTGCCCAGTGCAAGCTGAAGCACGCAATAGGCGCGGGTGTTGTTGTTGCCGGTGGTGTGCTGGGTGCCGCCCATGCACCAGACGATGGTGCCGGGCTTGTTCTCGGCCAGCGTCTTGGCGACGCGTTCCAGCTGATCGCCCGCAACGCCGGTGACGTCTTCGGTCGTCTTGGGATCCCACTTGGCGACTTCGGCGCGAATTTGATCCATGCCCCAGACGCGGGTGCGGATGTATTCCTTATCTTCCCAGCCGTTCTGGAAGACGTGCCAAAGGATGCCCCAGATCAGCGCAACATCCGAGCCGGGGCGCAGGCGTACATGTTCATGTGCCTTTGCTGCCGTGCGGGTATAGCGCGGATCGCAGACGATCAGCTTGGCGCCGTTATCTTCGGTTGCCTTGAAGACGTGGCGCATGGCGACCGGGTGTGCCTCGGTCGGGTTGGCGCCGATCATCAGGATCGCCTTGGAGTTATGCATGTCGTTGAAAGAGTTGGTCATGGCGCCGTAGCCCCATGTGTTGGCAACGCCCGCAACGGTGGTGGAGTGACAGATCCGCGCCTGGTGGTCGACGTTGTTGGTGCCCCAGTAGGCGGCGAACTTGCGGAAGAGATAGGCCTGTTCGTTGTTGTGCTTGGCAGAGCCCAGCCAATAGACGCTGTCGGGGCCGCTTTCCTTGCGGATCTTCAGCATCTCATCGCCGATCTTTGCGATGGCTTCTTCCCAGCTTCGACGCTCCCATTTGCCGCCGACAAGTTCCATCGGGTACTTGGCCCGGCGCTCGCCGTTGGTGCTTTCGCGAACCGCGGCGCCCTTACAGCAATGCGTGCCCATGTTGATCGGGCTGTCCCATGCGGGGGCCTGACGGGTCCAGACGCCGTTTTGCACCTCGGCTTCGACGGTACATCCGACCGCGCAGTGGGTGCAGACCGATTTCTTGGTCTCAACCGCGCCGACCTGCCAAGCATTGCCCGCTTCGGCCTTTTGCACGGTCTTGACCATCATGCTGACCGCCGCGAGGCCGCCAACCGCCAGTCCCGAACCGCGGAGAAAACCGCGGCGATCCATGTTCATATTGGCGGCCTGTGCCAGAACGCCGTTGCGTTTTGATCTGCCGTTTACACCAGAGGTCTTTTTCCTCAGCATGATGATCTCCCTTTGAATTCCTGTCTGGCCCGGTTCTTCGGGCGCGGCTTTGTGTCCGGTCACGTGGTCGGTAACGACCGGACCGCCTTTAGAACTTCAGACTGTTCAGGTACTCTTTAGTGTGCGCGGTGGTGCGCATCTTCACGTCGCTTCCCGTCAGCGGCAGTTCCTCAGCCTCGGCTGGAACGGCGGCTGCCATGCCCGACACCGCAACTGCGGGCGCGGCCATGGTGGTCAGTTTCAGAAATGACCGCCTTGCGTTGTTTTCTACCCCTTCGGGTTTGGCTTTTGTCATTTGCTTGTCCTCCCTTGGTGCGAGTTCAGGCGGCCTTTCCCAGCAACCTGAATGACTCGAATTCGATTTCCATGAACAGTCGACCTATCGTGCCGAGCGGCGCGTAGAACTTTGCGTTCTCGGCGCCCTCGAGGTCGGTGAAAAAATGTGGTGCCCATTTACCCAAATGATCGTCAAAAAACCGGTGCTGACGCTCGAGCGAGGCGCGCCCGGACGCAAATTGGCCGAGAATCAGTCCCTGCATAATCTCCAGCATACTGGCGATATGGTCCTCGGGTTCGTGGCGATCCTTGCTTCGAACGACGCCCAGAACGACCATGTCTTCGCGCAGTTTTGCCAGCGGCATTTCGTGCAGGAAACCGGTCAGATAAAAGCTTGCGTAGGGCAACAGCTCTCCGCGAACGAGGCCCATGTACAAGAGATTGTATTCCTCGCGCGCGCGGCGCTGATTTGTCGCAGATGCCTGATGAGCAAGAGAATTTATCGCGCGGCCAAGTTCGGTGTCGTCGCCCTTGATTCTAGCTATGTTTTTTAGCTGTTGCGCAGAAGGCGGCGCGGCGATGAGTTGGCCCAGCAGACCGTAAAGATCGGCGCGCATGCGATCTTCGGGATCGAGAGTAGATTTCTCGGGGTCGGGCAACGGCAGCTCCTGCGTCCTGATGACGATTTCGGAATTGCCTTAAGGTTAGCCAAGCACAATGAATCCAGCAAGAAAATTAATCATCTCTTTCGACCATATTAAATTCGTTTTACTCTGAATGCGGTCTCAGCCCGGCTTGCCCGGGCCGCGCGGGCTTCGGTAGACATCGCCGAACTGGCGGATGCGCGCATCGCCCCTTCCGTCATCGACACGTTCGACATCCATCCGGTCGCGCTGACGTTTGTAGCGCGGCTCTTCCTTGTGGTGCGTCTCTACGTATTCGCGCATCCAGTCGACCAGCTCTGGCGGCATGGCGATCTTTTCGACAACCTCTTCGCCGGTATCCATGTGGTCCTGCGCCTCAAAGGGCGAAACGGTGACGGCCACGGGCATCGGGCGGTCCTCATCGTCGGTATCGCCCTGAAGCACGACATAGGCCGAAGGCGGTTCCGCCTGAAGCGCCATCAGATAGGCGTCGGTTTCGGTCCGGTGCAGATCAAGGGGAAGGGTCGCGGCGTGATAGTCGATGGTTTCGCCGTCGCGGCGAAGCTCGACCCAAGTTGCCTCGGGCGCGCCGGGCAAAAGGCCTATGACCCGGTAGGTCACGTCCACCCAACGCGACTGGCTTGGGACGGAACGGATTATGATACCGACCCTGATGCTTTGCTGAAACTTGGTGCGCCGTGTGGCCATGCCGCCTCTCCGCTGCCGCTATGCTAGCAATTTGTTAGGCCAAGACGCCTGAGTGGTCCATGGCTGACTTACCCTTGGGGCCAAGTTTGATATGCGCGGGCGCGACAGCCCGGACTTTGGGGCCGCGTGGATCCGGGGCTGGCGCAGCATCCGAAAGGGAAGAATTCCCACACCGGAAAGCCACAATACTGCGAGAATCATGCTAAGCTGACGGCATAGGCTTGGGGACAATAAGCCGCAACTACATGCCCGTCGCCACCCTTTGAATGTACTTTTCTTATACAAATATCGTTATATCTGGCCATTCAATGGCGGAAAAGTATAGTATGTTGGCGGGATTCTATTGGCTGGGCTGCTCGCTTGTCGCCACCGTTGTTGGACAAGTTAAAGTCGAACGTGATTTCAGGGAGGAAAACATGAAATCTCTACGCAACACTGCGCTGGGGCTTGCGCTGGGTGTGACCAGTGCTTCCATGGCTATGGCAGGCGAGCTGACCATCGCGACCGTGAACAACGGTCACATGATCGAAATGCAGAAACTGACACCCGAGTTTGAAGCCGCTAACCCCGGCATCACCGTGAACTGGGTTACGCTGGACGAGGGCACATTGCGTAGCCGCGTCACAACCGACATCACCACAAAGGGTGGTCAGTTCGACATCATGACCATCGGCATGTACGAAGCTCCGATCTGGGGCGAGCGTGGCTGGCTTGAGCCGCTGCAGTTCGACGCCGCTTACAACGTTGACGACATTCTTCCCGCCATGCGCGGCGGTCTGTCCTACGACGGCAAGTTGTTCGCAGCGCCCTTCTATGGCGAATCCTCGATGATCATGTACCGCAAGGACCTTCTGGATGCGGCTGGCATGACAATGCCTGACAACCCGACATGGGGCCATGTTCAGGATGCAGCAGCAGCCATGACCGACAAGGACGCGGGCCAGTACGGTATCTGCCTTCGCGGCAAGCCCGGCTGGGGCGACAACATGGCGTTCCTGACGACCATGGCAAACTCGTTCGGTGCGCAGTGGTTCAACGAAGACTGGACACCGGCGCTGGATTCCGCTGCTTGGAACCACGCTGTGACCTTCTACAAGGACCTTCTGGACAACTACGGCCCTCCGGGTTCGTCGGCCAACTCGTTCAACGAAATTCTGGCCCTGATGAACGAAGGCAAGTGCGGCATGTGGATCGACGCAACGATCGCTGCATCCTTCATTGAGAACCCGAACATGGCATACGCTCAGGCGCCTGTTGCGGTAACCAACCGCGGCGCGAACTGGCTTTGGGCATGGTCGCTGGCCGTTCCTGCTGGCACCAAGCAAAAAGAAGATGCGATGAAGTTCATCGAGTGGGCGACATCGCAGTCCTACATCGAGCTGGTTGCCAAGACCAATGGCTGGGGCAAAGTTCCGACCGGTACACGTCAGTCTACCTATGACAACGCCAACTTCCAGGCTGCTGCACCTTTCGCAGAGGCCGAGCTGAAGGCGATCCTGTCGGCTGACCCCTCGAACTCGACCCAGAACCCGTCGCCCTACGTTGGCGTCCAGTTCGCAGCGATCCCCGAGTTCCAGGCGATCGGTACGGCTGTTGGTCAGCAGATGACCGCAGTACTGGCCGGTGACATTTCGGTCGAAGAAGGTCTGGCCAACGCCCAGAAGGCGGCTGACCGCGAGATGAAGAAGGCCGGGTACTACTAAAACCCGACTTCCATCTATCCAAGGCGGCCCTTCGGGGTCGCCTTGAGATACCTTGCCCGAACTGACGGCATACTTCCCCGTATTTTAACAGGATTGATAAGATGAACCCGGCTCTCGCAAGATGGCTTCAGGCCCCAAGTATCATTCTTCTGTTTCTTTGGATGATCGTCCCTCTCAGCATGACGATCTGGTTTTCGACCCAGCGCTACAACCTGCTTTACCCAGAGCGCAGCGGCTTTGTCGGCTTTTCGAACTATGAGTTTTTCTGGACGGACCCGGCGTTTTTTCCGGCTCTGACCAATACGCTGATCCTTGTCGGTTCGGTTCTGTTGATCACGGTGGTTCTTGGACTGGCCGTTTCGATCCTGATCGACCGCCCCTTCCGCGGACGCGGAATTGCCCGGGTGATGCTGATCTCGCCCTTCTTCATCATGCCGACCGTTTCGGCGCTGGTGTGGAAGAACATGCTTATGGACCCCAACAACGGTCTGTTCGCCGCCTTTGCGAACGCACTGGGATTGCAGCCGATCGAATGGTTGCAGGACATGCCGCTTTTCTCGATCATCATCATGGTCAGCTGGCAGTGGACGCCCTTTGCGATCCTGATCTTCATGACCTCGCTGCAAAGCCAGGACCAGGAACAGAAAGAGGCCGCCACACTGGACGGCGCCGGGTTCTGGTCACAGTTCTACAACCTAACGCTGCCGCATCTGGCGCGCCCGATTTCCATCGTGATCCTGATCCAGATGATCTTTCACCTGGCGATCTTCGCCGAGATTTTCGTGACCACAAGCGGCGGGCCGGGCGTTCAGTCGACCAACCTGACTTACCTGATCTACATCCAGTCACAGCAGGCCTTTGACGTGGGCGTGGCTTCGGCTGGTGGGGTCTTTGCAATCATTCTGGCCAATATCGTTGCGATCTTCCTGATCCGCGCGATTGGCAAAACGCTGACGGTGTAGAGATGACCGATAAACAACGCGAGCACCTGAAAAACCGGATCGCAGTGGTCTTTGCTTGGATTGCAGCCGTCCTGTTCTTTTTCCCCATCTTCTGGATGGTTCTGACCGGGTTCAAGACAGAGTCTCAGGCGATTGCCATTCCGCCCCTTCTGTTCTTTGAGCCGACGCTTGAAAACTTTACGGAAATTCAGGCGCGCACCGACTATAGCCACTTTGCGATGAATTCGATCATCACCTCTTTTGGTGGCACGCTTCTGGCGATGCTGATCGCCATCCCTTCGGCCTATGCGATGGCCTTCAATTCGGGCCGCTGGACCAAGGACATCCTGATGTGGATGCTGTCGACCAAGATGTTGCCCGCGGTTGGCGTTCTGATGCCGATCTACCTGCTAAGCCAGAAGTTCGGGCTTTTGGATACCAAGATCACGCTGGTCTTCATCTATGCGATGATGAACTTGCCGATCGTGATGCTGATCCTGTTCAACTATTTCCGCGAGATCCCCAAGGAGATCCTTGAAGCATCGCGGATGGACGGCACATCAACCTTCAACGAGATCGTGCATATCGTCCTGCCGCTGGCTTGGGGCGGGATCGCATCGACCGCGCTTTTGTCGATCATCCTGTGCTGGAACGAAGCTTTCTGGTCCATCGTTCTGACAACGACCGAGGCAAGCACGCTGACCGCCTTTGTCGCCTCTTTCCAGGCGCCCGAAGGGTTGTTCTGGGCCAAGGTTTCGGCGGTTTCAACGCTGGCTGTCGCGCCGATCGTCGTCTTTGGATGGTTCGCGCAAAAGCAACTGGTTCAGGGCCTGACATTCGGTGCGGTCAAATGAGCGCCGGTGCGGTCTTTGCTGATCGGGCGGACAGGCTTTGCCTTGTGGCCGGCGCAAATGACCGTGCCGCCCAAGCCATCGCGTCTGATGACTGCAACGGGGTGAGGTAGCACATGTCAATCATTGCCCCAGAGATCGAAATCGTCGACCGCGCCAGCGAAAGCATCCGCTATCTTGAACATGGCTGGCCGACAGAGCTGTGCCGCTGGCACACGCATAAGGAATATGAACTTCACCTGATCGTGGCGACGCGCGGCAAGGCTTTTGTCGGCGACTATATCGGGGATTTTCAGCCCGGTGCGCTGTTTCTGACGGGGCCGAACCTTCCGCATAACTGGATCACCGACGAAGTCTGGACAGAGCCGGTGGAGGTGCGCGACATGATGGTGCAGTTCGACCATGACGGCATCGAACAGCTGATGACGGCCTTTGGCGAATTTGCCGAGCTGCGCACGATGCTGGATCTGGCGCAATCGGGGATCGAGTTCGTCGGCTTTGATGCCGATGTCGCACGAAGCCATCTTGAAACGATCCGCGACACGCGCGGCACCCGCCGCATCATGGCCTTTCTGGAGTTCCTTCTGGCTGCCAGCAGCTGGCCGCAGAAAGAGCCGCTTTCGGTTCTCAAACTGATCCAGCCCGAGGGCAGCCGCAAACAGGCGCGTATCGGACAGGTGATCGACAACATCGTCGAGAACTTTGCCGACGACATCTCTCTTGATGCCGCAGCGCGCATGGCAGGGATGAGCCCGACAACATTTTCGCGGAACTTTCAGGCAGTTACGGGCAACCGGTTTGTCGAGTTCGTCAATAGGGTAAGAATAGGACAGGCCTGCAGCATGCTTTATGCCACCGAGGAACAAATCTCTTCCATCTGCTTTGGCGTGGGCTTTCAGAACCTTGCCAATTTCAACCGGCACTTTCTGAAGATGAAGGGCATGACGCCGTCAGAGTTTCGCGAAACCGCGCGGGGCGAGTTGATGCGCCAGGTCGGAGCGCGGCAATGAGCGTGGCATCCAAACCACGTCTGGCCGCATCGGATTATGATCGCGCGGCCTGTTCCATCGGGGCGGTTCACCTTGGCTTTGGTGCGTTTCACTGTGCCCATCAGGCGGTCTTTGTTGATGCGCTGATGCAAAAGACCCGCGATCTTCGCTGGGGCATCGCGGCGGTGAACCTGCGGGCCGAGCAATCGCAAAGCTTTGGGGCTGCGTCGAAATCGCAAGGCTATATCCTAAAGTCCGTCGCCCCCTCGGGCGAGGCCGAGTTTACCCGCATCCGTCCGCATATCCGGTTCGAAGACTGGAGCCAGAACGCCGAGGCCGCCGAAAACCTTTTGGCGCTGGAAAGCGTGCATATGGTGACGATCACGGTCACCGAAAGCGGTTACTATCTTGATGACACCGGCGATCTGAACGGCGCGCACCCGGTAATTGCAAAAGAGATTTCCGGCGCCGGGCGCGCGAGTGTCTATAGCTACCTTGCAGCAGGTCTAAGCCGGCGCATGAAGGCGGGCGGCTTGCCGATCACCATCCTTTGCTGTGACAACATCCGGCGCAACGGCAAGATGCTGAAGGCATCGATGCAGCGCTACATGGACCTGTGCGGGATGCATGATCTGGCCGCATGGGTTGCAGCGAATGTCACCTTCCCCTGCTCTATGGTCGACCGGATCACGCCGCGGACCTCTGCGGCGCTGAGGGCCGAGGTGCAGGATCAGTTCGGCGCTTCTGAGGCAAGCCCGGTTCTGGCCGAGGATTTCATCCAGTGGGTCCTTGAGGACGATTTTGCCGGACCGATGCCAGCGCTTGGCGCGGTGGGGGTCACGATCACGCCGGATGTCGATCCTTACGAAGAGACAAAGATCCGTATCCTGAACGGCGGCCATACCTGCCTTGCCTATCTTGGTGCTCTGGCGGGCCATGCGACCTTTGATCAGGCGATGGCCGACCCCAAGCTTTTCGACCACTTCTGGAACTACGAGACCAAGGAAGTTCTGTCGGCGCTGACGCTAGCGTTGCCCTTTGACAAGTTCGACTACTTTAGGGGTATAGCGCAGCGCTTTCAGAACCGTTCGATCGCAGATTCGATCGAACGGATTGCCGCGGATGGGTTTGCCAAGTTTCCTATCTTTATTCTACCTACCATCCGCGGCTGTCTGGAGGCCGGAACGATACCGCGCTTTGCGCTGCGCTCTGCCGCAAGTTGGTATGTATTCTGCCGCCGCATTGCCGATGGCTCTTTGAAACTGAACTACAATGAACCAAGTTGGGACATCTTGCTGCCGCTTCTGGCAGAGGGCAACGTTGACAGATTTGCCCGCTCCACCATGCAGTGGGCCGATGTTCCTGAGAAATTTGAAGGATTCGCCCCGGCGCTGATCCATGAGATCGAGGAAATGGAAAAATCATGGCCGAAGTAACGATACGCAATATCCGCAAGTCATATGGCGAGCTTGAGGTCATGCACGGCATCGACCTGGACATCGACGAAGGCGAATTTGTCGTCTTTGTGGGGCCTTCGGGTTGCGGTAAATCCACCCTTTTGCGGATGATCGCAGGGCTGGAAGACATCACCGCCGGTACGGTTTCGATCGGCGGGCGCGAAGTGAACGACGTGGCCCCTTCCAAGCGCGGCGTTGCCATGGTTTTTCAGACCTATGCGCTTTACCCGCATATGACCGTCTACAACAACATGGCCTTTGGTCTGAAGCAGGCCAAGACACTGTCCGTCGTCATATAATATGGGACATCAGAGCGGCTTGAGCATTGGAGGCTCTGGCTCGATTGTGTGATTGATTATGCTGCTTGTTTTTGGTGTTGCAAGCGGCGTTGTTGCATTGTCCGTTTCTTGATCCTTTC
>JASBUI010000017.1 GCA_030148005.1 Paracoccaceae bacterium | reverse complement strand
GCAGATCAACACCCTGCGGATGCGCGATCTTGGTGATGCCCTGCGCAAGGGGGCCGAGGACATGACCGCGGCGCGCTCGGACGTTCTGTTCCTGTGCCTGATCTATCCGGTTATCGGCCTTGTGCTGATGGGGGTCGGGCTTGTCCGTCGTCATATAATATGGGACATCAGAGCGGCTTGAGCATTGGAGGCTCTGGCTCGATTGTGTGATTGATTATGCTGCTTGTTTTTGGTGTTGCAAGCGGCGTTGTTGCATTGTCCGTTTCTTGATCCTTTCCCTTTCTCTGAGAATGGCTTTGTCGCGGCCAAAGTAGACGTCAGCTGGTGTGACGTTGTTCAGGCTCTCGTGGTAACGCTGGTTGTTGTAGTAATCGACGAAGGCCCCGATTTGGCGTTCGAGATCACCGGGTAGGTAGTAGTTCTCCAGCAGAACCCTGTTCTTCATGGTCTGGTGCCAGCGTTCGATCTTGCCTTGGGTCTGTGGGTGGAATGGCGCGCCGCGGACATGCGTCATTTTCTGATCCTCTAACCACTTGGCCAGATCGCCTGAGATGTAGCATGAGCCGTTGTCGCTGAGCAGACGTGGCTTGTGCCGCACAACCGCCTGGTCGCAGCCTGATGCTGTCAGAGCCAGTTCAATCGTGTCTGTCACATCTTCGGCCCGCATATTTGTGCAGAGCTTCCAGGCGATGATGTAGCGGCTGTAATCGTCCAGGATCGTGCTCAGATAATACCAGCCCCAGCCAATGATCTTGAAGTAGGTGAAGTCCGTCTGCCACATCTCGTTGATTGTCGTCGTTTTGTCTGTGAACTCATCAGCGGCCTTGATCACCACGTAGTCCGGTGCGGTGATTAGATCAGCCGCTTTCAAAATACGGTAAGTCGATGATTCAGAGACAAAATACCGCTTCTCATCGGTGTATTTGACGGCCAGTTCCCGCGTGGTCAGCGCTTCATGTTCCAGCGCAAACTCAATCAAGTCGTCACGGCGGGCATCCGGGATGCGGTTCCAGACCGATCCTGGGCGTGGGGATCTGTCAGCCAGCCCATCCAGGCCGCCGTCGACATAGAGATCATACCATCGATAGAATGTCGTGCGTGGGATGCCCAGCATGTCGAGGGTCTGCTTGACTGGCAGATGTGACCCCTCAACGGTGCGGATGATCTCAAGCTTCTCAGATGCAGGGTATCTCATTCCGCGAACTCCCCAGCCCCTGTCATGCTTTTTTTGAGCAGACGGTTCTCAAGGGTCAGATCGGCAACGCATTCTTTCAGGGCCAAGGACTCGGAACGCAAATCCTTTACCTCAGGCGACGTGGCCTGCCGTGCCGTGTCGCCAGATAACCGGCGCTTGCCCGCTTCGAGAAATTCCTTCGACCAACTGTAATACAGGCTCTCAGCAATACCCTCACGGCGGCATAGCGCCGAGATGCTTTCTTCGCCGCGCAGGCCTGCCAAGACAATGCGGATCTTCTCCTCCGCAGAATAAGTCTGGCGGGTCTTGCGGCGGATGTTCTTGACCACCTTCTCGGCGGCGTCTTTCGAAGTCTGCGGTTTCTTTGTCATCTCGATCTCCTAATCGATAAGATGAACCAGAAATCCTCCGCTATTCAAATCCTCAAATCTGTCCCAAGGGTGCTGACGTCAGACAAGGCCGACGCTTGCCAGTATCTGTGTGATCTCTTGGAAGTTCCATGGAAGGGGCTGGTGGCGCAGGCCAAGGACCTCGCCCCAAAGTTCGTAAAGAAAGAACAGGGTGCTAACGATCTGAAAGCCCAGAACCGCATAAATCAATGATAGCTTCACCGGTACCCGCAAACCCTGTTACCCTTCTTCCCTGTTCTTCCAAGTCTTCCATTTCGGGTTGCAACACGAAGGATCCGCGCCCAACGGGGCGCAGGGCCTTAAGTTACAGACCCAGACCGCCCGCTGCGTCCGACACGGCGTCAGAGGCGCTGTCCACGGCATCGCTAACCGAATCCGATGCGCTTTGTGCGGCGTCGCTGACGCTGCCACTTGCACCGGCACTTGCGTTAGCTGTCGCGCTACCGCTCGCACTCGAGCCTGAGCCGCCAGAGCCTGCAATCGCACGAACAACGTCACGCTTGATCTCACCCGTCGTGCGGCTGACCACTACTTCGCGTGTGTGGTCACCATTGCGGGCGACGATTCTGATCCGCCCCAACAGCGTGCGGCTGACCTTGATGATCTTGTAGCCTTCGCTTTGAAGGTTGCTGATCACGTTCTGATATTCCAGTGACGCAACAACGATCGAGCCTTCCGAAACCGACTGGGCTTGACCGGATGACTGCGCAAACGATGGCGAGGCCATCGATACGGCCAGAGCCGACAACAGCGCGATAAGCGGTCTGGAATTCACAATAGACATGACAATTTTCCTTGTTTCATAACTTTTCTAGCCTTCCATTTGGGCGGCCGTGTGGCGGGACTTGGACCATCTTTAGAATTTGAAAGAAATCCGTATCAGGGCGTAAAAACGGCCTTTCCACCCTAGGTACGAAAGCCCGAAAACCACCGGTTTGGTGGCCGTGAATCACCCGATTCCACCCGTTCGAAAACGACCGAAAAAACCTGTTCAGCCTTAGGGTGGAAGGGCCGTTTTTCGACCCCGAGGCGAATATCATCCCGGTGCAACATCAGGCAATTTCCAATCAAGCGCTGCAGACGAGCACGCAATCAAATTCAGAATTCAACCCGTGGAGAAACCCAATGTATACGAACAACACAGCAACAGCCGCTAACGCACAAAACGCCCAGATCGCAGGTCAGATCCTTAAGCGTGAAGAGATCTCGGAACTTTTCAGCGATTGCTTTGACGGCAACTGGTTCGGCGATCGCCAGCAGAAGCCGGCCAAGCCCGAAGTTGTTGTAACATCCGCCAACGATGACGCGGCCGATCAGGACTTTGGAAATGACTTCATGGCCAAGATGCGCGCCCGTCGCCTGATGGCTCTTAAAAGCGTCGAGGACAAAACGACAGACCGTGAGCGCGTTGCCGAAGGTTCACTTGAGGCACGCCCGTCCATCGCGGCACGTATCCCGCGTCCGGTCATGATGGCCCCGATGCACCTGGGTCAGCACAGCGTCATGGGCGGCTCTGCCAGCGCTATCGCCGCGCAGTAACCCACAAGGTTTCTCCCCGAATATACCAAAGCACCGTTTGGTATATTCACCCAGCCAGGCCGTCATCGATCGCATCGATGGCGGCCTGAGTTTTTTGCGCCTTGGCCTTCGCTGAACAAACACAAAATCTGGCGTGTTCAGCGTGACATTCCCCGCCGAAACCCATATATTTTGGGCCAAGAAGCAAAAAGGCGTCAAATGACCGACACGAACCAGAGCCAGCAAGAGTATGGCGCAGATTCCATCAAAGTTCTCAAGGGTTTGGAAGCCGTCCGCAAGCGGCCCGGCATGTACATCGGTGACACTGATGATGGCAGCGGCCTTCACCACATGGTTTATGAGGTCGTCGACAACGGCATTGACGAGGCTCTGGCCGGTCACGCCGACGCGGTAAACGTAAAAATCCACTCTGACGGGAGCGTATCTGTAAGTGACAACGGTCGCGGAATTCCCGTGGGCATCCACGAGGAAGAGGGCGTTTCGGCCGCCGAAGTCATCATGACCCAGCTGCACGCCGGCGGTAAGTTCGACCAGAACTCCTACAAGGTGTCGGGCGGCCTGCACGGGGTTGGTGTTTCGGTCGTCAACGCGCTGTCTGATTGGCTGGAACTGCGCATCTGGCGCGACGGCAAGGAACATATTGCGCGATTCGAACACGGCGAAACGGTGGATCACCTGAAAGTCGTCGGCGATGCCGATGGCCGCAAAGGGACCGAAGTTCGCTTTCTTGCCTCGCTCAACACGTTTTCGAATCGCGACTTCGTCTTCAAGACGCTTGAAAACCGCCTGCGCGAGCTGGCCTTCCTGAACTCGGGCGTGCGCATCATCCTCGAAGATGAGCGCCCGGCAGAGCCGCTTCGGACCGAACTGTACTACGACGGCGGCGTGCGCGAGTTCGTCAAATATCTTGACCGCTCGAAATCGGGGATGCTGGAAGAGCCGATCTTTATGACCGGCGAAAAGGACGGCATCGGCGTTGAAGTGGCGATGTGGTGGAACGACAGCTACCACGAAACGGTTCTGCCCTTTACCAACAACATCCCCCAGCGCGATGGCGGTACACACCTTGCCGGTTTCCGCGGCGCACTGACCCGGACGATCAACAACTACAGCCAGACCAGCGGTATCGCGAAAAAGGAAAAGGTCAGCTTTACCGGCGACGATGCCCGCGAGGGGCTGACTTGCGTGCTAAGCGTCAAAGTCCCTGATCCAAAGTTCAGCTCTCAGACGAAAGACAAGCTTGTCTCATCCGAAGTGCGCCCAGCCGTCGAAGGGCTGGTCAACGAAAAGCTTGCCGAATGGTTCGAAGAGCATCCCAATGAGGCGCGCGTGATCGTTTCAAAGATCATCGAGGCCGCCGTCGCCCGCGAAGCGGCCCGCAAGGCCCGCGATCTGACCCGCCGCAAAACGGCGATGGATGTCGCATCGCTTCCCGGCA
Source organism: Paracoccaceae bacterium (assembly GCA_030148005.1). GTDB lineage: Bacteria > Pseudomonadota > Alphaproteobacteria > Rhodobacterales > Rhodobacteraceae > JASBSV01. The sequence goes on along the minus strand of JASBUI010000017.1, from coordinate 35,180 downwards.
AGCTGGCCGATTGTCAGGAAAAGGATCCCGCCCTTTCCGAAGTTTTCCTTGTCGAGGGTGACAGCGCGGGCGGCTCTGCAAAGCAGGGGCGCAGCCGAAACAATCAGGCCGTTCTGCCGCTCAGGGGTAAGATCCTGAACGTCGAACGCGCGCGGTTTGATCGGATGCTGTCCAGTCAGGAAATCGGAACGCTGATCACTGCGCTTGGTACAGGGATCGGCCGGGATGAGTTCGACATCTCAAAGCTTCGCTACCACAAGATTGTCATCATGACCGATGCCGACGTGGATGGCGCGCACATCCGAACACTGTTGCTGACCTTCTTCTTCCGGCAAATGCCCGAGATCATCGAAGGCGGCTATCTCTACATCGCCCAACCCCCGCTTTACAAAGTCGCGCGCGGCAAGTCCGAAGTTTACCTGAAAGATCAGGCGGCTCTGGACGATTACCTTGTGCAGATGGGCATTGATGGCGCTGTCCTGCAACTTCCCTCGGGCGAAGAGATTGCGGGTGCCGATCTGGCCCGCGTCGTCGAAGGCGCGCGAACTTTCCGGCGCGTTCTGGAAGCTTTTCCAACGCACTACCCGCGCCACATCCTTGAACAGGCCGCAATCGCAGGCGCGTTCGATCAGGGCCGCGCCGACGCTGACCTTCAGGGTGTCGCCGATGACGTTGCCAAACGCCTCGACCTTGTGGCGGTCGAATACGAAAAGGGCTGGCAGGGGCGGATCACGCAGGATCACGGCATCCGCCTTGCGCGCGTCCTGCGCGGGGTCGAAGAGATAAGAACACTCGACGGCGCTGTCTTGCGCTCGGGCGAGGCCCGTCGCCTTGGCGGCATCGCAGGCGAGACACGGGATGCCTTCCTTAAGCCGGCGAACCTGAACCGCAAAGACCGAAGCGTTGTCGTCCACGGCCCGACCGAGCTTTTGAATTCCATTCTGGAAGAAGGCGCAAAGGGCCTGTCCCTGCAGCGCTACAAAGGACTGGGAGAGATGAACCCCGATCAGCTTTGGGAAACCACGCTGGACCCCGAGGCGCGCACCCTGCTTCAGGTCAAGATCGACGACCTTGCCGAAGCCGACGACATCTTTACCAAGCTGATGGGCGACGTCGTCGAACCCCGTCGCGAGTTCATCCAGACAAACGCGCTGAGCGTCGAGAATCTGGACTTTTAACAAGCGCCCGGACTTGCCCCAGGTCCGTTACGCGCGATCCTTCTGGTACTGCCGCAGTCCTAAAACCGGCGGCAGCCATTTCTCTCGGCGCAGGCTCCAGCACTCATAGCTCGGCTTGAACAGGTCCGGTGTATCAAGCGATCCCAGATACACTTCTACCTCGTCGCCACTGCGGGCGAACACGGATGAACCGCAGGTTGGGCAAAAGTGCCTTCCGGCATAAGCGCTTGTTTCGCCAATGATTTCTACGGCGCTGTGCGGGAAGATTGCCGCGGCATAGAAGAGAGCGCCGTGGTGTTTGCGGCAATCCATGCAGTGGCAGATGCCGACGCGGACCGGATCGCCTGATGCCGCGACACGTAAGTTCCCGCAGGCGCAGCCGCCTTCAACCTTTGCCATCACACGCCGCTCCATCCCGTTTGTCCGATCCAGATCAAGTCAATTCAGAACGATCCCCAAAAAGCCGCGCCGCTTCAGGTAATGTCGATCGTCCTGCCGCTTTCGGCCGACGCCTTGATCGCCTCTATCACCCGCAGCGCCCGAAGCCCGTCGCGCCCCGTCACAAGTGGCTTCTGCTGCCCGGCAATAACGGCGGCAAAGTTTTCCACCTGCCGGACCAGCGGATCCTGAAAGTCGAAAATCAGTTTCGTCTGGCTTATCGGCTCCCACCAGCTTCGTTTTTGCGGGTTCGACCAATGCGAAAGGTTGGGAAGCGACAAAGAACCCTTGGTGCCACCGATCCAATAACAATCCTCGCCCGTTGCCGGGTAGGCCGGATTTTCACGCGCGGTCAGCTCCCAACTCCATGGGGCGACGATGGTGTCTGACAGGCTGACAGTGCCAAGAGCCCCGCTTGCAAATCGCAAGAGGACCGCCGCTGTGTCTTCAACCGCGTTGCCGCGCACCTGACTGGACTGCATCGCATGCACGCTGGCAATGTCGCCGCACAGATAGGCCAGCAAATCAATGTCGTGGATCAGGTTCAAAAAGATCGGCCCGGCACCCGCCTTTCGCCGCCAGTCCACGTCGAAATACTCATCGGGTTTCATCAGCCATGCCTGCGCCTGAACCGCCGTTATCTGGCCCAGACCGCCATCCTGAATGACCTCATGCGCCTTTTGTATCAGCGGGTTATGGCGCCGATGATGACCAACAAGCAGGGGCACGCCGGCCTTTTCCGCACTCTCAACCAGCGCCTCGGCACTGCTTGCGTCAGTTGCGATCGGTTTTTCCACCAGCACGGGAAGGCCCGCGCCGATGCACTGTGCGGCGTTGTCCACATGCATCGCGTTGGGCGTTGCGATGATCGCCCCGCCGGGGGCACCATCGGCCAGCATCTGGCCGATCGAGGCAAAGTGGCGCAGACCCCGCGCGCTGGCAAATTCCCGCGCCGCTTCTGAAGGGTCGACAATGCAGGCAAGGCTGGCATCACCGGCGACCTCTATGGCCTCGACATGCCTTTGTCCGATAAGTCCTGCCCCGACAACTGCTATTGCTGCGCCCAAGCTATCGCCCCCGTTCAGTGTTCCTGACCCATCGCTGGCGCAAAACACCTGATATTTCAAGGTTAAGCTGGTGGGCGGCTCAACGGGGCGTTAGTCGGCGCTGTTTTCAAGCTGCCTTTGTCTTTCGCGAAACCGCGACTTGTCCTCGGCCGATGTCTCGTCAAAGCACTTGTGGCAGCTGACGCCAACCTCATACTCGGGGCGCTTTGTGTCGGCAGGGTCCAGCGGGCGCCTACAGCCATGACAAAGGATGTGCGGGCCCTCGATCAGGCCATGACCCACCGAAACGCGCTTATCAAAGACAAAGCAATCGCCCTGCCATTTGCTGGTCTCTGCGGGCACCTCTTCAAGGTACTTCAAGATGCCGCCGTTCAGGTGAAAGACATCGCTTACACCTTCGCCCAAAAGAAAATTCGTCGACTTCTCGCAGCGAATTCCGCCGGTACAGAACATGGCAATGCGCTTGTTGTGAAAGCGATGCTTGTTCTTGGCCCACCACGCGGGAAACTCGCCAAAGCTTCGGGTTTCGGGATCAACCGCCCCCTCGAAGGTTCCGATTGCCACCTCATAGTCGTTGCGCGTGTCGATCACGGCCACATCGGGGCTAGAGATCAGATCGTTCCAATCGGCGGGGTCAACGTAATGCCCGGTGCCCGCGCGCGGGTCGACATGCGGCTGGCCCATCGTCACGATTTCCCTCTTCAGCCGCACCTTCATGCGGCGGAAAGGCTCGGCGCTGGCGTGGCTTTCCTTCCAGCTTAGATCGCCGCAGCCCGGCAAGGCACGCACCGCGCCCAGAACCTTGTCAATCGCGGCCCGGCTTCCGGCAATCGTGCCGTTAACGCCCTCGGGCGCGATCAAAAGCGTTCCGGTCGTACCGGCATCATCGGCCACCTCGCGCAAATGCGCGACGATGCTGGCCGGGTCCTCGAAGGGCGTGAATTTGTAAAGCGCTGCAACAGTGAACATATGGGCGATTTAGGCGCTTGTCGGCCTTGTCGCAAGCAGCTTGGCAATGCTAGGGCCAAGGAAAGGAGAGCACCTGATGACCAAAGCCTTGATCGTGATTGATGTTCAGAACGATTTCTGCCCCGGCGGCGCGCTTGCCGTAAACGAAGGGGATCAGGTTGTCGGCCCGATCAACGAGATGATGAACGACTATCCGCTGCGGATCCTGACACAGGACTGGCACCCGGCTGGCCATTCGTCCTTTGCGTCGGTGCACTCGGGCAAAGCCGCCTTTGAAGTAACGCAAATGCCCTATGGTCCCCAAGTTCTCTGGCCCGATCACTGCGTTCAGGGCAGCGAAGGCGCCGCCTTTCATCCAGCGCTAAACACCGATCGCGCGGCAATGATCGTTCGCAAAGGGTACAACCCCGCGATCGACAGCTATTCGGCCTTCTTCGAAAATGACCACAAAACGCCAACAGGGCTTGAAGGGTTTCTTCGCACAAAGGGCATCACGTCGCTTATGCTGGCTGGCCTTGCGACGGATTTTTGCGTGGCCTACTCGGCTCTGGATGCGGCCAAGCTTGGTTTTGATGTAACTGTTGACCTTGCCGCCTGCCGCGCCATCGACCTTGATGGCTCGCTGGACCGGGCGCTGGAACAGATGCGGGCGGCGGGCGTTACGCTCAAGGGCTAGTGCTGGGCGCAGAGGTCAGGTATCAAGCCCCTCGGAAAAGGAACCGCCCGATGGTCGATATCGCGACACGCGTCTATAATCACAAATGGAAGATCGACCCGATTATCCGGTCGCTGATCGACACCGATTTCTACAAGCTGTTGATGTGTCAGTCGGTCTTTCGCAGCAAGCCCGACACGCAAGTCACCTTCAGCCTGATCAACAGGTCCAAGGATATCCGCCTTGCCGATATCGTTGACGAAGGCCAGCTGCGCGAGCAACTTGATCACATCCGTTCCCTCAGCCTAAGCCGCGGCGAAAGCACATGGCTGCGCGGCAACACCTTCTACGGCAAGCGCCAGATGTTCACGCCGGCCTTCATGGAATGGTTCGAAGGAATGCGCCTGCCGGACTATCACCTTGAAAAGCGCGATGGCCAGTTTGAGCTGACCTTCGAAGGGTCATGGCCCGAGGTCATGTTGTGGGAAATCCCCGCCCTTGCCGTTCTGATGGAACTGCGCTCTCGCGCCGTGATGGCCGACATGGGCCGGTTCGAACTTCAGGTGCTTTATGCCCGCGCAATGACCCGTGTCTGGGAAAAGGTCGAACAGATCCGCGATCTCGACAAGCTTCGGCTGGCCGATTTCGGAACCCGGCGCAGGCATTCCTTCCTTTGGCAGGACTGGTGCGTTCAGGCGATGATGGAAGGTCTGGGCGAAAAGTTCGTTGGCACCTCGAACTGCCTGATCGCAAAGAACCGCGATGTCGAAGCGATTGGAACCAACGCGCATGAATTGCCCATGGTTTACTCGGCTCTGGCCGAAACCGACGATCAGCTGCGTCAGGCCCCCTATGAGGTTCTGGCGGATTGGCACGAAGAGCATGACGGCAACCTGCGCATCATCCTTCCCGACACATATGGCACCGAAGGGTTTCTTGAGTTTGCGCCGGACTGGCTTGCAGGTTGGACTGGAATTCGCATCGATTCAGGCGATCCCGCCGAGGGCGCGGAAACCGCGATCCGCTGGTGGCGTGAACGCGGCGAGGATCCCACCAAAAAGCTGGTGATCTTTTCCGACGGGCTGGACGTGGCCAAGGTGCGTGAGCTTTACAAACGCTTTGACGGCCGCGTGCGGGTCAGCTTTGGCTGGGGCACGCTATTGACCAACGACTTTCGTGGCCTTGTCGATGGGGACGCCCTTGCGCCGTTCTCGCTCGTTTGCAAGGCGGTATCGGCCAATGGCCGTCCGACCGTCAAACTGTCGGACAACCCCAACAAGGCCATGGGCCCGGCCGATGAGATAGAGCGCTACAAAAGGGTGTTCGGTGTCGGCGCGCAAAAAGCGCAAAAAGTTGTGGTCTAGTCGTCGGTATCAACGCGCCCGCGCAGCGATTTGACCTCGCCGCGGACTTTCTTTTCCTTAAGCCGCCGTTTCTTGCTGCCAAGTGTGGGGCGGGTTGGAACGCGCCGCTTGGGGCGCTGTGTTGCCGATAGCACCAGTTCGGCCAGGCGCTGGCGCGCGATCTCGCGGTTTCGCGCCTGTGATCGGGTTTCATCGCACTGAAGGACGACCGCGCCATCCTTGGTCCAGCGCCGGCCCGCCAGCCGTCGCAGGCGCGCCTTGACCGGATCGGGCAAATTGGGCGAGCGTTCTGCCTCAAAACGCAACTCGACCGCTGAAGATACCTTGTTCACATTCTGCCCGCCCGGACCTGACGCGCGAACGAATTGTTCGGTCAGTTCCCAGTCTTCGATCTGAATGGTTTCGGTAACTTTCAACATGGCCTTTTTGGCGTTTGCGCCGCCCCAAAATGAAGAAAGGGTCGCCAATTCTGGCGACCCTCCCGAGATCTACGAAGATGGGCCAGTTAGGTTGCCCAATCAAGAGTCTTCCACCTTTGGGGCTGCCCTAAGTGGCCTTCCTCCTGACTGTCCCGACACCTCTCTCCACTATCACTCTGGACACTGGACCACCTCCTTTCGAATGTTACTGTCACTTGAAGGTTGCCACAGATTTTGTGTTTGTCAAAGAAAAACACACAAGAGTGTGGATAAGTTTACACCAGCCGCCGAACGATGATGCGAAAAGGCACCAGAGCGATCAGAGCAAGCGAAAGCTTGACGCTCCAGTCCGCAATCGCAAGCGACACCCACAAGGGGGCCTGTGGGCCAAATCCAAGGATGGGAAGAACTTCACCGGCCCAGCTTACGTCGTTGCCCGGCTCAATCCACGTCAGGCTTGCCGAAAAGGCGATCGTGAAGAAAAGCGCGGTATCGACCGACGATCCCACCAGCGTCGATACCAGCGGCGCGCGCCACCAAGAACCGGTCCGCAAACGGTCAAAGATCGACACGTCCAGCATCTGCGCCGTAAGGAAGGCCAGACCCGAACCGATCGCGATGCGCAGGGTAACAAGCGGGCCAAAGTCGCCCATGATCTGCGTTCCGATGAGTGAGCAGATGATGCCAACGACGAAGCCAACAAAAACCACGCGGCGGGCGGCGGCCACGCCGTAAACGCGGTTCATAACGTCGGTCACCAGAAAGGCCAACGGATAGGTAAAGGCACCCCATGTCAGCCATTGGCCAAAAAGGTACTGCACAAGGATGTTTGAGGCCACGACAATGGCGGCCATGGCAAGAATGCCGGGAAGGGTGGTCTTGGTCATATCAATTGTTCCGTTTTGACAAGGGTGCGGCGACTTGGCCCCAAAGAAAGGGACGCTGCGCTCTATACGCTTGTTCAAAGAGGATCAAGTCATTCCGTGACGCGGTACTCGACCAGTTCGGTTCGCTGGAAGGCGCCAAAATTGTCATCCGACACCATGGTCATGCGAATACTGCCCGCCGCGTCGCGCCAGACGGAAATGCCTTCAAGGTTGTCATGCGTGCCGGTGCGCGTCTCAAGAAGCGTGTCTTCTGATACGATCACGTCGTTCTTGATCTCGAACCGGCGTACCCGCGTGCTGAACCCCAAGATGCCCGAAAAGTTCCGCTCAAGCAGGTAAAGCTTGCCATCGGGGCCAAAGTCGGCGCCGGTCGGAAGAAAGGGCGCCTTGCGCGGGATCGAAAACGGTTTGGTCCAGCGCTTGCCATCATAGCGATAGACCGGAAAGGCGCGATCAATTGCGCCCGACCGCTCGGGAAGCGTGTAAAGCCGCCCCTTGCCGTCGATCGCCAAAGCCTCAAGCGATGAATTGTTCTGCATTGTTTTGAAGTCTGGATGCCCGCGCAGCCCCGTCGCCTTGCCGTCCGGGCTGTTGTACTTCCACACCCTGTGGATGCCCTCGAACGAGATATAAAGCGTGCCGTCCTCTGCGATGGCAAGGCCTTCTGAATCCCGCTGAAACCGGGTCAGGGGCACGCCCTTGTTGTTCAGAATTTCGCGCCCCTTCAGGTCACTGACGCCCGCGATCCTGTCGCCCCGGCGCGTTATCTTGCCGGTCCAGATCGTACCCCGGTCCGAAATGACCGTCAGGCCATTGCCGTCTTTCGACAGCTCAAGCCCCGAAAAGCCGCCAAACGTCGGGTCGTTGAAGTTCCACGTATACTGGCCGATCAAAACCGCCCGCTGGCCGTTTTGCGTGAATGCCGGAACACCAATGGCGACCAGAGCGCCAAGGATCAGCGCGACGAAAGTACGGAGCTGCATTGATTGGGCAAATCAGCAAGAACAAGTTCCGGACGTTTTTTCGGGGGCTTTCTGTTTGGATCGGGCGGCGGCGGGTTCAGAATGTCGTCGACCCATTTCTGCGCGGCCGCGCATCCGTCTCCGGCAGGCGGCGGCGCCTGATCGACACAGCCGCGGCTGCCCTGCGGGCACTTAAGCCTAACGTGGAAATGATAGTGGTGCCCCCACCATGGCCGGATCTTGTTCAGCCATGCCCGGTCACCTTTTTCAGCCTTGCACATGGCAACCTTGGCGCCCGGAAAGACAAAGATGCGCGCCACGCGAGGGTCCTTTGCCGCCGCTTTCATCAATTCCTGCTGGCCGCGGGTCCAGTTGCCGTTGGTAAAGGCGCCATTGCTGCGCCGCATGGAGATGGCCGAGAACTTCTCGCGCTCATTCCTCGAAAGCCCAAGGTTCTTTGCCGGCCGCAGCCAGATGTCCGCATCAAGGCCGATCTGGTGCGATCTGTGCCCGGTCAGCATCGGGCCGCCACGCGGCTGGGACATGTCACCGACATAGATGCCGCTCCATCCCTTCATCCGTGCGGCCTTGGCGCTGAGGTCCTTGATGAAATCCACCAGAACCGGGTGACCCCAGTTGCGGTTGCGCGACAGGCGCATGGCCTGCCATGTCGGCCCCGTCTCAGGAAGCTGCGCGGCGCCGCTGAGGCACCCTTTGGCATAGCCGCCAAAGGCAAGCGGTGATTGCCGCGAGGCCACTTTCTTGGCGCCAAACAGGTTCTTTGCCGGTGTTTCTGCCAATGCCGAAAGGCTTAGCGCCCCCGACAGGCCGATAATCAGGGCGCAGGTAGTGGCGAAGCGGACCATTCGTCTTTGTCTCCTTCTGCTCGCACCCATCGTAGCAAAAAGAGGGCAAGAAGAAAGAGAAAGATCAGCGGGATTATCCCAAGACGGGGCGACTGTAACAGCCATGTGAAGAGACCGATCAATGCCGGGGCAAGAAAGGCCGTCGCCTTGCCCGAAAGCGCGAACAGCCCAAAGGCCTCGGTCGGGCGCTCAGGGTGGGTGTGGCGCACCATCATGCTGCGCGAAGCGGCGTAAAGCGCACCGCCAGAGCCGCCGATCGCAGCCCCGCAGGCGTAAAACACGGTGTCAGGCACCCAAGAATCCAGCGCCAGCGGAATGCCAAGTATCTGCGTGCGCGTCATTCCCACGATGATCGTGCAAACGCCTGTCAGAACAATGATGTTGAACACGATGACCGGTTTGGGGCCATAGCGGCTGTCGAACTTGCCGCCGATCATGGTGGCGATGGCCGCCGTGATGGCCCCGACGATCCCGAAAACGGCAATGTTCATCAAGGTCCAGTCAAGCACCAGCACCGCATAGACGCCGCCAAAGGCATAAAGGGCATTCAGGCTGTCGCGGTAGAACATCGAAGAGGACAGGAAAGCAAAAAGGCTTGGTCTTTTGATCACCGAGGCAAGCGAGGCTTTGAGATCGCGCATGGCTTGCGCAACGCCGCCCTGCCGGTTGGGCAGGGGTTTCTCACGCACCCACATGAAATAGGGGATCATGAAGACGATGAACCAGACCGCGATGAACGGACCCACGATCCGGGTCCCCTCGCGCGCCGCGGCATCAAGCCCGAACGGCGGCGCCAGACCGATCACGGTCTTTCCGCCATCGGCCTCGAAAAAGAACAAAAGCATCACGAAAAGGGACAGGACACCGCCCCAGTAACCCAGCGACGCGCCATTACCCGAAATCTCGCCAATCTCTTCCTTGGTCCCAAGACTGGGCAGAATGGCATTGGTAAAGATCAGGGCAAACTCGGCGGCAACAAAGCCGACCGAAAAGGCAATCAGCGAGAACCAAAGCATAGAGCCGTCAGGCACCATGTACCAAAGCGCCCAAGAGGCCACGACGTAGACCACCGAAAACCCGATCAGCCACGGCATCCGGCGTCCCGTGCTATCGGCATAGGCGCCAAGGATCGGACCGGCAAAGGCGATGAACAGGCCCGCAACCGTTTGTCCCAAGGACCATATCGACTGGGCTTGCGCCTTGGCCGCCTCTGCGGCCATGCCGTCTGCCAGAAAGGTCTGTTTGGCAATATCAGCGAAATAGGGGCCGAAGATGAAGGTAAGTCCAAGCGTATAGAACGGCTGTGTCGCCCAATCGAACGACATCCATCCCCAAATGCGTTTGCGCGGTCCTGTCATCATGTCCCCCTTATTTTGGGGCGATAAGACAGCGAATGACACTTTGGCGCAATGCCTGTCAGGTGCCGGTGCGCTCGTTACGCTGCGGGATCGCGTGGATTGCGCCTGTTTCGGCGGTCCCTGCCGGGTCTTGCATGGGCGGCCATGGGCGTTTGGCGTCAGCAGCGCACCACGCGGCGATCCATGCCGGTAGCGGCGGCAGGACCTGTTTGTGACCGATCTGGGCCAGAAGGTGCTGCACAGGAACGATCCCGTTTTGGTCAGTGACCGCCATCCGCACAAGCGTATGCGATGTGCACTCAGCGCCCCGCCACATGCTTTGCTCTACGTAAAGAAACCGCGCATCAGCGCCAGCAAGCCGCGAGCGCATGGCTACCTTGTCAAAAGGCCGGACGCGGCGGCGATAACGCACCGATGATCCGGCAACCGTCATGCCCCAGCCGCCTTTTTTAAGACCGGCGAAAATGCCGTTGCGCCGCATCAGCGGAATGCGCCCCAAATCAAAAAGCGTCAACGTGCGCCCGTTGTTCAGTTCCATCCAGACGTCAATGTCCTGCGGCCAGCAGATATGGCTTGATACATGCTCGCCGAAAAGCGGCAGCTCGGGCGCTTTGCAGCTTTTCAGTTTTTCTTTGGTCAGTCGGATGATCGGGTACATGGGGGCCACCTGAACCCAATGCCCGCCGAGGTCAAGACCGATGTCGCGCCTTGCGCAAGTGGCCGTTCGCGCATAGGTCTGTTGCCAACAAAAAGCGGAGACTGCCAATGCTTGCCATCTACGGGCCGATCATCCTGATCCTGAACGTCATCTTCTTTTTCATGATCGTTCACATCATCATGTCCTGGCTGATCAACTTTCAGGTCCTGAACCTGCATCAGCCGCTGGTCTCGCAGATTTGGGTGGGCCTCAACCGCCTGCTGGAACCGGTCTATACGCCGATCCGCAACTTTCTGCCCGATACCCGGCCCCTCGATCTGGCGCCGCTTGTGGCCTTCATCATCGTGATATCTTTGCGCGACTTCATCGTGCCCACGATTTTCGGCCTACGCTGACACGGCCCGCCTTGCCGCGCGATTGCGGCTGTGGGATGTTGCGGCAAAACCGAGCAGAACAAAGTCATCCCAGCGATATGCCACAGGCAAGCCAGCTTTTATCATCCGTCTTTGGGTTTCCGTCCTTTCGGCCGGGCCAGCAGGAAATCGTCGAAGCTGTCACCGAAGGCCAGAACGTTCTGGCCATCATGCCAACAGGCGGCGGCAAGTCGCTTTGCTTTCAATTGCCGGCGCTTTGCCGTGACGGGGTAACCGTTGTCATATCGCCGCTGATTGCACTGATGCGCGATCAGGTTCGCGGCCTTCGCGAAGCAGGTGTCGAGGCGGGCGCGCTGACCTCGGGCAATACCGAAGAAGAAACCGATGCGGTCTTTCAGGCCCTCGATCAGGGGCGCCTGCGGCTTCTCTACATGGCGCCCGAGCGTCTTGCATCGGGCGGAACGCTAAACCTTTTGCGCCGTATCGGTGTGGGGTTGATTGCGGTAGACGAAGCACATTGCGTAAGCCAGTGGGGCCATGACTTTCGCCCCGACTATCTTCGCATTGGCGAGTTGCGTCAGGCGTTGGGCGTACCGCTTGCCGCCTTCACCGCAACCGCCGACGCCGAAACCCGGGACGAGATCGTCGCGCGTCTTTTTGATGGACAGCCCCCCCGCGTCTTTCTGCATGGTTTCGACCGGCCCAACATCCACCTTGCCTTTCAGTCCAAGGATGGCCCCCGCCGCCAGATCCTGGAATTTGCGGCAGCCCGAAAGGGACAGTCCGGCATCGTTTATTGCGGCACTCGCGCCAAGACCGAAACGCTTGCCGCGGCGCTGAACGCCGATGGGCACACGGCCTGTCACTATCATGGCGGGATGGAGGCCGAGGATCGCCGCATTGTCGAAGGTCGCTTCAACAACGATGACGGGCTGATCGTTGTGGCGACGGTTGCCTTTGGCATGGGCGTCGACAAACCCGACATCCGCTGGGTCGCACACGCCGACCTGCCCAAGTCGATCGAAGCCTACTATCAGGAAATCGGCCGCGCCGGGCGCGATGGCGCCCCAGCTGAAACGCTGACCCTTTTTGGGGCTGACGACATTCGCTATCGCCGCTCGCAAATCGACGAAAGCCTTGCCCCGCCAGAAAGGCGCGCCGCCGACCACGGCCGCCTGAACGCGCTTTTGGGCCTTGCCGAGGCACTGCGCTGCCGCCGAACGACGCTTTTGTCCTATTTCGGCGATAGCGCAGAGGCCTGCGGCAACTGCGATCTTTGCGATCGCCCGGCCGAGGTTTTCGACGGCACCCAGCCGGTGCGCATGGCCCTTTCGGCGATCCTGAGGACCGAAGAGTACTTTGGCGCGGGCCATCTGATCGACATCCTGACCGGCAACGAAACCGACAAGGTCGTGGCGCGCGGCCATCAGGCCCTGCCCACATTTGGCGTCGGGCGCGACTATGATCGCAGGCAATGGCAGGCGATCTTTCGGCAGATGATGGGCCATGACCTGATCCGCCCGGACCCCTCGCGCCACGGTGCGCTGCGCATGACACATGCAGCACGCCCGATCCTGCGGGATGAGGCGACGATTGAGCTTCGCCGCGATACCATCCGGGCCGCGAAATCGGGGCCCAAGGTCAAGACGCTGGTCAGCGAAGAGGATGCGCCGCTTTTGTCCGCATTGAAGGCAAAACGCCGCGCCTTTGCCGAAAGCGCCCGCGTTCCGGCCTATGTGATCTTCACTGACCGCACGCTGATCGAAATGGCCGAAAGGCGACCTTCCTCGATGGACGAGATGGCGACAATCAGCGGCGTCGGGGCCAAAAAGCTGGAACGCTACGGCGAGGGTTTTCTGGCCGTGATCACTGGCGAGCAGTCGGGCCCGGCCCACCCGCAGCGGCGAAAACTGTCGGGGCGAAGTGAGGCTGCGGTCTATGATCGGCTTCTCGAAGTGCAGGCCGAACTTGCGCATGGCGACGATGGAACCGGAAAACCGATGAGCTGTTCTGCATCGCTTCTGGCCAAGGTCGCGGCCCTGCAACGGGCCGATCACGGCAGCCTTGTGCGCATTCTGGGAGACAGGCGCGCCGAAAGATTTGGCCCGGCCTTCCTGAATGTGCTCAAAGAGGCCTGAAGGGGCCGAAACCGGACCGCAAAGACAAGAGGAAAGAAGATGTTGGTTGTTATTTCGCCGGCGAAAAGACTGGACTGGCAGGAACGCGACACCGCAACCACCAGCCCCGATTTCAGCCGCGAGGCGAACACATTGGCCGGTCACGCCCGCGCGTTAAGCCTGTCACGACTTCGCGCGCTGATGGGTTTGTCCGATGACCTTGCCCGCCTCAACCGCGACCGGTTCAAGGCCTTCGACGCCGAGCCGGACCAAGCCGCGACGCGGCCCGCCGCGCTGGCTTTTGCCGGGGATACATACCTTGGGCTTGAGGCGGCAAGCATGGACGCCTCGGCAATGGAGTGGGCTCAGGACCACCTGCGCATCCTGTCTGGGCTTTACGGGCTGTTGCGCCCCTTGGACGCCATTCAGCCCTATAGGCTTGAAATGGGAAGCCGCCTGAAAACCCGGCGCGGCGAGAACCTTTATGACTTCTGGGGCGGCGAGATTTCCAAGGCGCTGAACCGTGCAGGCCAAGCGGTTGACGCACCGGCGCTGATCAATTGCGCCAGCCAAGAGTATTTTGGCGCCGTGGACCGCAAGACGCTGAAACTGCCTGTGGTGACGCCCAATTTCCTTGAAGAGCGCGGCGGCACGGCCAAAACGGTCAGCTTCTTTGCAAAACGCGCCCGCGGCGCGATGGCCCGTTTCATCGCCGACAACCGGGTTAGCAATCCGGAAGGCATCAAGGATTTCAACCTTGGTGGCTACCGCTACGATCCAGCCCGAAGCGACGATAGAACCTGGGCCTTTATCCGCCCCTATCCGGATGCGGTCGCGGCCGGCTGATCCGGTCGAAACGCCCCTTGTGGGGCGTTACCGTTTCTTCCCCCACTCGCGCCGCTGGCGCGACCGGGGCCCGCCGCGCAGGCCTTAGGGCGTTTTCAGTTCGGGGGCGTAGGACACAAGCTCTACCGTGTTGCCTTCGGGGTCATGCGTGAAAATCCCGCGCCAGCCGATCCAGCCGAAGGTTTCGATCCTGTAAGGTTGTTGGATCTTTTCGTACCATGCGATCACCGCTTCCTGTTCGGCAAAGGGAAGCGAAAGCGCGATATGGTGCAGCGATGATGCAGCCCCCGTCGCAGGCGCCGTCGCGGTTTGCCCATCGGCCAGTCCGATGCTTGCATCAAAGAGGGCAAGAACCGCTGTATGCCCGCCATATCCGGCCGCGATGCGCATGAACCTAATCCCCGGCGCCCGGTTTCCGGTCAAAGGTTCAAGGCCGATGACATTGGTATAAAACTCCGTCATCGCGTCTATGTTGCGACACCGAATTGCGATCTCGCCCAAAGCGCGCGGTCGAAAGCCTTTTTCGGTATCCATGCCCTGAAGTGTATTGGGCGCTGCGGTGCATCGCAACCTTGTCAGGCCGCGCCGCTGCAGTCTTCTATGGGGGAAAGGCATTCGGGTGGTTTGTGCCGCGCAATGCGGTCGTGGATTTCCACCTTTTTCAAGGGCTTGGTTAGATAGTCGTCAAGGCCCTCGGCCAGAATATCCTCGCGATCACCCGACATGGCATGCGCGGTTACCGCGATGATCGGCGTTCGGGCCGCCCCGCTGGCGGCTTCCAAATCGCGGATCGCTCGGGTTGCTTGCTTGCCGTCCATCTCGGGCATCGAGATATCCATGAAGATCAGGTCAGGTTTTTCGGCGCCGAACGCCTTGACCGCCAGCACGCCATTGTCGGCAAAGCTAAGCTGGATCTGCAGATCCTTGACCATCTTGCGGAATACAAGCTGATTTGTGCGGTTGTCCTCGGCCGCCAGAACCCGCATTGGCCGCGGCTGTGTTTCTGCCTGCAGCGCGGGGGCGTCAAGCGCGGCCAGTGCCGCCACAAGGTCGCGCCGCAACAAGGGTTTCTGCAAGGCCGCGCTGCACCCATCGGGCGGCGCACCACTTGCTGGGCCGGATCCCAGCAGAACCCTTGGCGTCCGGTCACCCTGTTTTTCCAGTTCCGCGATCAGCTCGGGGCCGGTCATCTGCGGCATGTTGTGATCGGTCAGGATCACGTCGAACCCTTCGCTTGCGCGTGCCAGCGCCTCATCCGCAGAGCCAACTGCGGAAACTTCGATCCCAAGGCTGCGTAGCTGCTTTTCAAGGATGACGCGGTTCACCTCCAGATCGTCGACGATCAGCGCCTTGGTTATGTTGACCAAAGGTTGTGGCGCGGATCCTTCAAGGTCTTCGGCGACCGGCAGGGTGATGCGAAACCCAAAGCACGACCCCTCACCAAGAACGGAATCGACCCAAACCTGCCCCTGCATCAGCTCGACAAGTTCCTTGCTGATCGCAAGTCCAAGCCCCGTGCCTTCGAACTTGCGGTTGCGCTCATCCTCGACCTGATTGAACTCACCAAAGACGTGCCCAAGCTTGTCCTCGGCGATGCCGATCCCGGTATCTTCAATCGAGACGTGGATTTGCATCTCGCCCGTCGCGGGGCTTTCGATGCCCACCACGCGGATCAGGACATGACCCTCGGCCGTGAACTTCACCGCGTTGCCGACAAGGTTCGTCAGTATCTGGCGCAGCCTGCCGGGATCGCCCACATAACGGGGCGGCAGGAACATGTCATAGTCTATCAACAGATCGATCGGACGCTCGCCCACCGAGGGCTGAAGCAACATCACGACCTCATGTATGGTGCGTTCAAGGTCAAACGGCTCTGGGTGCAGCGTTAGTTTTTCCGCTTCGATCTTTGAGTAATCCAGAACGTCGTTGATGATGACCAGCAGCGCCTCGCCAGAGTTCTTGATGGTCTCGACATAAAGGCGCTGTTCCTCGGTCAAAATGGTATCGGTCAAAAGATCGGCCATGCCCACAACACCGTTCATGGGCGTCCTGATTTCGTGGCTCATGTTGGCAAGAAAAGCTGACTTTGCCCGGTTCGCCGCCTCGGCTTTTTCGCGCGCATCCTGAAGGGCGGCCTCACGCTCCATTGCTTCGGTGATGTTCAGGGCCAGCGTCACCCGGTCGCCATCGCTGGTGCGCCGGTCCGTCAGCCGCACGAACTGACCATTCCAGACCTCGACCACGACCGGATCGATCGGGTCTTGGTTAAGCCGTTCGGTCATCAGGGCGATCCATTCGCTTGGCGTGCGCTCTCCGATCGAAAAGATGCCTTCTTCGGTTATGATCTCAAGTATCCGCTGATAGCTGACGCCGGGCGCTATTTCTTCAAGCCCGTCGAAGACCGAAAAATACGCCTTGTTCGCAACAATCAGCCGGTCATCCCGGCCAAAGACGGCAAACCCGTCCTTGATGGTTTCCAGCGAATCCCAAAGGCGCCGCTGGGCGATGTCCACGGCGTGGTTCGCCTTTTCCAGATCGACCAGAACCTGCGTTTTTTCGTCTTTGAGAATCTCGGCAAAGTGGCGGGTTTCGACAATCTCATCGGACAGCGCCAAGGCGTGTTCGCCCAGCTTCTGGTTCGCCGCGAAAAGCTCGGCGTGCTTTTGCTCAAGCAACCTTTCCGCGGCCAGACGCTTGCGCCTTTCCTCCAAAAGTTTCTCATGCAGGTTCGTCAATGATCATGCGCCCGGGGTTCGCGAAAAAGTGTCCGGATCATCGCCCTTGATGGTGAATATCGCCTTAATCGATGCGGCTCAGTTGCCAACGCAGGCCCACCCGTGTCAGCATCCTGCCATTCATTGTCCGGAGTTTTTTCGATGCGCAGCTTTCTGTCCCTTGCCCTTCTTCTGTTCTGGTCTTCTGCGGCGCTGGCGCAAACCTATGTGCCCGAAAAAAGGGTTCTCATCGAAAGAAATGTCGACTTTTTCGGCTCGGATCTTGCCCCGATCTTTGACATTACCGGACCGGCCTGTGAACAGACCTGCCTGAACAACCCAACCTGCAGCGCCTATACCTACAACACCCGCTCAAGCGCCTGCTTTCCCAAGTCGGCCGTGACAGAGCGCAAGCGCTACGAGGGTGCGATATCCGCCCGCGTTCTGAAGACAGAGGCATCCGTTCTTGCAGGCGCCGCCGCGCGCGCGGCAGAGCTGGGTTTTCTGGGCGAAAGCGATCTTCAGGCGGCGCTTGACTTTGCAACCGGGCTTTCGCGGCGTTATCCGGCCGGGGGCGGGCAAGTTCAGGACCTTTTGCAGGATGCGCAGATTGCCGCCCAAAGCGGAAATCAGGTCAGGCGCGTGCAATCTCTTGGCGCCGCAACCGCCATCAGCGACGCCCCCGCAATCTGGATCGAATTTGCACTGGCGGCAGGGCAAGTAAGATCGGCGGGCAATGACCTTACGCGCGATCTGCGCAGGCAGGGCTATCTTGCCGCGATCAACGGTTATCTGCGAAGTGCGGCGGCGCCCCAGCGGGCAGAGGCGCTTGCCACGATGGCGCCCCTGCTTGAACGCGAAGGGCGCGGGCGCGACATGATTTCAGCGCTGCGCCTGGCGCAGGCGCAGTTTGCACGAAGCGATACCGAAGCCGCCCTTACCGCCGCGATCGGCAAATACGGGTTCCGTGTGGCAGAAACCACCGTCGACAGTGACGCGGCAAGCCCGCGCATCTGCGCCGTCTTCTCTGAACCGCTGGTTCAGGCCGGCACCGACTATGAACCCTTCGTGCAGCGCGCCGATCCCGGCATGACCATCAGCGTCAGTGACCGCCAGCTTTGCGTTGATGGCCTGCGCCACGGCCAGCGCTATCAGCTGACCCTGCGCGCCGGATTGCCCTCTGCCGAAGGCGCGGCGCTGATTAAACCGGTCACGATCACCCAGTACGTCCGCGACCGTTCCCCATCGCTGCGCTTTCCCGGCCGCGCCTATGTTCTGCCCAAAGGTGCGGGCATTGCCCTGCCGATCCAGTCGGTGAACGTCACCAC
Organism: Paracoccaceae bacterium; assembly: GCA_030148005.1. Classification (GTDB taxonomy): domain Bacteria; phylum Pseudomonadota; class Alphaproteobacteria; order Rhodobacterales; family Rhodobacteraceae; genus JASBSV01. The sequence goes on along the minus strand of JASBUI010000017.1, from coordinate 16,980 downwards.
GGTCGATCTGCGCCTGCGCCGCGTCAGCGACCGCAACCTTCTGCGCGCAATTCAGGATGATCTGTTCGGGCGCCCCCTTGCGCCTTGGCAGGTTGAAACCTTTGCAAGCCAGATCGGTCAGGACATCTGGCAAGGCACCGGAACGCTTCAAAACACCCTCAATCAGGATATGACCACCCGCCTGCCGCTTGACCCCGCGCTGGGTCAGCTTGCACCCGGCATCTATGCGCTAGAGGCCGCAATTCCCGGAGCGGACCCCTATCAGAACGCCCCGGCGATGCAGTGGTTCGTCGTCTCCGACATCGGTCTGGCAACGACAAAGGGCATCGACGGTCTTCACGTCTTTACCCGAAGCCTTGCAACCGCGCGCCCAAGCGCCGCGCTTACCGCGACCCTTCTGTCACGCGCCAATGAGGTATTGGGCACGGCTGTTACCGATGAAATGGGTCACGCGCTTTTTGCGCCGGGCCTTACACGCGGGCAAGGGGCGGCCGCGCCTGCAATGGTCATGGTGCAGGGGCAGGGCGACATGACTTTTCTGTCGCTCACAGATCCTGCCTTTGATCTTTCGGACCGCGGTGTTGAAGGGCGCGAACCATCCGGCCCGGTCGATGTCTTTCTGACCACCGATCGCGGCGCCTATCGCGCGGGCGAGGTTGTGAATGCAACCGCTCTTGTCCGCGACGCAGAGGCGCGCGCCATTTCGGGCCTGCCGCTGACCGCCGTTCTGTCGCGCCCTGATGGCGTTGAATACAGCCGCCGCGCCTCTTCCGATGTCGCCGCAGGCGGCCATGTCCTGTCGTTTGCCCTGGGCGCATCCGTGCCGCGCGGCACATGGCGGCTTGCCCTTTTCACCGACCCCAAGGCGCCCGCCGTTGCAACCTCGAACTTTCTGGTCGAAGACTTCCTGCCCGAACGGATCGACTTTGATCTGTCCCTGCCGGATGGCCCTTTGCCACTTGGCCAAGAAACGCCGCTCACCGTCACGGCCAAGTATCTTTTTGGCCCGCCAGCGGCCGATCTGACCGTCCAAGGCGACATGCTGATCCGCGCGGTCGACACGCTTGACGGTTTTCCCGGCTACCGCTTTGGACGCTACGATGACCCGTTTGAGCCTGTCTTTGACACGATCGCAGGCGGCGAGCGCACCGGCGCGGATGGCGTTGCGGTTCTGCCTCTGGCCCCCTTTGTCGAGGCTAACGATCCCCGGCCGCTTGAGGCGCGCATCACCGTTCAAATTGCCGAAGGCTCCGGCCGCCCGGTTGAGCGTCGCATCCAGCGCGCCCTGACGCCCAAGGGCGCGATGATCGGCATCAAACCGGCCTTTGATGACGTGGTTCCCCAGGGCGCAGAGGCCGCCTTTGCCTTGATCGGACTCTCGCCAGACAAGACGCCAATGCCGATGCGCGTCAAATGGACGATCAACCGGGTCGAGACGCGCTATCAATGGTACAACCTCTTCGGCAACTGGAACTGGGACCCGGTGACATTGCGCTCTCGCGTGGCGACCGGAGAGGCTGATCTGGGCGCAAGCCCGGTCACGGTTTCCGCACCCACCGACTGGGGCCGCTACGAGATTGTCGTCGAACGCCTTGGAACCGATTACGCGGCAAGCTCGGCCGAGTTCTATGCAGGCTGGTACGCCCCGGCGGATGTATCTTCGACGCCCGACACGCTTGACGTATCGCTGGACAAGGCCGCCTATCTCAGCGGCCAGACCGCACAGCTGCGCATCGCGCCGCGCTATGACGGCACCGCCCTTGTCACCGTCGTTTCGAACCGCGTCATCGACATGCGCGCGGTCGAGGTCAAAGGCGAAACCGTGGTCGATCTGCCCGTCACCGATGACTGGGGCGCGGGCGTTTACGTCACCGCAACACTGATCCGGCCATCGAACGCCGAAGCCGGGCGCAATCCGGCCCGCGCGCTGGGCCTGATGTATGCAAGCGTCGATCCCGGCGACCGCGCGCTTGATGTGTCCCTTGAGGCGCCCCAGATCGCCCGCCCGCGCGGCCCGCTGGATGTCTCTGTCGCCGTTGGTGGCGCGGGGGCTGGGCAAAAGGCGTGGGTCACGCTTGCGGCCGTAGATGTCGGCATTCTGAACCTCACCGCTTTCCCAAGCCCCGACCCCCGCGGCCACTACTTTGGCCAGCGCAAGCTGGGCGTCGAGATGCGTGACATCTATGGCCGCCTGATCGACGGAATGAACGGTGCCCTTGGGCAGGTCCGCTCTGGCGGGGACGCATCCACTGGCATGCAGATACAGTCGCCGCCACCCACAGAAGACCTTGTCGCCTATTTCTCTGGCCCTGTCGAAGTGGGCGAAGACGGGCGCGCCAACATCAGCTTTGACATGCCCGCGTTCAACGGCACTGTCCGCCTGATGGCGGTTGCATGGTCGCCAGGCGGAGTTGGGCAGGCGCAGGCGGATGTCATAGTGCGTGATCCGGTCGTGGTCAGCGCCAGCGTTCCGCGTTTTCTGGCGCCGGGCGACGAAAGCCGGATGCTGCTGGAATTTGTCCATGCCTCCGGGCCTGCGGGTGCCATGGACCTTGCCATCAGCGCCGATGGTCTGGAACTCGACAAATCCGCGATCCCTGCCAATTTTGACCTTGGTGAGGGCGCAAAGAAAAGCTTTGCCATCCCGATCATGGCGGGCCAGCCGCGCGTGGCAACGCTGGAAGTCACCCTGACAACGCCGGGCGGCGAAGTGCTGACCAAAGAGCTGCGCCTGCCGGTTCAGATCAATGATCCCCAGATCGCTACAACGCGGCGCTTTGCGCTCGGGGGCGGTGACACCTTCACCTTCAGCCGCGATGTCTTTGCCGCGCTCCGCCCCGGCACAGGTTCGGCAACGCTTGCACTGGGATCGCTTGGGCAACTGGATGCGCCGGGTCTTTTGCAGGCGCTTGACCGCTATCCCTACGGCTGCACCGAACAGGTCACGTCACAGGCCTTGCCGCTGCTCTACCTTGGGCAGGTTGCGTCGGCCATGGGCCAGGGCAGTAGCCGCACGATCGGCCAGCGCATCGATGAGGCGATCGCAAACGTTCTGACGAACCAGTCGTCCAACGGGGCCTTTGGCCTTTGGTCCCCGGGCGCGGGCGATTTCTGGCTTGATGCCTATGTCTCTGATTTTCTAAGCCGGGCGCGCGGGCTGGGCTATGACGTGCCCCAAGGCGCCTTTCGCATGGCGATGGACAACCTTCGAAACCGCGTGAACTTTGCCGCGGACTTTGACAGCGGCGGTGAGGATATCGCCTATGCCCTGATGGTCCTTGCCCGCGAAGGCGCGGCTTCCATGGGTGATCTGCGCTATTTCGCGGACGTCAAGGAAACCGCATTTGCAACGCCGCTTGCCTCGGCACAGCTGGGCGCGGCGCTGGCGCTTTATGGCGATCAATTGCGCGCCGACCGGATGTTCGCGCGCGCGATGCAGCAGGTAAGCCAAAGCAACGCCGCCCCGGACGCCCCGGTCTGGCGCGACGACTATGGCACGGCGCTTAGAGACGCGGCCGCCGTTCTGGCCCTTGCGGCCGAGGTTGGCAGCACCGCGATAAACCGCGCGGTTCTGACCGAACAGATATCGCGCCCCGGCGAGCGCTCAACGCAAGAGGCGGCATGGACCCTACTGGCGGCAAAGGCGCTGATCGATGAAACCGCCGGTCCGGGCTTTACCATCGATGGTGCGCCCGCCACCGGGCCGCTTGTACGCGTTCTGGAAGATCAGACAGCCGCGCGTTCCATCGCGGTCAGGAACACCTCTGCCGACGCGGCGACGCTGACCCTGACAACCTTTGGCGTGCCAGAGGTTGCCCCGGCGCAGGGCGGCAAGGGTTACCGCATAGACCGGTCGTATTTCACCATGCAGGGTGAGGCGGTTCAGCCAAGCGGCATCGCCGTTGGCACGCGCCTTGTGACGGTCATCCGCGTGACGCCCTTTCAGCAAAGCCAGGCGCGTCTTATGGTCAATGACCCCCTTCCGGCGGGCTTTGAGATAGACAATCCCAACCTTTTGCAAACCGGCGATATCCGGGCGCTCGACTGGCTGCAGCTTAAGGTCTATCCGCCGTCGACAGAGTTCCGCTCTGACAGGTTTCTGGCGGCGGTTGACTGGCGCTCGGATGAACCGTTTGAACTGGCCTACATCGTGCGGGCCGTATCGCCCGGCGCATTCCACCACCCCGCCGCCAGTGTCGAGGATATGTACCGCCCGACCTTCCGCGCCAACACCGACGCCGGCCGGGTAAGCGTGACCGAGTGATGCGGCGCCTCGCCCTCTTTCTGGCGGCGACGCTGTTTCTGGGCGCCCTTGCGCGCGACCGTTTCGACGGCTGGATCGCCGCGACCCAGATACCGCCCCTGTCCGGCGAAACCTCGGTCGAGGTCACCGGACGAAACGGCGAGATGCTGCGCGCCTATACCGTGGCGGACGGGCGCTGGCGACTTGCAACAACGCTGGACCAGGTCGACCCGGCCTTTGTCGCCATGTTGATCGCCTATGAGGACAAGCGCTTTTACAGCCACGGCGGTGTTGACGGGCGCGCCATGGCCCGGGCCGGTTGGCAATTGGTGACAAACGGCCATGTGGTTTCAGGCGGATCGACCCTGACCATGCAACTGGCCCGCCTGCTTGAGGACGGCAGCACCGGGCGGATCGCGGGCAAGCTGCGCCAGATCCGTCTTGCCCTTGCGCTGGAACGTCGCCTGACCAAAGACCAGATCCTGACCCTCTATCTGAACCGCGCGCCCTATGGCGGCAATCTTGAGGGTCTTCGTTCGGCAACTCGCGCCTATTTCGGCAAGGACCCGCGCCGCCTTACGACAGCCGAAGCCGCGTTATTGGTGGCGCTGCCGCAGTCGCCTGAAACCCGCAGGCCCGACCGCTTTTCCCGGATCGCCGAAGCGGCGCGCGCGCGGGTGCTGAACCGCCTGCGGGGCACTGCCCTTGGCGCCGCGGATGCCCAAGTCGCCCTGCGCGCAGCCATTCCGTCACAGCGGCGGGCACTGCCCGCACTGGCGCCGCATCTGTCGGACCGCGCGGTTGCCGAACGCCCCGCCTCTGGTCAGCATCAGCTGACAGTGGACGGCCAGCTTCAGCGCAAGCTTGAGGCCCTCGCGCAAGAGGCGGTGGAAGGAAAGGGTGACAACCTGTCGGTCGCAATTCTGGCCGTCGATCACCAGAACGGCGAAGTTCTGGCCTCTGTCGGATCGGCCGCCCAGCGCAATGACCAGCGCCGGGGCTTTGTCGATATGACGCGTGCGCTGCGCTCACCGGGATCTACGCTGAAACCGCTGGTCTACGGCCTTGCCTTCGACGCAGGGCTGGCCCACCCTGAAACGCTGATAGAGGACCGCCCGACCGCTTTTGGCACCTACCGCCCCCAGAACTTCGACGGCGTGTTTCGCGGCACTTTGCGCGTGCGCGAGGCGCTGCAGCAATCGCTGAACATCCCCGTTGTCACCCTGACAGAGGCGCTGGGCCCTGCGCGGCTGATGGCCTATCTTGAGCGCTCGGGCGCAAGGCCTGTGTTGCCGCAAGGCGGTGCTCCGGGCCTTGCCGTGGCGCTTGGCGGCGTTGGCATGACGCTGGAAGATCTGGTTCAGCTTTATGCCGCTATCGGGCGCGGCGGCGCGCCTGTTGCGCTGAACTGGCGTATGGGCGAGGCGGGACAAAACCCCGCCCAGCGGGTGCTTTCGGCCAAGGCCGCGTGGCAGGTGATGGATATCCTGCGGGGTCTTCCGCCGCCGCCCAACGCACCGCGCAGCGGGCTGGCCTATAAGACCGGCACGTCCTATGGCAACCGCGATGCTTGGGCCATCGGCTTTGACGGGCGACACGTGATCGGTGTCTGGATGGGCCGCGCCGACGGAACGCCCGTGCCCGGCGCATTCGGCGGCGATCTGGCCGCGCCGATCCTCTTTCAGGCCTTTGGGCGGCTCAAGCCTGCGCTTGCGCCCTTTCCGCCGCCACCGGCCGATACGCTGATTGTCGAAAACGCACGCCTGCCCGCACCGCTGCAACGCTTTACCGGTCGCAATGCCCTTTTCAAAACGCCCGCAGATGCGCCTTCGATCATCTTCCCGCCCGACGGATCACGCATCGAACTTAGCGAGGGCGCGCTTTTCGCATCCGTCCGGCAGGGCGCTGCGCCATTCACATGGCTGATCAACGGCGCCCCCGCAGCGGTAGGCGTCAGACCGCGCCAGATTGCCATTCCGGGCATTGGCGCTGGCTACACGACGCTAAGCGTGATCGATGCGCGGGGCCGGGCCGCACGCGCGACTGTTTTTGTAACCCCCGCGCAATAGCGCCTGAGCGGCCTGTCAGCCTATGCGCTCGATTGCGATCGCGATGCCCTGACCGCCGCCGATGCACATCGTGATCAGCGCCTTTGACCCGCCAATGCGCTCAAGCTCATAAAGCGCCTTGATGGTGATGATGGAGCCTGTCGCCCCAACGGGATGACCCAGCGCAATCGCCCCGCCATTGGGGTTCACGCGCGCCGGGTCCAGCCCCAACTCGGCGCTTACCGCCAGCGCCTGTGCGGCAAAGGCCTCATTCGATTCGATCACGTCGAAATCGCTGGCCTTCAGACCCGTGCGTTCCATCAGCTTTTGAACCGCGGGCACCGGGCCAATGCCCATAACCTCGGGCCGGACACCGGCATGGGCGCACCCCAGGATCCGGGCGCGCGGTTTCAGCCCCGCCTTTTCAGCGGCATCCGCGCGCGCAAGCACGATCGCCGCCGCACCGTCATTGATGCCAGAGGCATTGCCCGCCGTCACGGTGCCGTCTTTCTGAAAGACCGTCCGCAGACCTGCCAGCGCTTCGCGCGATGTGGCCTTTGGATGCTCATCGGTGTCGAACATGGCCGCATCCCGGCGCTGGCGCATCGCAACCGGCACGATCTGTTCGGCAAAATAGCCCTTTGCGATGGCATTTGCGGCGCGCTCTTGGCTGGCCAGTGCAAACTCGTCCTGCGCCTGACGCGATACGCCATGTTCCTTGGCCACATTCTCGGCCGTGACGCCCATGTGCCCGGTTCCAAACGGGCAGTGCAAAGCGCCCAGCATCATGTCCTGAACCTGAACATCGCCCATCTTCTGGCCCCAGCGCGCGCTTGGCACGATATAGGGCGAACGCGACATCGCCTCGGCCCCGCCTGCAAGACCGAAATCGGCATCCCCAAGCATCAGCGACTGGGCGACCGACACGATGGCCTGAGCCCCTGATCCGCACAGGCGGTTGACGTTCATCGCCGGGGTGGTGTCTGGAATGCCCGCGCCGATGGCGGCAGCGCGCGACAGGTACATATCGCGCGGCTCTGTGTTGATCACGTTGCCAAAGACGACATGGCCGATCTGCTTGGGATCGACGGCGGCGCGTTCCATCGCCGCCTTGGCCACGATCGTTGCCGTCTCGATCGGCGGCACCGCCGCCAGCGATCCGCCGAAAGTTCCGATCGCGGTACGCGCCCCGCCCAGAATTACGATGTCGGTCATGTTCGTCCCCTGAAAGTCATCCATAGAATTCTGACGGTTTTCTACCTGCGCCGCCCCGCCTTTGGCAGTCTGACGTGCCGTCACATACGCAAAAGAAGCCGCGCAATCGCGCGCCGGAAGGGTTCGGCCTGATCGCCCAGCTCAGCCAAGATGCGCGCCTGAAACTCATCGGCCATCGGCATGATCTCTTCGACCATCGCCCGCCCCTTGTCGGTCAACTCCAGATCGACGAGCCGCCGGTCAACCTTGCTTTCACATTTGGAGATGTATCCCGCAACTTCAAGCCGCGTTGCCGCCCGCGATACCTTGGACTTGTCCATGTCGACCTTCAGATGGATCTCGCGGACGCTGACCGCCCCGGCCTGCGAAAGATGCGCGATCACCCGCCACTCGGGGATCGAGATGTCGAACTTCTGCTGATAGTGGGTCGAAAACTCGCGGCTGACCCGGCCTGCCAGCACGGCAATCTGATAGGGCAGGAAATGGTCCAGATCGAACTGTGTCACGCAGGGGCCCCGTGGATCGTTGCAATAGCAACAAGCCACGCTTTGCCGGGTAATTCAACCCGTCGGCAGGGGGCGCTCGCCGACATTGAGCTCTGTCAGGATATCGCTTGCCGTATCGCGCAACCACCTATGCGCCGCGTTGCCGGAAGAACGCTTGTGCCAGACCATGTACAAAAGCGCCGGTTCGATCGGCACCGGCGGAAGGTACAGATCCAGCCCCACAGCATCCGCCACTTTCAGCGCCAGTTGGCGGGGGATCAACGCCACAAGATCGCTATCGGCAACGGTCCGGTAAACCCCGTTGAAGAAAGGCACGGTCATCACGACCCGGCGTTGCCGCCCGATCTTTGCAAGCGCGGCATCGCCAAGCGATTTCATCTTGCCCTCGGGCGACATCAGCACATGGCCCAGATCACAGAAAAGATCGATCGGCACCGTCGATCCCGGCGCCACGGCTGCGCGTGCAAGGCGCGGATGCCCCTTTCGCGCAATGACCGCGAAACTGGAATGGAAAACAGGTTTCGTATCGATCCACTCGGGAAACTCCATCCGCGGCAGCAAGGCGAAATCGACAAGGTACTTCTCAATCGTCTCGACGTAGTTGTCGCGCACCAGATCAACCAGCTGAACCTTCACGCCCGGCGCCTCGCTGGCAATTCGCCGGGCGATCTTCGGCATCAACAGCTCTGCAAAGAAATCCGTGCCCGAAATACGAAAGGTCGCGGTAGAGCTTGCAGGATGAAAAGCGCCCGGCCCCGCCAGCGTTTCTTCAATATCCTCCAGCGTCCGGCGCAGAGGCAGCGCAAGGCTTGCCGCGAAATCCGTAGGGACAAGCCTTTGTCCCTGACGGATGAAAAGCGGATCGCCCAAGGCATTGCGAAGCCGCCCCAAGGCCGCTGAAACAGCCGGTTGCGACAGCCCGATCCGCGCGCCTGCGCGCACGGTGGAATTTTCCCGCAGAAGGGCATCGAGAACCCGCAGAAGGTTCAGGTCAAAACTAGATAAATTCATGAAACAAATTCAAACCATAATAACAATCAATTTTCCATATGAATAATTCCATGGCATATCGAAAGAATAGTTACCGGCTGAATTTTATCTATCTTTTCTGGGCGTTAGGTTTGGCGCCCAAAGAAGAAATTTACCGGCCCGCCCGGGCCGACCCATAACCAACAGGCACCTAAGAAGGGGGATTTGCCATGAATGTTCAAGTATCCAAACAGCCCCGGGTCGAATGGCTCGGCGCAAGCTACCAGACGATATTGTCGACCGATCAGACGGGCGGCGCCATGTCGATCATCGACAGCGTCTCACCGGTAAATTCCGGCCCGCCGCTGCATGTCCACGATGGCGAGGATGAGATCTTTTACATCCTCAGCGGCGAGATGGAGGTTTACCTTGATGGAAAGCTGACCGTCGCCGGACCCGGCTCGGCCATCTTCCTGCCGCGCGGCGTAGAGCACAGCTTTCGCGTCATCGGCGAAAACCCCTGTCGCCACCTTGTCATCCTGACGCCCGGCGGCTTCGAAGGGTTCTTTTCCGAGATGGCTCAGGCGCACTGCCGAATTCCCGAGGATATGGAGAAAGTTGTCTCAACGGCGCAAACCTATAACCTTTCGTTCACTGGCCCACCTTTGGGGGCAGGCTGAACTTTTAAGAAATCACTTTTGAATGCACTGGAGAATGAAATGAAGGGTGTGGCTTTCAACTTTTTCGTAACTGGCGCGGTTTTCGTTACGCTTGGAATGCTCTGGGGGATATCCATGGAGATAAGCGGCGATCATACCTACGCTGGCGCGCATGCGCATCTTAACCTTGTCGGCTGGGTGACCATGGGCCTCTTTGGCCTTTACTATTCAATGACGCCAGCCGCGGCCGAGGGCGGCATGGCAAAGATCCACTACCTGGTCTCGACGCTTGGCGTTCTGGTCTTTGTGCCCGGCATTGTTCTGGCCATCGCCCGAACGACAGAGGCGCTTGCCGCGATCGGTTCGCTTATCGTTCTGGCCTCTATGCTGATCTTCCTCTGGACCGTGTTTCGCCACGGGCTGGGCCGGCCGGCATAGCCAAAGCCCTTCTTGAACGGCTTCCCGAAAAAGGGGCGGTTAGCCCCAGGCCGTTGCACTTTGTAGTGCAGGTGCACTCCACTGGGGCTCAGAGCGCAAAGACCGCTCTGAGCCCAAACTACATAATGCTGCGCAGTACACCAACGGCAGCTATGGCTCAGAAGCCTCTGACTTCACGCGAAGTCCGGGATGCCTAGCCTGCGACTTGTCGGTCATATTCCTCACCATCAAACCAGCCCAACGCTGACGTGACCTTCATATCGTCGTTCAGTTCCCATTCCTCCCAGCCCTGAACATTCAGCGCGCTGCCCGTTTCGGCGTGATGTCCGGTAAAGGTCCACAAGTAAACGACGTGTGTCCCTGAGCCGCGAATGCCGTTGCAGGTAAGGTGCAAGTCTGGCACGTCCGCGTGAAAGCCTGCGGCCATCTCAGTAAGTCCGGCGTGACCAACCGATGGCTCGCCTCTATTAATTACAATGCTGCTGTCTGATGTATGGAACGAGGCGACGTTTTCTGGGATCTTCGAATTCCATGCATCGGTATATCGGCGCGCAAGCGCGTCCAGATCAGTCTGAGGAAATGCCATTCTGTGCTCCCTTTAAATCTACGAACATAAACGTTGGTGCCGCTACAAATCAAAAAACTGCCTTTCAGACAGTGTAGCAGAAGGTCTCAAATACCCGACTGAGCGTACATCAGGCAAGTACGGCTCCCAATGACTTCCGCGAAAGCCGCCGCGCGACATGGCCCTGTACGCAAAAGCGGCCCCTAAGAGTGCTGCACCACAATGTCTTAGGGGCTGACGGTCAGCCCGCCCTTTTTTGCTACCGAAATGGTCGCTGCCGTTGACTTCATTGTAAATGCAACGATATTACACCTGTGCCCGATTGACGGGCAAAGGAGAGGTCACAATGAACGTTGAAGCACCACTCAGAATGACCCGCGCCATCAGTGCCGCCGGAACGTGCGAAGGCTATATGCCCGGCTTTGGCAACGATTTCGAAACCGAAGCGCTGCCCGGCGCCCTGCCGCAGGGGCGCAACAGCCCGCAGAAATGCAACTATGGCCTTTATGGCGAACAGCTTTCGGGCACGGCATTTACCGCCCCCACCCATCAGAACGAACGGGCCTGGTGCTATCGCATTCGCCCGTCCGTCAAGCATTCGCACAGGTACGAACGCATCGACCTGCCGCATTGGAAAACCGCGCCAAACGTTGTGCCCGACGTCACTTCGCTGGGACAGTATCGCTGGGATCCGGTCCCCCACACGGATGAGCCGCTGACGTTCATCACCGGCATGCGCACCATGACAACGGCGGGCGACGTCAACACCCAGATCGGCATGGCCAGCCATATCTACCTGGCGAATACCTCGATGCTGGATGACTACTTTTACTCCGCCGACAGTGAGCTGTTAATCGTCCCGCAAGAAGGCGCCCTGCGGATTTGCACCGAACTTGGCGTCATTGACCTTGCCCCCAAAGAGATCGCGCTGATCCCCCGCGGCCTTGTCTACCGCGTCGAGGTGACAGAAGGCCCGGCGCGCGGCTTTGTCTGCGAAAACTACGGCCAGAAATTCGCCCTTCCCGGACGCGGCCCGATCGGTGCCAACTGCATGGCGAACCGGCGCGACTTCAAAACGCCCGTGGCCGCCTTTGAAGACCGCGAGACACCCTCGACCGTCACGATCAAATGGTGCGGCCAGTTCCACCGCACCAACATCGGACACAGCCCGCTGGACGTCGTCGCATGGCATGGCAACTACTGCCCTGTGAAGTACAACCTGTCAGATTATTGCCCGGTCGGCGCGATCCTCTTTGATCATCCCGACCCTTCGATCTTTACCGTTCTGACCGCGCCTTCGGGCGTTGAGGGCACTGCCAACATCGACTTTGTCCTCTTCCGCGAACGCTGGGGCGTGGCCGAAGATACCTTCCGCCCGCCGTGGTACCACAAGAACGTGATGTCCGAACTGATGGGCAATATCTATGGCCAGTATGACGCCAAGCCCCAAGGTTTCATTCCCGGCGGGATGAGCCTTCACAACATGATGCTGCCACACGGGCCAGACGGCCCCGCCTTTGAGGCAGCCTCAAACGCCGACCTCAAGCCCCAAAAGCTGGACAACACGATGTCCTTCATGTTCGAAACGCGCTTTCCACAGCACCTGACGGAGTTCGCCGCCAAAGAGGCGCCGCTTCAGGATGACTATATCGACTGCTGGAATGGCATCGAAAAGAAGTTCGACGGCACACCGGGCAAAAAGTAACCCAACCATCCACGCCCCAAAGCGGCAGAAGAGAGAATTGATATGGCCAAAGCCTTTGCCAGCCAGGGCGACCTAAGCGAGAAAAAAACAAGCTTTACCGAGATCGGGCCGGGCATCTACGCCTTCACGGCCGAGGGTGATCCAAACTCTGGTGTGATCATCGGCGACGACAGCGTCATGGTGATCGAGGCTCAGGCCACGCCGCGAATGGCCCAGAAGGTGATCGACTGTATCCGCACCGTCACCGACAAGCCGATCACGCATCTCTGCCTGACCCACTATCACGCCGTGCGCGTCCTTGGCGCCTCGGCATTCGGGGCGCCGAACATCATCATGTCCGAAAAGGCCCGCGCCATGGTGGTCGAGCGTGGACAGGAAGACTGGGACAGTGAATTCCAGCGCTTCCCGCGCCTCTTTCAGGGGCATGAGGACATTCCCGGACTGACTTGGCCAACCGCCACCTTCCATGGCCGCATGACCGTGTACCTTGGCAACCGGCGCATCGATCTGATGCAGCTTGGCCGCGCGCATACCGCGGGCGACATGGTTGTCTATGTCCCCGACGCCAATGTCATGTTCACCGGCGATATCGTCGAATACAAATCGGCCTGCTACTGCGGCGACGGTCATTTCCATGACTGGCCGGGCACGCTCGAAGCGATCCGCCGCTGGAACCTTGATGCCATCGCGCCGGGGCGTGGGGACGCGCTTGTAGGCCCAAAAATGGTGAACGCCGCGCTGGACAGCACCGCCGATTTCGTGCGCTCGACCTATGGTCCGGCGGCGCGTGTCGCCCTTGGTGGTGGCAGCCTGAAACAGGCTTGGGATGCGGTGCGCGCCGAATGCGACCCCAAGTTCAGCGACTACGCGATCTATGAACACTGCCTGCCCTTCAACGTCGCCCGCGCCTATGACGAGGCGCGCGATATCGACACGCCGCGCATCTGGACGGCGGAACGTGATCTGCAGATGTGGGAGGCGCTTCAGGAATGATCCGGCGCCGCGCGATCTGACCCATGGCCTATGACTATCAGCCCTTCGACTATACCCCGCCGCCCGGCCTGACCTCGCCAGAGCCGCGCCACAAGGTGGTGATCGTCGGGGCGGGGCCCATCGGCCTTGCCATGGCGCTGGAGCTGGCCAACCATCAGGTGCCCTCGGTCGTGGTGGATGACAACAACGTCGTCTCGACCGGCTCGCGCGCGATCTGCTGGTCCAAGCGCTCGCTGGAAATTTTCGCCCGGCTTGGCATCGCCGATCAGGCGCTGAAAAAGGGCGTGACGTGGAAGGTCGGGCGCACTTTTCACCGCGACCGCGAGGTGTTCAACTTTGACCTGCTGCCCGAAGCGGGCCACCAGATGCCCGCCTTCGTGAACCTTCAGCAATACTATGTGGAAGAGTTCATGGTCCGCGCCGCACTGGCAAACCCGCTGATCGATCTGCGCTTTTGCAACAAGGTCGTGGGCCTTGCCCAAGCGGGCGGCGCGCGCTTGGACATAGAAACCCCCGATGGCCCCTATCAGCTTGAAGCTGACTACCTATTGGCCTGTGATGGCGCAGGTTCGGCTGTGCGCAGGATCATGGGGTTGGATTTTGACGGCGAGTTCTTCGAAGAACGCTTCTTGATTGCCGACATAGAGATGCAGGCCGACTTTCCGGCCGAGCGCCGCTTTTGGTTCGAACCCACCTTTCATCCCGGCCAGTCGGCGCTTTTGCACAAACAGCCCGACAACATCTATCGCATCGACCTGCAACTGGGCTGGGACGCCGACCCCGAAACCGAAAAGCGCCCCGAGAACGTGATCCCGCGGATACAAAAGCTTGTCGGGCACGGCGACTTTCGCCTTGATTGGGTCAGCGTCTATTCCTTTCAGTGCCGCCGCCTTGCCCGCTTTGTGCATGACCGCGTCATCTTTGTCGGCGACAGCGCCCATGTGGTCAGCCCCTTTGGCGCGCGCGGCGGCAATGGCGGGCTTCAGGATGTCGACAATCTTGGCTGGAAGCTGGCGGCGGTCCTGCGCTCTGATGCGCCGCCCTCTCTTCTGGAAAGCTACGATGCTGAGCGTATCCACGCCTGCGACGAAAACATTCGCCATTCGGCCCGCGCAACAAGGTTCATGACCCCCGCCGATGGGGCCGAGCATGTGTTTCGCGACGCCGTTCTCAGCCTTGCCGCCTCGGTCCCCTTTGCGCGCTCATGGGTCAATTCTGGGCGCCTGTCACAGCCCTGCCTCTACCCATGCACCGGCGCCGACCACCCGGGCCTTCCGGGTGTAAGCCGCCCCGGCGCAGTTGCCCCCGATGCCCCTTGCGGCAACGGCTGGCTGAACGCGGCCCTTGCTGGAAAGGTCACGCTTTTGGCGATCGGACAGGACGCGCCGCAAGTGGCGGGCACCGATCCGATGCAGGTCAATACAGATGACTTCATCCGCGCGCGTTACTTGGGCGATCAGGCTCGCGCGCTATACCTTGTCCGCCCCGATCAGGTCATCGCGGCGCGCTGGGTCACGGCAGATACCGCAGAGATTGAAGCGGCAGTTCAGGCAATCTGGGAGGGCCGTGCATGAGCCTGAATACAAATCCGAACCTAGTCCAAAGCGACGATTTTTACGCAAGACTTCTTGCCGCCCACAAAGGTCTTTCAGCTGATGAAAGCGCGGCGCTGAACGCCCGGCTGATCCTGATACTGGCCAATCACATCGGGGATCTGGAAACGCTTCGTCAGGCGCTTGACCTTGCCGCCGAAACCTAAGGGGTCAGCGCGCGCCGGCCGTCATCTTCCAGAACGAAAACCGCGCGATCCTCAATGACCGCAGCCGTCAGCGCCCGGCCATAGCCCGCGCCGCTGTCAAGGTTCAGGCGGTTGCCATAAAGTTGCGGCGCCTCAAGCGCGGTGTGCCCATGCACGACAAGAAAGCCGTGATCGCGCGCGTCGTTCAGGAAATCCGCTCGGATCCAAAGCAAGTCATCTTCGCTTTGATCACTCAGCGCGACGCCGGGCCGGATACCCGCATGCACAAAAAGACAGCCGCCGCGCTGGGCGCTAAGTGGCAGGCCCTGCATGAACTCGATATGCCGCTCCGGCACTTTGGCAAGGGCGCGTTGGCGCACCGTTTGCGCATCGTCCGCATCGCTGACATCCACCCCGTATGACGCCATTGTCGTCTGCCCGCCAAGGCGCGGATGCAACCAGCTAAGCTCACGCGTGAGGCCGGGATCATGGTAGGCCGCGTCGCCAAGAAAACCCATGAACATCCGGTCATGGTTCCCCTTGATCACCGGCCAGTTCTGGCCCTCGCGCCGCCCGCTCAGAAGAAATTCGATCACCCCGCAACTGTCGGGGCCGCGATCGGTAAGATCGCCCAGATGAATGACCGGCGACGTGGTATCGCCGGTCCTTTCGCGGTCCTCGGCAATGCGCCGGTGCGCCGCTTTCAGCAGTTCAAGCTGACCGTGGATATCGCCTATGACGTAACTTCGCATCGATCTTCCCCGGTCAGCTTTGTGGTTATTCAGCCCGCTTTAGGCGACGTCAAACTCCAGTGGCCGAACCGCCTGGAACATGCCCGTGCCATCAAGCGCCTGAAGGACGTTTGGCGGGATCGCATCGTCAACGTAAAGCAGCGCGATTGCCTGTCCACCGGCATCTGAACGGCCAAGCGTAAAGTTGGCGATGTTCACGCCGCCCTTGCCCATCGTGTTGCCCAAAAGGCCGATGATCCCGGGCACGTCCTCGTTCGTGGTGTACAGCATGTGCTGACCGACCTCGGCGTCGATGTTGATGCCCTTGATCTGGATAAACCGCGGTTTTCCATCGGAAAAAACCGTTCCGGCGACGGAACGTTCGCGCTTTGCCGTGACCACGGTGACCTTGATGTAGCCATCAAAGACGCCCGATTTGTCCTGATTGGTGGTCGAAATCTTGACGCCGCGCTCTTTGGCGATGATGGGGGCGGAAACCATGTTCACATCCGGGTGCGAGCGTTTCATCAGACCTGCGACCACCGAACAGTTCAAAGCGTCAAGGTTCATCGTGCTGGCGTTACCGTCGTAAAGGATGTTGATCGCCTTGATCGGCTCATCCGTCATCTGGCCGATGAACGAACCAAGATGCCCCGCCAGCTTTAGCCATGGGCCCATGACCTTGGCCTCTTCGGCGGTAACCGACGGCATGTTCAGCGCGTTTTCAACAGCGCCGGTCAACAGATAGTTCGACATCTGCTCGGCCACCTGAAGCGCCACGTTTTCCTGCGCTTCGGTCGTCGATGCACCAAGGTGGGGCGTTACAACAACGTTCGGCAGATTGAACAGCGGGCTTTCGGTTGCAGGCTCTTGCTCGAAGACGTCAAAGCCTGCGCCAGCGACATGGCCGGACTTGATCGCCTCGGCCAGCGCCGCTTCGTCAACAAGGCCGCCGCGCGCGCAGTTGATGATGCGAACGCCCTTCTTGGTCTTGGCAAGTGCTTCTTTCGAAAGGATATTCCGCGTCTGATCAGTCAGCGGCACATGCAGGGTGATAAAGTCAGCGCGGGCCAGAAGATCATCAAGTTCGACCTTCTCGACGCCCATCTTGTCGGCCTTCTCTTCGCCAAGGTAGGGGTCATAGGCGATGACCTTCATCTTCAGCCCGCG
>JASBUI010000006.1 GCA_030148005.1 Paracoccaceae bacterium | reverse complement strand
ACGGGCATTCATAAGCTTCATGCCGCCCGACAAGATCTCTTCGCTGGCCGCCTGAACCGTCAGATCGAGCGACAGCCTCAGCGGCGCGCCATCATTGGCCGGATCGCGCAGATATTCGTCGAACTCCTTTTCGATACCCGCTGTGCCGATGATTTCCGCCGAATGCACGCCCTCGCGCCCGAAGGACGCGCCGCCAAGAATGTGGGCGGCAAGCTTGCCATTGGGGTAAAGGCGCATCTCGCGCGGGCCGAACAAAAGGCCTGGCTCTCCGATGTCATGCACCAGCTGCATCTGTTCGGGTGAGATCTTTTTCTTCACCCAAAGGAATTTGCGCTTGCCGGTAAAATCCTTGATCAGCCGGTTCTCGTCGAGATCGGGAAAGATCTTTTTCAACGCGCGGGCCGCGCCGATCTTGTCCACGATCATCGGCGGCTGGGCGTAAAGTGAGTTCGTTGCAAGGTTGGTTGCCAAAACCCGCCCATTTCGATCAACGATATCAGAGCGTTGCGCGATAATCTCGGTGCCGGTTGCAGCCGCGCGCGGCTCTGCCGGTTCGGTATTGGCCATCACGCCCATCCGGGCGCCCACCGAAACAAAGGCCATCAGAAAGAAAGCCCCCAGAACCAAAAGTCTGCCTTCGGCGCGCCCGCGCGAGGCGTCGCGCATCGCTTCATGTCGCAGGCGGATGTTTTCCTTTTCGATCAGCTCGGGATTCTCGCCGCGTGCACGGGCCTTGAGAATGCGGGCAAGCGGGCGAAGCGGCGTGCGGGTCATTGGTGCGGCTCCTCTGTGTCGTCGCCCTGCGAAGAGACATCAAAGCTTTCCCTGATCTTCAGACGGTCCTGCGGATAGGCCACCTGATCGACCTGACCAAAGCGGTCCGAAGTCAGCGGCAAAAGCTCTAGCTTGTCGTAGTTGAGCAAAACAAGCTCTCGCAGGCGGTCGGGGCGGTTCAGATAGGCCCATTCGGCCCGCAGAACGCCAAGGTTCTCACGGTTCTCGCCGATGGCGCGTTGCAGCGATCTGACCTCGTTCAACGCCTGCTGAGTGCGATAGTTTTCCTGATAGGCCCAATAGGCGAGGGCCATGACGAAGATCGTGGAAAGGACAGAGATAAGGCTTCGCATCAGATCAATTTCATTTCAGTTATACGGGGAAGGCCAAGGCCTTTGCGGGAAAACGGTGTCGAGGGCGCGCCGGTGCGTTCCGCAATGCGCAGCTTGGCCGAGCGCGAGCGCGGGTTCTCTGACAGTTCAATATCGTCGGGGCCGATGGCCTTGCGGCTTAGCAGCTTGAATTGTCCTTCTTCGACAAGGGCTTCTGGCGCATAGCGGCTGCCCTGACGCGTTTCAGAGCGCGAGGCAAGGAACCGCTTCACGATCCGGTCTTCAAGCGAATGGAAGGTCACCACGACCAGCTTGCCACCGGTCTTGAGCGCCCTTTCAGCCGCCTCAAGTCCGGCAATCAGCGCGCCGAACTCATCATTGATCGCAATGCGAATGGCCTGAAAGCTGCGCGTTGCGGGATGGCTTTGACCGGGCTTTCCGCGTCCAAGAACGCGTTCGATCAGACCGGCCAGTTCAAGCGTGCGGGAAAACGGGCGGTCGGCGACGATGGCGCGGGCGATCCGGCGCGATTGGCGCTCTTCGCCATATTGGAACAGGACATCGGCAATCGTTGCCTCATCGGCGCCATTGACAAAATCGGCAGCGCTTGGGCCGGACTGGCTCATCCGCATGTCCAGCGGGCCGTCCTGAATAAAGGAAAAACCGCGGTCGGCGCGGTCCAGTTGCATCGAAGAGACGCCAAGATCCAGCACGACACCATCAAGATCAGAGGCATACTCGTCGAGCTGGGCAAAATTGCCCTCTACCATCTTCAGCCGCGTGCCGTACTCGCCCGCCCAACCCTTTGCCATCTCAAAGGCCAGCGGATCGCGGTCAACGGCAATGACCTGATCGGCGCCTGCATCAAGAAAAGCGCGGGTATATCCGCCTGCGCCAAAGGTGCCATCCAGCCAAGTGCCGCTGACAGGCGCGATGGCATTTAGGATTGGCCGCAAAAGGACGGGGATATGAGGCGCGGCGGGGGGCGTCGCGACCATCATCTACACCTCTCGTGCCCGATCAAGCAGGATCAGCGGATCAAAATCATCGGGAAACTCTTCAAGCCAGGCTTCGGTCTTGGCCTGCTCTTCGGTCTCATATGTTTCGGTCTTCCAGATCTGGAAGGTATCGCCTGTGGCGATAAAGAACGCCTCGCCGCCCAGCCCGATTTTTTCGCGAAGCTTGTGGGGAAGAACAAGACGGCCGGTTTCGTCAACCTGCGTTGCATGCGACTGCCCGTTGAAAAGCCGCTCAAGCATGCGCCGCTCCATCGAGCCTCGCGGCAGGCGGCCGATCTGTTCGTCCACCTCACTGATGGCGTCGATCGTATAACATTCAAGGTAATTGCGGCGGTGATCGCCGTAGACGACAACAAGGTTGGGGTTCAGCCCTTCGGTCCACTCAGGATCGCCAGCCTCAAGCACACGGCGAAAAGAGGCCGGGATAGACACCCTGCCCTTCGCATCCACCTTATGGTGGCTTTCGCCTCTGAACCTCAGACCCACTGCCTTCGCAGCTCCTCTAACCTGTTCGTCCGCCCGTCATTTCGGGCCCTTTAGACGGAAACGGCGGATTGAACTGCTGCCACTGTTCAATCCGCCGCCCTCGTCCCGTCTCCGGGTATGTCCAACAGCGCTTGCCACCTGGGGGGATGTCTGCTCGCTTGCGCGTCGGATCTTCTAGTTCGATGTTCGGGGTGCCTGTATGAAACCTGACTTGGTGCCTTTGGGGTTCTTGTCGCCCCGTTGTTGTCCCGTCGCATCGTATGAATAGGGATGCCATGGGAATTCATGGAAATCAACGGAAAATGTTGGGAAGTTTCGGCCACATGTTGTTTTCAGAGGCTTTGAAACACAGGATTTAGTGCCGATTTACGGCATTTAGCGGCACAATTAGCGCTTCAGCTGCTACGACCCACAACATATTGATAATCTATCGCCGGGCCGAAAGTTCCCACAAATTCCCAAAAACTTTCGCGCTTCAGCGCTGAACTGGTGAAAATGCGTGGCAAAGAGTGGGAAAAACGCCCCCGACCTTGGGAAATCGGGGGCTTTTCTGGCCGTGATTCGTTCAGGATCGGGCGTTTGCCGCAAGGCGTCCCATGAAATCCCGTAGCCTGACCCTTGCGGGAAGGCGCCTAGGCCATTCCGCCGTCAATCAGGCGGCGCGCCATCTGGTGATAGGCATCCGACGCCGCGCCCTCGCCCGCCGCAATGGGCGTTCCGGCGTCGCCGGCAAGGCGCACCTCAAGCTCAAGCGGGAGCGCGCCCAGAAATGGCACATCCAGTTTGGCCGCTTCAGCCGCAACACCGCCATGGCCGAACAGATGCGCCTCATGTCCGCAATTGGGACAGATGTAGGTCGACATGTTTTCAACCAGACCCAGAACCGGGGTCTTGAGCCGCTCGAACATGTTCAGCGCCTTGCGCGCATCCAGCAGGGCAACATCCTGCGGCGTGGAAACTACGATCGCGCCGGTTAGCTTCGTCTTTTGGCAAAGCGTCAACTGCACATCACCTGTTCCCGGCGGAAGATCGACAATCAGAACATCCAGCTTGCCCCATTGGACCTGTGTCAGCATCTGCTGAAGCGCGCCCATCAGCATCGGGCCGCGCCAGACGACAGCATCGCTTTCGCCCACCATCAGGCCGATCGACATGAAAGTGACGCCATGAGCGACCAAGGGGATGATCGTCTTGCCATCCGGAGAGGCCGGGCGCTTGGACAGCCCCATCATGCGCGGCTGGGACGGGCCATAGATATCGGCATCAAGAAGACCCACCTTGCGCCCCTGCCGCGCCAAGGCAACCGCAAGGTTGGACGAGACGGTGGATTTGCCAACGCCGCCCTTGCCCGATCCGATGGCCAGAATCCGGTCGACACCGCTTACAGGTGCAGGCCCGTCCGTGGCCGTGGGATGGCGGCCGATCTTCAGGTCAGGCGGCGCGCCCTTTGGCTTGGGATCGCCATGCGCCGTCAAGATCACCGAGACGCCGGTGACACCTTCCATTTCCAGAACCGCCGCCTCTGCCGCGGCCTGCATCGGGCCCATCAGTTTGGCAATCTCCGGCGAAGGCGCTTCGATCACGAAACGCACCTGTCCACCGTCGACCGTCACGGCGCGAACCATGTCACGCGCGACAAGGTCGCCGCCGTCAGGCAGCACAATGCGCGCCAAAGTGTCGAGAATCGCCTGTTTGGTCGGTTCCATCGTTTCAATCCTGCCAATAAAGTCGCCCAACATGCCCCGATTTGGGCAGAGTGCAAGGCGACATCTTCAAGCTGCCAAATAAACAGTCCTACAGCATATAAATACGTCAGCAATACTTATGCATATGCTGCATAGCGGCATTGCGCACGAGCGGGATTGTGCAACCGCAGCAATCGCTTATCTTCAATCTCGAACGAAGCAAACAGAGCGACGAGCGCTCTAGCGTAGAGAGATAAGAAGGAACCGAAATGGCCTTTGCAAATGAAATTCGCCACATCGAAGTTGGCTTTTGGGCAAAATTCCGCGAGCTGCGCGCGAACTTTGCAGACCGCGCTCAGCGCCGCCGTGTCTTTCGCACGACCGTAACCGAACTGAACAGCCTGAGCAGCCGCGAGTTGAACGATCTGGGTATCAACCCTTCGCAGATCCGTTCGATCGCCTTCGAGGCAGCCTACGGCAAGTAAGAATTCCGAGATCAGAGAACCCTCCTCCTCCCTGGGTTCTCTGTAAAAAGGCGGCGGCACCAATCCTCCCTGGTGCCGCCGTTTTAATTTTTGGGGGGCCTTCCAACCGTTTTTACCCGCTGGCCTGCCCCTTGGGGCAGTAGCCTTACGCGCGCCTGCGCCCAGCGCCGGGCGGTATCGGAACCTTCTATCTACCAGAGGTCGACTTGAAGGTGCGGCTGGCCGTCACTTGTTCGTTCGGCAGAATGCCCCTTTGGTCCGACAACTCCGCGAACTTGCGAGCGGAAGTTTGTAAAGCTGTCCGATGTGACAACGTCTACGGGCTGCTCCAATTGCAATTTCAATCGAAACCACCCCGGCCTGACGATCGAGATAGAGATCACATGCGCCTCAAAAGGTTGCGACAGGTAGGTTCCCTTGACCTTTTTACCGACCTCCCAACCCTTGGGCGGCCCGTTTCCAACGGCAGCTAGCATCGTGTTCCAGTCGCGAAAGCCATGTTGGTGGGCGACCAGTTCAAGAGACCTTGCATGGCCAATCGGTTCCCCGTCTTCGGCCATCTTTGTGCGCAGTCGCTCGGCTTGAAGCTTTGCTTGCGCGGCAGAGGGAAGTTGCGTGTTCATGACGCAGCCCTTTCAATTGCGTGGAAATTACACCTTTTGCGCGGCCTGTCCTGCGCCAAGCGCCAAAGCGGAAGGGTCGCCGCGCCGTAGAGAATCGCCGCGGCACCGCTGTCGGTGCGCCAGATGTCTGGAAAAAGGGCGTCTGCCTTCGACAACAGGCCTTTCACTACCGCCCCGACCATGATCGGCAGCGCAGTCTTTAGATTGATGGTGCCAAGTGGCCCATGGGTGAAGGTATTTATGGGGGTATCGGTCATATCCCGTATCTTTCTTGCCAGATCGCGCAATGTCAGATGGGGCCCGCATTACCATCCGCGCGATATGCGGAAAGAAATGATACAGAAATCAGATCGTAGAACTTTACCAAGACAATCGTCAGCGGGAGGCAGGCGTCTACAGCCTGCGCCGTAATTAATCTGTATGTCTTACGTCGTCAAGCGGTGTTGGGGTGCGGCCAGAACGGCGCTCGATGACAGTGAACACGCGCTGATTGACCCTATTCCCCGAGCGATCGAGAGGCATCTATTTGCCAAGCATGAGCGACGTAAGTTTTGTTATTTCGTTCTTTGTCAAAAGGTTATGTTCCGGGAACGGAAGCATCATCCGGCCGATTGCGGCCCAATAAAGAACTTTGGATCGGGTTGCGGCCGCTGATTTGGTCACGCCATTTCGCAGCAACAGCCTTTCTGCCGTCTTGATGCGCGCATCGTCGATCTTTTCAACTTCAATGGCAACCAAAGGGTGAACTGTCGCCCATGATCTGACTGCGCGCTCAAGCTGTGCGCCTGAGCGAAGGGTAAGTTGAAGAAGATCGTTCAGGGCCATTTGCGGATCATCTGCCTCTAGGCTGGCTTTGATCAAATCGCCGCTGGAACGCTCAGCCCAGTGACCGATCACGGCCTTGTGGAAAGCTTCGAGGCTTTCGAAGTGGTGGTAGAAACTTCCACGCGTCACCTTCAGCTTTTTCGCCAGGGGAAGCGCCCTGAGCGCGCCGTAGCCATGGTCTTTGAGTTCTTGCAAAGCAAGATCCAGCCAGTCGTCGGTTCCAAGCACAGGGGGTTGCATGGACGCAACATACACTTATGTATGCCAATGACAACATACACATGTGTATTCCGCCAGACAGTTAGAGGAGCCACCTATGAACCGTGCATTCACGAATATCTTGACGAGCGACGTCGAAGAAACCGCATCATTCTACGAAACACTTCTGGGTATGAACCGCGCCGGAGATTTCGGGTGGTTTATTGTGCTGGTTCACAAGGACATGCCGGGCTTTGAACTTGGCATTCTGAACAAGGACCACGAAACCATCCCCCAAGGTGTTGTGGCTGGCCCGCATGGGATTGTCTTGACCTTCGTTGTGCCCGAATTGGCAGAAGTTGTCGCCAAAGCCAGTTTGATGAACGCGAAGGTTATCCAAGGACCAACGGATTTGCCCTATGGTCAGCGCCGCCTGATGCTGCAGGACCCAAATGGGGTGGCTGTGGATGTCAGCTCGCCCATTTCGTAGGGGCGGGCCGCCACCCTTAAGCTATGACCGGGCATCCCAAGTTAGTGGATCGGAGGCCGCAAGGTGCCAGCAAACGCCTTTGATCCGGACCTTTGGACGATCAAAAGGGGATGTCGCCGGCCTTTTCGGCGGCAACGATGAACCGGGCAACCACCTTTTTGACACCAGCCTTGTCAAACCGGATGTCCAGCTTTTCACCCTCGATCCCGATAACCGCGCCATATCCGAACTTTTGGTGAAAGACGCGGTCGCCTTCGGCAAAGGACGACACGGCCTCCAGATCGATGATCTGGGTCCGGCTTTCGCGCGGCTGGCTGATGGGGCGGGCCTGACTTCGGGACTGAAGCCTGCGCCAGCCCGGCGAATTGTAGACATTGGCGCCTGCTGCTGCCTCTTCAAGAGCCGAGGACTTGCGCGCCATACCCGCCGCCCCATAGGCCCCGCCGTAAAGGCCCGGCGGGGTCAGAACCTCGACGTGTTCGGGCGGCAATTCGTCAATGAACCTTGACGGCATGGCCGATTGCCACTGGCCATAGACCATTCGGTTGGCGGTGAAAGAGATCGTGCAAAGCTCTTCGGCGCGGGTGATGCCGACATAGGCAAGGCGGCGCTCTTCTTCGAGGCCCTTTTGACCGCTTTCATCCATGCTTCGCTGGCTTGGGAACAGGCCATCTTCCCAACCGGGCAAGAACACTGCGGGAAATTCCAGACCCTTTGCGGCGTGAAGGGTCATGATCGACACTTTCTCGTCGCCCGCATCGCTTTCGTTGTCCATGATCAGGCTGACATGCTCAAGAAAGCCTTGCAGGTTTTCAAACCCTTCCAGCGCCTTGACCAGTTCTTTCAGGTTCTCAAGCCGCCCCGGAGCTTCGGGCGTCTTGTCGTTTTGCCACATGTCGGTGTAGCCGGATTCTTCCAGAATGATCTCGGCCATGGCGACGTGGCTGTTCTTGTCGCTTTGCAGGTCTCTCGTCCAACGATCAAACCCCTGAACGAGGCGGGCAAGTTCGGTTGCGCCTTTGCCGGTCAGGCCCTTTGCGTCCAACAAAAGCCGCGCGCCTTCCAAAAGGCTTACGCCATTGTCGCGCGCCATAGCCTGAATTTTCTGCTGTGCCTTGTCGCCGAGGCCGCGCTTGGGCGTATTGACGATGCGTTCAAAGGCCAGATCGTCATCGGGCGAAGTTGCGACGCGGAAATAGGCCATGGCATCGCGAATTTCCATTCGCTCATAGAACCGGGGGCCGCCAATCACGCGGTAGGGCAAGCCGATGGTCAGGAACCGGTCCTCGAAAGCGCGCATCTGGTGGCTGGCACGCACAAGGATAGCCATTTCTTCCAGTCCCAGACGGCGCATCCCGCGACTGCCGCCTTGCATCGCCTCAACTTCCTCACCGATCCAGCGGGCCTCTTCCTCGCCATCCCAATGGCCGATCAGGCGAACCTTTTCGCCCTCGTCCGCTTCGGTCCAAAGCGCTTTCCCAAGCCGCCCCTTGTTGGCGTCAATCACCCCCGATGCGGCGGCCAGAATATGCGGGGTCGAGCGATAGTTCTGTTCCAGCCGGACAACCTTGGCGCCCGGGAAATCCTTTTCGAACCTCAGGATATTGCCCACTTCGGCGCCGCGCCAGCCATAGATCGACTGGTCGTCATCGCCGACACAGCAAATATTCTTGTGCCCGCCCGCCAGAAGCCTCAGCCAAAGGTACTGGGCGACGTTGGTATCCTGATACTCGTCCACCAGAATATAGCGGAACCAGCGCTGGTATTGCGCCAGAATGTCTTCGTGGGTCTGAAAGATCGTGACCACATGCAACAGCAGATCGCCGAAGTCGACGGCGTTCAGCGCCTTCAGCCGGTCCTGATAGGCCGCGTAAAGCTCTGTCCCCTGATGGTTGAAGGCGGCACCTTCGGCTGCAGGCACCTTTCCGGGCGTCCATGCACGGTTCTTCCAATTGTCGATGTGCGATGCCAAAAGCCGCGGCGGCCAGCGCTTTTCGTCGATGTTGGCGGCAACGATCAGCTGTTTGAGCAAACGCACCTGATCGTCGGTATCAAGGATTGTGAAGTTCGACTTCAACCCGACCAGTTCGGCATGGCGGCGCAGCAGTTTGACACAGATCGCATGGAAGGTTCCCAGCCACGGCATGCCTTCGACAGGCTGCCCCATAAGGCGCGCCACGCGGTTTTTCATCTCGCGCGCGGCCTTGTTGGTAAAGGTCACGGCCAGAATTTCGTTCGGCCGCGCGACCCCCGTCGACAAAAGATGGGCAATGCGCGCCGTCAGCGCCTTGGTCTTGCCGGTACCCGCCCCGGCAAGCATCAGGACCGGGCCTTGCACTGCCTCGACCGCCTCGCGCTGCGCGGGGTTCAGATCATCCAGATAGCGCTGCCCACGAGCTGCCGCTGCTTGCTGGCTAAGCGGAACAGCGGCCTCAAAGGCCTCATTTTCGTCAAAACTGCTCATGGCGGGGACTCTAGCGGTTTCTGCCGCCCTGTTAAAGATATGTTCGCGATGTGTTCTTCAATTTGCCGATTTCATTTGTATCGAACTGTTTCGCGGTCCAAAAAGGGATGCAGGTGAACAACAGTGGCCTGCCTTATGAAAGTTCTGCTGCTTAAGCTACGAAATCGCAAAGTTCGTCATTTCCTTGCACTGGCGCTCTTGTTGCTCGCGGCTGCAGCATCGCTCAGTCACGCCGAAGCCCATAGTTTCAACACCGTTCTGATCGTTTCGCCCGATACCGACCCGGCGGCCGAGCGCGGCATCGTTCAGTCTTTCCTGCTGGCAAGCGAGGAAACGGATCAACATGCGGACCAAACCTCGGACGGGCATCTGGGCGGGCTTGACGTTTACCTGACAGTCGTTCGTGGGCCGGACTGGGATGCGGTTACCGCGGCAGACCCGCAGTTCATCGTGATCAGCCCGGGCAACGATGTTACCGCCGCGCCGGGGACGGTTTCGGCCGTTTTCGTGCACCCCGTTCCCATTGGCGATCCAAGGGCGCAAGGCGTCCTTTCCCTGCCCGCAGATACCGCTTTGCCACCATTTTCCGAACGCTTCCGCGCGCGGACCGGGCGCCTGCCCGCGATGCAGGAACAGGCAACTTATATTGCCGCCCGCCGCATTGACCTTGCCGTGCGCGCGCAAGGGGCGGCCGATGATCTTGAAGAACTTGGCGCGGCAATCGCGCAGTGGCGATAGCGGCCTTGGCGCCGCGGGGCGCAACCGGACTTGCACACCAAAGGCCGCGCGGGCATTGATCTTCAGATGAAAAGGCACATGACACATCCGCGGATGGAGGATCTGCGGCGAGCGGCGAAACGGCGCATTCCGCATTTCGTCTGGGAGTATCTGGACAGTGCAACCGGCTCTGAGGCCACGCAGCGGCGCAACCGGCAGATGCTTGACCGCATCCTCTTTCGCCCCGCCGTTCTAAAAGGGGCAATCAAGCCGGATCTTTCCACCCGTTTTCTGGGCCGGACCTATCCCCTGCCCTTGGGAATTGCGCCTGTGGGCATGTCGGGGCTGATCTGGCCGCGCGCCGAGGCGCTTTTGGCCGATCACGCGGCGGCGGCGGGGCTGCCCTATGGCCTGTCGACCGTGGCAAGCCGAACCCCTGAAGAGATCGGTCCGCATTGCGGCGATCAGGGCTGGTTTCAGCTTTACCCGCCCGGTGACCCAGAAATGCGCCGCGATATGCTGGCGCGGGTGCGGCGCGCGGGCTTTCACACCTTGGTCATCACCGTCGACATCCCCGCCCCGTCACGGCGTGAGAGGCAACTAAAGGGCGGTCTGACACAGCCCGCGCGCCTGACACCGCGGCTGGTGGCCCAGTCGATGCTTTGCCCAAGGTGGAGCTTGGGGATGCTGCGCGCGGGCCTGCCGCGGTTGAAGTTCATCGAAAGCTATACAAACCAGCGCGATGTTCTGCCCTCGAACGCGCACATCGGCTATCAGCTTCGCGTTGCGCCTGACTGGGATTACCTCGCGGCGCTGCGCGATGATTGGCAAGGCCCGCTGATCGTCAAAGGCATTCTGGATCCTGCGGATGCTGCGCGGATGGACGGGCTTGGCATTGATGCGGTCTGGGTGTCCAACCATGCCGGGCGCCTGTTTGACGCCGCCCCCGCCGCGATAGAGGTTCTGCCTGAAATACGCGGCGCAACAAAACTTCCCCTGATCTTTGACAGCGGCATCGAAGCCGGGCTGGACGTGATGCGCGCCATCGCGCTTGGCGCTGATTTCACGATGATGGGGCGCGGCTGGCACTACGCTCTTGCCGCTTTCGGGCGGGATGGATTGACCCATTTGCAAGAAATGATCAGCGCCGAGATGACCGCAAGCATGGCCCAGATCGGGGCGCATCGGCTTGGCGATCTCAAGGGCGCCCTTTATCGCGCCGAATGATGCGTCGATATTGCCACGTCGCAGCGCTTTACCACGGGTCCAATTCCGCCTAGGAATGCTGCACTTGCAAAGGGGGCGCTATCTATGGCTGAGTTCAAGAAGATCCTGATTGCCAACCGCGGCGAAATTGCCATCCGCGTGATGCGCGCAGCCAATGAGCTTGGCAAGCGCACGGTTGCGGTCTTTGCCGAAGAAGACAAGCTTAGCCTGCATCGCTTCAAAGCGGATGAGGCTTACCGCATTGGCGAAGGTCTGGGACCTGTTGCCGCCTACCTTTCCATCGAAGAGATTATTCGCGTCGCCAAGATGTCAGGCGCCGATGCCATCCACCCCGGCTATGGGCTTTTGTCGGAAAACCCCGACTTTGTGGATGCCTGCACCGCGGCGGGCATCACGTTCATCGGCCCCAAGGCCGAAACGATGCGCGCGCTTGGCGATAAGGCCAGCGCAAGGCGCGTGGCGATTGAGGCCGGCGTGCCGGTTGTCCCGGCCACGGAAGTTCTTGGCGATGACATGGCGCTGATCCGCAAGCAGGCGGCCGAGGTGGGTTATCCGCTTATGCTCAAGGCCAGCTGGGGCGGCGGCGGGCGCGGCATGCGTCCGATCCTGTCAGAGGACGAGCTAGAGGAAAAAGTGCTGGAAGGCCGGCGCGAGGCCGAAGCGGCCTTTGGCAATGGCGAGGGCTATCTTGAAAAGATGATCACCCGCGCCCGCCATGTCGAAGTGCAGATCCTTGGCGACACGCATGGCAGCATCTACCACCTTTATGAGCGTGACTGTTCGGTCCAGCGGCGCAACCAGAAAGTGGTCGAACGCGCCCCGGCGCCTTACCTGACAGGCACCCAGCGCGAGCAGATTTGCGCCCTTGGCAAGAAAATCTGTGAGCACGTGAACTATGAATGCGCCGGAACAGTCGAGTTCCTGATGGATATGGACACCGGCAAGTTCTACTTCATCGAAGTGAACCCCCGCGTTCAAGTTGAACACACCGTGACCGAGGAAGTCACCGGCATCGACATCGTGCGCGCGCAGATCCTTATCGCCGAGGGCAAATCGCTGGTCGAGGCGACGGGAACGGCGGCGCAATACGATGTGCAGCTGCGCGGTCACGCCATTCAGTGCCGCGTGACGACCGAAGATCCGCTGAACAACTTCATTCCCGACTATGGCCGCATCACCGCCTATCGCGGAGCAACCGGCATGGGCATCCGGCTTGACGGCGGCACCGCCTATTCGGGCGCCGTCATCACGCGCTATTATGACAGCCTGCTGGAAAAAGTGACGGCATGGGCGCCGACGCCAGAGGCCGCGATTGCGCGCATGGACCGGGCGCTGCGCGAGTTTCGTATTCGCGGCGTTTCAACCAACATCGCCTTTGTCGAGAACCTGCTAAAGCACCCCACTTTCCTGTCGAACGAATACACAACCAAGTTCATCGATGAGACGCCCGCGCTTTTCAACTTCAAGCGCCGGCGCGATCGGGCCACCAAGATCCTGACTTATGTCGCGGACATTACCGTCAACGGCCATCCCGAAACCGAAGGGCGAACCGCGCCGCCTGCGGGTCTGAAAACTCCACGCCCGCCTGCGCCCAAAAGCGATCAGCCGACGCCGGGCACCCGCAATATCCTTGATGAGTTCGGCCCCGAGGCCGTGGCATCCTGGATGTCGGATCAGAAACAGCTTTTGATCACCGACACCACGATGCGCGACGGGCACCAAAGCCTTTTGGCCACGCGCATGCGGTCGATCGACATGATCCGCGTTGCGCCGGTCTATGCCGCCAACTTGCCCGAACTTTTCAGTGTCGAGTGCTGGGGCGGGGCAACCTTTGATGTGGCCTACCGGTTCTTGCAGGAATGTCCGTGGCAGCGGCTGCGCGATCTGCGCAAAGAGTTGCCCAACGTCATGACGCAGATGCTTTTGCGGGCGTCCAACGGCGTGGGCTATACCAACTATCCTGACAACGTCGTTCAAAGCTTTGTAGCGCAGGCCGCCAAGACCGGCGTTGATGTCTTCCGCGTCTTCGACAGTCTCAACTGGGTCGAAAACATGCGCGTTGCGATGGATGCGGTTGTCGAGGCCAACAAGGTCTGTGAAGGCACCATCTGTTATACCGGCGACATCCTGAACCCCGAGCGCGCGAAATACGATCTGAAGTATTACGTCGAGATGGGCAAAGAGCTTAAGTCCGCGGGCGCCCACGTTCTGGGCCTCAAGGACATGGCCGGCCTTTTGAAGCCAGCCGCGGCCAGCGTTCTGGTCAAGGCGCTTAAGGAAGAGGTTGGCCTGCCGATCCATTTCCACACGCATGATACTTCTGGCGCGGGGATCGCGACGATACTTGCCGCCTCGGCGGCGGGGGTTGATGCGGTTGATGCGGCGATGGATGCGCTTTCGGGCAACACATCGCAGCCGACGCTTGGTTCGGTCGTCGAGGCGTTGGCACGCACAGAGCGCGACAGCGGCCTGGACATTGCCGCGATCCGCGAGATTTCCAACTACTGGGAAGCGGTGCGCGAACACTACCGGCCCTTTGAAAGCGGCCTGCAGGCGCCCGCCTCAGAGGTCTATCTGCATGAGATGCCGGGCGGCCAGTTCACCAACCTCAAGGCGCAGGCCCGCTCGCTTGGTCTTGAAGAGCGCTGGCACGAAGTGGCCCAGACCTATGCGGATGTGAACCAGATGTTCGGGGATATCGTTAAGGTTACCCCGTCCTCCAAGGTTGTGGGTGACATGGCGCTGATGATGGTGGCGCAGGGTCTGACCCGCGCCGAGGTCGAAGACCCCAAGACGGATGTCGCCTTTCCGGATAGCGTCATCGACATGATGCGCGGCAATCTGGGGCAACCGCCGGGTGGCTGGCCCAAAGCCATCCAGCAAAAGATCCTGAAGGGTGAAAAGCCGATGCTTGAGCGTCCCGGCGCCTCGATGGAGCCTGTGGATCTGGAAGCTGTACGCGCGCAGGTATCGAAAGAGCTTGAAGGCAAAAGCGTCGATGACGAGGATCTCAACGGCTATCTGATGTACCCCAAGGTGTTCATGGACTACATGGGCCGCCATCGCACCTACGGACCCGTGCGCACCCTTCCGACGCATACGTTCTTTTACGGGATGGAACCGGGCGAAGAGATCGCGGTCGAGATTGATCCGGGCAAGACGCTGGAAATTCGCCTTCAGGCCGTGGGCGAGACCAACGATGTCGGAGAGGCCAAGGTCTTTTTCGAACTCAACGGTCAGCCGCGCGTCATTCGCGTGCCCGACCGCAAGGTCACCGCGACCAAGGCCAGCCGCCCCAAGGCAGAGCCGGGCAATCCAAATCACATCGGCGCGCCGATGCCGGGCGTCGTTGCCACGGTTGGAACCACTGTCGGCAGCAAGGTCAAGGAAGGCGATCTTTTGCTCACGATCGAGGCGATGAAGATGGAAACCGGCATCCACGCCGAGCGTGATGCCACCATCAAGGCGGTGCATGTTGTAGCCGGTGGTCAGATCGACGCCAAGGATCTTTTGATCGAACTGGAAGACTGATCGGCGCGCTTTCGCGCTAGGTTACGCGCGCCGCTTTTGATGCGGTGCGCGTCAGCCACCACTGCGCAAGCAATAGGTTTGGAACCCAGCAGGCCCAAGCCACCCAGATTGAACTTTGCGCATAGTCCAGCCCGCCGAGGCCAATAAGAAAAGGCAGGTATATCCGCAACGTTACCGCCGCGAACGTCAGCGCGTAGGATCGGATCATCCAGCGGCGATGCGCAGCTATGTCGCGCTGCATCGCAAGGCGCACCGCATTGCCGGTAATCCCGATCCAGAGAACTGCCAAAAGCCCGAAACCGGCCGCCGCCACAGGCCCGCCTTCGGCCCCGATAGCCAAAACCAGCCCCGAAGCCCCGCCAACAAGAACCGCCAGCGCATAGATGCGCCCGCTCAACCTGTGTAGGCCGGGATGGCGCGCGCTCAGCTTTGGAAGGAACTGAAAGACCCCCAAGGCCAAGGCGACCGGCGCCGCGCTGACGTGCAAAAGCAGCGCCAGACGGCGGTTTGCAAGATGGCCGGCCATGCTTTCAAAGGCGCCGTCCAGGCCCAGAAGCAGGAAGCGGTAGGAAACAAGGGCAACGGCAAGGCTTAGAAATGCGGCGATGAAAAGTGGCCAGGATGGACGAGCCATGGGGGAATCCTTAAAATTGACAGTGTCAAGTTACGGATCCAAATTGACACTGTCAAGTTAGATGCTACCCTACCCCCATGACCGCCGAAAAACGCCCCCACCATCATGGAGACCTTCGCGCCGCATTGATTGCCGCTGGCGTCTCGTTGGTGCGCAAGGGCGGACCGGATGCTCTTTCGATCCGAAAGGCCGCCGCGCTTGCCGGGGTCAGCCACGCCGCGCCTGCGTATCACTTCCCTTCCCTTGCCGATCTTAGAACGGCTGTAATCGCGCAAGGGTACCGCGAGTTTACCCAGTCGATGGAAACCGAACTGGCCGGTGCCTCTGTCTCGCCGCGCGATCGCATTCTGGCGGCGGGGCGCGGATACCTTCGGTTTGCGCTTGCAAGCCCGGGGCTCTTTCACTTGATGTTCGGCGGCTCCAGCCGCGATGAAACCAGCGATGAGTTGTGCACCGCCGCCGATGCGGCCTATGACGTTCTGCGCCGCATTTCAGCGCCGATCGTGCCGGGCGCTGCGGGCGCCGAAGGGAATGAAATGTTCGTCTGGTCGCTGGTGCATGGGCTGGCCAGCCTGACGCTTGCAAAAAGCGAAGGCGCCGCAGATCCCGAAGCGGCAATCGCCCTTTACGAGGCTATTCTGCCCGATCTGCGCTACCGCACCGACCCGGCAGGGGCATAGCGTTGGGTAAGGCGCGCGCTGGCGCGTCATCCACCACATTCAGCGCCCCGTTCCGTCCGATCTTAGGGCGCGCAACTTTTTCGCAATGCCCGGCATTTTCCCCTTGCAGGACGCAACCAGACTTTATATCTCCGCGACATCCAAGGACGCGGGCGTAGCTCAGGGGTAGAGCATAACCTTGCCAAGGTTAGGGTCGTGAGTTCGAATCTCATCGCCCGCTCCAATTTGGAACTGCATATATGCAGGATTGCAGGGGATCGCCGCGGCGGTCCTTTTGCTTTTTGGGGCTGCGGTTTTTTGGTGGGCCTTCGCTCGCTTCGCGGGTTGTCAGGTGCGAAAGTCTTTGGGCTTCAGACCATGGCGGGCAAGCTTGTCGTAGAAGGTCTTGCGCGGCAGGCCCAGCGCACGAGCCGCCTGCGCCGCCTTCCCCCCCTGCCGGCGCAGCGTTTCGCTTAGCACCATACGTTCAAACGCCTCGATCTGTTCGGCAAGGCCAAGCTCTGCCTGAGCGGCGTGGGGACTGGCCAGGCCAAGGGTGAAACTATGGGCAAAGTTGCGCAGCTCGGGCAGGTTGTCGGCCCAGTCGCGCGCTGTCACATCGGCAAAGACGCTTTCGGGGATCTTTGGCATATCGCGGTTCATGCTGCGGCAGGCCTGCCTGACAAGTGCCTCGAACAGGACCGGCATGTCGGCTTTGCGCTCGGCCAGTGAGGGCACTTTGATCTCTAGCAGGTTCAGCGCGAAGAAAAGATCCTGCGACAGCCCGCGTTCGCGTAGCTGGGACAGCGAAAGCGGATCGGAAGTGATCAGGCGTAGCTGGTCGTGGCTTTCGGTAAGGCGCAAGAGTTGAAGCTGTTGTTCATAGCTTGCCGCGCCAAGGTTCTTGACCGAAAGCGTCGTTGGAACCTGGGTGATCTCAAGGCTTGAGATCGCATCAGGCGCGGCGCGGTCCATCGAGATGGGGACAAAGCTTTGCTCTTTGTCGGACAGGGCATGAATTGTGTGGGCAGCAAGGCGTTTTCCCGCGCCAGCGGGGCCATGAAGGTGAAGATCAATGGGCAGGCCCGCGGCCTTGCGAAGCGCCGCGCGCAGCTCTTCTGTGACGTCGGATGGACCGGGAAAGTTCGTGGCCGCCGGATCACTGCGCCGAAGCTTTTGTTCCATATGGCGGTTTTCAAGAACCAAAGTGCGATGCGCGATTGCGCGGTTCAGCACTTCGACAAGGTGATCGGGCGCGCAGGGCTTTTCCAGAAAGTCATAGGCCCCGGCGCTCATCGCGCGCACGGCTGTCGGAACGTCGCCCTCACCGGTCAAAAGGATGACGGGCAGATCCGTGTCAACGCCCTGCGCCAGCCCCAAAACGTCAAAACCATCGCGGCCCGGCAGACGGATATCGGACAGAATGATACCTTCGAAGGCTGCCGAGATCATCGGCTTGGCCTCAACAAAGCTTGCCGCCGCGGTCACGCTGATGCCTTCAAGTTCCAGCGTTTGGGCAAGGGCCATTCGAAGTGCGCGGTCATCTTCGATCAAAAGTACGTTTCGGATCATGCCGCTGCCTCTTGTCTGGCCGCCTTCAGCGTGACGGTAAACTCAGCGCCGCCTTCGGCGAGGTTGCGCACGTCAATTTCGCCCCCAAAGCTGCCGATGATCCCGAATGAGATCGACAGGCCAAGACCCAGACCGTTGGAGGCGCCAACATCCTTTGTTGAATAAAACGGCTCGAATGCGCGCTGCGGATCGGCAAGGCCGGGGCCATTGTCGCGCACGCGCAAGGAAACGCGGGATGCATCCGCGCGGGCCAGATCGATGGTAATCTTCTTGTTCTCCTGCCCCGCCATCGCGTCCATTGCGTTAGAGATCAGGTTGACCAGCACCTGCTGAAGCCGCACGCGCCCGCCAACCACAAGGACCGGACCGCCCAGGCCTGTGCGAGCGATCTGAACCCCCTCTTCGCGGCTGCGAATGCCGGTCAGGGACACCGCGTCATCGATGATGGCGCCGATTTCGACATCTTCGAGCTTTTCGGGCTCTTTCCGGGCAAAGGCGCGCAGGTTTCGGATGATCCGGTTCATGCGCTCTGTCTGTTCGGCGATCAGGCCAAGGTTTTCGCGCGCCTCGTCCTGACGGCCAAGTTCTATAAGTTTCCGGCCGTTTTCGGCAAAGTTCTGGATGGCGGACAGGGGCTGGTTCAATTCGTGGCTGATGCCCGCCGACATCTGGCCAAGCGCCGAAAGCTTACCGGCCTGGATCAACTGGTCCTGCGCCTGATGCAACTCGGCCGTTCGCGCCTCGACCCGCGCTTCAAGGCGGGCGTTTACGGCCGCTTCGACCGCAAGCTGTTCTGTCAGGCGGCGGCGTCTTTGGGCCACGATGAGGATCGCAAGCCCCAATAGCGCGGCCAATGCAGCCGACAGCATGGCCTGCAAACTGGCCGTGCGCAGAACCGGCCGGATGTCCATAAAGGCCCGCGCGGTCATGTCGATCTGAGGTATCTCGCGCGTGCGCACCAAGGAGCTGCGCGGCAGATCGGCGCCTTGGATCGTCCAGACCTCATTGCCCATCACCCGCCGCCGGATGGTGGGGTAAAAGGGCGGGTAGCTGCCCGTGCGGGGAGTTGCCAGCGCGCCCGCCCCTTGGTCCAACTGGCGCAGTATCAGGCCCGGACGGTTCGAGATAAAGGCCACCTGATCCTGATCGAAGAAGGCGACGACATCCTCGTCGATCCGCCATTCAAATTCGACCTGCGCCAGATCGACCTTGACGATGATGGCGCCAATGGGCGGCGCTGCGTTTGAAATGACGCCGCGTGCATAAAAGAACTCTCGCCCCGCGCCGCCCCGGTCAAGCCCGTGGAAAAAGCCAAGCCCGCCGTTCATGGCGCCCCTGAAATCGGGCCGCTCTGCGATGTTCTGGCCAAGGCTGCTTGCGGATTTCTCAAAGTCGGACGCGGCCACGATGCGGCCGCTGGCATCGGCAAGAAAGATGTCTTGCGCGCCTGCCGTCAGGGCCATGTTGAGAAGAAATTCGTTCGCATCGCGGGAATTTTCATGTCCTTCCAGCACCGCAACGACGGTTGGATGGCGGGCCAGAAAGTTCGGCAATTCGCGGTAGCTTTCCAGCTGCCCCTGCAAACGGTCCGCCGCCTGTGACAGGCGCACTTCGCCCGTCTTTCCAAGTGCGGCAAGGTTGCTGCGCAATGAGCCCAGAAAGACCCCGGCAACGACGAGCGCGGCAAGCAATACATAGCCTGCAAGAAAGGCCAGTACAGGCAGGCGCCTGCGGGCGCGCGATTCGCTGGGGTCAGATTTCATTTGTGCGGAATATCGCACAACGATGGTTCTTGCATAGCGCTGTGTCCGAGATTTCGCACAGTTTTTGCGCGCAAGGCAGAGCTTTGGCTCGCAACTAATTGAGAATTATTGATATTTTTCGGCGCATTTCTTTCCATTTGTTCCCGTGGCCATTCAGGGCAAAGTCATTAGATCGACCGGTTCTTGCCGGCACGAGACGTTTCACGGGAGGAAATGATGAAACATCTGCTCAAGGCTGCGACGATCGCGGCCATTACCCTGACACCTGGTCTTGCCTTCGCATCCTGCGAGCCGGGCGAGATTGTCATCAAGTTTGCGCATGTCACGAACACCGACAAGCACCCCAAGGGGATCGCTGCCACATTGCTTGCCAAGCGCGTCAATGAAGAGATGAACGGCAAGGCTTGCATGGAAGTCTTCCCCAACTCTACGCTCTACAACGACAACAAGGTTCTTGAAGCAATGCTTCAGGGCGATGTTCAGCTTGCAGCGCCCTCGCTGTCCAAGTTCGAAACATTCACTAAGAAGTTCCGCCTGTTCGATCTGCCCTTCATGTTCGCGAACATGGATGCGGTTGATGCGTTCCAGGGCTCTGACACCGGTCAGGCAATGCTGGACAGCATGCAAAAGCGCGGCCTTCAGGGCCTTGCCTATTGGCACAATGGTCTAAAGCAGATGTCGGCGAACAAGCCGCTGATCCTGCCGACAGACGCAAATGGTCTGAAGTTCCGCGTACAGCCTTCCGAGGTTCTGGTTGCGCAGATGGAAGCCATTGGCGCCACGCCGCAGAAGATGGCCTTTTCGGAAGTTTACGGCGCTCTGCAGCAGGGTGTTGTCGACGGCCAGGAAAACACATGGTCCAACATCTACGGCAAGAAGTTCTTTGAAGTTCAGGACGGCACAACCGAAACCAACCACGGCATCATCGACTATCTCGTCGTGACCTCGGTTGACTGGCTGGATGGCCTGCCCGCAGATGTGCGCGAGCAGTTCCTGACAATTCTTGGCGAAGTGACCAAAGAGCGTAACGCCAAGGCATTTGAGACCAACGAAGCTGCCAAGCAGGCAATTCTGGCAGCGGGCGGCGTTATCCGTGAGCTGACACCAGAGCAGCGTCAGGCATGGGTTGACGCGATGAAGCCGGTTTGGGCCAAGTTCGAGGCCGACGTTGGCGCCGACAACATCGCCAAGGCACAAGAAATCAACATGATGAACTAATGGGCCCTGCCCATTGATCTGCGTGGCCTGCCCTGATGGGCGGGCCACGTTTCTACACAAGCCCGAATTCACGGAGGACGCGAGATGACCGGTGCCAGATCCATGATCGACCACTTGGAAGAAAACGTCATCGCAGTTCTCATGGGGCTGATGACGGCGCTGACATTCGCCAATGTCATCGCGCGATACATCTTTAATTCGAATATCCTCTGGGCGCTGGAGCTGACCGTTTTCATGTTTGCATGGATGGTCCTTCTGGGCGCGTCCTATGCCCTGAAAAAGTCGGCGCATCTGGGGGTTGATGCGCTGGTCAACATGGCAAGCCCGCGACTGCGGCGCACCTTGGGGCTGATCGCGGCTCTGGCCTGCGTGATCTACGCCTTTTTCCTTTTGAAGGGCGCTTGGGACTACTGGGCAAACTTCGCCAACCTTCCCGCGACAGAGGGGCGCTGGTTCCCCATGGGGTTCGAGGAAAAATTCCGCCCCCGCGGCTGGTATGAGACGCAAGACATCCCCGTGCCGCCCGGCCTTGGCTGGCTTGCCGATGTCTTTAACGATGGCGAGCACTACGAGAAGCTGCCGCGCCTTGTTCCCTACTTCGTCCTGCCGTTTTCCATGGCGCTTTTGCTTTTGCGCGCCTGTCAGGCGACCTGGGCGGTGTGGACCGGAAAAATCGACATGATCATCGTCAGCCATGAAGCTGAAGATGCCGTGGAAGAGGCCGGTGCGGCCCTTGCCGCCAAGCTTAAGGATAACTGAGATGCAGGTCGTCTTCCTATTTTCGATGGTCATCGGACTGATGCTGATCGGCGTGCCGATTGCCGTCTCGCTTGGCCTTTCGTCGATCCTGTTTCTTCTGATTTTCTCGGACAGCTCGATGGCCTCTATCGCGGCCACGCTGTTCGAGGCCTTTGAGGGGCACTACACGCTTTTGGCGATCCCCTTCTTCATTCTTGCCTCGTCCTTCATGTCGACGGGGGGCGTTGCGCAGCGGATCATCCGTTTTTCCATCGCCTGCGTGGGCCACATGCGCGGCGGGATGGCCATTGCTTCGGTCTTTGCCTGCATGATGTTCGCGGCGCTTTCAGGATCATCGCCAGCCACGGTTGTTGCCATCGGTTCGATCGTCATCGCGGGTATGCGTCAGGTTGGCTATACCAAGGAGTTCGCGGCAGGCGTCATCTGTAACGCGGGCACGCTTGGCATTCTGATCCCGCCATCCATCGTGATGGTCGTCTATGCGGCAGCGGTCGAAGTGTCGGTCGGGCGGATGTTTCTTGCCGGGGTCATTCCGGGGCTGCTTGCGGGCGGCATGTTGATGACCGGCATCTACGTGATTGCGCGGATACGCGACCTGCCCAAGGGCGACTGGGTCGGCTGGTCAGAGGTGGCAAATGCCGTGCTGGACGCCGCCTTTGGACTGTTCCTGATCGTGATCATCCTTGGCGGTATATACGGCGGCGCCTTTACCCCGACAGAGGCGGCGGCGGTCGCTTCGGTCTATGCCTTCCTGATCGCCATCACCGTATACCGCGATATGGGGCCGCTGGCGGATCGGCCGTGGCTGCGCAAAGGCGAGAAGGACAGCTTTGGGCTTGGCCTGCGGGTTGTGGTCTTTGCGATCATCGGCTTCATCCTGCACTACTTTGCGTCCTCACCCCTGCCCGATGCGGCCTATCCGCGAAGCGTCGGCCTTTTTGTGGCGATCGCTTGGGTGGTTCTGACGCTGGCGACCGGTTGGTCGATGTCCAAAATGCCCCAGAAAAGGGGCGCCATCGGACTGGCCTTGATTGCGATCATCGGGGCTTTGCCTGCGCTCTATCTTGTGACCATGACCTTGCCGGGCGTCTGGACGGGGACATCGGCGCTTATGCAAGGATCCATCGGGTTCGCGCCGCTTGTCTTTCTGGGGGCCGTGGTTGCCAGTCTTCTGACCGCCTTGGGCATTCTGGCCCTTGGCGTTCTTCCCCCGGCCATCTTCGTCTTTTCGATCAGCGCCGCGGCTGAGCGGTCAAGCATCGCGGGCACCGATTTTCTACGCTCTCTGGGCGGCGGCACTTCGGCGTTTCTGCGTGGCAGCGGCGAAAGCCTGCTGTACCTTGTGCCTTCGCTTTTCCACCGCGACACCCGAAAGACGTTCTTTGAGGCCGGGCGCCTGACGGTCACCTTGATGTTCGTCATCGCCAACGCCCTGATCCTCAAACAGGTTCTGACCGAAGAGCAGATCCCCCAGCAGATCACCGAAGCGATGCTGTCGGCGGGCTTTGGTCCGGTGATGTTCCTGATCGTGGTCAACGTGATCCTGCTGATCGGCGGGCAGTTCATGGAACCCTCGGGCCTTTTGGTCATCGTGGCGCCGCTGGTCTTTCCCATTGCGATCACTCTGGGTATCGACCCCATTCACCTTGGCATCATCATGGTCGTGAACATGGAAAT
Organism: Paracoccaceae bacterium; assembly: GCA_030148005.1. Classification (GTDB taxonomy): domain Bacteria; phylum Pseudomonadota; class Alphaproteobacteria; order Rhodobacterales; family Rhodobacteraceae; genus JASBSV01. Next base: position 197,870 of record JASBUI010000006.1, on the reverse strand, counting down.
TGGAATGATCACGCCGCCGGTGGGTCTGAACCTTTTTGTCACATCCGGGGTGGCGGGGATGTCGATGATGGCGGTTGTTCGCGCCTCCCTGCCCTTCCTGATGATCCTTGTCGTGTTCCTGATCCTGGTGACCTACATTCCGTGGATTTCAACGGTTCTACCCAATGCGATCATGGGGCCAGAGATCATAACCAACTAGCCGCGGGGCCCTTAGGCCGCAGCAACAGATGTTTGCTGCGCCTCGGGCAGCCCGCGGGCCAGTGGCGCGCTGAAGGCAGATGTCTGAAAGTCGACCGCAAGCCTGACGAATTGCAAGATCTTCTCGGGCGTCGCCGGGCGGCCAAGAATATAGTGCAGCGATGGCAAAAGGTCATAGTATTCAGAGGTTTCAGGCCCGCAACCATCGGTCAGAAGGATGGTTTCAACCAGCGGGTTATAGTATTCAGCCGCCAGCGCGACAGAAAGGGTGAACCGATCGCCGATCTTGTCGCCAGAGACAAGAACATCCACCGGGACACCGCGGATCAGTTCCATCGCCATTTCGATCCGGTCCGCGCATATCACCTCAAACCCTGCGGATTTAAGCCTGCGCGCAACCTGATGACGTTGATCGGCATCTTCTTCCAAAACCAGAACCAGCATTGGCCCAAAACCTCCAAATATCCTTGTCTGAAAACAGCTTGCGGCATGAAACGTTAAGGGCTGCTAAAAATGCATCGAATTTTGTTCTAGTTTTGTTCAAACGAACTTGGGGTTGGCCAAAGCGCGAGTTCTGCATATAGACCTGTCTTGCAAACCGGAGTGCTTACGATGCGCAATGCCAAGATCACGCGAAAGACCGCCGAGACCGATATCTCGGTCGAAGTTAACCTGGACGGTACAGGGGCCTATGACAACCAGACCGGCGTGGGTTTCTTTGACCACATGCTGGACCAGTTGGCACGCCATTCGCTGATCGACATGGTCGTCCGGGCCGAGGGCGATCTGCACATTGATGACCACCACACGGTTGAGGATACCGGGATTGCCCTGGGCCAGGCCCTGGCAAAGGCGCTGGGCGACAAGCGCGGTATTCGCCGTTATGGCGCCTGCCACCTTGCGATGGATGACAGCCTTGTTCGGGCCGCGCTGGACCTTTCGGCGCGCCCGTTTCTTGTGTGGAACGTCGACATTCCGGCGGCCAAGATCGGCACTTTCGATACAGAACTGGTGCGAGAGTTCTTTCAGGCGCTGTCGACACATGGCGGCATAACGCTTCACGTTGACCGCCTGCATGGCATCAACAGCCACCACATCGCCGAAGCGACCTTTAAGGCGGTTGCGCGCGCGCTGCGCGAGGCGGTCGAGACCGATCCGCGCAAGGCCGATGCGGTCCCTTCCACGAAGGGCGCGCTTTAGGGCCATGCTGACGGCGCTTATCGACTATGACAGCGGCAATCTGCACTCGGCGGCCAAAGCCTTTGAGCGGATGGCGCGCGAGACGGATGCAGGCGAGATCATCGTCACCGACCGGGCCGAGGATGTTCTTCGGGCCGATCGGATCGTTCTGCCGGGTGACGGCGCCTTTGCCCACTGCAAGGAAGAACTGACAGGCCGGCAAGGGCTTTACGAGGCGCTGATCGAAGCGGTCGAGACGCGCGCGCGCCCGTTTCTGGGAATTTGCGTTGGCATGCAGATGATGGCCAGCGTCGGGCGTGAGTACAAGGACACCGAAGGTCTGGACTGGATCAAGGGTCAGGTCGCCCGGATCACGCCGGATGCGCCCGACCTTAAGGTGCCGCATATGGGGTGGAACGATCTGATCGTTGACGCCCCCCACCCTGTCCTGAAAGGCATCGAAACGGGCGATCACGCCTATTTCGTCCATTCCTATCATTTTCAGGTGGAAAACAACGCCGAACGGCTGGCCCATTGTGACTATGGCGGCGACATCACCGCCATCGTTGGCCGTGACACGATGATCGGAACGCAGTTCCACCCAGAAAAAAGCCAGAGCGCTGGGCTCCGGCTTATTTCGAACTTTCTTAGCTGGGCGCCTTAGGGCACCGGCCTTGCGGCTGGTTTACTTGGCGCGCATCCATGTGCCGCCATCGCGGCAGATGCCAAAGACGCAGCCCTGAACCTTCAGCGTATCGCCGCTAAGCATCAGGCGCGACGAATAGGTCTTGTCGCGGTCCGGGGAATAGACCTTGCCCTTGTACTTACCACCGCCTTCGGCGACGGTCTGCGAAATGATGTTCTTGCCGATGTTCTTTGACGACATTTCGTTGCCGCTGGCGTCATAGGATTTGACCAGCTTGCCGCAAAGCTTGTCGCCGCAGGGGGCAACCTGAATCAGCCCCGAATTGCCGTTGTCATCCTTGGTGGTGCGCCACATCCCCTCAAGGGGGTCGGCGAAGGCCGTTCCGACGGTGAAAGTCGAAAGTACAATAGCCAGACTGGTTAACTTCATTGGAAACTCCTCCCAGGGTTTTGGGTAGTTTGAACTTTGAAACACGGCTTGGGCAAGTCTGACGTTGGGTCGCAGCATCTTTGCATTCCCTGCGCGGGCATGCCAGAAGGCGCCAAATCGCCTACGAAAGAGACATGAAATGATCCTCTATCCTGCAATCGATCTCAAAGATGGCAATTGCGTCAGACTTTTAAAGGGGGAAATGTCGGACGCGACTGTCTTTAATGACAACCCCGCCGCCCAGGCCCGCGCCTTTCAGGATGCAGGATGCGCCTGGTTGCATCTGGTGGACCTGAACGGCGCGTTCGAAGGCGCGCCCGTCAACGGGCAAGCGGTCGAGGATATTCTGGCCGCGATCGATGTACCGGCCCAACTTGGCGGCGGCATTCGCGATATGGCCACCATTGAACGCTGGATCGACAAGGGGATCGCGCGGGTCATTCTAGGCACGGTCGCCGTTGAAAACCCTGCCCTTGTGCGCGAGGCGGCAATGGCCTTTCCCGGGCGTGTCGCTGTTGGTCTGGACGCGCGCGAGGGGCGCGTGGCTACAAGGGGCTGGGCCGAGGACACCGAACTTGAAGTGACCGACCTTGCCCGCCGGTTCGAGGACGCGGGCATTGCGGCGATCATCTATACCGACATCAACCGCGACGGCGCCATGCAGGGCCCCAATATCGAAGCGACGGCCGATCTGGCGCGTGCCACGCGCATTCCGGTGATTGCCTCGGGCGGGGTCAGCTCTATCGAAGATCTGACGCGACTGAAGGCAACCGGTGTGATCTCTGGCGCGATATCGGGCCGGGCGCTTTATGATGGCGCGATTGATCTGGCCGAGGCGCTGGACATCCTGAACGATTGAATTCACTTTTCCCGCACCATCCCTGCCGGAGGCTGAACTTTTGCTGAAAACCCGCATCATCCCCTGTCTTGATGTCAAGGACGGGCGCGTTGTGAAAGGCGTGAACTTTGTTGGCCTGCGCGATGCCGGTGACCCGGTTGATGCGGCGCGCGCCTATGATGCCGCCGGCGCGGATGAGCTTTGTTTTCTGGACATAAACGCCACGCATGAAAACCGCGGGACGATGTATGATCTGGCCACGCGCACGGCTGAGCAGTGTTTCATGCCGCTTACCATTGGCGGGGGCGTGCGCACCCACCACGATGTGCGCAAACTGCTTCTGGCGGGGGCCGACAAGGTCAGCTTCAACTCGGCTGCGGTGGCTGATCCGAACGTGGTCGCCGAGGCGGCGGAACGCTTTGGCAGCCAATGCATCGTCGTCGCCATTGACGCCAAAACGGTAGAGCCGGGCCGGTGGGAGATTTTCACCCACGGCGGGCGGCGCGCAACGGGCATAGACGCGGTCGAATTTGCCCGCACCGTCGTCGAAAAAGGCGCCGGAGAGATTTTGCTGACCTCGATGGACCGCGATGGTACGCGCGCCGGTTTCAACCTGCCGCTTACGCGCGCCATATCGGATGCGGTCAGCGTTCCTGTCATTGCATCGGGCGGGGTTGGAAACCTTGATCATCTGGTCGAAGGCGTGACCATTGGCGGCGCCAGTGCCGTTCTTGCCGCTTCGATCTTTCACTTTGGCGATTACACCATCGCCGAGGCCAAGGCGCATATGGCCGCGGCCGGAATACCGATGAGGATGACATGACAGCCCTGACACGTCTGGCCCAGACAATCGAAGAGCGGCGCGGCGCGGATGCCGGCGCATCGTGGACGGCCAAGCTTTTGTCGATGGGGCCGGAAAAATGCGCCGAGAAGTTTGGCGAGGAAGCCGTCGAGGCGATCATCGAGGCCGTCAAGGGCGAGCGCGAAAAGCTGACGGCAGAGGCCGCGGATGTTCTGTACCATCTGCTGGTGATGTTGGCCTCGCGGGATGTGACGCTAGATGATGTCCTGCAAGAGCTTGAGCGGCGCGAGGGCACTTCGGGGCTGGACGAAAAAGCGGCCCGCTAGGCCAAGGGCCCCGCTGCCACCTTGTAGCGGCGCGCCGATGCACCTAACTTGCGGGTATCATTCTGCAAAACCGTTTTTCGCGCGCAAAAGGGTCATTCGTTGTTTGAGACATGGAACCGGCTGGCCTTTGAGGCGATCAATGCACCTGCGGCGCCAAACCTTTACCTTCTCTTCGTTGCACGGTTTCTTGCCAGCTGGCTGATCTACCTTGCAGCTGCCGGCCTTGTCTTTGGCTGGATCAGGGGCGGCGTTGCGTTGCGCCAGCGGCTTTTCTTTGCCGGCATTACCGCAATTGTTGCCCTTGGCGTGAACTTCACCATTGCCGGCCTTTGGTATCATCCGCGCCCGTTCGAGGTCGGGATCGGGCATCAGTTTGTTGCCCATCTGCCCGAGGCCAGTTTTCCAAGTGATCATGCGACCGTTCTTTTTGCGCTGGCACTCGCCCTATTGCTGGGCGGGGCGCGCCGGGCGCTTTGGGCGCTGGCTTTGAGCGCGGCATTGGGCGTTGCTTGGTCGCGCGTCTTTCTGGGCGTTCACTGGCCGCTGGACATGGTCGGCTCATTCGGCGTTGCCGCCATTGTTGCGGCGCTGCTTCGGTTGATGCTTTGGGCGCCGATCATGCGCGGGGCGTCGTTCGTGTCACGCGTCTATGACGGGGCGCTGAACGCTTTGGGCCTGCCGGACAGGTTTTTCCCTCGGCAAGGCTAAGGCGCGTGGCGGCTGACCTGCAACGGCTACTGCGGGGGCAGTTTCGACGAGATGATGCCGGTGTTGAACCCGCCCATGCGCAATTCGCCAAAAAGGCGCTGATACTCGATCTTGGGACAGCGGTTCTGAATGACGGTTACGCCGCGCGCTTCGGCGCGGGCGGCTGCGGCGGGGTCTTCGACGCCGATCTGCATCCAGATCACACGTAGCGATGGCAGCGTCTCCAGCGCCTCATCCACGATGGGGCCGACAAATTCGGACCGCCGAAAGATGTCCACCATATCGACCGGCTCTGTCACCGAGGAAAGATCGGGCATAATTTCGTGCCCAAAGAGCGACTGACCCTCATAGGCCGGGTTGACCGGAATGATGGTTTTGCCCTTCAGGGACAGGTAGCGCGCAACGTAATAGCTGGGACGTACCGGATTGGTGGAAATTCCAACACAAGCCACCACCTGCATTCGGCGGAGGATGTCGCGCAAAAGCTGATCTGAATACTCTGTCATATGCCCCCCATACACCGACCGGCGCGGACAAAAAAGCGCCCGGTCAAAAAGGCCGGGCGCCAGTGCGGAACGAGGGACAGTGAAGAGAAGCTAGGATGTTCCGATCACAAGCTTCCTCAAAGACATAAGCCCCTGAGACCCAGTTTAAAGAGGATGTAAGAAAGTTGTGAACAGAGCGGAAACACCCGCTATTTCAAAACGGCCGGCCAATTGGCGTCGCCCGAGGCGATATTGCCCGGAATATCCTTTTTCCATGTCCGGCGCACACCTGTGGAATAGTTGAGGTAGAGCTTGCCGTTAACAATGGTCCAGGCCTCGGGTTCCGTCTTGGCGGTATAGCCGTTGGCCACCGCATAGGCGCAATAGCCGCCGTATTGCGGGGCGTAGGCGCCCGGATCGGCATCAAAGAGGGCCTTGTTGGCGGCTGATGAGAACTGAAATACGGCCCCATCATGGGCCGAGGTGAACTCGGCGCTGCCCTGAACGGGTTTCTCTTGCGTGAAATAGGCCACGGGATCGTAGCCGCCGATGGCCAGCCCATCGCGGGTGAAGACGACAGGTTCTTTAGCGATGGCCGGCCCGGCGGTTGCAAGGATCGCGGCGGCTGCGCCAAGTTTGATGAATTCGCGGCGGTTCCACATGGCATTCTCCAATGAACTGGTTCAACAACTCTTGGCCATGAAGATGCACAGTGGCGGCGCGCGTGTTAAGCCCTCTCGCCAAGACGTGAAAACGGGCGGTGAAATGTTTCAGAGCTATATGGCCGGGGTCAGCGCTGAGCCGCTGCGTAAAGGGCGACCGCCGCCGCGTTCGACACGTTGAGAGAGCCAAATCCGCCTGCGGCCGGGATTTTGGCAAGGTGGTCGCAGGTTTCCTTGGTCTTCTCGCGAAGCCCCGGCCCTTCTGCCCCAAGCATAAGGCCAATGGGCCGCGCGGCCAGCTGGCCCAGACGCGCGCCAAGGCTTTCGTCCGCCTCGCCATCAAGGCCGATCAGCACGAACCCCATCGCCTGAAGGTCCTGCATGGTCTGCGCAAGGTTCTTGACGCGGAAATAGGGCTGACGTTCCAACGCGCCAGAGGCGGTTTTGGCCAGCGCCCCGGTTTCGGGCGCCGAATGGCGGTGCGGGGCGATTACGGCGCTGGCGCCAAAAACTTCGGCAGAACGCAGAACAGCGCCGACGTTGTGGGGGTCTGTAACGCGGTCCAAAAGGACGACGACTGGCGGGGTTGCCGCGCCCGACAGACAGACCTGCGCCAGATCACCCCAGTTCAGCGCCTTGACCTCAAGCGCTGCGCCCTGATGCACCGATCCGGGATCGAGGGGGGCGGTGAATTTGCGCGGATCGACGATCTCAGGCTCAATCCCGCAGCCATCAAGACAATCCGCCAGACGATCGGCGGCGTTCTTGGTCAGAACAAGGCGCAGTTTCTCGCGCCGCGCGTTCATCAGGGCATCGCGCACCGCATGCAGGCCAAAAAGCCATATGGTTTCGGCCGCGCCCGCGCGTTTGCTGCGTTCTTTTTCGACAACCCACTTGGGTTTCTTGCTGTCTCGCGGCGCCATTGTTCCAACCTTTCAATCGATCCTGACCTTTTGCACGCACCGGGGGCGCGCAACAAGGTCATATTCGCCCGCCTTGGCGGCCCCACAAGGCGGCACTGGCTTCCGCTGGCCGCAAACCCGGCGAAATCACGAAAACGAAAACCTTTTCGTATTGACGCCGGAAAAACACCGCATTAGGCAGGCCGAGTTTAGGGCGACAGGCCGCAAGGTGTGGCAGGGGACTGTAACTCCCTCGCGGAGACGCACGCCTGGTTCGATTCCAGGGTCGCCCACCATTCTCTCCAAAACCAAAGACTTAAAGCGCGGCAGGCGCCGCCGGGCCTTTTTGGTATCAAACCTGCGCCGCGCCCTCAAAAGCCTTTCTTCTTGCCCAACCTGAGCTATCTTTCAGGGATGTTGAAACTCATCGCATTTCTCGCAGCTCTGATTGGGATCGCCGCCTCGGCGCATGCTGAGGAACTGGCCGGTTTCAGGGACGTCACCCTTCCGGTCGGCCCGGGCGCGCGAGAGCCATATTTGTATGCCGCGCGCGACGGGCGGCTTTTGATGAGTTGGACAGAAGGCGCTGAGGGCGCCTTTGCCGTCAAAGTCGCTGTGCTGAGCGGTGAAAGCTGGGGCGCGCCGCGCACGGTTGCGGCGCCCCGCGATCTGTTCGTCAACTGGGCCGACTTTCCTTCGGTTGCGGAATTTTCTGACGGCACGATGATTGTGCATTGGCTGACGCGTTCAAGCGAGGCGGATTATTCATACGATGTGAACATCGCGCTGTCGAAAGACGATGGCGAAAGCTGGAGCGCGCCTTTCGCGCCCCATCGCGATGGGACGAAAGCCCAGCATGGATTTGTCACCTTGGCGCCCCTTGGTGAGAAGGTGATCGCGGTTTGGCTTGATGGGCGGGCGTATGAGGGTGCGTTGATCGAGGCGGGCGCGTCCGATGGCATGATGCAACTTCGCTCGGCCGTCATTTCTTCGGATGGCACCGTGGGCCCCGACATCCCCGTTGATTTCACGACATGCTCATGCTGCCAGACCTCTGCGGCGGTTGTGGGTGACGAGATGGTCGTTGCCTACCGCGACCGCACCAAGGCAGAGATACGCGATATCTCTGTCGTGCGGATGGTCGGCGGGCGCTGGTCGGATCCTGAAACTGTCCATCAGGACAACTGGGAAATCCCCGGATGCCCGGTCAATGGGCCAGCAATCGCATCGCGCGGGCAGGACGTTGTGGTGGCCTGGTTTACCGGCGCGGGCGATATACCGGCGGTGAAGGTGGCGTTTTCGGGTGACAAAGGAGCCAGCTTTGGAAATGCCGCCCGGATTGATCTTGGCCAGCCTGCCGGCCGGGTCGATGCGTTGATGCTGGATGACGGAACCGCGCTTGTATCGTGGGTCGAGTGGCCGGATGAAGGCGAGGCGCTGATGGTCTGCCGGGCAAATGCCGATGGATGTCTCAGCACCCAAAGGCTGACTTTGAGTACCCAAGACAACCCCATCAATTTCCCGCGCATCGCGGCGACGCATGAAAGTGTGTACATCGCATGGACGCAGCCCCTTGGGGATGGAAGTGACACGATCCGCATGATGCGACTGCCCGCCGCGCGGTAGGCGCGGCCCGGAATGCGGCCCGGGGGGCATCAGCGGTTTGACAATCCGGGCGTCTGACCTTCACAAAGCGGGATGGATCGCGCCAAAGCCAGATTTTACATCAACCAACGCCTTTACTGGCGCGCCGCTGCCTTGGCGGCGCTGGGGCTTTTGCTGTGCTGGTCCGCCTACAGCCTGTCCTTTTCGGCATTCAAACGCGCCGAGTTTGACCGCGCAAGCGTTCGCGCGCGGCTGTATGAAGCAGTGCTCGCCGAGGCGCTGGACAGGTTTCAGCATCTGCCGTTTGTCCTTGCCGAAGATCCCGGTATCCGCGCGGCCGTGGCCGGTGCGGCGCCAGAGCGTCTGAACGCGCGCCTGGCCGAATTTGCGCGCCGCGCGGGCGTCGAGGCGCTTTATGTCATGGACAAAACGGGGCTGACTGTTGCGGCTTCGAACTATGAACAGCCGCTGACGTTCCTTGGCCAATCCTACGGGTTTCGCCCTTATTTCAAGGCGGCGATGGAAGGGCGTCAGGGAGAGTTCTTTGCCATCGGCGCGACCACGTCCCGGCCGGGGTACTTTATCTCTGCCGGCGTTCCGGGACCGGATGGCGAAGGCATCATCGGTGTTGTCGCCATCAAGATCGACCTGGGCGCCTTGGCGCAGGTCTGGGACACGCCGGGCGAAAAGGTTTTCGTGGCAAACGCCGATGGGGTGATCGTTCTGGCGTCGGACCAGCGGCTGCGCTACCGCACTTTGTCACCCTTGTCAGAGGCAAGGCGCGCAGCCGTCAGCGCGGCGCGCCAGTTCGGGGAAGAGCCGCTTGCCCCGCTCGACTGGACGAGCGATGGAGAGGGCGATGTGCGGTTGGACTCGCGCGGGTATCTTACCGTGCAAACGCCCCTGCCCCGCCTTGGCTGGAGCCTTTACTTTCTGACAGAGAACGCTCCGATCCAGCAACGCGCGATCCTGACGGCCCTTGCCATGGCGGCGCTATTGGCTGGCGCTTTCCTTGGGTATCTTCTGATCCGGGCGCGGCGGGTTCGGCAGGCCCTGCGGATATCACAGGCTGACCGGGCGGCGCTGCGGTCGATCAACCGGCGGCTTGAGAAAGAGATCGAGGACCGGCGCACGGCCGAGCGTCGTTTGGCGCGCACGCAGTCAGAACTGGACCGCGCCAGCCGCCTTGCTGCGCTGGGGCGCCTTGCCGCTTCGGTCACGCATGAGCTTGGGCAACCGATATCGGCCATGCGCACCTATCTGACGGCCGAAGAGATCGGCGCCGCGCCCAGTGATCTGACGCTTCTGAACCGGCTTGGCGGGCTGGTTGCGCGAATGGAGCATATCACGCGCCAATTGCGCTTTTTTGCCACCGACGGCGGCACGCAGGCCGATGAGGTCGACCTTGAACGCGTCATTGATGGCGCGCTTGGGCTGGTACGGCATGATCTGGATGCGGCGGGAATTCAGCCAAGCCTTGAATTGCCGGGCGCGCCCGTGACCGTGCGCGGCGATCGGTTGCGGCTGGAACAGGTTCTGGTCAACCTTCTGCGCAACGCCCATCTGGCGATGCAGGAAAACGGCGCAAGCGAGCTTGCCGTGACAATGACCACTGCCGATGGGTTTGCGATCATTTCGGTCAAGGATCGCGGTCCGGGGCTTGGCAATCTGAGTATTGACGAGTTGCGAGAGCCGTTTCACACATCCAGACCCTCGGGCGAAGGCATGGGGCTGGGCCTGTCGATATCGGCGGCAATTCTTGAAGATCACGGCGGATCGCTTCGGGCTGAAACGCGCCAGGGTGGCGGCGCAAGTTTCGATATGCTCGTTCCGCTGATAGGAGGCGTCTAAGGCATGAACCGCACAATGGCACTGCGCGCACTGGTCGTTGATGACGACCGCGAGATGCGCCAATCGCTGGAACATCTTCTGGATCGGGCGGGCTGGCTTGTGGAAAGCTGTTCCAACGGGCTTGCGGCCACGGCCCGCATCTCGCAAGAGCCGCCCGATGTCATACTCAGCGACGTGCGCATGCCAAAGATGGGCGGGATGGACCTGTTGGAGGCAGTGCAAAAACAAAACGGGCCGCCGGTGGTTCTGATCTCTGCACATGGGGATATCCCCTCGGCCGTCGCGGCGATGCAAAACGGCGCCTACAGTTATCTGGAAAAGCCCTTTGATCCGCGGCGCCTGTTAACGGCGCTTCAGCATGCGGCCGAACAGTGGCGCCTTGCCCGGGACGCCGACCGCCTGCGCCAGCGGCTGTCCCAGCTTGCAGGTCTTGACCGCGTTCTTCTGGGTGACAGCCCGGCAATCATCCATCTTCGCGACGAAATCCTGTCGCTTGCCGATAGCGCCGCGCCCGTTCTTCTTCTGGGCCCCACGGGCACCGGAAAAGAACTTGTGGCCCATGCGATCCATGACCTTAGCCCGCGCGCCCAAGGCCCCTTTGTTGCGGTCAACTGCGCCACGCTGGCCCAGGACGGGTTTGAAGAGGCGATGTTCGGCCCCGAAGGCGTGCTGACACGCGCCCATGGCGGCACGCTTTTCCTTGATGAGGTCGGAACCTGCCCGCCCGAAGTTCAGGCGCGCCTTCTGCGGATCCTTGAGATGCGCGAGGGAGAGCCAAATCGCGAGGATCGCGCCCTGATGGCCGATGTGCGCTTCCTTTCGGCCTCTAACGAAGACCTTGATGCCGCCGTAGAGCAAGGCGGCTTTCGTCAGGACTTCCTTTTCCGGCTGAACACCTTTGTTCTGAACATGCCGCCCCTATCTGAGCGCAAAGAGGATATCCCCGTCCTTTTTGCCCATTTCGTCGCCCATTACGGAGAGCTTTACGAGACACCGCCGCCAGCGATGTCGACGCAGGACAATGCCGCCCTTTTGGCGCATGGCTGGCCCGGCAACGTGCGCGAGCTGCGCCATGTGGCCGAACGCAGGCTGCTTCAGGCGCGGGCGGGGCGTGGGTCGGTTCACGATGCGATACACGGGACCGAAGCTGTCGCGGACATGCCCGGCACCCTGCGCGAGGCGGTGGCAAGCTTTGAAAGGCTGATGATCGCAAAAGCGCTGAAGGTGCACGGCGGGCAGATGGACAATGTTGCCGAGGCACTGGGCATCGGCCGGCGCACCCTGAACGAAAAGATCGTCAAGCTGGGCCTGTCAAAAGACCAGCTTCTTTAAAGAAACCTTCCCTTTTTGGCGCCCTGCGGATTTCCGCAGGGACCCCGCACCTTGGCCTTGCGGATTTATTCCTTGGGGTTGCGCGCGTTGTAATACTATCCTGCGCCCGGAAGCAGACCGACCTATAGGCCTGCACGTCAGGGAGGAAATTATGACGAAATCCATACTCAATGCTGCCGCGGTTGCGGCGGTAACCTTCAGTTTTGCCGGTGAAGCCCTTGCAACTGAGTGGAACGTTTCGCTTTGGGGCAAGCGCCGCGCCTTTACCGAGCATGTCGAAAAGCTGGCCGAACTGGTTTCGGAAAAGACCAACGGCGAGTTCACTTTGAACATCAGCTACGGTGGCCTTTCCAAGAACCGCGAGAACCTTGATGGTATCTCGATCGGCGCTTTCGAAATGGCGCAGTTCTGCGCTGGTTATCACCGCGACAAGAACCCCTCGATCACCGTGATGGAGCTTCCGTTCCTTGGCGTTTCAAGCCTTGAGCAAGAGATCAAGCTTTCGCAGGCGGTCTATCAGCACCCGGCCACGGTTGCCGATCTGGCGCGCTGGAACGCCACGCTTTTGATGCCTTCGCCGCTGCCGCAGTACAACATCGCCGGCGTTGGTACAGCCCCGCGCACATTGGCCGACTTTGACGGTCTGACCGTCCGCGCCGTTGGCGGCGTTGGCAATGCGCTGTCGCTTCTGGGCGCCGTGCCGACTTCGGTTACATCCTCAGAGGCCCGTCAGGCACTCGATAGCGGCGTTGTGAAATCGGTCGCCTTTGCTCCGCATGCGCATCTGTCGTTTGGCACGATTGAACCTGCCAACTGGTGGACGACGAACCTGAACCCCGGCACGGTCAACTGCCCGGTCGTTGTGAACACAGACGCGCTGAACTCGCTGACAGATGCCGAGCGCGATGCGCTTATGGGGTCGGTTGACGAGGCGCTTGCCCACTACGTGTCCAACTACAACTCCAAGACCATGGACGCCTGGGAAAAGAAGCTTGCTGAAAAAGGCACTGAACAGATCACCTATACCGAGGCAGAGCTTGCCGAGTTCCGCAAGGCGGCTGCTGGCCCCGTTGCGGCTCAGTGGATTGCCGACAACTCGGCCAAAGGCCTGCCCGCGCAGGAACTTTATGATCTGGTGACAGGAATGATCGCCAACTAATTGGCCCATCCCACGGCCGCCGCCCCGCAAAGGCGGCGGCCGCAATCCTTCGAGCAGGAGAACGCCCATGGCGGGTCATTCGTCCGTCCTGACAGACGGCTCAACTCTTAGTATCCTCGATCAGTCCCTCTACCGGGTCGAACGCTTCTTCGCGCTTCTGTCCGGGATCGGTGTCTTTGCGCTTATGTGTCTTGCCGTGTTTTCGGTTGGCGGGCGCAACGCTTTCAACTCTCCCCTGCCCGGCTATGTGGACTGGATTGAACAGGCCATGCCGCTGATTGCTTTCATGGGCATCGCCTATACCCAGCGCGATGGCGGGCACATCCGGATGGACATCCTTGTGGGACGCCTGCGCGGCCGGGCGCTTTGGGCGGCCGAGTTTGTCTCGGTGTTCTTCATGCTCGTTTTGATGCTGCTGCTCGTCTGGGGCAGCTGGGCGCACTTTCAGCGCAGCTTCGACTTTGGCGCGCCGCTTTGGTCGCGCGACAGCTCTATGGATATCGCGCTGCCGCTCTGGCCCGGAAAGCTTTTGGTCCCGCTGGCCTTTTCGGTCCTCAGCCTGCGCTTTGTGCTTCAGCTTTGGGGCTATGGCCGTGCCTTTGCCCGAAATGACGCCACACCCGTCGCCGTACCGCTTATCGAAGACGCTGCAACCCAAGCCGCACATGAGGCCGAAACGGTCTCGGGCTTTGAGGACGACGCACGATGAGCACGGCACGAATTTCGCTTCCCGCTCCTTTTTTGTGGAAAAAATATCCCCGCCGGAGGCCGGCGCACGCCCGCCTTCGCCCTATCGCCTGAAAGACACGCAAAATGGAACCAATTGATATCGGACTGGCCGTCACAGGCATTATGTTCATCATGGTGTTGATCGGCACCCGCGTGGCCTTTGCTGCGGCCATAGCTGGTGTTGTCGGGCTGGTGTGGATTTTCTGGGCCAAGAAGGGCTACGATCCGGCCGACTTTGGCTGGGCGCTGACCGTGGCGACCAAGACCGCGGGCCAAGTGCCGCATTCAAAGGTCACCTCGCAAGCGCTTTCGCTGATCCCGACCTTCATCCTGATCGGGTATCTGGCCTACTACGCTGGCCTGACCAAGGCCCTTTTCACGGCCGCCAAACGCTGGGTCGGCTGGTTGCCGGGCGGCCTTGGGGTCTCGACGATCTTTGCCACGGCCGGTTTTGCGGCTGTTTCTGGCGCCTCGGTTGCGACCTCGGCCGTCTTTGCGCGTATCGCCATCCCCGAGATGCTTGAAGTCGGGTACGACCGCCGGTTCGCGGCCGGCGTGGTTGCAGCGGCTGGAACGCTCGCCTCGCTGATCCCGCCATCGGCAATTCTGGTGATCTACGCCATCATCGTGGAACAGGACGTTGGCGCGCTTTTGCTTGCAGGCTTCATTCCGGGCGCCTTCTCTGCCCTGATCTATGCCGCCCTTGTCATCGGCATGGCGGTCTTTTGGAAGAAGCTTGGCCCCCCCGTCACCGGCTTTACCTGGGCTGAGCGGTTTCAGTCGCTTCCCGGCGCCTTGCCGATCCTTCTGGTCGTGATCATCATCATCTTCTTCATCTACAACCCCTTTGGCGGCGACGCCTGGGGCACCCCGACCGAGGGCGGCGCCCTTGGGGCCTTCCTTGTCTTCTCTATCGCCGTCTACAGGGGAATGCGCTGGCCCGAGTTGAAATCGGCGCTTCTTGAGACCGCAAAGCTTAGCGCGATGATCTTCACGATCATCTGGGGCGTTCTGATCTATGTGCGCTTTCTTGGATTTGCCGATCTTCCGGGCGCGTTTTCGGACTGGATTTCCGGGCTCGATCAGTCGCCGATGATCACGCTGATCTTCATCCTTCTGGCCTATGCGGTTCTGGGCATGTTCATGGACGCAATCGGCATGCTGCTTTTGACGCTTCCGATCGTGTTTCCGGCCATCATCGCCCTGAACGGCGGCGAGGGTGTTTCGGCGGCGGATAGCGCCTTTGGAATGACCTCGGTGGAATGCGCGATCTGGTTCGGCATTATCGTGGTCAAGATGGCAGAGCTTTGTCTGATCACGCCGCCCATCGGGCTTAACTGTTTCGTGGTCGCCGGCGTGCGCCCCGATATTTCGGTTCAGGATGTCTTTCGCGGCACGGCGCCCTTCTTTGTCGCGGATGCGGCGACCATTGCGGGCCTCGTGGCCTTCCCTGCGATCGTCCTCTACCTTCCGGGGTTGTTGCTAGGCTAACCTGCAATTTTGCGCCCGCAGCGTCCAACCGGCGCTGCGGGCACTTCGCTTTTGCGCCACTTTCAAGACAATTCAAAGTTTGCGCGCCCCGGCAATCCGGCTATTACTGTTTGCGACAACTGCCGGTCGCAACATGGCAGAGTGGTAAAGCGGTTAACAGGCAAGGTGACATGGCGACAAAATCTGACGGGCGCCAGAATTTTAACATCATGATCGTGGGGCAATCGGGGCGTATCGGCTATGAGGCCGCGCTTTTTGCAGCCTCGCTGCGTCGGTTTTCGCCCGGCTTCAAAGGGCGCCTGATTGTTGCAGAACCCCAGCCCGGCCCGCTTTGGCCCGGTGATCCGCGTATCGGCGCGGAAAGTGTTTATGAGCTTTTGGCCCAGATGGACGCCGAGGTGATCGGCTTTGAAAGCCGCCAGTTCGGGCAGAGCTATCCATATGGCAACAAGATCGAGGGGCTATCGGTCCTGCCGGAAGGCGAGCCTTTCGTCTTCTTTGACAGCGATACGCTTGTGACGGCGGATCTGACGGATATCCCCTTTGACTTCTCGCGCCCCAGCGCGTCGATGCGGCGCGAAGGCACATGGCCGCAGATAGAGCTTTACGGCCCCGGCTACAGCCAGATCTGGAAGTCACTTTATGACAAGTTCGGGCTGGATTTCGAAAGCTCGCTGGATCTGTCCCAACCTGACGAATACTGGCAGCGGTATCTCTACTTCAACGCTGGCTGGTTCTTTGGCGATTGCCCGCGCAAGTTTGGCGATCTGTTCCTCGAATATGCCTGCGCCATTCGCGACGATCCACCAGAAGAGCTTATTTGCCAGACCATGCAGCCGTGGCTGGATCAGGTCGCGCTTCCGCTTGTGATCCACGCCCTTGGCGGCGGGCGGGGCACTGTTCCGGATGGGCTTTTGGATGGGTCGGTCACCTGCCACTATCGCCTTTTCCCGCTCCTGTTCGCGCGCGAAAGCGATGCGGTCATCGCGGCGCTGTCGGATGTTGCCACGCCCAACAAGATCAAGAAAGTTCTCAAGGAATACGAGCCGATCAAGAAAATGGTCTATCAAAACAAGGGCGCAAAAGTGCGCGCGCTTTTTGATCAGAGCAACCTGCCCAGACGCGAACAGGCGATCAGAAACCGGATCAAGCGCGAAAATCTGTGGCTGCGCTGATCCGGCCTGAAACCCGCAGCGCCGAAAAATAGCGCGGCGACAGTTCTCAAGCGAAACCGAATACCGTAGTCTGAATGTCGCACTAATAGAGACGCGGGCACGAAACGGTGCCCAATTTTAAAGGAACAACGGATGTCCGATACCCCGACCTATGGATTTGACACGCTTCAAATTCACGCTGGAGCAAGGCCCGACCCTGCGACCGGTGCCCGCCAGACACCGATCTACCAGACAACAGCTTATGTGTTTCGCGATGCCGATCACGCTGCGGCTTTGTTCAACCTACAAGAGGTCGGCTATATCTATTCGCGCCTGACCAACCCCACGATCGCAGTCCTGCAAGAGCGTGTTGCAACGCTTGAAGGCGGCGTGGGTGCGGCGGCTTGTTCATCTGGACATGCCGCGCAGATCATGGCGCTTTTCCCGCTGATGGCCCCGGGGCGCAACGTTGTCGTATCGACACGTCTTTACGGCGGGACGGTCACCCAGTTCAGCCAGACGATCAAGCGCTTTGGCTGGGCCGCAAGGTTCGTCGATTTTGACGACACGGACGCGGTCAAAGCGGCCATCGACGACGACACGCGCGCGGTGTTCTGCGAATCTATTGCCAACCCCGGCGGCTATGTCACCGACCTGGACACAATCAGCGGGATCGCGGACGACGCTGGCGTTCCGCTGATCGTCGATAACACCTCGGCCACGCCCTACCTTTGCCGCCCGATCGAGCATGGCGCGACGCTGGTGGTACATTCCACGACAAAGTACCTGACAGGAAACGGCACGGTCACAGGCGGCGTTGTTGTCGATAGCGGCAAGTTCGACTGGTCCGCGTCCGACAAATTTCCGTCCCTTTCGGCGCCAGAGCCTGCCTATCACGGTTTGAAGTTCCATGAGACCTTTGGCCCGCTGGCCTATACCTTCCACAGCATCGCCATTGGACTTCGCGATCTGGGCATGACGATGAACCCGCAGGCGGCGCATTATACGCTGATGGGTATCGAAACGCTTTCGCTGCGGATGGAGCGGCATGTTCAGAACGCCGAGAAGATCGCGGGCTGGCTTGAGGCCGATCCAAGGGTCGATTTTGTGACCTACGCGGGCCTGAAATCCTCGCCCTACTTCGACCGGGTCAAAACGATCTGTCCGCGCGGCGCCGGGGCGCTTTTCACATTCGCGGTCAAGGGCGGGTATGACGCCTGCATCAAGCTGGTCGACAGTCTGGAAATTTTCAGCCACGTCGCCAACCTTGGGGACACGCGTTCGCTGATCATCCACCCCGCTTCGACCACGCATCGGCAACTTACCGCCGAACAGCAGGCCGCCGCGGGCGCTGCGCCGAACACGGTGCGTCTGTCCATCGGTATCGAAGATGCCGACGATCTGATCGCCGATCTGGATCAGGCTTTGGCCAAAGCCGCGCACTGACGGTCAATGGCCGACCGCTGACAACTTGTCCCGGTCGGCCAAAAATCAGTGGGCCGCGATTGCAAAAACAATCGTGACCTGCGCCGAAATGGACAGCTCTCCTTCGGCGATGGGCACACCATCAGAGGCCGCCATTCGCGCCATTGCCATCTCGGGGACGGCGCGCGAGGACGGCTCGCTGATCGACAAGATCCGCCCCAATCTGACGCCGGCGGCGCTGGCATAAAGATGCGCGCGCGCCATCGCGTCAGCAACGGCAGCGCGGCGCGCGGCATCCTCTGACGGCTTGGGATCTTGCAGGCCAAAGCTTAGCCCGTTGAACTGATTTGCGCCCTGACCCACTGTAGAATCAAGGATTTCGCCCAGTTTTGCCAGATCACGCAGGCGCACAACGATCGTGTTGGAAGCGACATAGCCAGAGATTTTTGGTGGGTTGTTCTGGCTGCTTTGGCTGATCTGGCGGTCCCACAAGGGAGACAGGGACAGGCCGCTTGTCTGCAGATCACGGGGTGCGACGCCGTCGGCCTTCAGCCGCTCAAGAACCGCGGCTGTCGCCTTGTTGTTTTCGGCCAGCGTGGCGGCGGCGGTCTTTTGCTGTGTTGTGACACCGACCGAGATCGTTGCCATGTCAGGCGCGACTGCAACCCGGCCCTCACCGGTTGCCGTTATGGTTGGTGGGGCGGCTTCGGCCCAAAGGGTGGCAGGGAACAGGAAAAGGAAAACTAAAAGAATGCGCATGGAACCCTCCAATGATTTACGCCTTGATCAGACATAAGACGCACCGCAGAAGCAAATCCTTGGTTGTGCGCCCGGAACTTGAGCGAACTCTTTCCACAACGCCCGTCCTGCATTAGAGTTGGCGTGTCGCGAACCGCCACGCGATGCCTACAGAACAAAAGTGCCGTTGAGGAATGAAGCCCAGTTTCGCCCTAAACTTTTCCCATGACGGGATCAGCTTGCTGCACCGGGTTCCCGGTGGTTGGCAGCGCGTGGATTCGGTGTCTCTGGATGACCCCGAAATTGACGAAAAACTGCGCGTCATGCGCAAGACGGCGAACTCGCTGGATGCGGGCAGGCTTGCCTGCAAACTGGTGATCCCCAACTCGCAGATCCTTTATACCAGCGTCACCGCCCCGGGGCCTTCGGATGCAGAGCGCTATGAGCAAATTCGCGGCTCGCTCGATGGGCTGACGCCTTATGCGATTGATGAGCTGGCCTTTGATTGGGACGCCTCGGGCGATATCTGCGCCGTGGCGGCCGTTGCGCTTGAAACTCTGGCCGAAGCAGAGAGTTTCGCGGTCAGTCACAAGTTCAACCCGGTCAGCTTTGTTGCAACGCCCGAGGGCGACAGTTTCCGCGGGGAGCCTTTCTTTGGCCTCGCCAAGGCGGCTGACACGGTTCTCAATGGCGCCGAAGTGGTGGATCGTGACACCCAAAGGATCGTCGTCCTTGGAAACGCAAAGCCCGCCAAGCCGGATGCGGGCGAAAGCGACGAAAGCGCGGCGGAGACATCCCAAGAAGACGCCAAGCGCCCCACTTTCACCTCAACCTTTCAAACGCGCCGCGAAGACACCGATGGCTCGGCAGCATCGCCAAATGCGCCCGAGATAACGGTTTCGGCGCCCGCGCGGATTTCCTTTGTTCCGGTCGGGGCGCCCACGGCCAAGCCGGAAGCGGCCGAAAAGGCGACGCCAAAGGAAGCTGTGGCCAGTGGCGCGACGCAGGGTTCAGAGCCGGGCAAACGCAGTGTTCCGGTGCCGCCGCCGCCGCTGGACAAGAAGGATACGCTTGTCCTTGAAAATGGCGACGCCGGGCCGGTAACGCCGCCGGTTGCGCCTTTGGCCGCGCGTCTTGGCAGCGCTGCCAAGGGCACCAATGGCGCTGCGGCGCCCATCGCAAAGAAGACCGCGGACGAGCCCCCGGCCAAAGCCGCACCGAAAGCGGCCAAGGTTTATTCCTCTGCCGAAGGGCGGCTTTCCCCACCTGCGGATGAGGCCGAGGCGCTGACCGTCTTTGGCGCGCGCAAGAAGGCATCGCAGCGCGGCAAACCCCGTTACCTTGGGCTTATCCTGACGGCGATCCTTTTGGCCTTTCTGGCGGCGGTGGCGCTTTGGTCGTCCAGCTTTGTCTCGGGCGGCATTACCGAGCTTTTCTTCCGTCAGGATCCAGTCGTTGCTGACAACCCCGAAGCCGCAGCCGATGAGGCCGCGATAGAGCTGGCAATGGCCGACCCGCAAGAGGCGATTGAACCGGGCCCGCAGATCGCGCCGATCGAGCTTCCCAGCCTTGAAGCTACGGTCGATGCAGAGCCGGCCCCGCAGGTTCCCGACCCGGCGTTTGCCTTGCCGGACGCTGACGAGGCCGGGGCGATCTATGCGCGAACAGGTGTTTGGGTCTTGCCACCCGACCCGGCGCCTGAGCCGCAGGAAGAGAACCTCGATAACCTTTACATCGCGTCGATTGAGCCGGTTCTTGCATCGCTTGATGCGATCGCTCTTCCCGAGATTGTCGGCGCCCGCGACCAAAGCCCGGGCGAGATGCTGCCGCCGGTTGCGCTTGGCACGGTTGTCGAGCTTGACGACAATGGCCGCACGATCCCTTCGGCGCAGGGCAGTTTTTCGCCGGACGGCATTTTGATCTATGCGGGCAAGCCCAAGTCGGTTCCGCCGGTGCGACCGCGCACCGAAGCGCCAGAGGTGGAGGTTGCTGTCGCCGCCCTGCCCCGCATTGTTCCGCGCCCAAGACCTGAAAACCTTGCCGAGCGCGTTGAGCGGCAACAGTTCGGCGGCAAGACGCGCGAGGAAATGGCTTCGCTTCGTCCCTCGCCGCGGCCACAGTCCGAACAGATCGCAGCAGCGGCCGCTTTGAAAACCCAAGCGCCGTCAAAGCTTGCCGTCAGCGTCTCGCGCGCGCCCTCGCCGCGCCCCTCCAACATGGCCGTTCTGGTTTCGGTTGCGCGCGCCCGCGTGCCCGAACCAAGCGCCCCGACCAAGGAAGAGCTTGAACCCGAAGCCGAGGCGGCGGTGGCTTCTGTCGCGCCGCAAACTGCGCCGAATATTCCCACACATGCCTCTGTTGCGCGCCGCGCCACCGTGCCAAACGCTATCCACCTGCGTCAGGTCAACCTGATCGGGGTTTACGGAACAGCAAGCGACCGCCGCGCCTTGGTGCGGCTTTCAAACGGTCGGTACATCAAGGTATCGGTCGGTGACCGCGTGGATGGCGGAAAGGTTTCCGCCATCGGAGAGGACGAGCTGCGCTATATCAAGCGGGGCAAGAATATAACGCTGAAGATGCCTTCGGGCTAAGCGCCGGCGGCGGCAGGGTTACTCTGCCGCATCCAGCACCCCGCGTTCGATCTGATCCTGTTCGATGGATTCAAAGAGCGCCTTGAAGTTCCCCTCGCCAAAGCCATCGTCGCCCTTGCGCTGAATGAACTCGAAAAAGATCGGCCCGATCACCGTTTTTGAGAATATCTGCAGCAGGATGCGTGTCTCGCCGCCATCAACGACGCCTTCGCCATCGATTAGGATGCCATGTTTCATCATCTTGTCCTTGGGCTCTGAATGCCCGGCGACACGATCATAGCTTAGGTCATAGTAGGTTTCTGGCGGCTTGGGCATGAACTTGATGCCCCGTTTGGCGATCTCATCGGTTGCGGCGTATAGATCGCGCGCGCCAACAGCGATGTGCTGAATGCCCTCGCCGTTGTAGCGTTTAAGGTACTCGACGATCTGCCCCTTTTCGCCCCGGTCCTCGTTGATCGGGATCCGGATGCGCCCGCAGGGAGAGGTCAGCGCCCGGCTGAAAAGCCCGGTATACTTGCCTTCGATGTCGAAGAAACGAATCTGGCGGAAGTTGAAGATCCTTGAGTAGAAGTCGAACCAGAGGTCCATGTTTCCCTTGTGGACGTTATGGGTCAGGTGATCGAGGTAGTAAAAGCCCACACCTTCGGGATGTGCATCCGACACCCAATTGAACTCGGCGTTATAGGGGCTGGTCTCATAATAGTTGTCGATGAAATAGATCAGCGATCCGCCGATGCCGACGATTGCAGGCACGTCCATGGTTTTTCCAGGGCCGGTGTATTCTGTCGCCCCTTTCGACAGGGCGTGTTTCAGGGCGCGGCGTGCGTCGACGACGCGCCATGCCATGGAAGGCGCGCTGGGGCCGCGCCGGGCGGCAAAGTCATGCGCATGGCCGGTTGGTTCATCGTTGATCACATAAGTGATGTCGCCCTGCTGCCAAATCTCGACCGCTTTTGACTTGTGGCGCGCGGTCTGGACATAGCCCATGGACGAAAAGAGGTCGCGCAGAACCTGTGGTTCGGGGTGCGAAAACTCGACAAACTCGAACCCGTCGGTACCGGCTGGGTTGTCTGGGGTGATGGTGGCCTTGGGGGCATCATGCGGGAAGGGGCCCATGCGGAATCTCCTGTTCAGTGTTAGCCTTAATGTAGTTCAGAGAAGATGTTCATTTCGCGCATTCTGTGGCATGGTGCGAATTGAATGCGCGGAATATACGCGCAAATTGGCATCATAAGGCGCGAAACCCGCATGATTTTGGACCCGATCGACATCAGGCTTTTGGCCGCCCTTCAGGAAAACGCGATGCTGACGGCACAAGAGCTTGGCGCGCTTTTGAACCTATCGGCGTCACAGGCCGGGCGGCGGCGGCAAAGGCTTGAGGCGCAGGGCATCATCCGCGGATATGGCGCGCGGATCGATGCGCAGATGGCGGGGCTGACGGTTCAGGCCTTTGTTCAGGTCCAGATGGCATCGCACGCGCCGCAAGCGGCCAGAAGTTTTGCAACGATGGCAACCCATCAGCGTGAGATCATCAGCGTCTGGACCCTGACAGGAGAGGCCGACTACATGCTGCAGGTCTATTGCAGCGACCTCAGCGCGCTGAACCGGCTGATACAGCAGGTGCTTTTGCCGCATGAGGCGGTGGCGCGTGTGCAAAGCAAGATCGTGATGGCCGAACTAAAGTCGGGTGCCCCGCTGGCTTTGTGACGCAGAGGCCCAAAAATCGGTCCGCAACAATGTATCGCACTTGTCATCTGCGGCGCGGGCCTTCACGCTTGGACAAAAGATTGGAGTAATTGGCCGATATGGAAACTTTTCTGCTTCAGGCCACGATTTACCTGTTCGCCGCGATGTTGGCGGTACCCCTGGCGATGCGCTTTGGGCTGGGTTCCGTGCTGGGTTATCTTATTGCAGGCATCGTGATCGGCCCTGTTCTGGGTATCGCGGGATCGGAAACCATCGATCTTCGCCATTTTGCCGAATTTGGCGTCGTGATGATGCTGTTTCTCATCGGACTTGAGCTAGAGCCGCGCGCCTTGTGGGATATGCGCAACCGACTTATCGGGCTTGGCGGGCTACAGATCGTGGCAACCGGTGCGCTGATCACCGCAGCGGCGCAATATTTGGGTCAGCCGTTCTCGATTTCGCTGGCCATCGGTCTGATCTTTTCGCTCTCATCAACGGCTATCGTTCTGCAGACGCTGACGGAAAAGCGCCTGATGCAGACACCGGGCGGCAAGGCGTCGTTCTCTGTTCTGCTGACGCAGGACATATCGGTCATCCCGATGCTGGCGCTTTTTCCGCTTCTGGCATTGCCGGCGCTGCCAACCATCGCGCCCGACGGATCGCTTCAGGTCAACCTTCCCGAGGCGAAAGAGGCGATGTCGCTGGTTTCGGGCCTACCCGGTTGGGGCGTTACGCTTGTCACCTTGGCGGCGGTCGGGTTCATCATTCTGGCGGGCATTTTCCTTATGCGCCCGGCCTTTTATTATGTGCACACATCGCGGCTTCGGGAGCTGACGACGGCCTTTGCCTTGATGATCGTCGTCGGGATCGCGGCGCTTATGAACCTCGTTGGTCTGTCCCCGGCTCTGGGAACCTTCCTTGCCGGTGTGGTTCTGGCCAACTCTGAGTTTCGGCACGAGCTTGAAAGCGATATTGCGCCCTTCAAGGGTCTGCTTTTGGGGCTCTTCTTTATCACGGTCGGTGCGGGCATTGATTTCAATGCTTTCCTGCACAAACCCGGCACAATCGTGGGTCTGGCGCTTGGGATTATGGCGATCAAATTCGTGGTGCTGGCGGGCCTTGGTTTTCTTTTCAAGCTCAAGGGCCGCGACTATTGGCTGTTTGCGCTTGGGCTGGCGCAGGCGGGTGAATTTGGCTTTGTCCTGATAAGCTTTTCGCTTCAGCAGAATGTCCTTCCAGAGCCGATGGCGGAAACGCTGCTTTTGGTCATTGCTCTTTCGATGCTTTTGACCCCGCTCTTCTTCATCCTTTATGAGTTTCTGTCCCGCCGCGTGGCCGAGGCGACCGCCGAGACGCCGCATGATCAGTTTGCCGAGCAAGAACCCATTATCATCGCCGGAACAGGCCGGTTCGGCCAGATCGTCAACCGCCTTGTGCAGCTTGGCGGCTTCAAGACCACGGTGCTTGACCATGACCTGAAGACCATTCAACTGATGCGTCAGTTTGGTTTCAAGGCGTTTCTGGGCGATCCGACGCGGCCGGACATGCTTTATGCTGCGGGCTTTGCCACGGCGCGGGTTCTGGTGGTTGCGATGGATGATCGGGCAACTGTGACCAAGCTGGTTCAATATGCGCGGCGCGAGCGGCCGGATATCCACATCGTGGCGCGCGCGCACGACCGGGTGCATGTGTTCGAACTTTATCGCGCGGGCGCAAATGACATCGTGCGCGAGCTTTTCGACAGCTCGCTACGTGCCGGCAGATACGTACTTGAGAACATGGGCCTTAGCGACTTTCAGGCCGGCGAGCTGGAGCATTCGTTCTACACGATGGACCGCAAGGCGATGCGCGAATTGGCCGAACTTTGGGATCCGACAATACCTGTGCATCGCAACGCGGCCTATATGAACCACGCCCGCGCACTGAACCGCGACTTTGAAACTGCACTGGTTGCAACGCTTGATGAGAACGGCGGCACGCCGGACGAAGTAAGCGAGGCTTTGGGCGCCGGCGATGGTGATGGCAAAGACCAGCCTGATCCTGCGCCCACGCAGGATCGCTAGGCGCCGCTGACGCCTGCCTCGGCGAATGTCGCCATTCCCGACAGGCAGGCCACTGCGCCTTTCAGGACGTTGATTGCCAAGGTTCCGCCCGATCCTTCACCAAGGCGCATGTTCAGCGACAAAAGCGGCGCCTTGCCCAAGCGGTCCAAAAGCTGGCCATGTGCGCCTTCGGCAGAGCGGTGACCGGCAATGGTGTGATCCAAGGCGCCGGGAACAGCGCTTTCCAAGCTCGCGGCGGCGGCGGTGCAGATGAACCCGTCAAGGATAACCGGAATGCGCGCAGCGCGGGCGGCAGCGATCGCACCGGCCATCGCCGCAAGCTCGCGCCCGCCAAGACAGCGCAGCGCCTCAAGCCCATCTGTTGCCGCGCCCGCATTGGCGGCAAGCCCCTGCCGAAGCACATCGCATTTCAGCGCAAGGCCCGCATCGTCAACACCGGTGCCCCGGCCGGCCCAATCGGAGGGCGCGCCGCCATAAAGCGCCAAGGCAATTGCGGCGGCCGAAGTGGTGTTGCCGATGCCCATCTCGCCCACGACAAGCAAATCGGCCTTTGGATCAACGGCCGCCCATCCGGTTGCCAGCGCCCCGGTCACCTCGGCCTCTGACATTGCGGGGCCTTGGGTGAAATCCGCCGTCGGCTTATCAAGATCCAGCGCGTGAACGCCAAGCTGGGCGCCCGCGGCTTTTGCCAATTGGTTGATGGCCGCGCCGCCGGCCTGAAAGTTCAGAACCATCTGCGCGGTCACCTCGGCGGGGAAGGCCGAAACGCCCCTTGCGGCAACGCCGTGATTGCCCGCAAAGATCAGAACTTGCGGCCGCTCGATGCGGGGGCGCGGATCACCGCGCCAGGCGGCATACCAGATCGCCATATCCTCAAGATCGCCAAGCGCGCCGGGCGGTTTGGTCAGCTGTCCGTTGCGTTCGGTTGCCTTGGCAAGGGCGCCCTCATCCGCAGTTGGCATGGCGGCCAGAATGTCGCGAAACTCGGTCAGTGTCGAAAAGGGCGCGTCGTGCATTTTGTCCTCGTTGAATTCTGGTCTATACCCGGCTAGCTCAGGACGTGCGTAACGGACTGCCCGCGAAAGGCCAAGCATGTGTCGAACGGCAATGACGAATTAATCAAGGCAAGCGATGTGGCGGATGCGCTGCAGCTTTTGACACGGCTGCCGGTGCCGCAGATGGCGGGACAGGGGCGCGGGGCGAAAGCGGCTTGGGCCTATCCGGTGGCCGGGGCGATCGTGGGGTTTCTGGCGGCATGTGCCGGGGGTATCGCGCTTTGGCTGGGCCTTGCCCCCTACCTTGCGGCAGCGCTTGCCGTTGCGACGATGGTTATCCTGACAGGCGCCATGCACGAAGACGGTCTGGCCGACAGCGCCGATGGGCTTTGGGGCGGATGGGACAAGGAACGCCGCCTTGAGATCATGAAAGACAGCCGTATCGGCAGCTACGGCGTTCTGGCCCTTGGGCTGTCGCTGATCCTGCGGGTTTCGGCCCTTGGCGTTCTGTTTTCCGCTGGCCACGTCTTTGCGCCCCTGATCCTTGCCGGGGCGCTTTCGCGGTCGGGAATGCCGCCGATCATGGCAATGGTTGAACCTGCGCGCAGCACGGGCCTTGCCGCTGACACCGGCCGCCCATCGGCGCCTACCGCCTTGCTGGCGGTGGGGATTGGCACCGGCTTTGCACTTGTGTTTGCAGGCGGCGCAGGGTTGCCCGCGCTTTTGGTGGCGGGCCTTGCCTTCTGGGCGGCGGCGAGCGTTGCTGCGGCCAAAATCGGCGGGCACACGGGCGACACGCTGGGCGCGGCGCAGCAGCTGGGCGAGATTGCGGTCCTGCTTAGCCTCAGCGCCGCGCTGGGATAGAGGGCGCAGCGGCCCGGCCAAGGATGCGGGCAAAGAAAAAGGGCCGCCCACATTCGGGCGACCCTTTCAAAACTGACAAGAACTTTCGCCCTTAGGCGGCGACGCGGCTTACAAGCACATCATCCACCTGCTTTTGCGCGTTCACCTCATCGGTGCCGCCAACGGCCGCAACTTCGCGGGTCAAACGCTCTAGCGCGGCTTCGTAAAGCTGACGCTCGGAATAGCTTTGCTCGCGCTGGTCATCGGTGCGGTGCAGGTCGCGTACGACCTCGGCGATCGAGATAAGATCGCCTGAATTGATCTTTTGCTCATATTCCTGCGCACGGCGGGACCACATCGCACGCTTGACGCGCGCCTTGCCCTTTAGCGTGTCCATCGCCTTGGAGACGACATCGGGCGAGGACAAAGAGCGCATCCCGACATCGGTTGCCTTGTTGGTGGGAACGCGCAGTGTCATCTTGTCCTTTTCGAACGAGATCACGAACAGCTCCAGCGACATCCCCGCCACTTCCTGCTCTTCGATCGATACAATCTGTCCGACGCCATGTGCCGGGTAGACAACATAGTCGTTCGGGCGAAATTCGTTCTTCTTTGATTTGCTCATCGTTGCTTTTATCCTCGTAGAGCCCCAGGTGCCGGGCCAGAACGTCAGGCGACAAAATCACCCGCGGGGCAAAGCACATACCCCGTGAATGGTGAAATTGGCGCTGATTAATAGTCGCCACAGGCGGCGCGCACTGCAGCAGGTGTCAGGTTTCTGTCATCATCATCAGTTGCCACCATAGCAGAAAAAACGGCCCAATTAAAGCATCCCAGCGAAAATTCGATGGATTGAGCCTGAAATTCAGGACCTTACGCGGGGTCAACTGACGGGCTTTGGCCGGGGGTCCTGCCCTGCAAGCGGGGGAAACGAATCGCCCTTAACCGCCCTCGCCGGGGGTCTCGCTGAAGTATTTCTTCAGCTTGTCCTCTTCACCATCGCGATCATCGGCCTCTGGCAGCGGATCTTTCTTGGTGATGATTACGGGCCAGGCTTCGGAATACTTGCGATTAAACTCCACCCATTTTTCCATGTCCGGCTCAGTATCGGGGCGGATGGCGTCGGCGGGGCACTCAGGCTCGCACACGCCGCAGTCGATGCATTCGTCAGGATGGATGACCAGCATGTTCTCACCCTCGTAGAAACAATCGACCGGGCAAACCTCGACGCAGTCGGTGTATTTACAGGCGATGCAATTGTCCGTGACAATATAGGTCATGGCGGTATCCACAATTCTGGTTCGATCCTCCCCCTAGTCCAGCGAGAGGGATCATTCAAGCATATCGCGGCGGGAAAGATCGGCATTGCGGCGATCTTTCTTGCCCGGGCGTCCTTTTCCCTCAAAGCGCGGGTTCGGGGGAACATCCTTCTGCGGCGGCGTCAGGTCGCTGTAAAGCGCCTGAGCTTCGGGTGCGGGTCCGCGCCGGGTTCCGATGGCAATCAGCCGCACGACGCGAATTTCCCGCGCTTGCGGAAAGGTCAGCGTATCGCCCGGCCCGACGGCGGTTGCCGGTTTGGAAATGCGCGTGCCGTTTACCCGCAGCTTTCCGGCCGTCACGACCTTGGCGGCCTGGCTGCGCGTTTTGAAGAAGCGGGCCCACCAAAGCCATTTGTCGACCCGGATCGAGCCCTGCGAGGTAGGCTCGGCATCTGTTTCGCTTGGCAGGCCTGCGCTCAATTCAGGTTTTGTCCTTAAGCCCCATCAACGCCGCGGCAAACGGGTTGTCAGGATCGATGCGGTCCTTTTTCGGCGGACGTGCGGCAAAGCTTTTGGGGGCGCTCTGGCCACCAGGCTTTTTCTGGCCGGGCTTGCCGCCCGGGCGTCCCTTTGCACCTTTGCCGCGCGGCGGCTTGGATCCGGTGCGCGGTTTGGCATCTGCGCGCCCCTCGCGGCGCGCCGGGGCCCACGTGAAGGTATAGAACACCTCTGCCTCGGGCTTTGCCTCTTCCTCTTTGGCCGCTGCCTCTGGCGCGGCTTCCGGGGCGCTGCCTTCGGCCGTTTCGACGGCTTCGGCCGCTTCCGGCACCTCTGGGGCGGCGGCTTCGGCGCTTGGGGCTTCGGCGTCTGGGGCGGGCGCATCTGCGCTGGCGTCGGCGGGTGCATCGGCGCCAGCGGTCTGGGCGGGCTGCGCTTTGACCTTGGGCCGCTCGCCGCGTTCAGCCTTATAGCCAAGGCCCTGCATCAGGCCTGCGAATTGTTCCAGCGTCATGCCGGTGATCGAAAGCATGTCGGGGTTCGCCTCAAACCCGGCGCGGCTGTTTTCAGCGCGCAAGAGATCGGCCAGGCGTTCAAGCATGTCAATCCGGATGGCCCGTTCGCCTGCTGCGCGATAGCCGGACATGGTATAGTACCCGTCCGGGACATCCTTTGAGGCCGGGATCGTCACAAGACCCGGAGGCGGGCTTTCGGGAAACTCCTGAAAGCCTTTGGCCAGCGACCAAAGAACCAGCCTAAGCCGGGTGGGCGCGGGTTTAAGGACCAGCGGCATGAAAATCGTGAACTGGCCAAAGCGCAGGCCATGCTTGCGCAATGCACCGCGCGCTTCCTGATCAAGTCCCTTGACGTCATTGGCCACCTGATCGCGCGGCACCACGCCAAGCCCTTCGACCAT
This sequence comes from Paracoccaceae bacterium, assembly GCA_030148005.1. GTDB lineage: Bacteria > Pseudomonadota > Alphaproteobacteria > Rhodobacterales > Rhodobacteraceae > JASBSV01. Next base: position 168,360 of record JASBUI010000006.1, on the reverse strand, counting down.
CTGAAAGGCAAAACCGCGCGACAAACCGGTCAGGGTTTCATCACGCTGCAGGGCGATCAAAGGTTCAAACAGGGTTGCGATCTTGCGGTCGATGAAATGCTGAAGGCGCCGCTGCACCTTGGCGGCGACTTCCGCGCCGGCCTCATCATCGACGAAAGCTTCTGCGGTGGGCTTAAGCGGCTCTGGGCCTGCAACAAGCTTGCCGACAGCGTGCGAGCCCCACATCAGGCCGCCCTGTTCGGTGAAATCCATCTCCGTGTCGGGCGCGTTGTAGAAGCGGTCGGCGCGCAAATGAAACTCTGGCGCAAGCGACTGGATGGCCGCCGCCTTTAGCGTCTTTGCCTCATCAGGGCTTGCCGATGCATCCTGGCGGAAGCGGAACCCCTCTAGCCGACCGACGATATGTCCTTCGACGGTAACTTCACCCTTGTCGTTCACCTCAGCCACCAGGCTCTCCTTTTGTTTCAACCGCCGAAGCAGAACACTGGTCCGCCGGTCGACAAATCTTTGCGTCAGAGCGGAATGAAGCGCATCCGACAAACGGTCTTCTACAGCGCGCGTCTCGCCACGCCAATGGGTTTCGTCGTCAAGCCAGCCGTTTCGCTGGGCGACATAGGTCCAGGTTCGGATATAGGCAAGCCGCTTGGACAATGTATCAATGTCACCGTCCGAGCGGTCAAGCCGATTGACCTGCCGGGCCATCCAATCCTGCGGAATTTGGCCCTTTTCGTGCAGATGGTTGAAGATCGCCTCTAAAAGCCCGGCGTGCTCACCATGTGAGATACCGCGAAAATCGGGTATGCGGCAGACATCCCAAAGCAGCCTGACATCGGCAGGGCGCGTGGCGCGCGCGGCCACCTCATCGCTGGCGCCCAGCGCCTTTAGCGCGGTCAGATCGTCCGCCTCGCGCGCCCGGGTCAGCCATTCATCGTTTGCAGGCGCCTCAAGAGACTGGATCAGCCGGTCGATGCTTCCAAACTCAAGCGCGTTGTTACGCCACATCAGCTTGGTCAGCGGGGTAAAGCGGTGTTCGCATATGGCTGTGACAACTTCATCGGGCAGCGGCCGCGCCTCTCCGGTGACGCCAAAGGTGCCGGGGGTCTGGTAGCGCCCGGCGCGCCCTGCAATCTGCGCCAGTTCATTGGGCATGAGCGCCCGCATCCTGCGGCCATCAAACTTGGCCGTCGCTGAAAAAGCGACATGCTTGACGTCAAGGTTCAGTCCCATGCCGATGGCATCGGTGGCCACAAGATAATCGACATCGCCGTTCTGGTAGAGATCGACCTGTGCGTTGCGCGTGCGCGGGCTTAGCGCGCCCATGACAACCGCCGCCCCGCCCTTTTGGCGGCGGAGCAGCTCGGCAATTGCATAGACGTTTTCAACAGAAAACCCCACGATGGCCGATCGCGGCGCCATGCGGCTGATCTTTTTGGCGCCAGTATAGGCAAGCTGAGAGAAGCGTTCGCGCTGAACAAACTGCGCGCGCGGCTCAATCGCCGCAATCGCGCGCCGCATCGTGTCCGCGCCCAGAAACAGCGTTTCGTGAAGGCCGCGGGCATGCATAAGCCTGTCGGTGAAGACATGGCCACGCTCGGGGTCTGCGCAAAGCTGAATTTCGTCGATTGCGACGAAGTCCGCGCCGATCTCCAGCGGCATTGCCTCGACCGTACACACCCAGTATGCGGTGCGCGGCGGCACGATACGTTCCTCGCCCGTTACCAGCGCAACAACAGAGGGGCCGCGCAGGGCCACGATGCGGTCGTAAACCTCACGCGCCAAAAGCCGAAGCGGCAGGCCGATGACCCCGGTGCGATGCGCCAGCATACGCTCAATTGCATAGTGGGTCTTGCCCGTATTCGTCGGTCCCAAGACCGCCGCAATCCGGCCGCCCGTCAAATCACTCATGAATTCTGCCTGCACCTGCGCCTGGCCGAACTAAGACAGATCGCCCGGGCATCGACAACCCCGGAGCGTCCCGAAACTGGCCGGACTTTACAGGTTCCCAATGGCGCCGCGATCCTGATGCCGGTTCGATCAGATATCCTGTCCGCCTGTTTCCTTGCCAAGTCGCTCAATGGCGTCTTTGACGCTGGGCCGCTCAGGGGCCAGCACTTCGATCTTGCGATACACCTCAAGCGCCTTTTCGGGGTTTCCCAGTTCTTCGAGGATAAGGGCAAGGCCGCTCATCGCTCCGAAATGGCGTGGGTTCAACTCCAGCACCCTGCCGATGTCGGCAACCGAGGGGCCAAGCTTTCCGGCCTGAAAATAGGCGGTGGCGCGCGCGTTCCAGCCTTCGGCGAAGTCAGGCGCATAGTCGGTAAGGGCCGTCAGATGAGCGATCGCCGTCTCCAGATCCCCTGCAACAAGCGCCTCGCGCCCGCGCTGTAGCAAAAGATCGGCTGCCGGTGACCCCGATCGTGACCACTGGGCGACGATTTCCTGTTCGATCATGCCGATGCTTTCGGCATCAGCCGATTTCAGCTGTTCAAACAGCCGGTTCAGTTCCGCCTCATCGGCGAATGCAGGAAGAGATAATGACACTCCTACCACAATTGCCGTAACGGTATATTTGAGAAATCGCTTCATTACATCCATATCGGTACAGAGTTTAGCGCAACCGCGGGGAAAAGCGACACCCCGCAATTCACATTTGAAGGATCAGTGACATGAGCGAACAGATGGACCAGGCCGTATCGGCCCTTAATAACCGCATCTCCGGTTTTGCCGGAAGCGCAAAGTTCGTGATCCCCGGACAGGGCGCAATTGTCGTCGATGAAGGCGGCGCGCGCGCCGGTGACGAAGAAACCGCCGTCACGCTGACCGCCGACGCGGATGTCTTTGAGGCGATCATGAACGGCGACATGGATCCGACATCGGCCTTCATGACCGGCAAGCTGACAATCGACGGCGACATGGGTCAGGCGATGGCCCTTGCGCAGGCAATGGCCTGATCCATGCTTGCAGCGCCCTTATACAGCGAAGTGGCCGATGGCCCGCCGGGGGGGTATGCCCGCTGGCTGACGGCCTCTGATGGTGTTCGGCTGCGTATCGGCGTTTGGCCCGAAGGAACCAAGGGCACGGTCCTTCTGTTTCCCGGGCGCACTGAATACATTGAGAAATATGGCCGCGCTGCCGAGGATCTGCGCAAGCGCGGCTATGCAACGCTGGCAATCGATTGGCGCGGACAGGGTCTTGCCGACCGTTTGCTCGACGATCCCTCCACGGGCCATGTCAGATCCTTCAAGGACTATCAACTGGACGTGCAGGCCGCGTTGAAGGCCGCAGCCGAAATTGACCTGCCGCGCCCCTATTTCCTTTTGGCGCACTCGATGGGCGGCGCCATCGGGCTTCGCGCCCTGAACGAAGGGCTTGATGTCAAGGCGGCGGCCTTTTCGGCGCCGATGTGGGGCATCCTCTTTTCCCCTGCTTTGCGCCCGTTTGTCTGGGCTCTGGCAGCGGTCGGTCGCAAACTTGGGCTTGGACACACAAGATCGCCGGGCACGCAGGCCGAAACCTATGTCGCGGCCTCACCTTACGAGGACAACACCCTGACAACCGACCCCGAGATGTTCGGTTACATGAATGCCCAGATCACGGCGCACCCCGAACTTGCGCTTGGGGGGCCAAGCCTTCAGTGGCTGAACGAAGCCTTGAATGAGGCGCGGCATCTGGCCCGCACACCCAGCCCGGCGATAGCAACGATCACAGGGCTTGGCAGCCAGGAACGCATCGTCGATCCCTCGGCCATCCACGAGCGGATGCAAAGATGGAAAGACGGCGCGCTAGAGCTGTTTGACGGGGCAGAGCATGAGATCATGATGGAGAACGAGAAGACGCGCGATGCGTTCTTTGACAAGGTCTGTGCGCTTTTTGACGCAAACCGCTAGGGGTCTTGGCGCGCACCCAAGGCGCGAATGCCGCTGACCTCGCGCGCCGCGCCCTGCATGATCCACGACTGCTCGGAGGCGACAAAGAACATGTTCACTCCGTATTTCGCCCATTCGGCGGCCTTTGCGGCATCGGGAACAAAGGTCACATAGGCCTTTCCCGCCGCGCGGGCAGCCTTGCCAACAACCTCCAGCGCCAAGGTCAGATCCTCTGAAGAGAGGTCCGATCGGCCATAGCCCACCGACAGATCCGCCGGCCCCAGAAACAACCCGTCAATTCCGGGCAGCGCCGCGATCTTACCTGCAACCTGCACACCGGCAGGCTCTTCGATCTGGGCAATGATTACCGTCTCTTCTTTCGATGCGCGCAGCAATTCTTCCATGCTGCGGGTCGTGAACCCGGCCCAGCGGGTCGATCCGGCATAGCCGCGACCGCCAAGGCCGAAACGGCCGCTGCGCGATACATCCTCGGCCTTTTCAACGCTATCGACATGCGGCACCACGACGCCGACCGCGCCGCTGTCCAGCGCCTGAAGAATGTCCTGCGGCGTTCCAGCGCCAACGCGCACCAGCGCCGGCAGCTTCAGCGCCCGCGCCATGGCAAGGCATCCGTCCATCCGGCCGCGGTCAAACGGCGCGTGCTCGGCGTCCAGACAAATGAAATCGAGACCTGCAAGCGCCAAAAGCTCGATCACCTCGATCGAAGGCGTCTTGACGAAAGTGCCCGCCAGCATCTTGCCTGACAGCATTGATTGTCGAAAGCTCATCGCGCGACCCTTTCTTGCGTTCCATGTCAGGCTAAGGGGCCAGAGAGGAATTGCAACGTCTACATGGGGCGCCGCCATCTGCTTCTTTGTGGCAAAAATATCCTCGCCGAAGGCGGGCGGGCCCTTTCAACCCGGCGCATCCCTTCATAGGTTAAGCGATAGTTGAAACATGAGGCCGCCAATGACATTCACTCCCCGCTTGACCTTCGATGCACACCAAAGCGGGGGCAAGGACCTCGGCAATCTTCCCGAATGGGACCTGCGCGATCTTTATACGTCGCAGGACGCGCCCGAGTTCAAACGTGATGTCGACTGGCTGGAAAAGGCCTGCGCCGATTTTGCAGCCGATTTCGAAGGCAAGCTTGCCTCGCTCGACGCCCAAGGCATGCTGGACTGTGTCCTGCGGTATGAGCGGATCGATGTTGTTGCCGGGCGGATCATGTCCTTTGCGGGGCTTCGCTATTACCAGAACACGGTAGATGCAGACCGGGCCAAGTTCATGGCCGACGCCCAGGACAAGATCACCAGCTACACAACCCCTCTGGTCTTTTACACGCTGGAACTTAACCGGCTGGATGATGACCATCTGGCAAAGCTGCTGGCCGAGAACGCAGAACTTGCGCGGTTCAAGCCGATATTCGAGCGGCTGCGCGCGATGAAACCCTATCAGCTGTCCGACGAGTTGGAGAAGTTCCTGCACGATCAGTCGACAGTAGGCGCAGCGGCCTGGAACCGACTTTTTGATGAAACAATCGCCGGGCTGACCTTTGACGTTGATGGCGAAGAGCTGAACATCGAGGGCACTCTTAACCTTCTGGCCGAGCAGGACCGCGCGCGGCGCGAGGCGGCGACGCGTGAGTTGGCTCGCGTCTTTGGTGAGAACATCAAGATATTCTCTCGTGTTCACAACACTTTGGCCAAAGAGAAAGAGATCGAGGACCGCTGGCGCGGCATGCCGACGCCGCAGACGGGGCGGCATTTGTCCAACCATGTAGAGCCTGAGGTCGTCGAGGCGCTGCGCAATGCAGTCGTGGCCGCCTACCCCAAGCTTTCGCATCGCTACTACGCGCTTAAGGCGAAATGGCTTGGGCTTGACCGGATGGAGGTCTGGGATCGCAATGCACCCCTGCCTATCGAAGACACCAAGATCGTCGATTGGGAAACGGCCGAGAAAACCGTGATGGAAGCCTATGCCGAGTTCTCACCGCGCATGGCCGAGATTGCCGAGCCCTTTTTCAAGAAGGGCTGGATCGATGCGGGCGTAAAGCCGGGCAAGGCGCCGGGGGCCTTTGCCCATCCGACCGTTACGGATGTGCATCCTTACGTGATGCTGAACTACTTGGGCAAACCACGCGATGTCATGACGCTGGCGCATGAGCTGGGCCACGGCGTGCATCAGGTGCTGGCCGCGGGGCAAGGAGAGCTTTTGTCATCGACGCCCCTTACGCTTGCTGAAACCGCAAGTGTCTTTGGCGAGATGCTGACGTTCCGCAAGCTGCTTTCAGGGGCGCAAAGCAAGGCCGAGCGCAAGGTCCTTCTGGCCGGTAAGGTCGAGGATATGATCAACACGGTCGTTCGCCAGATCGCGTTCTATGATTTTGAGTGCAAACTGCATGAGGCGCGATCAAATGGCGAATTGACGCCGGATGACATAAACGCGCTTTGGATGTCGGTTCAGGCCGAAAGTCTGGGGCCGGTCTTTGACTTTGCCGAAGGCTATGAAACCTTCTGGGCCTATATCCCGCATTTCGTGCATTCGCCCTTTTATGTCTACGCCTACGCCTTTGGCGATGGCCTCGTGAACGCGCTTTACGCGGTTTACGAGGAAAGCGGCGGTGACTTTCAGGCCAAGTATTTCGAGATGCTCAAGGCCGGTGGCTCAAAGCACCACAAAGAGCTTTTGGCACCCTTTGGCCTTGATGCTTCGGACCCCAAGTTCTGGGACAAGGGCCTGTCGATGATCTCTGGCATGATCGACGAGTTGGAAGCGATGGAGGAATAGGCGCCTCAGCGCGCGGTCGAGCCTGCCTTGGCGGGGATAAGCCTTTCGGGATCAAACCCTTGGGCGATCATGCGCTGCTTTACCTTGCCAAAGAAAAAGCGGCTTTGCGTCCAGATGCAGTGCTCTTTGAGAAACCAGTAGACATAGCGCGAATAACCGCGCTTGCGCGTCTGGGCGCGCTCAAAAGCCTCGGCGAAGCCGTCCAGATTCGACACCGTTTCGGCGAAGTGATGAAAGTCACTGCGCCCGTAAAGGATTGCGGGTTTCTTATGCAGAAAGCCCTCGAACGAGCAGGCAGAGCCGATGGAAACCGTCGCCGATGCCTGCGCCAGAATATCGTGCACATTCGCCTCTGTGAGGGTGATATCAACGCCAGAAGCGGCAAGGTCATGCACGGCCAGTAAGTCTTCGGGCGCCACTTTCAGCGGGTGGGGTTTGACGACAATCGGGCGGTCGCCTGCCCCTTGGGCGACGGACCGGATCATGTCCGGCGTGGACCAGCGGCGGGCGCGGTCGGTCAGGTGGCTATCGCCCTGAAGAAAGACCGCGATGACGCCGGGCTGAATTTGTTGCACATCGCGCGGCTGTTGATACCGCGAGTTGCGCGCTTGGGCGTAGTCTTCGCGCAGGGTTTGAAAGAACTTCCAAGAGGCTGGCCCGCTGATCCGCTTGGGGTCAAACTCCATCTCGGCGATGGAGCTGTCACAAAGCACACCCTTCGCATCGACCTGCCAAAATCGGTCTAGATAGGCGATGGCGGTGTTCAGGACATTTGGCTGAACAAGGTTGCCGTTGTTGACAAAGTGCAGGTCGCCGTCCGCGGGATCAATCCGGCGGTAGTGGCGTTCTTCGTAGTTGCGGATCTGAACGGTAACGCCGCATTTGTTCAGATCGTCCCAAAGGCGCTTGTAGAAATGTTTCTTGGTTCGGCGCGAAAAGTTTCGCCGCATATGCTCGGGGATGTGAAAGATCACCTCGCCTGCCATTTCGTCCTGCCCGCTGCGTGTCTTGTTGCTTTGGGCAATGTTACCGCGCAAAGCCGGTTTGCGCCACCCGGTCCAGAAAAGCCTGCAAAAGATCGGGATCACCTGCGGCAAGGCAGTTTTCTTTGAAATACCAGTAAAGAAATGCCTCGACCGGCTGTGGCCCCATATCGGCACCAACTAGTTCGGTCAGTGATTTGGTGTCCTTGGCGGTGTGGCAGACATGCAGGAAATCGGCGTGCCCGCAAAGAATGACCGGAACGCGGTGCAGTTGCGCCTCGATCCCGACGGCAGAGTTGATCGTGACGACCTTTGCCGCGCTGGCCAGCACGTCATGGATGTTGGCATCGGTGACCGTCAGGTTGGGCCATTCCACAAGCAGCGTTTCCAGCCACCCGTAGGTCTGAGGTTCCAGATCACGCGGATGCGGTTTGATGACGACGGGCTGATCGCCTGCGGCCTCAAGCACCGCTTGAACCATCTCTGCGCGCTCAAGGTAACAGGTCTCTCCGACATCGCGGTGAAACTCGCTTTGCAGGAAGATGGCGATCGCGTCCTTGGGCAGATCGCGGGCGTGCTCTGGCGGCTGAGGGTACCTAGAGGCGCGTTTCTTGACCAGCCGGTGCTGAAGGCGCCCGAAAAACTCAACCGCAGGCTTGCGCGGAACAAGGGCCGGGTCAAACTTTTTGGCGGCAATGGACGAAAAGGCCCGGATCCCCCAAGGGTCAAGGTTCCAGAACGGATAGACATAGGCGATCCCGGCGTTCAGTGCGCGCGGGTGACGGATCTGGCCGTGGTCGAAGATGTGAAAGCGATCACCGGCCTCGGTCAGATCAAGGGCAGTTTCGCGATCATGCTCAACAAGATCGACGCTGTGGCCAGCATCGGCCAGACCGCACGTAAGCGTCTTGTAAAACGGTTTCATCCCCGCGCCGTTGCCTGCAAGGGCCGAGGGCGGTAGATGGAAGGTGAATTCGGTCAACCGGCCGCCTCAAAAACCATGTCGATCATCGCTTGCGTGCCGCGCGAGAACTCTAGTGGGCAAGGGTAAGGCGCGCCGCCGCGCACCGAACGGCCGAAAGCTTCGACCTGAAGCTTGTAGTGATTGGCCGCCGGAAAACGTTCCACCACACTTTTTCCATCGCTCATCAGCTCGATCCGGGCTTCGCCGAAAACCTGCGGGTTGAACGGGGCCGTCAGGCGCAAGAGCCCGGTGTCACCGTGAAAGGTCATGTCCTGAATGGGGTGCATGCGCATCGAGTTCAGCCAATGGGCGCTGAAGGACGAGAACCGCGCCGAAACCCTTGCAATGACATCAACGCCGTTGTCCCAGGTAATGTCGGCATGGGTGATTTCCTGTGGTTCCTGACCCGTCACAAACCGCGTCGCCCCATAGGTGTAGACGCCAATGTCGGGGATGCCGCCGCCGCCCTTTGCCGGGTCGTTGCGAATGTTCGCCTTATCCTCGGCGTTGTTGTAGGTGAACACGCCTTCAACATGGATCAGCTTGCCGATGGCGCCGCCCTGCACCAGTTCGCGGGCGCGCTGCCATTGCGGGTGGTGGACGATCATATAGGCCTCTGCCGCAAGCAGCCCGGTTTCATCACGCAGCGCGATCAGGTCGTCGAACTCTTCGGCCTTCATCGCCATCGGCTTTTCGCAAAGGACATGCTTGCCCGCCTGCAGCGCCTTTTTGGCCCATTCGACATGAAGATGGTTGGGAAGGGGGATATAGACGGCCTCAACCGAAGGGTCGGCCAAAAGTGCGTCATAGGTGCCGTGAACCTTCAACCCCGGCGCAAAGGATTGAAAATAAGCGGCCTTTTCGGGTGATCCGGTCGCAAGGGCGGTAAATTCTGCCCCTTCTGCGGCATGAATGGCGGGGGCCATGTGCCGGCGGGCAAAATTGGCCGCGCCCAAGATGCCCCATCTGACTGGTTCTGACATGAAGTAACCTCCCTCGGTCAGAGGGAGGCTATTGATTTTGACGGCCGGTTCAAGTCGTCATGCGTGCTCTAGTATGCCCTTTTCGCTGGCAAGATCGCGCATGCGCTTTTGCAACTTTTCAAAGGCGCGAACCTCGATCTGGCGAATACGTTCGCGGCTGACGTCATATTCGCCGGACAGCTCTTCCAGTGTCAGCGGCTCATCCTGAAGACGGCGCTTCATGAGGATGTCGCGCTCACGCTCATTCAGCACATCCATCGCCTCTGTCAGAAGTTCGCGGCGCACCTCAAGCTCATCGCGAGCCTCATAGTCGCCAGCCTGATCGGCGTTCTCATCCTCAAGCCAGTCCTGCCACTGCATCGTGCCTTCGCCCTCGGCGCTGACCGTAGCGTTCAGGGAAGCATCCCCGCCCGACATGCGCCGGTTCATTGACACCACTTCTTCTTCGGTCACGCTTAGGTCATGGGCGATGCGCGCCACGTTGTCGGGGTGCAGATCGCCGTCTTCCAGCGCGCCGATGCGGGCCTTGGCCTTGCGCAGGTTGAAGAACAGCTTCTTCTGGGCCGAAGTTGTTCCAAGTTTCACAAGGCTCCACGAGCGCAGGACATATTCCTGGATCGAGGCGCGGATCCACCACATGGCATAGGTTGCAAGTCTGAAGCCTTTTTCGGGGTCAAACTTTTTGACCGCCTGCATCAGGCCGACGTTGGCTTCTGAGATGACCTCTGCTTGCGGCAGACCATAGCCCCGATAGCCCATGGCGATCTTGGCGGCCAGGCGAAGGTGCGAGGTCACAAGTTTATGCGCCGCACCGCTGTCCTCATTCTCGGCCCAGCGCTTGGCAAGCATGTACTCTTCTTCCGGCTCCAGCATTGGGAACTTGCGAATTTCCTGCAGATAGCGGTTCAAGCCGCCTTCTGGGGTCGGAACGGGAAGGTTTTTATAGTTACTCATAGCTGCCCCCTTGGTAGTTTCCCGAAGTTACGGGTATTAACATTGAGGATATAGGTAGCGTTATTTGCGTCTTCAAGTGCCACATAGCGCCTGTTTCTTAACCCAGCATGAACAGAGGCTGTGCATTTTTCCATAGCTCAACGCCCCGTTTCACGCAGAAGTTCCAATTGTGTCAGTCAGCTCACCTGCAGGGCGGCAACCAGATCGGCCATATCTGGCGGCAGGGGTGCTTCAAAGCGAATTTTCTCACCGCTCACAGGGTGCACAAACCCCAGTGTCGCCGCGTGCAGGGCCTGTCGCGGAAAGGCAGAAACCGCAGCAATGGCAGAGGGCGCAAGCGCCTTGGCCGACAGTTTGCGCCGCCCGCCATAGGTCTGATCGCCGATAAGGCCGTGCCCGGCATGGGCAAGATGTACCCGGATCTGATGGGTGCGCCCTGTTTCCAGCCAACACTCGAAAAGCGCGGCGGTGGGCGGCGTTCCAAAGGTCTGTAACCTGCGCGCACGCGTTACCGCATGCCGCCCGCCAGAGAACAGAACCGCCTGGCGCTGGCGGTCGTTCTTGTGGCGCGCAAGCTGGGTTGTGATCTTCATGACGTTGCCGGGTTCAAAACTGACACCGCGCACACCGCGCAGGCGCGGATCGGCCGCGTCCGGGGCGCCGTGGCACAGGGCCAGATAGCGCCGCTCGACCGTGTGACGCTCAAACTGCTCGGCAAGGCCGTGATGCGCCCGGTCCGATTTGGCCACGACCAAAAGCCCGGATGTGTCCTTGTCGATCCGGTGCACAACACCGGGGCGCCGCTCGCCCCCGACACCGCTCAGGCTGTCGCCTGCATGGGCCAGCAGCGCATTGACCAAAGTGCCCGACGGCGATCCGGGCGCGGGATGCACGACCATTCCGACCGGTTTGTTGATCACGATCAGGTCGTCATCCTCAAACACCACATCCAGCGGGATATCCTCAGCCTGAATATGGCTTGGCGCTGCCTCTTCCAAAGCGATGTCGATCTCATCGCCCTCGCTGATGCGCTGTTTCTGATCGTCCAGAACGACGCCAGCGCGCGAAACGGCACCAGAGGCGATCAGTTTCGACAGCCGAGAGCGTGACAGCGCCTCGGCCTCTGGCACATCCCGGGCAAGAGCTTTATCAAGACGTGGCGGCGGATCGGCAGCGATAACAATCCGCAGAACACGTGAAGGCGCAGTCATGAATGAAACTCCCGAGGCCGTAGAGCCGGCAAACCTTAGATTCCTGAGACGTCTGGTCACGGTCCTGACCGCAACGATGATTCTGGGGCTTCTAACGATCGTTGCGCTCTTTGTCATCCGCATGGGCTTTGGTGCATCGGTGCCCCTGCCCGATGAGATCACCCTGCCCGCGGGCGCAAAGGCCATTGCCTTCACGCAAGGGATCGACTGGTACGGCGTGGTCACCGCTGATGACATGATCCTGATCTTCGATCGTGCCTCGGGCGCGCTGCTTCAATCGATATCCGTCAAGACGGCCCCATAAGGGGCGCGCATGCCAAAGGCCACTTCGGGCGGCGGCGGCTGCATTTTTCCTGATGGGTGATGGTACCGCCTCCCCGGCTTGAACGGGGGACCTCTGGATCCACAATCCAGCGCTCTAACCAACTGAGCTAAGGCGGCACTGACCGGCGCAATAACGCCCGTATCGCGTGAATGCAAGACCTCTTAGAAGGTGATTTCCCAGGTTTGCTCGACCAGATCGCAGCCAAAGGATCGCACCTTGGCAGAGCGAGCTACCTTCAGCCCGTGCTTTTCATACAAGGCGCAGGCCGCGCGGTGGCTTTCATGGGTCCAAAGGCGCAATCCCCGGTACCCCGACGCCTTGGCAAATTCCAGAACCGCCTCCAGCAACTTATGGCCAAGGCCAAGCCCGCGCGCCTCGGGCAGCAATAAAAACAGCCGAAGCTTGGCCATCCCGCCCCCGCCATCCACGCAAAAGACACATCCAAGCCGCGCGCCGTCGCGCTCGGCGATCCAGCCGCGTTCGCGCGCCGGATCGTGGTCTTGGATAAACGCGCCCATGATCCGGGCCACAAGCCCCTCGAAACTGGCGTCAAAGCCGGCCTCGCGGGCATAAAGCTCACCGTGTTTGGCGATCAGCCAGCCGGCATCACCGATCTGCAGGTTCCGCAATTGCACCGCGCTTGCGGCTTGATCTTGCACTGCATCCCTCCAAAGGCTACCTGACATCCCTATTGCAGGGAGAATGGCAAATGGGCATCGACAACGAAAGCAATATCACCGCCAACCTTCAGATTGGCCCGACCAGCATGGGAATGGTCCGCATCTACATCGAAGCCGAAGGCGTCGATCTGCCGATGGATTTCGACCCGGATGAGGCGCGCGATATTGCCGAAGAAATTCTCGCCGCAGCAGCCCGCGCCGAAGCCGGCGGCAAGGGCAAAACCTGACACTCTTCTTTGTGGGCTAAATATCCCCGCCGGAGGCTCCCTGCCCTGCCGCTTGGCGCAGGTTTGCAGCTAAAGCTCCCAAGGTTGCTGAAACCCCGGATCACGCAAAAGCTGGGCGCGAAATGCGGCGTGGCGGGCGAATTTCTGAACCATTACCTTGCGCCGCGCTGGTGCCAGCTTTGATTCCGGCCCGATCCGGATGATTTCCGCGTCATAGGCATCGGCGATGATAAGGCCTGTGTCATCGGGCAACAGTTCAGTCGGAAACTCGCCATCCACTGCCCAGAAATAGCGGTCGCACCATTCAAGATAGCCATGCCACTTCCTGTCCGTCTGGAAATCGACGCGGCTGGATTTGCATTCGATGATCCAGATTTCGCTTTTGGGGCCAAGGGCCATCACATCGACGCGCAGGCCGGGCACCGGCGTCAGTTCCTCGACCGAGACAAAATCGTGGCTGCGCAGATGGCGGCAAACGCCGCGCGCCAAAAGTTGGCCCGGTTTCTTGTCTGCAAGGTTCTCAATCTCTGCCATCGGGAAAACATGAACAATAGGTGAACAAAAATCAAGTCACCTTTGTCTTGGCCGCTCAGCCGCCGGGTTTCGGGGCGGCGGCGGGGCGCAAATTCACTGCGCCGAAACCTCTTGCTACGGCGCGCTGGCGCGCCTACCTATGTGGGCGGCGGGTTCTGCCCTTCTCGTGCCGAGGTCGCATTCCAGTGGCCTTAAGCAATTCCGAGGGAGCTGGCTCTGATCGGATCCTGGTCCAATTACCTGGCGCCCACCTGTACATACAGGTCCTCGGGAATCATCCACCTCGACGGTTGCGGTGGGCCCGCCACTCAACCCCTTGCAAGTGCTGGAATTTCCAGCGGTTCAAACCGCCGGGCGGATCTTGTCCAGAAGGTCGGCCAGCGTTGTCGCCTCTTTGGCCGTCAGTTTGTCCTGTATCTGCCCTTCGAGCATCTTGGCATAGATCGGCCACATCTTTTGACGCGTGCCCCGCCCTTCGGGGGTGATGAATATCACCTGTCCACGGCCGTCTTCATCGCAGATGCGGCGCTCGATCAGGCCTGCGCGCGCGATCCGGTCCAAAAGACGCGAGGTTCCGTACTGCGGCAGCAAAAGCCTTTCGCGCAGGATAAAGGGGCGAATGCCATCTTCGCCCGCATCTTCAATCTCAAGAAGCGCGTCATACCAGCTTAGCGGCGGAAGGCCCGCGCCTTTGAGGTCCGCTTCGGCCTGTTCGACAAGCTCGCGCGAGGTAGAGACCAGCGTCGTCCAGACCCGTGTGGTTTCATCCGTGATTTTCATACCCAAGCTAAATCACAAAGATGCGATTGCATCAAGTTTCCCTTTCGGTAGGCAGGTGGAATCGTTATAGATGCGACTGCATGTATACCTAGGAGGCAACAGTGAAACTTCACCTGATAAGCCACAATCTTTGTCCTTATGTTCAGCGCGTCGTCATCGCGCTTACCGAAAAGAACGTTCCGTTCGACCGCACTTATGTCGATCTTTCGGCCAAGCCTGACTGGTTTCTGACCCTCTCCCCACTCGGCAAGATGCCGGTTCTGACGGTCGGGGACACACCGATCTTTGAATCGGCCGTGATCCTTGAGTACCTTGAAGAAACCCAAGCACACCCGATGCATCCAAGTGATCCGCTGGAGCGGGCAAGACATCGTTCCTGGATCGAGTTTGGTTCGGCAGTCCTTGATGACATCGCGGGGCTATACAACGCAAAGGATGCGGAGGGGTTTGATGCCAAGGTTCTGGCGCTGCGCAAGAAATTTCAGCGCCTTGAGGGCGAGCTTGCCAAGGGCCCCTATTTTTTAGGGCGCCGCTTTAGCCTTGTTGATGCGGCCTTTGGCCCGGTGTTTCGCTACTTTGATGCGTTCGATCGCATAACAGGCCATGGCATCCTGACCGATCTTCCCAAAGTCGCCCATTGGCGCCGGGAACTGGCAGAGCGGCCATCGGTTCAAGGCGCGGTCCTGCCCGACTATCCCCAGCTTTTGTGGCGTTTTCTGGAAAGGCGGCCGTCGCACATTGGCGCCTTGATGGCCAAGCGCGCGGCATAGGTCCCAAAAGGCGCCCGCCTAGAACGCCTCGGGCCGGATTTCGCGTGCCATGTGGTCAAGAACCGCGTTCACGAACTTGGGCTCTCGCCCGCCGGGATCAAAGGCCTTGGCGATGTCCACAAACTCGTTGATCACAACCTTGGGCGGCGTCGTGCTTTTGGAAAGCTCGGCGCCGGCTGCGCGAAACAGGGCGCGGACGGTCGGGTCAATTCGGCTGATTGGCCATTTGGCGACAAGCGCGCGGTCGGTGATCTGGTCGATTTCGGCCTGATGGTTGACCGCATCGTCAACAAGGCGGCGAAAAAGCTTTAGATCGCCCTCGGCCATCTCTTCGCCTTCATAGACGGCCCCAAACCTGTGGTTCTCGAACTCTGCCTGAACCGCTTCGACGGTTTGCCCGGACGTTTCCATCTGGAAAAGCGCCTGAACCGCGTAAAGCCGCGCGGCAGATTTCATCTGGCGTTTATCGCTCATGTCAGTTTTGTTCCGTCCGTATCGCCGGCCAAAAGAATCTCGCCCGGTTTAAAGCCAATATCGCGGCCCTTGTCGCCCCAACGGCGCGACAGTGCAATCAGATGCAGCGCCGCAGCCGCCGCGCCGCCGCCCTTGTTCTGACCATCGGGGTCTGCGCGCACTTCTGCCTGAGGCCGGTTCTCGACCGTCAGGATGCCGTTTCCGATGCAAGCGCTGTCGAGGCCCAGAAGCTGCAACGCGCGGCTGCTGTCGTTGCAGACCGTTTCGTAATGCGTCGTCTCACCGCGAATGACACAGCCCAGCGCAACATAGCCGTCGTAGTTTGCCAGACGCTCGGCGATGCGAATGGCGGACGGGATTTCCAAGGCTCCGGGAACTTCGGCGATCTCATGTGTGGCCCCGACCTGATCCAGAACGGCGATACAGCCCTTCAACAGGTTGTCCGCAATCGGCTTGTAATAAGGCGATACCACGACCAACAGTTTGACCGGTCGGTCGAATTCGGGCAGCGGCAAAATGTAGTGATCTTCGGCCTGAGCCATGATGCTTACTCCTGCGGAATTGGGCGGGTGCCCGCGATTGACAGGCCATACCCTTCAAGGCCGACGACCTTGGGTGTGGGCGAGTTTGTCAGAAGGATCAGCCGCGACAGCCCCAGCGAAGACAGGATCTGAGCGCCAAGGCCATACTGGCGAAGGGTTTGCGGCGAATGGCCGTCCTCTGGCGATAGCTTCATCGTAAGATCGCGGAGCAGGACAAGCGCGCCGCGCCCTTCGGCTGCGATCAGGCGCATAGCATCCCCGAACTCGCGCGCGCGGCCCGGCCCGCCGGTTCCCACAATATCAAGAAGCGGGTCCATCGCGTGCATCCGCACGATCACCGGCTCGGGCGTGGAAATATCACCCTTGATCAGCGCGATATGTTCGGCCCCCTGCGTTTCGTCAGTGTAGATGCGCATCTTCCACTCGCCGCCAAATTCCGAGGTGATCGTGGTCTCGCTTTGAACGCGCACAAGGTTGTCGTTGCGGCGGCGATAGGCGATCAGATCGCTGATCGTGCCGATCTTAAGGGCGTGCTTTTGCGCGAAGGCCACAAGATCGGGAAGACGCGCCATCGTGCCGTCTTCGTTCATGATCTCGCAGATGACGCCAGAGGGGTTGAGGCCGGCAAGGCGGCTGACATCAACGGCGGCCTCTGTGTGGCCTGCGCGAACCAGAACACCGCCATCGCGCGCGCGCAGCGGAAAGACATGGCCCGGCGTTGCAATATCGGCAGCCGTTGCCGCGCCGTCGATGGCCACGGCCACCGTGTGGGCGCGGTCCTGTGCAGAGATGCCGGTCGTGACGCCTTCGCGCGCTTCGATGGAAACGGTAAAGGCCGTTTCATGGCGCGATGAGTTGTAAGATGCCATCAGCGGCAGGCCCAGCGCGTCGATCTTTTCGCCCGGCAGCGTCAGACAGATCAAACCGCGCCCATGCATGGCCATGAAGTTGATCGCATCGGGTGTCGCCATCTGCGCCGGGATCACCAGATCACCTTCGTTTTCGCGATCCTCATGATCAACCAAGATGAACATCCGGCCATTGCGGGCATCTTCGATGATCTCTTCGATCGAACTGATTGCGTCGGCATAGTCGTCTTGCATGGAACCGTTTTCCTGATCTCAGAGCGGGTTTGCCCGGCAGATAGTCGACTGACGGGCCAATGACCAGACACCAGTTTCAAGGCTGGCGGCCAGAAATCCCCATTTCAGCTGGTTTTACTTGCATTCGGGCCAGAGTTCAAAGCGGCGGGGTCTGTTGATCCAGAGGTGCAAAGTAGTCTTGCGCAGGGACAAAAGCGGCCATTGCGCCAGCGGCGCACCACTCACGCTCAAGCGCCGTTTCGCCAACGATCACCACCGCGTCCGAGGGCATCTTGCCCGCAGCCAGCGCCGCCTTCAGCCTGTCGCGGGTCTCTGACCAGCTGTCGTGCAGGCCCGGCGCGGCGAGGGCGCCGTCGACAGTTACGCCGTAGCCTTGCAACCGCTTGGTCAGGCTGGCGGCATCAAAGGGTGGCTGGGCGGCATAAAGGCCGCCGCAGTTTTGCAAAAGCTTCAGCTTGGTCTTGCGATCTTTTGGCAGGCTATCGGCCAGCTTGTGCAGCCGCAGCGCGGTTGTAGAGAACAAGAAGGCCACGATATCGCGGCCGCTTGTCGTTCGGATCGTGTTGTAGGTGGCAAAGGCCAGTCCAAGTTCGCGCGCGCGCCGGACCCGGATGCGCACCACCTCTAGCGGCATGCGCGGCAAGAGATCGCGGCGTGCTTTTGTCCAGCAGTGGCGGCGCCAGCCCTGCCCTGCTTCCATCGTTGGGCCCTTGTTATGTCCAAGGCCCGCGGCGGTCATGCCGCATATTCCCCAAGGCGCGCAACATAGCGTGCCAATGTGTCGATCTCTAAGTTAACGGCATCCCCTTCTTTCACATCGCCCCAGGTCGTCACGGCCTTTGTGTGCGGGATAAAGTTGATGCCGAAAGTTGCGCCTTCAACCTCGTTCACGGTCAGCGATGTGCCGTTCAGCGCGACAGAGCCTTTGGGCGCGATGTAACGGGCCAGATCATCGGGCGCCAACAGACTTACGCGGGTGCTGTCACCCTCTTGCGTGATGGCGACAACCCGCGCCACGCCGTCGACATGACCCGACACGATATGCCCGCCCAATTCGTCCCCGACCTTCAGCGCACGTTCAAGGTTCAGGCGCTTTCCAACGCTCCAACCAGAGATGTTTGTCTTGCTGACGCTTTCGGCAGAAACTTCGACATCGAACCAATTGGGGCCAAGCGATATCACCGTCAGGCAAACGCCGTCACAAGCGATAGATGCGCCGATGTCGATGCTGGCGGTGGCATAGTTTGTCGCAATGCGTGCCCGCAGATCGCCGCGCTGCTCCAACTCGCGAATTTCGCCGATGTCGGTAACGATACCTGTGAACATGAGAATTTCTCCCTCTGGCTTCCCAACTAACTTGGCGCAGAGCGCGTTTCAAGGCAGCATCAATGCGCCCTGCGCCTCAAAAACGCCGCATTTTAGCCGGATTGATCCGCGATCTTGGTTGGCAAACAAGGGCATTTGCGGCAATCCGGCGCATCCGGGGCCAAAATTGCAAAAGCGAAACCGCTTCGAAAGGATAGACCGTCAGGTTTTAGGACATGAACGACACGCGTAACTTTCTTTTCCTGCAGGGGCCTCACGGGCCCTTCTTCCGGCATCTGTCAAAGATGCTGGAGCGTGCGGGTGCGAACGTGTGGCGGGTGGGCTTTAATGCGGGCGATCGTTTCTTCTGGCGCAATCGCGACACCTTTATTCCCTTCACTGACACCCCGGACGCCTGGCCTTCGGTCTTTGAACGCATCGTGGCGGACAAGGCCATCACCGACATTGTACTTTACGGCGACACGCGCGCGATACATGCGCAGGCCGTTGCGATCGCCAAGGCGCGCGGAATTGCGGTTCACGTTTTTGAAGAAGGTTACATGCGCCCCTATTGGGTCACGTATGAGCGTGGTGGATCAAACGGCAACTCGCGCCTGATGGATATGAGCATCCCGCAGATGCAAGAGGCGCTGCGCCAGTCGCAACTGGATATGCCAGAGACGCCCGGCCATTGGGGCGACATGCGCCAGCACATGTTCTATGGCGCGCTGTACCACTGGTTCGTGATGTTCCGAAATGGCCGCTTCCGCAACTTCAAGCCGCACCGTGATATCACGGTCACGCAAGAATTTCGTTTGTATGTCAGACGGTTGTCGCTGCTTCCCCTTACCGCGCTGACCCGTATCCTTGCGACGCTTCGGATCAAGCACGGCGGCTTTCCCTATCATCTGGTCCTGTTGCAACTGGCCCATGACAGCAGCTTCAAGATGCACAGCCCCTTCAAGGATATCGCCGAGTTTCTCGAGCTGGTTCTGGAAGGGTTTGCCGCAGGCGCGCCGCAGCATCATCATCTGGTTTTCAAAGCCCACCCACTGGAAGACGGGCGCGTCGAGATACTGAAGGAAATTCGCCGCATCTCGGACAAGCTGGGTGTCAGCGACAGGGTACATTACGTCCGGGGCGGCAAACTTGCCGAGCTTCTGGACCATGCAAGAAGCGCTGTGACGGTTAACTCGACCGCCGCGCAGCAAGTGTTGTGGCGGGGGTTGCCCCTAAAGGTGTTTGGTGACGCAGTCTATGCAAAGCCTGAGTTCGTTTCCACGCAACCCCTGCCCGAATTTTTCACCCGGCCAACAAGGCCGGACAGCCGCGCGTACAAGGATTATCGCCGATACCTTCTGGAAACTTCCCAGATTGCCGGCGGTTTTTACTCATCACGCGGACGCAGGCAGCTACTTCGCCAGATCGTGGACATGATGCTGGCGCCGGAAGACCCATATGATGCGCTGAAACTGGGGAATGCGTCCCCAAGGCAACAACTGCGCGTCGTGACGTAAGGCCCCTTTGGAACGACGCTATCTTTTTTTGGCGGGATTCTGTAGGGTTATAAAAAAAAGAACTGAGGCAGTTTCGAAGTCGAGGAGTCGAGGCAGTGAAAATCAACAAGTCACGCTGGGCCAAGGGCGCAGCCCTTTTGGTCATGGCGGCTGTTTTGTCGTCGTGCGGATTGCCGCGTGTAGGTCCGACGAAAAAGGAAATCTTTGAAGGGTCGGTCCAAAGAAACGGCGATGCCTTTGTCGTAACGGTAAATGACCGCGTCACGCGGGCAACGGCGGTTACGCCCGCACTCGGCTTTTCGCAGGAATTCAAGAACGCCCATGTCATCGGGTCGGATACGATCCGTCCGGGCGACACCCTTGGCCTGACGGTCTGGGAGAACGTGGATCAGGGGCTTTTGGCCGGAACGGGCCAGAACGCCACGGTTCTGGACGAGGTTCAGGTTGACGGCGCGGGGTTCATCTTTGTCCCCTACGCAGGTCGCATCCGCGCCGCCGGGAACACGCCCGAGGCGCTGCGCCGCATCATCACCTCCAAGCTTGAGGCGCAAACGCCCGATCCACAGGTCGTCGTGCGTCGCCTTGCCGGCGATGGTTCCACCGTTTCGATCACAGGAACGGTCGGCGGTCAGGGCGTCTATCCGATCGAACGGCCGACACGGACCCTTTCGTCAATGCTGGCCAAGGCCGGTGGCATCGCAGTACCGCCTGAAGTTGCGCAGATCACGGTCATCCGCGGCAAGCATCGCGGAAAGATCTAGTTTCAGGACCTTTACGAGAACCCATCGCTTGATATCGCCCTGCGCGGCGGCGACCGCATCCTTGTCGAGGAAGACACACGCGCCTTTACCGCGCTTGGTGCAACCGGCGCGCAGAACCGCGTCAACTTTCGCACCCAGACACTTTCGGCAATCGAAGCTATCGCAACGGTCGGCGGTCTGAACTCCAACCTTGCCGATCCCACCGGCGTTTTCGTTCTGCGCAACGAACCGGCCGAGATCGCCAATCAGGTTCTGGGGCGCACCGACCTGCAAGGCGCTCAGCGCATGGTCTATGTTCTGGACCTGACAAAGCCGAACGGGATGTTCATGGCGCGTGACTTTGCAATTCGCGACGGCGACACCGTTTACGTCACCGAAGCGCCCTATACACAGTTCAACAAGGTCCTGTCTGCCATTGCCGGTCCGGCACAAACGGCAAACAGCCTAAAGACCATCTCCGGGCTCTAGCCGGATCATGGCCGATGGCCGAATTGACAAGGATGCCGGCGGGTCCCCTCGCCGGCGTCTTTTCGTTTTCAACGGCGGCTTCCTGACACAGCGCAGATTGCGGCGCATCCTTTCGCTGGATGGCTGGGACACTCGCCTTGGCCTGCCTTCGCCGGACGACTGGGTCGGCGTCTGGGGCAACAGCCCCACCGCCGGGCGCGGCAAGGCGGCGGCGCGCAAGCGGGGCGCGCCGGTCCTTTACGTGGAAGATGCGTTCATAAGATCACGGCGCACGGGCCGCGCGGGCGATGCGCCCATCGGCCTTGTCCTTGACCGCTCAGGCCCGCACTTTGACCCATCGCAACCTTCTGATCTAGAACAGCTTCTTGACAATCATCCCTTGGATGACGCCGCCCTTCTGGCACGGGCCAAGGCCGCGTCCGACCGGATCAGGGCGCTTCATCTGACCAAGTACAACGACTTTGACCCCGAACTTGAGGGCCCTGAACCGGGCTATGTTCTGGTCATCGACCAGACCCGCGACGACGCCGCCGTTCTGGCCAGCGGCGGCACAAAGGCGCTTTTCCGTGAGATGCTGGTTTTCGCGCAGGAAGAGCATCCCGGCGCGAAGGTTCTGATAAAGACACATCCCGAAACGCAGGCAGGCCACCGGCCGGGCTATTTCGGCGACAACGATATCTCGGGGCGGGTGTCGCTTTATGATCGCCCGGTTTCGCCCTGGCGGCTTTTGGAGGGCGCGCGCGCGGTCTACACGGTGTCCTCGCAAATGGGGTTCGAGGCTATTTTTGCCGGGCACAAACCGCGCGTTTTTGGTCAGCCATTCTATGCAGGCTGGGGCCTGACAGTAGACGAGCGGCCCGTTCCCCGGCGCATGCGCCGACTGACCCGGGCCCAGCTTTTTCTGGCGGCGATGATCCTTTACCCCAAGTGGTACGATCATTGCCGGGACCGGCTTTGCACGCTTGAGGACGCGATCGAAGCTTTGGCCGCCACGCTGCGCGCGCACCGGCAGGACAGCGCCGGGCATGTTGCCATCGGCATGCGCCTCTGGAAGCGCCCGGTCCTGCAAAAGTACTTTGGCTCGGCCAAGCGATTGATTTTTGAAAACGATCCTGAGCGCGCGCTGGAGCGCGCCCGCGCCAAGGGGCGATCGCTTTTGGTCTGGGCGGGGAAAGAGCCGGAGGGGCTTGGCGATAAGGCAAAGGCCGCCGATGTGCCGCTTTTGCGGGTCGAGGATGGTTTTCTGCGCTCTCGCGGGCTTGGGGCCGAACTTGTCCCGCCAATGTCGCTCGTACTGGATGACTTGGGCATCTACTATGACCCCACGCGCCCCAGCCGCCTTGAAACACTGATCAGCGCCTCGCCCGATTTGCCCGAGGGGGAAAAGCGCCGGGCCGAGCGGTTGATCCGCAAGCTGACCAAGGCGCGGCTGACCAAGTACAATCTGGGGCCGGATGACGCGCTGCCAAGTCAGGCGCCGGGGCGGCGGATACTGGTGCCGGGTCAGGTTGAGGATGACGCCTCTATCCTGAAAGGGTGCTGCGACGTGGCCAGCAACCTTGCGCTTTTGAAGCGCACGCGCGCGGCCAATCCAGATGCCTTCATTTTCTACAAACCCCACCCCGATGTCGAAGCTGGCCTGCGTCCCGGCGCCATTTCTGTTGAGACGGCTATGGAATACGCCAATCACGTCATCACCCGGGGCGCGGCGCATAGCGCAATCGACGCGGTGGATGAGGTTTGGACGATGACCTCTCTTATCGGGTTCGAAGCGCTGCTGCGCGGCAAGAAGGTGAAATGCCTTGGCGCGCCGTTTTATGCCGGATGGGGGCTGACCAAGGACCTTTGCGAGACGCCTCAGCGGCGCCGCGCGCGCCCAACGCTGGCCGAGTTGGCCCATGCCACGCTTATCGGATACCCGCGCTACTTTGATCCGGTGTCAGGCCGCCCCTCCCCGCCGGAAACAGCCGCCGAACGTCTGGCGGCGGGTGAGGTTCTACGCCCCGGGCGCGCCAATCGCGCCTTGTCGAAGCTTCAGGGGGTTTTTGCCAGCTTCGCCCATCTCTGGCGCTAGAGCTGCGCTTTGCGCCTTTGCCAGCGGTGCATGACGTCCGCCCCGATCGCGCGCGTCTCGATCAGGTCAAAGCGCGGCGCCTCATCCAGTCGCGCCAGCCCCATAGGCCCCAAAGACGGGCGCCCCTCGGCCCCAAGCGCCAGCCCGGCGGTAAAGCCGACAAGTTCATCCACCAGACCGTCCTGCAAAAGAGAGGCCGCAAGCGCGCCGCCGCCTTCGCAAAAGACGCGCGTAATGCCCTCGCCTGCCAAGACCTTCAGCATGGCGGCGGCATCGATATAGCCGGCATCGGCGACAGGCACGGCAAGGCAACGCGCGCCCTTGGCCTCCCACAAGGCCCTTTTGCCCGCAGCGGCCTTGGTGCCATGCATTATCCAAAGCGGGTGCTTGCCTGCACTGGCCGCCATCGCCCCCTCTTCGGGCAGTTTAAGGCGGCGTGAGGCCACGATGCGCACCGGTTGATGCTGAATGCCAAGCCCCCGCACCGTCAGCAGCGGATCATCGGCGCGCGCGGTTCCCCCGCCAACCAGAACGGCGTCGTGGCTGGCCCGCAGGGCGTGAACCATACGCCGCGCCTCGGGGCCAGTGATCCACTGGCTTTCCCCGGCGCCGGTGGCAATCCGGCCGTCAAAAGAGCTTGCCAGTTTGAGCGTCACAAACGGGCGTCCGTCTTTTTGGCGTAGCAGAAACCCTGCGTGATCGGCGCGGGCCTGATCGGCGCAGGTCCCAATCGTCAACGAAACGCCGGCACGGCGAAGCCTTTCGTGCCCCTGCCCTGACACGCGTGGATCGGGATCTTCGATCGCAGAGACAACGCGCGCGATGCCGGCGGCAACGATCGCATCGGCGCAGGGGGGCGATTTACCTTCGTGCGAACAGGGTTCAAGCGTGACGTAAAGCGTGGCGCCTTTCGCGGCCTTGCCCGCCTGAGCAAGCGCCACAACCTCGGCATGCGGGCGTCCGCCCGGCTGGGTCCAGCCGCGACCGACAATGCGCCCGTCTTTCACAATCACCGCCCCGACCGCCGGATTGGGCCAAGTGCGGCCAAGCCCGCGCCGTCCCAAGGACAGCGCAAGCGTCATAAAGCGGGTATCGGCGGCGCTCACTCTTCCGGTTGGGTCGGTGGGCGCAGCTCACTTACGAACTTGTCGAAGTCATCCGCGGCCTGGAAGTTCTTGTAGACGCTGGCAAAGCGCACGTAGGCGACGGTATCGATCCGCGCCAGAGCTTCCATCACGATCTCACCGATCGTCTTGGACTGGATGTCCGTCTCGCCAAGGCTTTCAAGCCGCCGCACGATGCCGGATGTCATCTGGTCCATCCGTTCAGGTTCGACGGGGCGTTTCTGCAAAGCGATACGGATCGAGCGTTCCAGTTTCGCGCGGTCAAAATCCTCGCGGCGTCCGTTTGACTTTATGACGACCAGATCGCGCAGTTGCACACGTTCATAGGTCGTAAAGCGGCCACCGCAAGCAGGACAGAACCGCCTGCGCCGGATCGCTACGTGGTCCTCAGCCGGGCGTGAATCCTTCACCTGAGTGTCTATGTTTCCGCAAAACGGACAGCGCATGGCCCCTCCATTGGTCCAAGATCCTGGATTTCCACAGTCACTATAGGGGGGCGGCTAAGCTTTGGGTAGAGGTGATTTCGCGCCGCTATATGCTGATTCCAACTGAACTTTCCGGCCCATCCGCAGCGCTTTGGGAATATTCGTCGCCTTCGGTGCAACCGGCGGGCGTTTGTGGCCTTGACGATCCCTTGGGGCGGACTTAATGAAACTAAGAACCATTCGCAACTAGAGGCAAATGAAATTGCTTAAACGAACCCATGAGGCATCCACGAACGGCTGGCGGAGCAAGGGAGAGCTTAACTCTCTGCCCGAGTCCCACGGCAGCGTAAAAGTTGGTGGCGCCACGCATGTTCGGCGCTTTCTGGCCTTTTTCGGTCCGGGGTATCTGGTTGCGGTCGGCTATATGGATCCGGGTAACTGGGCCACGTCGCTGGCAGGTGGATCCGCCTTTGGGTACACGCTTTTGTCCGTCGCGCTTATGTCGAACGTCATGGCGATCCTTCTGCAGGCGCTTAGCCTGCGTCTGGGGATTGCCAGCGGCCGGGACCTTGCGCAGGCCTGTAGGGATGCGTTTCATCCCGTCGTCGGCAATATCATGTGGGTTCTTGCCGAAGGGGCTATCATCGCAACCGATCTGGCAGAGGTTATCGGCACCGCGATCGGCCTGAACCTGCTGTTCGGGATACCGCTGGAAATCGGCGTCGTTCTGACGGCTATGGATGTGTTCCTGATCCTTTGGCTGCAGGGGCGCGGCTTTAGGTGGATGGAGGCCGTTGTCATCGGCCTGACGCTGGTCATCGCGGTCAGCTTTGCAATTCAGATGTTCTATGCCGCTCCGGTCATCGGTGATGTCATGCGCGGCTTTATCCCTGACGGGCGCATCGTGCAGTCCCCTGCCATGCTTTACCTCGCTCTGGGGATCATCGGCGCGACCGTGATGCCGCATAACCTTTACCTGCATTCGGCCGTTATCCAGACGCGCCGCATCGGAAAAACCGACGCTGAAAAGCTGGAAGCGATCCGGCTCGGCACGATAGATTCCACCGTTGCGCTGATGTTCGCGCTCTTTATCAACGCCTCTATTCTGGTGCTGGCGGCTGCCGCCTTTCACACGGCGGGTAAGTTCGATGTGGCTGAAATTCAGGACGCGCACCGCCTGCTTGGGCCTGCCTTGGGCGCGCCGATTGCCGCCGCCCTTTTCGCCGTGGCCCTCTTGGCGTCTGGCCTCAACTCTACCGTGACGGCCACGCTTTCGGGCCAGATCGTGATGGAAGGCTTTATTCAGTTCAAGATGAAGCCTTGGGCGCGGCGTCTGATCACGCGCGGCATCGCCATTATTCCGGCCGCCTTTGTCACGGTGCTTTACGGCGAAAGCGGTACTGCCCGGCTATTGGTCCTTAGTCAGGTTGTGCTGAGTTTTCAGCTTCCCTTCGCGATCATTCCCCTAGTGATGTTCACTTCCAACAATGAAAAGATGAACGGCCTTGCTGCGCCAAAGTGGCTGACCACGGCCTGCTGGATCATTGCCTTCATCGTGATTTCGCTGAACATGAAGCTGCTTTGGGATGTCGCGAACGGTGCGGTGGCCTTGTGATCAAGGACTGATGTGGGCCGCAACCTTGCGAAGGTGACCGGCGCTGCGATGTTCGAAAAGGTAAATTCCCTGCCACGTTCCAAGCCTCAATTGGCCAGATAAGATCGGGATTTGTAAACTCACGGGCAACAGCGCGGCCTTGATATGGGCCGGCATATCGTCTGGCCCTTCATAGGTATGGGTCAGATAAGACATCGACGGATCGGTTGAAGGCGGAACAAGACGGGCAAAGAACTCTGCCAGGTCCGTTTGCACTTCGGGATCGGCGTTTTCCTGAATGAGGATCGAGCATGAGGTGTGGCGCACAAATAGCGTCAGCAGGCCAGAGGCGACATCCGCGCGCGACAGCCAGCTGCGAACCTCGCCTGTAAATTCATAGAGCCCTGGCCCGCGCGTTTGGATCGTGAATTCGTTCTGCAAGGGCCTTACGCCTTCTTTTGCTTGCGCATCTGGTCTTCCATCAGCGTTGCGCCAAAGACCGCCATGGCCGATATAACCGGCCCCATGGAATGCCCCAGCGCAGTCAGGGAATACTCTGTCTTGGGCGGCACGGTCGGGTAAATCCGCTTGGATATCAACCCGTTCTCTTCCAGCATCGCAAGGCGCGCGGCAAGCATGCGCGGGCTGATCCCGGTAAGGGATCTGCGCAGTTCTGAATAGCGCTTGGTGCCGGACAGAAGATCCCGAAAAACAAGCGTCGTCCATTTGCCGCCAAGGACCTCATGGGCGCGGGCGACGGGGCAGTCGGGTCCGCAATCAAAGAATTCAGCTGCGTGGTTTTTCACGGCTTGGGCAACTTTCTTTAGGTATAAAAAAGGTTACTACTTCCTTTTTTATACTTCCTTTCGCATATCCCCGAAAGGCAAAATTTATCGGAAAGGAAATTCAATGCCGGGACTAAGAATACTTTTGTGGGTCATCGCCATGTCGCAGTTTGTGCTGGGCGCGCTGACGCTTTTCGCGCCGCTTCAGTTCTATGGCTGGATGGGGCTAACGGTGCCAGCGGCGGACAACGCATATATGATCGGAATGCTGGGCGCGCGTTTTGTGGCTTATGGCGTTGGAATGGCCATGTTGGCGCAAAGCGATAGCCCCTCGCGCTTTTGGATTACAAACATGGTTCTGATCCAGGCCATCGATTTCGCGGTTGGGCTTTACTACCTGACCGCCGGCGTTGTGGCGGTGGGCGTGGTGGCCTTCCCGATGTTCAACGCGGCGCTGTTTGCCATTTTGTTGATGCTCTACCTTATTCGCGGTCGGCAAGCTTCTGTATCTTAAACGAAAAAGAGCGCCCAAGTGGCGCTCTTTTCTTACCTCTGGCGGCGCGTTCGCCTCTATTGGTCGAGGAACGAGCGAAGCTTGCGTGACCGGCTTGGGTGCTTGAGCTTACGCAGCGCCTTGGCTTCGATCTGGCGGATACGTTCGCGGGTCACGCTGAACTGCTGACCGACCTCTTCCAGCGTGTGGTCGGTGTTCATGCCGATGCCAAAGCGCATCCGCAGGACCCGTTCTTCGCGCGGGGTCAGAGAGGCCAGAACGCGGGTCGTGGTTTCCTTCAGGTTCTCCTGAATGGCACTGTCCAGCGGCAGGACGGCGTTCTTGTCCTCGATGAAATCGCCAAGCTGGCTGTCCTCTTCGTCGCCAATGGGCGTTTCCAGAGAAATCGGTTCCTTGGCGATCTTCATCACCTTGCGAACCTTTTCCAGCGGCATCTGAAGCTTTTCGGCCAGTTCTTCTGGCGTCGGCTCGCGGCCGATCTCATGCAGCATCTGGCGGCCGGTGCGCACCAGCTTGTTGATCGTTTCGATCATGTGCACCGGAATACGGATCGTGCGCGCCTGATCGGCGATCGAGCGGGTGATCGCCTGACGGATCCACCATGTCGCGTAGGTCGAGAACTTGTAACCGCGGCGATATTCGAACTTGTCCACGGCCTTCATCAGGCCGATGTTGCCTTCCTGAATCAAATCAAGGAATTGCAGGCCGCGGTTCGTGTACTTCTTCGCGATAGAGATCACGAGGCGAAGGTTGGCTTCGACCATTTCCTTCTTGGCCTGACGGGCCTCTTTCTCGCCCTTCTGGACCTGCTGGACGATGCGGCGAAACTCGCTGATGTCCAGACCGACATACTGGCCGACCTGCGCCATGTCGGCGCGAAGTTCTTCAACCTTGTCGGTTGAGCGTTCGATGAACATCTGCCAGCCGCGGCCGGTTTTCTCTGCCATCCGCTCAAGCCAGTTGGGGTCAAGTTCATAGCCGCGGTAGGCGTCAATGAACTCTCGGCGGTTGATGCGCGCCTGATCAGCAAGCTTAACCATGTTGCTGTCGATCGACATGATCCGGCGGTTGATGCCGTAAAGCTGATCGATCAGGGCCTCGATACGGTTGTTGTGAAGGTGCAGCTCATTCACCAGAACAACGATTTCTGAGCGAAGCTTTTGGTACTTCTTTTCGTCCTTGGTCGAAAAGCTGGAATCTTCGTTCAGCGTGGCAGAGATGCGGTTGTCCTGCATTTCGGCCAGCTTGATGTAGTCGCGCGCAATCAGGTCCAGCGTTTCCAGAACGCGCGGCTTTAGCGCGGCCTCCATCGCGGCCAGCGACATGTTGGCCTGTTCATCCTCATCATCGTCATCGTCGGTCTTGGCGATGGGATTGCCGTCGGCGTCAAGTTCCGGCTGATCGGTCTTTTCGGTCTTGGCGCTGACATCGACGGGGGCCACGACGGGGGCGACGGCATCTTCGCCGTCCTCTTCCATCGAGCGGCCAAAGGTCGTCTCAAGGTCGATGACATCGCGCAAAAGAATGTCTTCGCTCAGAAGTTCGTCGCGCCAGATCGTGATCGCCTGAAAGGTCAGCGGGCTTTCGCAAAGCCCTGCGATCATCGTATTGCGGCCAGCCTCGATCCGCTTGGCGATCGCAATCTCGCCCTCGCGGCTAAGCAGTTCGACAGACCCCATTTCGCGCAGGTACATGCGCACCGGATCGTCCGTGCGGTCCAGCTTTTCGGTTTCGGTCGTTGCAACGGCAACTTCACGCGACGACGAGATTTCAACGACGTCGGTCGATGACTTGGATTCTTCCTCTTCCGCCTCGTCGTCCTCGATCACGTTGATGCCCATTTCACTGAGCATCGACATCACGTCTTCGATCTGTTCGGAAGACACCTGTTCGGGGGGCAGAACCGTGTTGAGCTGATCATAGGTGATGTACCCGCGTTCTCGGGCATCGGCGATCATCTTTTTGACAGCGGTCTGGCTCATGTCCAGCATGGGTTCCGCGTTGTCGTCGTCCTGCTTCCGATCGTCGGTGTCCTTGGCCATAGGTCAGTCTCCTGGCGTTCGTTGCTTCACTTCGCGCGGCAAAGTGATTCGGATTTTCGAATCATGAACCCGAATCACTGATTCGGAAATACGTTTACCCTGATTTCTTTACCTCTTCCTCACCAAACCGCCAGATCATTCATCACTGTGGCTTGGTGTAGCCTATTTGTTCCAGAAGGCTATTGAGGGCGCTTTGCTCTTCGCGGTTCAATTTGGCGCCGTTGGGCGCGGTGTCATAAACCGTCTTGTCTTCATTCTCGCTGCGTTCGGCGCGATGCAGGGCCTGTGCGGCCTGGCCAAGTCGCCAGGTCAGCCCTTCATCCACCAGATCCGTGATATCCGATGCGGCCTCTTCGATTTCGCGGGCGGCGCCGCGCCGTGCCTCCAGTTTGGCAAGTTCTTCGGCAAGGCAGGTTCGGGCGATGTCCAGATTGCCGGCGCTGCGCACTGCTGCTGCGATTGCCACGTGGCGTTGCGCAAAGAGGTTTTCAAGGCATTCGGCCCCAAGGGCGGCAGAAATATTTTCCCGCAAGGCCGGATCATGCGCGCCTGCAAGGACCGCATTCTTAAGGTCGCGGAACTCTGGCGTGGCCATGTCGAGGTTTTCAAGCGCGCTTTCAAACTCTTCAATCACCTGGGGGGTCGCGATGCATGTCGCCAGGATCACCGCCTCGCGCAAGTAGTCTTCGACGCCGCCGCCGCGCGATACTAGGGCCGAGGTTTTGGTGGTTGCGCGCGCCGTGCTAGGCGGCTGCCAGCGCCCCGGCGTGCGCGAACCCCGCCCAGCGCTGCGGCCATCGCGCGATGGCCCGGCGGCGCTGCGCCGCGAGCTGTTGAAAAGATCAAGGCGCAGCTCTTTCAACGCCTCGCCATAGTGCGCGCGAATTGACGGATCGCGGATTTCGCGGATCGCGCTGCGCAAGGACTTGTCCAGCGCCGCGCGCCTTTCGGGGCTGTCAAAGACCTTGCCTTCCGTCTCACGCTGCCAAAGCAGGTTCACCATCGGCTGCGCCGTCTCGATCAGCGCACGCATGGCCCCTGCCCCTTGGGCCCGGATAAGATCATCGGGATCAAACCCCTCTGGCATCATGCAGAACCTCAGCGACTGCCCGGCTTCCAGTAGTGGGAGGGCCGTGTCGATGACCCGCATCGCCGCGCGCAGACCTGCGGTATCGCCATCAAGCGCGATGATCGGTTCGGGGTGGATGCGCCAGAGCATCCGGATCTGATCTTCGGTAATGGCGGTGCCCAAGGGGGCCACGGTGGCGCCAAAGCCTGCCTCGCTTAGCGCGATGACATCCATGTAGCCTTCGGCGACGATCAGTTGCTCGCCCTTGCCTGCGGCCTCTCGGGCGGGGCCGTGGTTGAACAGGCTGCGGCCCTTGTCGAACAGCGAGGTTTCGGGCGAATTGAGGTATTTGGCACGCGCGGCGGGGTCCATCGACCGGCCGCCCAGCGCAATGCAGCGCCCGCGCGCGTCGCGGATCGGAAATATGATGCGGCCACGGAAACGGTCAAAGGGCGCGCGCCCATCGTCGCCCGATGCGGCCAGACCGGCATCAATGACCTGTTTTTGCTCAACACCCTTTCCCTTCAGATGTTGCAGAACGCCTTGGCGCGCATCGGGGGCAAAGCCGATTTCCCACCGGGCAAGCGATGCATCGTCAAAGCCGCGGCCCGCTAGATATTCGCGCGCTTGCGCTGCAGATGCGGTCTGTAGCTGAAGGCGATAATATTTGACCGCCTGCTCCATGACCTCGGCCAGACCGTCGCGCTTTTCGGCCCGCTGGCGCGCTTGTGGGTCGCGCGCGGGCATCTGCATTCCGGCCTCTGTCGCCAAAAGTTCGACCGCTTCCATAAAGTCCATGTTCTCGGTCTCGCGCACGAAGGATATCGCGTCACCTTTGGCGTGGCAGCCAAAGCAATAGTAGAACCCTTTGCGGTCATCGACGTGAAAGCTTGCAGATTTTTCCTGATGGAAGGGGCATGGCGCCCACATGTCGCCCTTGCGCTGATTGGACTTGCGCGCATCCCACATGACCTTGCGCCCGACAACCGCCGAAAGGGAGGTTCGGGTACGCAACTCGTCCAGGAATCCGGGGGGCAGGCTCATCGCGATAATATGCGGCTCTGGCGGGCGAAAGTCCAGCCACCGTGCGGGGCGCGCCGGTGGGTTTGCCGCCCCCGACCAGCGCTTTGTCGGGCCGCGCTAAAGCGCCGCTCTGGCGGCCAATCCTTGCATGGCGCGGGTTATGTCATGCACCGCGCTTTGTGTCATTGAGCGCATGACCATGATCTCAAACCGGTCCGCGGCGGTGCAGGTTATGACGGCCATCATATGCACCAAAGTGGATCGGGCGGTCTGACCCCGGCCAAAGGTGGCGGGGCGCAAATCAAGGGGCGTCAGGCGGGCCAGAACCCGGCGAACATCGCGGCCTTGAAGGGCAAGAGTTGTCCATGCGTCGCTTTGATCGGTCACGGCGGCCTTGCCTTTCAGCAAGATCGCCAGTTCACCGGCCAGATCGCCGGGGGCCTCCGCCATGACCAGCGCCTGCCCCCTGCCCGACCAGATCGCGCGCAGACCGCCCGCACCCCCGGCCACGCGCCCTGCGGCGGGAAAGGCCGCACCGCAGTGCTTTTTCAGCGCCGCCGAGGTTGATTTTTCGGCCCCGCTCAGCGGCGCAACCGATGCGATCGCGCCCGGTGCAACATCTTGCAGGGTTACATTGCCGATCGTTACCGGCAAAAGCCCCGCCGAGGCGGAAGTTTCGATCAGATCAGCCACGGACACGCTCTCCTTTGGGATCAAGAAATACAGGATCGCAAACCTCGGCCAGCGTTTCCACCTGCCTCAGGTGATCGACGATACGGACCGTCTGGCCATGCCGCGCGCGGCCGTTGCGAAGAAAGCCCAGCGCCAGAAAGCTTTGGAAAGTCGGGGAAAAACCTACGGATGTGGTATAGCCCTGAGCATTGGCGCGGATCGCCTCTGCTTCCGGCTCAAAGATATGCGCGCCCGCCGTCAGTTGCTTGACCGCGCCAGTCGGGCGCAGCCCAACCAATTGTTCGCGCCCTTCGCCAAGAAGGCCCGGACGCGTGGCCATGACCTTGCCGATACAGTCCTTGGCGGGCGAAATCATGCCTTGCATTCCGATGTCGAAAGCCGTGACGCGGCCATGTATTTCGGCGTGGGTGATGAAGCCCTTTTCGATGCGCAGAACGTTCAGCGCTTCCATGCCGTAAGGCCCGCCGCCCAGCGCGCGCGCACGTGCCACAAGCAGATCAAACAGCGCCGGGCCAAAGCGGCTGGGCACCGCGATCTCATAGGCATGCTCACCCGAAAACGAGATCCTGAAAAGCCGACCTGCGCAGCCGCCCACTTGAACCGGCCCACAGGCCATGAAGGGCCAGCTTTCGTTGTCGATGGGGCTATCAAGAACCTCGCTCAAAAGCTTTCGGGCAAGAGGGCCCGCAACCGCAAACTGCGCCCATTGTTCGGTCACCGACACGAAGCGGACGTTCATCTGCGGTGCCAGACACTGGTGCACAAACTCAAGGTGGCGCATGACTTGTCCCGCCGCAGCGGTGGTTGTCGTCATGACATAGTGCTCATCGCCCAGACGCGCGGTCGTGCCATCGTCCATGACATGGCCATCCTCGCGAAGCATGATCCCGTACCGCACGCGCCCAACCTTGAGGGTCGAAAATGTGTTGGTATAGACAAAGTCCAGAAAAGCCGCAGCGTCCGGGCCCTGAATGTCGATCTTGCCCAAGGTGGATACATCGCAGATGCCCACGGCCTGACGCACCATCATCACTTCGCGATCACAGGACTGGCGCCAGTTCACCTCGCCTTCCTGCGGAAAGTAGGAAGGTCGATACCACAGCCCCGCCTCGATCACCGGCGCGCCTGCACCCACGCTGGCCGCGTGCGAAGTCGTGAACCGCTCTGGCGCGAACCCCTTGCCTTGCGCGCCCGCGCCCATCGCGGCGATGGATACTGGCGAAAACGGCGGACGAAAGGTTGTCGTGCCGGTCTGCGGGATCGAGCGCCCCGTGGCGTCGGCCAGAATGGCAAGCGCCCCGATGTTCGATGTCTTGCCCTGATCGGTTGCCATGCCTTGCGTGGTGTAGCGCTTCATATGCTCGACTGAGGCATAATTTTCGCGCGCCGCCAGCGCGACATCCTTGACCGAAACATCGTTCTGAAAATCAAGAAACGCGCGCCCCGGTCCGGGGACATGCCACAAAGGCTCTACCCCGCCGGCGCTGTCCTCTGCCTCTGGCAGCCTTGTCCGGCCTGGCTTTAGCCCCAGCGCGGCCAACGCCTGGCGCGCCGCACGTTTGCCATCGGCAAGGCAGCCGGCGGTTGAAAACTCGCCCGCCGCCGCGCCTGCGGGGATCAGCCCTTCAACCGCAGCTTCGGCCGGAACGAACGCCGCGATCTTTTCGTTCCAGACCGGCCGCGCGCCCGTGTGGCACGTCAGGTGAACCGAAGGGTTCCAGCCCCCCGACATCGCAAGGCAATCGGCCTTGATACGCGCGGTGCCGCCGCTGTGCCGAAGCGTGATTTCACGCAGCCCTGTCCGGCCCCGCGTTCCGATCACATGGGCGCCGGTATAGACCGGATAGTCGCCGCCAGCCTCTGCCTCGCCGCGCGCATCGATCACGGCCGCCACGTCGACACCGGCCCGGCTTAGATCTTGGGCGGTCCTATGCGCGTCGTCGTTGTTGCAAAAGAGGGCGACCTTTCGGCCCGGGGCAACGCCCCAGCGATGAAGATAGGCCCGCACGGCCCCTGCCATCATGACGCCCGGCCTGTCGTTTCCGGCAAAGGCGATCGGGCGCTCTATTGCACCGGCCGCAAGGATCGCCCGGCGCGCAACGATGCGCCAGAAACACTCTCGCGGGGCCGCGCCACCCGGGGCCTTGTGAAGCGCCACCCGTTCCAAGGCCCCATAAGTGCCCTGATCATAGGCGCCGGTGACCGTTGTGCGCGGCATCAGGCGCACGTTGTCCATCGCGGCCAGTTCCCGCACCGCGCCTTTTGCCCATTCGGCGCCGGGCATGCCGCCAACTTCGCCTTCTTCGGCCAGAAGGCGCCCGCCAAACATGCTATCTTCGTCGGCCAGTATCACGTCAGCGCCTGCGCGCGCCGCCACTAGCGCCGCCATCAACCCACAAGGCCCCGCGCCGATCACCAGAAGATCGCAATGGGCAAAGGCCTTTTCGTAAAGGTCTTCGTTGTGAGCGCCTGAAAGCGCGCCCAAACCCGCCGCGCGGCGGATGATCGGCTCATAAACACGCTCCCAAAAAGCGCGGGGCCACATGAAGGTCTTGTAGTAAAAACCCGCCGACAAAAACGGCGCAGCCAGATCGTTGACGCCCAGCAGATCGAACTTCAGCGAAGGCCAGCGGTTCTGGCTGGCAACCTCAAGCCCCTCGTAAATCTCTTGCACCGTTGCCCTGACATTGGGAACAGAGGCGGCGCCGCGCCCCACCTGCAACAGGGCGTTCGGCTCTTCCGAGCCTGCGCTCAGAATGCCGCGCGGTCGGTGGTACTTAAAGGACCGGCCCACCAGCCGAACACCATTGGCCAAAAGGGCCGAGGCCACCGTGTCGCCTTCAAACCCTGCAATCGGGCGCCCGTCAAAGCCGAAACTCAGCGGCTTCTGGCGGTCAATCAGGCCCTTGCCGTCCAGTCTCAAGACCCCGCCTCCGCCGCAAGCTGGCTTCCATGAACCGCATGGGTGACGGTGTCGCGCTCCACTACGACCCAAGCCGAACATCCCGCCTCGTGATACCAAAGATCACGCGTGCGCCCCGCAGGGTTGTCACGCAGATGTACGTAAGCGTCCCATGCCTCATCGCCGGCATCTGGACCCGGCCGCCGCAGGGCCACCGCATCCCCCATATAGTAAAATTCTCGCCGGTCACGTGGCCCGCAGATCGGACAGGGTATCTGCATTGATCATCTCTCCATTTCTGCAGCGCGGGTTTTGGTTTCTTCTTTGCAAAAATACTCTGTCACGGCACGCCCCAGCCTCGCTAATGCAGGTTATGCTGCGCGCCGGTGCCTTCTTCGTCCATCAAACCGGCGCCAGTTCGGAACCGGTCCAGACGAAAGGCGCTTGCAGCCTCATGTGGGCGATCTGTCGCGATAAGATGGGCAAAACAGTCACCAGAGGCGGGCACGGCCTTGAACCCGCCGTAGCACCAGCCGCAATCAAGATAGAGCCCTTCGATATGGGTCTTGTCGATGATCGGGCTGCCGTCGGGGGTCATGTCCATGATCCCGCCCCAACTGCGCAGCACCTTGGCCTTGCCGATCATGGGCATCAGCGTCATGGCGGCCTCCATCACATGTTCCTTCATCGGCAGGTTGCCGCGCTGCGCATATGAGGCGTAGAAATCCAGATCGCCGCCAAAGACCAGACCGCCCTTGTCGGACTGGCTTATATAGAAATGCCCCATCCCAAAGCTGACGACGTGATCAATGCAAGGCTTCAGGCCTTCGGTTACAAAGGCCTGCAGGACATGGCTTTCGACCGGAAGGCGCATCCCCGCCATGGCCGCAACCTGACCCGACCGTCCGGCGACCACGATGCCAACCTTTCGGGCGCGGATGGCCCCGCGCGTTGTCTGGACGCCCTGAACGACGCCGCCCTTTACATCGATGCCAGTGACCTCGCAGTTCTGGATCAGATCGACGCCGCGGCTATCGGCGCCGCGCGCGTAGCCCCATGCCACGGCATCATGGCGGGCGGTCCCGCCGCGCGGGTGGTAAAGGCCGCCGTAGACGGGAAAGCGGATCTGTTCAAAATCAAGATAGGGCAGATGCCGCCTTACGCCCTCGCGGTCCAGCAAGATGGCATCATCGCCCTGATTTATCATCGCATTGCCGCGGCGGGCGAAGGCATCGCGCTGCCCATCTGAATGGAAAAGATTGATCAGACCACGCTGGGAATGCATGACGTTAAAGTTCAGTTCCCTCTCAAGCCCCTCCCAGAGTTTCAAAGAGTGCGAGTAGAACTGTGAGTTGCCTTCAAGAAAGTAATTGGCCCGGACGATCGTGGTGTTTCGCCCGACGTTGCCGCCGCCTATATAGCCCTTTTCAAGCACAGCGATGTTTTTCAGACCATGCTTTCGGGCAAGGTAGTAAGCGGTCGACAGCCCATGACCGCCACCGCCGATGATGATGATGTCATATTCCGGTTTCGGGTCGGGGTTGCGCCAGACAGGCGCCCAGCCTCGGTTGCCGGTCAGGCCCTGACGCAGAACCTGCCATGCCGAATAACGCATTTATGTCCCCCCGCTTGCCTGCTTTGCCGATCCGTTTAGGGGACCCTAGCAGCCAAGTCGCACAACGTCAGCGCCCCTTTTCGACATAAGCTGTCCCGGGCGCGACTACGCTGCCGGGCGCGGGGGCTATAGCCCCTTTGCCCGGTAACTTGCCGCAACGCGCCCGATCGACACCAGATAGGCCGAGACACGAAGATCATCGACATCATCACGCGAATGCCAGACCTCTCGCATGGCCTGATAGGCCGCGCGCATCGTGTCATCGAGCCCTGAGCGCACGAGTTCCAACTCGCCCGCGCCGCGCAGGTATTTTTCCTTGAAGTTCGGTGACAGTTGCCAGCCAACGCCTGTATCCGCCGACAGGCGTTCCAGTTCATCCACCAGAATCTGGTGGCGCGATTCCTCGGCCCGGCGCTGCATGCGGCCAAAGCGGATGTGGCTTAGGTTCTTGACCCATTCGAAATAGGAAACGGTCACACCGCCTGCGTTGGCGAACATATCGGGGATCACAACCGTTCCCTTGTTGCGCAGGATCTCATCCGCCCCGGCCGTGATCGGGCCATTTGCCGCCTCGATGATCAGCGGCGCCTTGATGCGTTCGGCGTTGCTCAGGTTGATGACGCCTTCCATCGCCGCGGGGATCAGGATGTCGCATTCCTCTTCCATGATGGCCGCACCGTTCGTGGTGACCTGAGCATTGGGGTAACCCTTGACGCCGCCGTGTTTGATCAACCACTCATGCACGTTTTCGACGTTCAGGCCCTCTGGTTTGAAAAGCGCGCCGTCGCGTTCGATGATGCCGGTGATGATTGCGCCATCTTCTTCCTGAAGGAACTTGGCGGCGTGGTATCCAACGTTGCCAAGGCCCTGGATGATGACGCGCTTACCTTCCAGTTTGCCCGAAAGGCCCGACTTGGCGACGTCTTCCTTGTAACGGAAAAATTCGCGCAGCGCATATTGCACGCCGCGGCCCGTGGCCTCTACCCGTCCGGCGATGCCGCCTGCGTTCAGCGGCTTGCCTGTCACACATGCGCGCGAGTTGATGTCGGTGGTGTTCATGCGCGCGTATTGGTCGGCAATCCACGCCATTTCACGCTCGCCCGTGCCCATATCGGGGGCGGGCACGTTCTGGCTTGGATGGATCAGGTCGCGCTTGGCCAGTTCATAGGCAAAGCGGCGGGTTATCAGTTCAAGCTCATGTTCGTCATACTGGCGCGGATCAATACAAAGCCCGCCCTTTGAGCCACCAAAAGGCGTCTCAACCAAAGCGCATTTATAGGTCATCAGCGCGGCAAGAGCCTCTACCTCATCCTGATTGACGCCAAGCGAATAGCGAATTCCGCCCTTGACCGGTTCCATATGTTCGGAATGCACCGAACGATAGCCTGTAAAGGTCTGGATCTGGCCCCGAAGGCGAACCCCGAAACGGACGGTATAGGTTGCGTTGCAGACGCGTATCTTTTCTTCCAGCCCCGGCGGCAAGTCCATCAGGCCCACCGCACGATTGAACATCAGATCGACGGAATGGCGAAAACTGGGTTCTTGCTGATCTTTCATAATACGCATCCTTTTGGATTGCAGGCAGGGAATCGCCTGCGCCTTAAAATTGGGCCTAGCCTTACGCTGTCATGGTTAACACAACACCACCACCGGCAATCTCGGCCGCCCTGCGGAATGCCAACATTCAAACCGGATTGAACGCAACCCCGAAACAATACCCCGACGCGTTTGGCATTGGTTCCAAGAAACCTACAAATGCCTGTGAAACATACTATTTCTGACCGTCAATCGCCCAATTTCCGCCACAAGCTTCATCGACAAATGCCGAGAGCAAAGTGCGTCTTGGCCGGAGAATCCGGTCTGTTGAAAGGTATTCTGATGTTCGATCTTGGTCCGATCCAGGCAAGTGGAAGAGCACGCCCCAAAGTCAAGTTCCCTGCCTATATTGAAGGCATCCGGCGGCGTGCCGTGTTTTTCAAGAAAGACGAACGCGGCAGTCTGGTCATCTTTTCGCTGTTTCTGTTCGTGATCATCATGATCGTGGGCGGCTTTGCCGTCGACACGATACGTCATGAAACAACGCGCGCCAAGTTGCAGTACACCGTTGACCGCGCGGTTCTGGCCGCAGCGGACCTAGAACAGACGCTGCCCGCGCAGCAGGTTGTCGACGACTATTTCGCCAAGGCGGGTCTGTCGCAATACCCCGTCACGGTTACCGTGGATCAGGGCTTTAACTACCGCCGCGTGGACGCAAGCCTGACCGGGACGGTCGATACGCTGTTCATGAACATGCTTGGCGTCAACTCAATTGACGCCCCCGCCCAAAGCGCCGCTATGGAAGGCATCATGGATGTCGAAATTTCGCTGGTTCTTGACGTGTCAGGATCAATGAACTCGAACAACCGGCTGAACCTGCTTAAAAAGGCGGCCAAGGATTTCGTTGACGCCGTCATCCCCGTGGGGGCCGCTGAAAAGAACGTGTCGATTTCGATCATTCCGTTCGCGACACAGGTCAACGCCGGCGCAGGGTTGCTGGATTACTACAACGTCTCGAATGAGCATAGCTATTCGAACTGCGTTGATTTCCAGTCATCCGATTTCGACAGCTCGGCGCTTAGCACGACGCAGGCCCTGCAACGCACCGGCCATTTCGCGCCATGGACCTACACCCGTCCGGTCAACAGCATCTACTATGTCTGCAACCCCGACGCCGCGCGTGAGATTTTGCCATGGTCGGACGATCCGGTCGTCCTGAAGGCGGCTATCGATGCGCTGGTTGCGGGCGGTAACACGTCGATTGACGTTGGCACCAAGTGGGGGACTGCCCTGCTTGACCCCTCAAGCCAAAGCATCGTTACCGACAAGATCGCAAAGAACCAGGTTCACGCGGATTTTGCCGGTCGTCCGATGAACTATGACGTCAAGAACATCCTGAAAGTTCTGGTCGTGATGTCGGATGGTCAGAACACAAGCCAGTATTACCTGAAAGACAACTACAAAAGCGGGCTTTCAAACACGTTCCTGGATGCCAACGGCGGCGGCACCTATGACGACCGCTATTCGCAGTACAGCGCGGCCTACAACGACTATTACCACATGAGCAGCCAGAAGTATTACACCTACCCCGATGGTGGATCGGATGCTGTGCAACTGACCTATCCTGACGTCTTCAGCCTGATGTCGGTCAACTACTGGGCCTATTACCTCAAGGCCCGCGCCGATGGTGGTTCATCCTCATATTGGGCGAACCAGGTCTTTGGATATGTTCCGGGCTCTACCAAGAATGCGCGCTCTTCCGCGATTTGCGGGGCGGCTAAGTCCAAGGGTATCCTTGTCTTCACAATCGGGATGGAAACCTACGGTCAGGGCGATGCAACCCTTTTGGATTGTGCAAGCTCATCGGCGCATTTCTTTGACGTCAAGGGCGTCGAGATTTCCGAGGCATTCAACGCTATCGCCGCCAAGATCAACCAGTTGAAGTTGGTGCAGTGATGGGCCGTATTCGCAGCATGTTCGCCCGCAAGGGCAAGCGTTTCGGCAAGGCCGAGAACGGATCGGCCACGATCGAGTTCGTGATCCTTTTCCCGATCTTCATGGTGATGTTCCTGTCATCGGTGGAAAGCGGCATCATGATGCTGCGCCACGCAATGCTTGAGCGCGGAACAGACATGGCGGTGCGGTCGCTTCGGCTTAACACCGGATCGCCGCCGACCTTTGCCCAGCTTAAGTCAGAGATCTGCAACTACGCGGGCCTGATCAAGGATTGCAACAAGGCGGTGCAGATCGAGCTTGTGGCCGTCGACACCAAGAACTGGACGCTGGACATGGATGGCAACATCAAGTGTCGCGACCGGGGCAGCAACATCGATCCGGTGACCGAGACCAACTATAAGCCGGGCGCGTCGAACGAACTTATGGTGGTGCGGGTATGCGCCATCGTCGATCCGATCTTTCCGGGAACGGGACTGGGCTCGATCATACCGCTTCAAAAAGATGGCGGCTATGCGCTTGTGTCAATGTCTGCCTTTGTCAACGAACCGAGGACCTGAGCGATGAAATCGATACGCAATTCGATCCGGTTCTTTGTTGAAGATGTCAAAGGATCCATGTCCGTCGAGGCCGCCTTGGCCTTTCCGATGCTCGTCTGGGTGTTTTCTGCGATGTTCGTCTATTGGGACGCCTTCAAGATGCAGAACAATAACCTGAAAGCGACCTATACGATCGCCGATCTTTTGTCGCGCGAGACGGTTCCGATCACACAGACCTATCTGAACGGCGTTGATCGCCTGTTCACCTATTTGACCGTCACCAACCAGAACGCAAAGATCCGCGTTTCAGTGGTTTCCAAAAAGCTGAAAGCGGACGGCACAACTACTTTTCTTAACCTTGAATGGTCGCACTCCACCGATGGGCTGGACGTTGCAACCAAGGCCGCGGATCTAGAGCCTGTGATTCCGGTCATGGCCGTTGGCGATCAGTTGATCGTCATCGAAACCTTCATGGTGTATGAACCGGTCCTGTCCATTGGCATTCCGGCCGACATCTATGGAAACGTCGTGGTTGTGCGCCCAAGGTTCGTGCCTCAGGTTCTCTGGCAAAGCTAGCGGCGCGGGTTCAGTTCCAGCACCAGCGCCGTCAGTATCTCGGCCATGAACCGCGTCTGGCGGGCAGAGGTTACGCCGCCCACGCCGACGCGCTTTCCAAAACGCCACCATAGTCCGGGCACCCATGCGCGTTCCTGACGGCTCTTGAGCGTCACCAGAAACCCGTTCGAGGGCTTGAAGGCAAAAAAGCTTCGGTCGACGCTGGCAATATCCTCAACCCGGGCCAAAACGCGCCCATCGGATGTCGACAGCGTCTCACGCGTCAGGATCAATGAGACCCCTGTCGCCTTGCGCATCGTTTCGGCGCCCCAAAGGATCACCGCGCCAAGTCCGATCAGAAAAACCCGCCAGACAAAGGCTTCGGGCGGGCGCGCAAAGGCGATATAGACCAGCACCGCGCCGAGGATTGCCAGCACCCCAACACCAAAGTAGCGCCTGATCACCGACGGATCGACCGCCGCCAAAACCTCATCCATTTCAGTCCTCTTGGTTGGCTTTTGCATGCCATACAAGGCGCGCCGCCAAAAGACGAGGGGTTAGCGGCGCACAATTACCTCGGCGCCCTGTTCTTCGGGTTCATCATCAACCATGAGGGCGGGGAATCCGGGCGCTGTAACCTCAAGACCGGTTGCATCCTCAAGCCGGCGAATGATGTTTGGCGACAGCTCTCGTTCGCCGTAGCGGGCGATACCATCCTTGAAAATATCGATCATCAGCGGGTTCATTTCCAGCGGCACGCCGGCGCGGTCCGCGACCTGTTGGAAAAGGCCGATGTCCTTGAGGACAAGATCCATCGTAAAGCTGATATCGCGCGATCCGTTCAGGATGACCTGACTTTCAGTTTCATGAACGAAAGAGTTGCCGCTGGAGATTCGCACCGCTTCATAGGCGACGCCCAGATCCATGCCCGCCCCCTTTGCGACGGTCAGCGCCTCGGCCACCGACAAAAGGTTGGCGGTCGCAAGAAAGTTGGTCAGAACCTTCAGGACAGAGGCAGAGCCCAGATCGCCGGTATGCAGAACGCGCCGGCCCATGATGGTCAGAAGCGGCAGAACCCGTTCAAAGGTTTCGCGGTCGCAGCCTGCAAAAATGGCGATGTTGCCTGTGTCCGCGCGGTGGCAGCCGCCCGAGACGGGACAGTCGACCGCGCTGCCGCCGCGCGCCTGAACAAGGGCGCCAAGGCGTTTGACCTCTGCCTCATCCGTCGTCGACATCTCAAGCCAGGTTTTGCCGGTTGTCACCTCGTCCAGCATCTCGCTTAGAACCGCATCGCTTGCGGCGGGGCTGGGCAGGCAGGTAATCACCACATCGCATTCGCGCATGATCCGGGCCGGGCTTTCCCCCGCGCTCGCGCCCTTGGCAACCATTGCATCAACCAGCGCCGGATCCAGATCGTGAACCATCACATTTGCGCCGTTTCGCAAAAGGCTTCCCGACAGCTTGCCGCCCACGTTCCCCAGTCCGATGAACCCTGTTTTCATAT
The DNA here is from genome assembly GCA_030148005.1 of Paracoccaceae bacterium. GTDB lineage: Bacteria > Pseudomonadota > Alphaproteobacteria > Rhodobacterales > Rhodobacteraceae > JASBSV01. The sequence goes on along the minus strand of JASBUI010000006.1, from coordinate 125,176 downwards.
CCCGTCCCTCTCTTGTTTGGCCCAGCCTCAAAGATCACCCGCGACCGGTCTGTTCCATGTGCGACAGGCTTTGCGCCTCTTGCGGACTTAAGCGCCCCGGCGCGCGCCCGGGGCCATTGCGCATATTTGCACGTGGCCTGCGCTTTGCCCCGGCCCTTGCGGCAATTGCCGATTTGCGGGGGGCGCCCTATCTTTGGGCAAGCCAATTCAAAGGAGGCTTTCATGTCTATCCGCCCCGTCACCCACACGACCCCGGCCCAGCCCACCATGGAAGGCGCAGGTGTGAAGTTGCACCGCGCCTTTGGTTTTCAGGAACCTGACATGCTGGATCCGTTCCTGCTGTTCGATGATTTCCGAAATGAGAACCCGCGCGATTTCGCCGCCGGCTTTCCATGGCATCCACATCGCGGCATCGAAACGATTACCTATGTGCTGAACGGCACGGTTGAACATGGCGACAGCCTTGGCAACACCGGAACATTGGGCGGCGGCGACGTTCAGTGGATGACCGCAGGTTCCGGCATCATGCATCAGGAAATGCCCAAGGGGAACGACCGGGGCCAGATGCACGGGTTTCAGCTTTGGGCGAACCTGCCGTCATCGTTGAAGATGACCGCGCCGCGCTATCAGGACGTTCAGGGCAAGGATATCCCCCAGATCATCGATGACGACGGCACGCAGGTCAAAGTGATCGTCGGCTCGTTCTGGGGCAAAAGTGGTCCCGTCGACGGCATCGCCGCCGATCCACAGTATCTGGACATCTTTGTCCCCGCCGGTGTCAGGAAGACCTTCAAGGTCGACACCTACCGCCGCGCCTTTGCCTATATCTTTGACGGAAGCGGAACCTTTCGCGACGCCGCCCAGCCAACGGGCGTTCTTTTGGAAAAAGAAGTGATGGGGCAAGAGCTTAACATCCGCGATCTTTCGGGCGACCGCACGCTGGTGCGTTTTGGAACGGGCGATGAGGTCACGGTTCAGGCCGGGCCCAAGGGGATACGGTTTCTGCTTATTTCGGGCGCGCCCATCCAAGAGCCGATCGCATGGCACGGGCCGATCGTGATGAACACGCAGTCCGAATTGATGCAGGCGATGAGTGAGCTGCGAAACGGCACTTTCATTCGCCCGGCACATTAAACCTGCGACTGGCCGCCATCGTTCAGGCGCTGACGGCCTTTCGCACCATCTGCCAATAGATCTCTTCAACTTCGGCGCGGCTTAAGCGCCCCTCTTCGCGGTACCATGTGGTGATGCCTGTCAGCATCGCGATGATCGCCATCGAAGCCACCTTGACGTCGGGCACGCTAAAGGCCCGCTCGTCTATTCCTTGGGTCAGGATATCGCGTAGCCGCGCCTCATACCGGCCGCGCAGGGCTTCAACGGCGGCAAAGTTCTCATCCGAGAGGTTGCGCAGTTCCATATAGGCGATAAAGACCAGATCCGGCCGGTCCAGGTGATAGCGGATGTGAAAGCGTGAAAACGTCTCAAGCCGGCGCAGGGCATTGCCGGTATCGGAACAGGCATCAAGCGCGACCAGAAGATCCTTCATGTGCGTTTGCATCAAATCGAACAAAAGCGCCTGCTTGTCCGCGGTGTAATTGTACAGCGCCCCTGCCTGTACGCCGACCTCTGCCGCAATTTGACGCATCGAGACCGCCGCATAGCCGTGCCGGGCAAACAGCGTTAACGCAGCTTGCCGAACCCTTGGGCCGGTTATTTCCGAATGCGATCCGATCTTGCGTGCCATGGGTCCAAAGTATCTGAACGTCTGTTCATTTCAATCCTAACTTGCCCACCGATACAGCACCGATGTATGGATGGCACATGTGGCGTTTTACCCTCCTTTTTGTTGCCTTGCTGGCTGCCTGCACCGAATTTCCGGCGCTTGACGGTAAAACATCGCCCGCCGCACGCGCCGCGCCCTACCCCAAGTTGGTGCCGCTTGATGCGATTCTCGTGCCGCCGGACCAGCCGCGCCTGACGCCCGATGACGTCAGCGCCTTGCAGGCCCGCGTTGCCAGGCTGAAACGCCGCGCGGCGGCCCTTCGCCGCCCTGTGTTCGACGGGGATGAGAAAATTCAGCTGCAAAGTGCCATTGGCAGGTGACATCTCGCGCGTTGCAGCGCCGGTCCGAAGCGGATAACAGGTTCCGGACGAAATCAGCCCTGAAGGAAGCCCAGATGACCGCACCACTTCGCCTTGGCATTGCCGGCCTTGGAACCGTGGGAACCGGCGTGATCAAGATCGTCCGCCGCCACCGGGATATGCTGGAAGCGCGCGCAGGACGCGAGATTGTCATCAGCGCCGTTTCAGCGCGTTCAAAGGGCAAGGATCGCGGCGTTCCGATCAGCGGTTATGATTGGGTGGATGACCCGGTGGCGCTGGCCCGCCGCGATGATGTCGATGTCTTTGTCGAGCTTATGGGCGGCACCGATGGCCCTGCCAAGGCCGCAAGCGAAGCTGCGATAGCGGCAGGCAAGGATGTGGTCACCGCCAACAAGGCGATGCTTGCCGTGCATGGGCATGAGCTTGCCCTTGCGGCAGAGAAACAGAACCGGGTGATCCGGTTCGAGGCGGCCGTTGCCGGCGGCATTCCGGTCGTGAAGGCACTGACCGAAGGCTTGACGGGCAATGACATGACGCGCGTGATGGGCGTTATGAACGGCACCTGCAACTACATCCTGACGCGGATGGAAAGTTCCGGGCTGTCTTATGCCGAGGTTTTCGAGGAAGCCAACAAGCTGGGCTATCTTGAGGCGGACCCGACGCTGGATGTCGGCGGAATTGACGCCGGTCACAAGCTGGCGCTGCTGGCCGCGATCGCCTTTGGAACGCGGGTAAGCTTTGATGCGATGGAACTTGAGGGGATCGAACAGGTCACGATTGAGGACATTCGCCAAGCTGCCGACATGGGATACCGGATCAAGCTTTTGGGTGTGGCACAAAAGACGGGCCGCGGCCTTGAACAAAGGATGAGCCCCTGCCTTGTTCCAAGCGGATCGCCCCTTGGCCAGCTTGAGAATGCAACCAACATGGCGGTGCTTGAAGGCGACGCGGTTGGACAGATCGTGCTGCGCGGCGCTGGCGCTGGCGAAGGGCCAACAGCAAGCGCGGTCATGGCCGACATCGTCGATATTGCGCGCGGCATCCGCGTGCCGACTTTCGGGCGCCCGGCTGATCAGCTGGATGAACCGGTCGCGGCCCATTCGGCCACGCCGGCCCCCTATTACCTGCGCATGGCGCTGGAAGATAAGCCCGGCGCGCTTGCCAAGGTTGCGACGATCCTCGGGGCTTCGGGTATCTCGATCAACCGCATGCGTCAGTACAGCCATCAGGAAACGACGGCCCCTGTCCTGATCGTCACCCACAAGACCCAACGCGAAGCGATGGAGCATGCGCTGGACGCCTTTGAAAGAACCGACGTCGTTGCCGGGCGCCCTGTCGCGCTGCGCATCGAAAACCTCTAGGCTGTTTCTGGCCGCATACTTCAGTTCAAACCGGGAATAACTCATGACCTCAGCCCTTGAATTTCACGACCGCATGCTTTCGCTGGGGCTTGCCCGCGTTTCCGAAGCGGCCGCTCTTGCATCTGCCAAGCTGATTGGGCGCGGCGACGAAAAGGCGGCCGATCAGGCGGCCGTCGATGCGATGCGCACCCAGCTGAACCTTCTGGATATCGCCGGTGTTGTCGTCATTGGCGAGGGTGAGCGCGACGAGGCGCCGATGCTGTTTATCGGCGAAGAGGTCGGCACCGGTAACGGCCCGGCGGTCGATATTGCGCTGGACCCGCTTGAGGGAACGACGCTGACGGCGAAGGATATGCCAAACGCGCTTGCGGTGATTGCGATGGGGCCGCGAGGATCGATGTTGCACGCCCCGGACGTCTACATGGACAAGCTGGCAATCGGGCCGGGCTATCTTCCCGGTGTCGTCACGCTGGACATGACCGCATCGGAAAGGGTCAGCGCGCTGGCAGCCGCAAAGGGATGCTCGACCGAAGATATCACCGTTTGTGTTCTCGAACGGCCGCGCCACGAAGACATGATCGCCGAGCTGCGCACGACGGGCGCCGCCATCCGCCTGATCACAGACGGCGATGTGGCCGGGATCATCCACTGCGCGGAACCTGAAAAGACGGGCATCGACATGTACATGGGCTCTGGCGGCGCGCCAGAGGGCGTACTGGCCGCCGCTGCGCTGAAATGCATGGGGGGCCAGATCCTTGGTCGGCTGATGTTCCGCAACGATGATGAGCGTGGCCGCGCAAGCAGCGCCGGCATCACCGATTTTGACCGCGTCTATACGCGCGATGACATGGTGACCGGCGATGTGATCTTTGCCGCAACTGGCGTCACCGATGGTTCGATCCTCTCCGGCATCAAGCGCGAGGTTGACGCCCTGACGGCCGAGACGATCCTGATGCGGTCCAAGACCGGGTCGGTCCGGCGGATGACCTATCGCAACCCAACCAACTGATAGATGGGGTTTCTGGGCGTTGAAAACTCACTGACAGGGCGCCGCTGGATCGGCCCATCGGACGAGTTTTTGCGCCTTGCAGAGGCCATGGAACAGGACACCGGCCTGCCGCGCCCCTTGTGCCAGACACTGGTGCGGCGCGGCGTGGCGGCGCCGGATGCCGAACGGTTTCTTGCCCCTTCGCTGCGCGATCTTCTGCCCGATCCTCGGGGCCTTAAAGATCTTGAAAAGGCCGCCGCGCGCTTTCTTGAGGCCGCCCGGAACAATCAGCGCATCGCCATTTTCGCCGATTACGATGTCGATGGCGGGTCTTCGGCGGCGCTTTTGATCAACTGGCTGGGCGAGTTGGGGCGCAGCGCAACGCTTTATGTGCCCGACCGGATCGACGAGGGCTATGGCCCGAACGAAGCGGCGATGGCCGAGCTTGCACAAAACCACGACCTGATCGTCTGTGTCGATTGCGGGACGCTGTCGCATGGCCCGATAGAGGCCGCAAGCGGCGCCGATGTGATCGTTCTGGACCACCACCTTGGGGGCGAAACGCTTCCCCCGGCGATGGCCGTGGTTAATCCCAACCGACAGGATGAAACGGGCGATCTGGCCCATCTTTGTGCCGCCGGGGTCGTCTTTCTGGTGCTGGTAGAGGTGAACCGGCAAATGCGCGAGGCGGGCCAGACGGGCCCCGATCTTATGTCGTTTCTTGACCTTGTGGCGCTGGCGACGGTGGCGGATGTGGCGCCGCTGATCGGCGTCAACCGGGCCTTTGTGCGTCAGGGGCTTGTCATCATGGCCCGCCGCCAGCGCCCCGGCCTTGCCGCGCTGGCCGATGCCGCGCGCATGGAAGGGGTGCCGAGCGCCTATAGCCTTGGTTTCGTTCTGGGCCCGCGCGTCAACGCGGGCGGGCGCATCGGAAAAGCGGATCTGGGCGCACGGCTTTTGGCCACATCCGATCCGCAAGAGGCGGCGGCGATGGCCGACCGGCTGGATCAGCTTAACACTGAGCGGCGCGAGATCGAGGCATCGGTCCGTGATGCCGCCATCGCGCAGGCCGAAGAGCGCGGGCTGGACGCGCCGCTTATCTGGGCGGCAGGTGAAGGCTGGCACCCCGGCGTTGTGGGCATCGTCGCCTCGCGCCTCAAAGAGCTGACGAACCGGCCATCGGTCGTGATCGGTTTTGAAGGGGATGAGGGCAAGGGATCGGGCCGCTCGGTCAGCGGTGTCGATCTGGGCGCTGCCGTTCAGCGCCTTGTGGCCGAGGGGCTTTTGACAAAAGGCGGCGGGCATAAGATGGCCGCGGGCCTAAGCTTGACGCGAGACGACCTTGAAGCGGCGATGGCGCGTCTGGCAGAGCTTTTGGCGCGGCAAGGCGCGGGCACGGCTGGCCCCCGCGATCTGGCGCTTGACGGGATGCTGATGACGGGGGCTGCAACGCCCGAGCTGATTACCCAGATTGAGGCCGCGGGCCCTTACGGCGCAAGCGCCCCTGCCCCGCGTTTTGCATTCGCCGATCAGGCCATAGCCTCGGTCCGCCGGGTCGGGACGAGCCATCTCAAGGTCGTCTTTTCCGACGGCTCTGGCCCGCGGCTTGAGGCCATCGCGTTCGGCGCTTTTGACGGCCCCATTGGCCCTGCGATCGAAAACCATGGCCGGGCAAGGTTTCATCTGGCCGGACGGCTGGAACTCAACCGCTGGGGCGGGCGCGAAATTCCGCAGCTTCGACTGGAAGATGCCGCACCGGCGTAAGGCTCCGGCGGCAAAGCCCGCCGTTCACTGCGCGCCTGACCGAAATTTCCAGCCGCACACCCCCGATTGCGCCCTTGCCTGACGGGCGCGGGAAAAAAGCTGAAAAAGAGCGCAAGAAACCCCTTGCGCGTTGCCGCAGCTTTGCCTAATACCCCCGCACTGTGGCCCGTTCGTCTATCGGTTAGGACGCCAGGTTTTCAACCTGGAAAGAGGGGTTCGATTCCCCTACGGGCTGCCACTTCCGTTATTCTACTGGCATTTGAGCGTAGGTTAGCCCTAGGTTAGCCTTCGGAAGCCTATGATATTGCTATCAAGGCTCGACCCCGACGGGCTGCCACCTACTATGAAATTCGGTGTTTGATTGCGCCCGCAAAGATTTCCCTGGCAGATTGCGCGGAAATCCAGTGCCTTTGCCCGCCAGGCAGGCGCGCGCGCACAAGCCCCCGACCAGATTTAGACGAAAGCGCCGTTGGCAGTAAGACCGCCAACGGCATTGGTTTAAAGAAGCCTAACCGCAATGCCGCCGTCGACGGCCATCGGGGCGCCAGTGACAAAGCCTGCGCGATCCGACAGCAAAAACATTGCCGCCTGAGCAATTTCTTTCGGCTCTGCCATGCGTTTTGCGGGATGCAGGCCAGCGATAAAGCGATGCGCCTCTGCATCCTCGCCTGCCATCGCCGTCATCGTTCCGCCCGGCAGAACCGCGTTAACCCGGATGCCTTCTGCGGCGTGATCGGAGGCCAGCGATTGTGTCAGCCCGACCAGCCCAGCCTTTGACGCAGCATAGGCGCCCATTCCCGGCATGCCGCCATTGCTATAGCCCACGAAAGAGCCGGTGAAGACGATTGCGCCACCGCCGCGCTTTTTCAATGCAGGGATCTGGGTCTTGGCCGCAAGAAAAGCCGCAGTCAGATTTGTATCAAGCACGGTCTGCCAGTTTACTATTTCCATATCCGCAACCGAAGCCATTTCGCCCAGAATGCCCGCGTTATTGAAAGCCCCGTCAAGGCCGCCGAACTTTTCATCGGCCAAACCGACCAGCGCAGCCGCAAAGGCGTAGTCGGTTACGTCTCCGGCCAGATAGACCGCGTTGCCGTTGCTTTGATTTATCTGCCCGGCAATCACTGCCAGTTCGGCCTCGCGCCGGGCGCCAAGCACGACGTTTGCGCCTTCTGCCGCAAACAAAAGCGCTGCTGCGGCGCCTATGCCGCTGCTTGAACCAGTGACGATAATTGTTTTGTTTTTTAGTTCCATAGCCATGCCTTCCTTAAATTGCATGACCCGGGAACTATGGCTTCAACCTATGTCGCGGCGACCCGTTTCATGCGCTAGCGGCTCTTGCTCGCCGGAAGGCGCAAGAAACGGGTCATGCATTCGCAAAACTCCGTTCGGTTTCAAAAGAAAACGGGTGGTTCAGCATGTCCGACCGGCGGGGTGGTCAGGTCTGGGCGGTCCAACAAATCCTTTGAAAAGATTGTCGCGCAGGCGCGGCCCTTGTTCTTTGAAGCATAAAGGGCAAGGTCTGCGTCATGCATCATCTGTTCGGGTTGGGGCACCTCGTAGGATGTCGATCTTGAAATTCCGATACTGCCAGAGATGCGGCAGCTGCGGCCATTGAAGGGGATCGGCTTTTCCAGTTCTCTGATCATGTTGTTGGCGATCTGCATCAACCGCTCTTCCTTGACAAGCCCTTGGAACAACAGCACGAACTCATCTCCGCCAACCCTTGCGACCGTATCTTCGGCGCGGGCCGCCGCGACCATGATCTTTGCCGCGACCTGAAGAACATGGTCGCCGGCGGCATGGCCCATCGTGTCGTTGATCAGCTTGAAGAAATCCAGATCAAGGTTCATGAGCGAAAAACGCGCGCCCGACATCACCATTCGGCCCAGAATGTGATCCATCGCGCGGCGGTTCTTCAGGCCGGTCAGCGTGTCGGTATAGGCCTGCTCTTCGGCCGCGATCTTTGCCCCTTGCAGGCGGCTGTTCAAATCACGGCTTTCGTCCATCGCGGCGGATTTCGCCTCGACCAGATACAACATCTCTACCGCCAGATCGGTGGGCGCAAAGTCGGCATTGGTCAGCCCGAAGTCGCGGACCGCATCGACCACCGCGATGCCAAAGGACATGTTCAGCAAAGCGCCCCCGTCATGGGTGCCCACGACAATGCCGGTCAGCCGCGTTGCCGCCTCAGAGCGCAGCATGAAATGCAGCGGCCTGCCGCAGAGGTTCATCAACTCTTTCAGCGATGCCACAGGGCGCGGGCGACGAAGTTCGAACACCTCCAAGAGGCGCTTGCCGACCAAGGGCAGATCCGGGCAGAGCTTTGTCAGGGTCGGTCCGGCGTGCCGTATATGCCCTGTGCGATCCAACACAATATGCATCGGCATAACCTGATCGAGGCCGGCAAGGGATAACTCAACTGTTTCCCGTTTCATGGTTTTGCCCCGGCCGAGACAAGTTCAAAGCTGCGCCCTTCGGCAAAGCTTGTCTCAAGGATGCGGATCTCTATCGTTTCAACCGTTTGTCTGCGCCCCTTGAACTCAAGAAGCGCCAGCGCGCCATAGTCGTCGGCCATGGCCTGCAACACGCCGACCATGACGTTGCCAAAGCCCGGGTGGGCCGAAGTGACCGAAAGCGAAAACATATCGGCGGTGTGGGCGCGCAGTTCCAGCTTGGGCAGTTCAAGGTCGGGCACCGCCAGCTTTGCGCGGTCGTGAAGATCGTCGAGAGAGTGCAGAAAATCGGCAAACCCCGCGCCGCCAAAGCGCAAAAGGCGGCGCAGCGCTTCGACATTGGGGTGAGAGACGAGATAGGTGCCAATATCCTCTAGCAAGGCATCGCGCGGCTTGGCGCGCATCTCGCAGATGGTATCAAGCACACAAAAGGTTGTGCGATCATCATAGGAAAACATCGCCTCGAAGTTATCGAGACCGATATCGGCCCTTAAAACGACCTCCGCCCAGACCTTAGGCCCGTATGTGTCACGCACAAAACATTGGACGGCACGGTTCATCAACCCATGCATGCCATTTCCCTTTACTTCTTCAAGCAAAGCTAGGGCGACAGAGTTAAGAAATGCCGAAAAGCCTAGGGGATGATGAAAATTTCACTTCCCATTACGTCCAGCGCATTGAGATTTGGCGTCGAAATCTTGAACTCACCGGCGAAAACCGCATCGATTACGCCGATGTCCAGCTTGCTGGCGGCCCGGCCGTCACTGGTCGCGACAGAGGCTTGGTAAGAACGCTTGCCGGGAACCATGGCGTACAGCCTGTCGCGCGTGCCAAGATAGAAGATGATCGTTTCGCTGCGCCCCACGGCCGGGCGGAACATGCCCGAGACGGCCACACAGGCGGGGTTGCCAGCGGATGTTTTTCGCGCGCAGGCGTCAATGATGGCCTTAATATCCATATCCTTGATCTTTGCGATCTCCGCAGGATCCAGCGCCGTTCCTTGTGGGAAGACCCGCAAATCCTGCGCCAGGGTTTTGCGTTTTGCCTTGATGTCTCCGGTCAGCTCATCCCGGGAAAAGGCATAGCGTGAAGTTGCGCTTTGCGCCTCCGTCAGCCGGGTCAGGACCGCCGGATCAACCGGCCCATAGTCGCCCGCCAAAAGGCCATCCGCGACCCTTTCGCCATCGCGGCCCCACTCTCGGGCCAAGGCCCAGACGTCAAATGCCTGCGGCGTGACCTTTCCGGCCTCCAGCCGCGCAAGCTGTGAGTTGGCGCTGATCCGGTTGACGTTAAGGATCGGCGTCAGCCATAGCGCTGCGACCGTGACGATCACCAAGGCCTTGACGATATTGGCGCGGCGGATGTTTTCCATCCAATCCCCGCGCCGCAGAACCGCCAGCGCATAAAGAACCGAGTAGCCAAGGAACACGAGCGCCAAGGCCGCTGCGCCCAACCTGTTCGGGGTCCATCCGTATTGGTCAACGCGAAGCCAGACGGCATAGCTTGCAAGGCCGGAAAGCACCGGCATCAGCAGCGCCAGCATCTGCGCCGAGACGCGCTTGACTGGCGATCTGACGGCATCGGGGTTGGCCGTGTCCAGCGCGGTGGTGATCAGCGTTGCGGCGACGATGACGATGGCGGTCAGAACGGTTGCGGCCGAAAAGCTTCCAAAAAGATCAGCAAGCCCGCGAAATGGAATTGCCGCGACAAAGATCACGAATATCCCCAACAAAAGCGGCATCAAAAGCCGCAAAAGGCGAATGATCAGGTTTGGCGATACATAGTCCGAAAGTTCATCCACGACGGCGATGGCAAGGCCCAGAACCCCGCCCATCAAGGCAAATATAAACCAGTCGACGTCGAGCAGATAGTCGATCAGCGTCACGCCGACGAGCTCCAAAAGCCCGTCGCTGAGAAGCAGGACCAGCCAGAACAAAAGCACAAAGACCCACGCCGCGGCATAGCGCACCGCAAAGCCCCATGCCTCCATGAAAAGTGTCGGGTAGTGAAGCCAGCCGCGCCCGCGCCCCCATGAAATGAGGAACGGCAGCGGCAGTGTGATCAAAAGCGCAAAAGCGGTGATCGGCAATCCGGACGAAAGATAGTCATCGACCTCCTGAAAACGAAAGCTGGCCCAGAAGAAAAGCGCGCTTGCAGGTATCGACACCATAAGAGTTGCCGTCAGCGCCTTGCCCGGTCTGAGCGGGCCGATCAGACCCAAAAGCGGACCGAAGAAACTTATGCTAAGGGCGGTTGCGCCCAGAACGATACGTTCCAGCAAGACATCATGGGCCAGAACATCGAAGAGCACCCAAAAGCAAAGACCGGCAACGGCGCCGATCAGGCCCAGCAAAAAACGCCGGTTGATCACATCACTGAACATCATAACACCAACTCCACCAACAATTGGCGCAAGCCTAGGCAAGATGGTTCGAATTCTCCAGTCCGGAATAGCTGACCCGGCGCCTGTCAGAAATCGGTTGGCGCGCCGCCCTCGGCCTTGCGGCGGGCCACAAAATCGGCCAGCTCATCGCGGATCGCGATATCCAGTTCGGGGGCTTCGAAGCTGGCAATGATCTCTTTGAATTTCTGATGCGCACGCTCAGCCGTCCAGACGCCGCCCGCAAGCTCCCATCCTTCGTAGTTGCGCCAGTCCGACAGGAAGGGCTGATAAAAGACGGTGGTATAGCGGTCCTGCGTGTGCTGGATGCCAAAGAAGTGGCCCTGATTTCCGACATCCCTGATCGCTTCAAGCGCGATTTCATCGGGGCCGGTGGCGCAAATCTCCGGCTCAAAGTATCGCTGGATCATCTGGATCACTTCGCAATCCATGATGAACTTTTCCGGGCTGGCGATCAGCCCGCCTTCAAGCCAACCGGCGGCGTGATAGACGACGTTGGTTCCTGACTGCACAGCGGCCCAAAGGCTATTCGATGTCTCCCACATGGCCTGTCCGTCGGGCACGTTGGCCGCGCTGGACCCCGAGGATCGCAGCGGCAAGCCGTAGAACCGCGCCATCTGGCCGGTCATCTGCGTGGCGCGCATGTATTCAGGCGTTCCAAAGGCGGGGGCACCTGATTTCATGTCGACGTTGGATGTAAAGGTTCCGATCGCGCAGGGGCATCCGGGGCGCACGTATTGAAACAGCGCAATCGCCGAAAGCGCCTCGGCCACTGATTGCGCCACGGCGCCTGCCATGGTCACCGGCGCCATCGCACCGGCCAGCGTAAAGGGCGTTACAATCACCGCCTGACCGCGCCGCACACAGCGCAGGCAGCCGTCGATCATCGGCACATCATGTTTAAGCGGCGAGGTTGAGTTGATGTTGGTGTACATCCGCGGCTCGGCCTGAAACTCCTCTTCGCTCAGCCCGCCTGCGATGCGCACCATCTCCATCACATCCTCGACCCGCTCTTTTCCAAGCGAATAGGCATGGGCCACCTTGTCGGTAAGCGTCAGCTTGTCAAAGACCACATCGAGGTGCCTTTCACGTGCATGGATGTCGACAGGTTCGACCGGATAGCCGCCGGCGAAATGGATGCAGTTGAAGTACTGGGTAAGCTTCAGAAGATCCGCGCATTGCTGGCGTGTGCCGGGCACTTTGCCGGTGGTCAGATCCCAGTAGTTGGGCGGGGATGAGACGTTGCCAAAAAGGATGTAGGGCCCGCCGATCGTGATCTTGCGGTCAAGGTTGCGCGGCGTGATGTCAAACTGCGCCGGCGCCTTGGCAACCATTTCCATCACCCAGTCGCGATCCAACCGCACGTTGGTGCCATCAACGCGGGCGCCCGCCTCTTTGAAAATCTCAAGCGATTCAAGGTTCAGAAACTCGATGCCGATCTCTTCAAGAATGCGCATGGCGCCATCGTGGATCGCCTGAACGCCTTCGGGCGGCAGAGGTTCGGTTGGCCGGTCCGTATTGACCGGCAGACGCCAGGGCATCTGGTCTATCACCGCGCTGCCGCGTCGATCCGCGGCCCCTGCCCGTCCCCCGTGACGCCGGCGGCGTGATGCGCTTTGTGGCATGGTCAACCTCGGATCAGTGTCATTGAGGCCCAATAAATGACACCGCTTTTGCGCTGCATGACTTTTGAAAGCGACCGCCAATGTCGTTTTCAGCGCCGAGGCGGCGAAACCAGCCTAAATATTGGGGATCGCTGCCGGGCCTAGGCCCCCGCGGCCGGCCCGTATCAGCACCAGCTGGCCTCGTTCTTGCCGCGCGAGCGTAGCATCTCGTCAACATTGGCCTTCAAAAGGTGATAGCCGACGTTTCCGTAAAGCGTCTGGCGGGCGTCGTTCATCACGAAGGTGGGGCTGCCGTTTATTGCCATCGACTGGCAAAGCTTGACGTCGCGGTCCAGCACCGCCGCGGCCTTTCCGCTATCGATCACCGCGCGCAGGGCGTCCGGGTCAAGCCCGATACTGGCGGCGCAATCGGCCTGAACGGCCCAGGACGACACATCGCGCCCCTCGGCAAAGAATGCCTGCCGCAGGGCCCAGCTTAACGCGTATTCCGTCCCCGGAAGTGGCCCGGCGCCGCTGCCTGCCTCTGCATCAAGCTGACGGGCCGCACACAGAAAAAGATGCGCCGCTGTGGAAGAGTGAGGCCGCGTTTTCGTCCAGACATCGGGGTGAACGGTGATGTGATCAAAGCCATCGGCAACGCCCTGAACATGCGCGCCGTAAGCGGCCGGGCCGCCGCGATCCTTCCAGCCCGTTTCGATCTTGCCGACCGCGTCAGGAAAGACCGAGCAATAGTGCAAAGAAAGGGCGACCTGATCGCTGAACTCTGCCGCAAGCTTTTCCAGCCTGATGTTTGCCACATAGGCCCAGACACAAAGAATGTCCGAGAAATGTCTGATCTTGGGTTTGTCGGTCATCTTGCATGTGTCCCTTCTTGCACTTACTCAGCGGCCTCGCGCCGGTTAAGCCATTGTGGCAGCTCGCTAATGTCGCCGATCACGACATCGGCGTGCGGGGCAAGCTCTTCGGCCCCTGAGGGCCCGCTCAGCACCGCAACGGCGATCATCCCCGCCGCGCGCCCGGCATGAAGATCATGGGTGCTGTCACCGACCATCAAGACCCGCGCCGGGTCCAGATCAAACTTAGCGATAAAACCCAAAAGCTGGCCGGGGTCGGGTTTGTACCCAAATCCGGTGTCAAAACCCGCAACGAAGGGAAAGTACTCAAGAACACCCGCGGCCTGCAAATGGGCGCGCGCGGGGGCCTCGGCATCGTTCGTTGCCACGCCAAGGCGCAGACCCCGGTCACTCAGCCCCTTGATCAGCGGGCGCAGGGGCACAACCTCGGCCAGCGGTATATCCTCGGACGAGGTGTTCATCCGCTCGATCATCGCGTCCTTTGAAACTCCCGGCAAATGGGCGGCCAGCGCCGCCGCGACCTCTCCTTGACTGCCAGCGATGGCAAGGCTGGCGGGAAGAAAGCGCGCGCTTGGGTGATCAAAGCCAATGGCCTGCCCCAGCTTGATCGCAAGCGCGTTATCGTCCTCGGCAATCTGGGTCAGAAACCCTTGCGCCCAAAGGCCCCATGTCGCTTCAAAATCCAAAAGCGTTCCGTCCTTGTCAAAGATGATGCCTTCGATGGGATTTCTGCTGTTGGTCATGGTCAAACACCGTTCCTTCCATTTCCCCGCACCTTATGCGTTGCAGCGCCGGGTGCCAGCGGGAATGCGCCCTGAACGGCGTCTAAATTTAATTGACAGTGACAACTAAAAGGCGCAACGCTTTCGCCATGTCCCGACTCGCCGCCTATGATCTTCACGCCTCTCTGGGCTACCAGCTTACGGTTGTTGCCCGCCTCAATGAGCGCCCCTTTGATGAGGCTCTGCGCGCGTTGGGCCTGACGCGCACAACGTGGTGTGTCCTGCTTGCAGTGGGGGTTGAGCGGTTGTCGCGCCCGTCGGACATCGCCCATTTCATCGGGATTGACCGGACAGCGACATCGCGCGCACTTCGGCAGATGGAAAAAGGCGGGCTTATCAGCCGCTCTGAAGGGCGCGGTGACGGTCGCACGACGCTTGTGGCGATCACGGGTGCGGGCCGCCGGGCGCTGAATGAAGCAACGCCGCTTGCCGCCCGGAACGCCCAGCACTTCGAAGAGCGTCTAAGCGCCGAGGAACGCGCCAGCCTTGTTGCGATCCTTGAAAAACTCAAGGGCGATGCACCGCCGTCGCTGCAAAGGATCTGATGCGATGAACAAATGGCGCTCTTACAAGAACCGCCCGATGCATCAGGGCCCCTACCCGTTGGAGAAACTGGCGCGAACAAAAGAGGCGGCGGGCCTTCACTTGCTGCCGCCGCAGGGCGCGCTGCCGTTTCGCACGGATGATCCGCTGTCGATCGTGAACGCGATGCAGGAATATCAGGCGATGCTGGATGCCACCCGCGACGGGCTGGTCAAGGCCGAACGCGCCGAGATACCCCAAGACCCGCAGGAACGGGCCGACCATCTAAAGGCCTTTGGCTATTACTGCGACGCGGCAATGGTCGGAACCTGCGCCATCCCGGACGGCGCATGGCTGGATCAGCCCATTGCCAATCCCGATGTCGGGCGCCTTGCCGCCAAGATCGAAACGATGCAGCCCAAGACGCTGGCTTCGGGGATTGATGTCATCATGGCCGGCCTGAAAGAGGCGATGCGCGTCCCGCCCGCCGATTGCCGCCATCACACCCATGCGCTGATCTTCCTTTATGACCACCCGCGGGCGCCGCGCCCGGATGAGCCGGGCACCGACTGGATCAAGGACGCCGAGGCGCAGCGCAGTTGCCTGCGCGGTATGGAAACCGCCGTCACGCTTGCCAGCTACATCCGGCTTTTGGGCTACGAGGCGCGCGCCCATTCGCAGGCCGCCACGGATGTTCATCTTGGCCAGCTTGCGGTTCAGGCCGGGCTGGCCACCGCGGGGCCGGATGGCGCCAGCAACCCTTTCGTGGGCCGCGCCTTTGGCCTTGCGGTCGTGACAACCACGCTGGATCTTGCCGCCGATCTTCCGCTTGTTCCGGGCCAGCGCCCGCCGGCCAGCTATTTCACCGGGTTTGGAACGCATGCAAAGTCGCACCGCAACCGCGATCCCTTTCGCGCGCGCAACTACGTTGACGGCGCGCATCCCTTCGAGACGCTGAAGCGCGTTGAGACGCCGACAACCTATATCGATGCGCCCAATGTGGCGCGCGTTCCCAAACGCGCTAACATGTTCGCGCGCGCGCTTTTTGGTGATCTGGGCCCTGTTGCACAAGAGGCGACCAAGAACGGCAACTACGTGCGCAAATCCGCCGCCGCCTTTGCCTTTCGCCCCTCTCTGGGGGCCTTTGTCCTGTTGCAGGATGGCGAGGCCGCACCGCGCCACGCCTCAACCGATGATCCGGCGCGCAATGCCCGCAACATCAAGGCTGCGCTTTACTACCTTGGGGTGGATGCGGTAGGCCTTTCCGCCTGCCCGGACTGGACCTACTACAGCCACGACGCGGCGGGGCAGCCGATTGCGCCCTACCACGACAACGCCATCTCGATGATCATCGATCAGGGGCATGAGACGATGGAGGGGGCAAGCGGTGACGACTGGATCGCTTGTGCGCAGTCGATGCGCGCCTACCTTCGTTTTTCGCTTCTTGGCGGCGTACTGGCCCAGCATATCCGGCGCCTTGGCTATACCGCGCGGGTGCATTCGGTCATGGATGACGAGGTGCTGCACCCGCCGCTTCTGCTGCTTTCGGGGCTGGGTGAGGTCAGCCGCATCGGCGAGGTGATCCTGAACCCGTTCCTCGGCCCGCGGCTCAAATCCGGGGTGGTGACCACCGATATGCCGATGGAGCATGACAAGCCCATCGATTTCGGGCTTCAGCGGTTCTGCGAGGCCTGCAACAAATGCGCGCGCGAATGCCCGTCGGGCGCGATCACGGCCGGTCCAAAGCTGATGTTCAACGGCTATGAGATCTGGAAATCGGACAGCCAGAAATGCACGACCTACCGCGTTGCGCAAAAGAACGGCGCGATGTGCGGGCGCTGCATGAAGACCTGCCCGTGGAACCTTGAAGGGCTCTTTTCCGAAGCGCCCTTCAGGTGGGCGGCGATGAAGATGCCGCGCGCGGCGCGGGCGCTGGCGCGGCTGGATGATCTTGCCGGGCGCGGTGAGATCAACGGCGCAAAGAAATGGTGGTGGGATCTTGAGATGGTCGATGACGGGGCCTACCACCGCTCGCGCCATCCGGTGAATGCGCGAAGCCTTTCCAAGGATCTGAATCTGAAGTTCGAGGATCAGACACTGGCGGTCTATCCTGCGCCGCTTGCGCCCCCGCCCTGGGGCTATCCCTTTCCGATGGACCGCGAGGCAGGGATAGAGGCCTATCGCGACATGATCCCGGCAAAAGAGCACCAGCGCCGCCGCGCCGCTGGCCTGCCGCCCGAGCATGTCTATACAGCCGACAAGGGCGCATCCCCCGTCATCGGTGTCGTCGTCTCGAAGGCCGAGAAGATGACCAGCAATGTGACCAAATACGAATTTTCGATGCCGGACGGATCGCCCCTGCCCGCCGCGACAGCGGGCGCGCATATCGATGTGGTCGTCGCGCCAGAGTTCTTTCGCCAGTACTCGCTGTCAGGCGATCCGCATGATCGCTCTCGCTATCAGATCGCGGTCCTGCGAGAGGATGGCGGGCGCGGTGGTTCAAAGCTGATGCACCGTATTTTTGAGCCCGGCCGAAGGGTCTTCGTCTCGCGGCCGATCAACCATTTCGAGCTGAATGAAGAGGCGGCATTCACCTACCTTATGGGCGGCGGTATCGGCGTGACGCCGATGATCGCGATGGCGCAACGGCTGCACCGTATCGGCGCAGAATTTGCCCTGCACTACAGTTGCTCAAGCCGTGCAAACGCGGGGTTTCTGGACGATTTGGCACAGGTTCCGTGGGCCGGGCGGGTACACTATCACTTTTCGGATGAAGGCACGCGCGCGGATCTGGCGCAAATCCTGCGCCACGACGCAGGCGCGCATGTCTATACCTGCGGGCCGGACAGTTACATGTCGTCCGTTCTTACGGCCGCAACAGACGCCGGTTTCCCCGAAGAGGCGCGGCATCTGGAGTATTTCTCGGTTCCCGAGCAGCCAGAGTATGAAAACCATGAGTTTACGCTGCGGCTTGCCAGATCGGGAAAAGAAGTTCGCGTCAGCGCCGAGCAAAGCGCAAGTGACGCGCTTTTGGCCGCTGGCGTGCATGTCGACGTCAAATGCGCGGACGGGCTTTGCGGGGTGTGCAAATGCACGGTGACGTCTGGCGAGGTGCAACACCGCGACTTCGTTCTGTCCAATGCCGAACGCAAGGGGGCGATGATCCTGTGCCAATCACGTGCAGAGAATGCAGGCGGGGTCATTGAAATAGACCTTTAAGCGCCGCCTAGGTCCAATTCACCTCTTCGCCGCCGGGAAGCGCATGGCGCGCGCGCATCGGGCTGTCATAGCTGATGGCCTCGCCATCGCAGAAATTGACGACCCAGTCGTCATTCATCATCAGAAAGTCCAGAACCGACACCAGAAACGCCGGTTCATTCGCTCTTTGGCGCAATTCATCGGCCGCTGCGCCCGTTGCGGCCAGAAAGACCGGCATCACCTCTTCGTTTGAGGCCAGCCAGCCCAGTGCCCGGATTGCAATCCATTCGGCACGATCCCGCTCATTCACTCAAGTTTTCCTCCAATTTTAATGCTGCCCGAAAGGTTTTCTTAACTTCTGTCAATAAATACTGAGCAAAGCCCGAGGCACAAGACGCAACGCGAGCAGCAAACGGAGGCCAAGAATGGCGGGCCGCATCTTAATCGTAGATCCGGTTGCGACAAATCGGATCACGCTGAAAGTGAAACTTTCGGCCGCAAGGTATGACGCCGGTCTTGCCACCGGGTTCTCCGAGGCGTTGATCGCGTCCTCCGCGCTGCCGCCCGATCTTGTGATTGTCGGTGTATCCGGCAATGCGTCGGGCGTCGAAGCCATTTCCCGCATCAAGAACGCCGATCTTTTCGCGACCGTGCCGGTTGTTGCCATTTCGACGGAAACCGACACTCAGGGCCGGCTGGATTTGTTGCGCGCCGGGGCCGAGGACGTCATTGAGCGGCCCATGGATGACGCCTTTTTGCTGGCGCGTCTGCGCAGTCTTTTGCGCGCGCGCGATGCCACCGAAGAGCTTCGGCTGCGCGATGGCACGAACAAGGCACTGGGCTTTTACGAAGGCGCCGCCACATTTGAGCCGCCCGCGCGCGTTGCCATCGTGGCAAGCGATCTTGTCGAGGCTACGGCATGGCGGCGGGCGCTTCAGGCCAAGACCGGGCATTCGGTCGAAGTGTGGTCGCCGGAAGAGGCGCTGCTTTCGGACACCGGCGCAAATGGGGCGGATGCGCTGATCCTTGCGGTCGATTGCGCCGGACGCCCCGGATCTGCGCTGACAATTCTTCCCGAACTTCGCAGCCGCAAGGGAAGCCGCCACGCGGCGGTTCTGGCCGTTCTGACGGTGGACAACCCCGCAGCCGCCGTGATGGCGCTGGATCTTGGGGCAAGCGATGTAATGTGCAGCGGCTTTGATGCGGCCGAACTTGCGCTGCGGCTTGGCGTTCAGGTCCAGCGGAAACGCGATGCTGACCGGCTTCGCACCTCGGTGCGCGACGGGCTGAAACTGGCCATGACCGATCCGCTGACGGGCCTGTTCAATCGCCGCTATGCGCTGCCGCATCTGGGACGCATGGCGGCGCGGGCCCAAAGCCTTGATCGCGGTTTTGCGGTCATGATCGCCGATCTTGATCGCTTTAAATCGGTGAACGACACCTATGGCCACAGCGGCGGCGACGATGTTCTGGTCGAGGTGGCGCGCCGTCTTCTGGACAACCTGCGCAGCGTCGATCTTGTGGCGCGGCTGGGCGGCGAAGAGTTCCTGATCGCCATGCCGGAAACCAGCCTTGAAAAGGCGCGCATTGCCGCCGAAAGGCTATGCCGGATCATGCGCGAGAAACCGGTGCTTTTAAAGGATGGGCGCACCGAGGTTCCCGTGACCATGAGCATCGGGATCGCCATGGGTCCGGTTCCGGCGGGCCAGACGTCCGCGATTTGCCCCAGCCCGGTCGAGGCTTTGCTGCATGCAGCCGATCAGGCGCTTTATCGGTCCAAGTCCGAAGGGCGCGATCAGGTCACCGTCAGCCGGACGGCCGCCTGACAAACCCTTTGCAAAACCGATGCAAACCCGGCCGCTTTGGCCCGCCAAGGCGCCAGTCAGCGGCGCGCAGGCCCGCGCTTTGAGATGGCTTCCAACCGGTCGGCGTAGTCGCGGCGCTGCGCTTCGTTCATCGCCGTGACGCGCTCCAGCAACATCCTTTGGCCCAATGCGACGCGATCGGCTGCGCGGGTCTGCTGCGCCGCAAAGACCGCGTTCAGGGCGGCCGCATCGAAAGGTTCGCGCCGCAAAGCTTCGACAACCTTCGACACCTCGGCGCGCGCATCGCGCCTTGCCTGACGAAAGACGCCGCGGTTCTGCCTTAGCTCTTTGCCGATTGCCCGCCGGTCCCCTTCGGTCATCGCCTGGGCAAAGACGTTGAAGGCGCCAAGTCCCTCGGCCCGGGGCTGGCCCGCGTCCCGAGCGCCGCGCGGGCCGCCTGCAAGCATGGCTCCGGCAACGGCGCCGGCAATCAAGAGGTTCAGTGACATCGACAGGGCCAGAGCGATCACAAGGCCTTTGCCGTTCTTTTGAGGTGCTTCAGCCATTTTCAACCTTCCGTCATGAACATGTCGAACTGGGGCATCAGATCGGCAAACTGCGGTGTCTCGGCAATGCCAAGATAGCCGGCCGTCAGATCATCGACCGTATCTGGCGCCGAGAACCCGATCCAGACACCTGTGACCGCCGCCGTCGCAAGACCGGCAAAGGCCGGCCAGCCGCCCAGCGCCGCGGCAAGGGCGCGAAGGCGCGGCAGACGCGGGCGGCGCGCCGGCGCAACGGGCGCGGCGCGCTGATCCTCGGCATCGGCCAGAACCCGCGCCAGCAGATCGGGCGAGGCCTCTGGCCCTTGGCCTTGCGCGGCATCAAAGAACGCCTGCAGATCAAGGCCGTCGTCTTTTGGTTGGGTCTTGTCAGCCATCGTAGTACCCCAATTCATCGCGGCGCCCGGCAAGTTCGGCCGCCAGCGCCCTTTTTCCCCTTGCGGTCAGACTTTCAACCGCTTCCACGCTTATTTCCATGATCTCCGCAATCTGCGGGTTCTGGAACCCTTCAATATGGCGCAGGACAACCGCTTGCCTCTGGCGCTCTGGCAGCGTCTGCAGCGCCTGCTGCAGGGCCTTTGCGCGGGCCGCATCCACCATGTTGTCCGCCGGTCCCGGCGTCTCGTCCGCCGGCTCGGGGATCGTGTCCAGCCCGACGCCGCGCGCTTTGCGAAGCCGGTCGGTGCACAAGTTGGCGACCACACGGTAAAGCCAGGTTGTCACCTTCGCCTCGCCCTGCCGCCAGTGCGGCGCGATTTTCCACAGACGCATCATTGCATCCTGCGCCACATCCTCGGCCTCGGCCCTATCGCCCAGCAAACGATAGGAATGGGCCAGAACACGCGGCGTCAGGCGAAGCGTCAGGGCACGCGCCGCGCCTGCGTCGCCATTGGCGTAAAGCACCAACAGCGCGTCGTCCGTCACCTCGTCCATGGCATCAAGGGGCATATCCATTATCCGGTTGATCTATCGCCAGCACGACGTGATCGCAATGCGCGCGCCTTGCATATCCGCAGGCGCGCGCACGCAGGGTTAGCCCTTTTGGCCGCGCTTGCCCTTGCGGTGTCCGCCGCGACCTTCCTTTGCGGCCTCGAACTCTGCCTTGGAGATCGCGCCATCGCCGTCCTTGTCAAACCGCTTGAACATCCGCGCGCTGTCCTGCGGTTTCATCTCATCGGGGCTAAGAAGGCCGTCGCCGTTTGCATCCCGGCGCTCAAAAACCGCCTCGGTGCGCTTTTTCATGCGCTCTGCGGCTTTGCCTTCTGCGGCGGCAAGCATCTCTTCGGGTGACAGCGCACCGTCGCCGTTGGCGTCAGCTGCGGCAAAACGCTGTTCGCGAAGCTGATCAATGTCGGCTTGGGTGATCTGCCCGTCACTGTTGGCGTCAAGCTGGGTAAAGTCGGGCCGGTCGCCGCGTCCCTCCATGCCCTTGCGCCCGTCGGCCATTGCGACCGTTCCAAGGCTTGCCGCGCCCAGCGCCATGATCGTGATACCTGCCAGAATTGTAGACTTTTCCACTCGACTTTCCTTTCGTTTCCAAAATCGGGTGAACACATTGTTGCTGCGTTCAAAGCATCAAACGGCCCGGCGCCGGTTTTCCGTCGCGGCGGGTGCGAAATATTTGCGACATGCCGCCGCAAGCGCCCGCTTACCCCTGTCACAGCGCGGCAAAAGGACTAGATTGCAAGCGACCCAAAGAGGTACCCCTCATGACAGATACTGCCCCTTCAGCGCCTCAGGTGACCACCATGGCCGAAGACGAACGCCCGCTTAAACCGGCCATGTGGCGCGGATGGCGGCGCCGCTGCCCCAGTTGCGGGGCGGGGCCCATGCTGGAAAGCTATCTTAAGGTGCGCCGCACCTGCCCGTCCTGCGCGCAGGACCTTTACCACCACCGGGCCGATGACGGACCGGCGTATCTGACGATCCTGATCGTGGGGCATATCATCGCCCCGGCGCTTTTGATCGTCTTCACAACCTTCCGGCCCGAGCCGCTGACGCTTTTCGCGATTTTCGCGGTTGGCTCGGTCACCCTATCGCTCTACCTTCTGCCCAGATTGAAGGGGCTCATCGTTGCGATCCAATGGGCCAAACGCATGCACGGGTTCGGCGGCAGCGGTTAACGCGGGGCCATCCCTTGCGGAGGGGCCGGCCGATGAATGATGTACCTGTTCGCGACGCTGCCACGCTGATCCTTTTGCGGCGCGGCGCTGGCAAGGCCCGTATCCTGATGGGCCAACGCGGCGCCAAGGCGGCCTTTATGCCGAACAAGTTCGTCTTTCCCGGCGGCGCGCTGGATGAGGGCGATCTGGACATTGAACTGGCCGAGCCGATCAATGAAACCTGTGCCAAGCGCCTTTCAGAGGCCCCCGATCCGGACCGCGCCGCGGCGCTTCCGGCGGCGGCAATTCGGGAGCTTTGGGAAGAGACAGGGCTGATGCTGGCGCAGCCGGGAAGCTGGGGGCACCCCGCGCCCCGCGACTGGCGCGATTTTGACCGCCGCAAGCTTTTGCCCAGTGCTGCCGCGCTGACCTTTGTCTTTCGCGCAATTACCCCGCCCGGCCGCCCGCGCCGGTTCGATGCGCGCTTTTTTCTGGCGGATGCAGCGCATGTCGCGGGTGATCTTGATGACTTTTCGGCCGCTTCGGACGAACTTTCGCATCTGCAGTGGATTGCGCTCGATGAAGCGCGCGATCTGGACCTGCCCTTTATAACAGAAGTTGTTCTGGCCGAGGTTTCGGCGCTTGTGGATAAGGCTGGCCCGCCCGCCTCTGTGCCGTTTTTCAACAACACTGATGAGGCAAGCCTTTTTCAGCGGATCTATGGGCCGGGCGTCAGGCTACCAGAATAAGGCCGACGATACTGACGGTCAAAAGCGCGATGCCGCCCAATTCGCGCGGCGTGCTTTTCTCGCCAAAGACGGCGATGCCAATGAGAAAGCCAAAGATCACCTCTATCTGCCCGACCGCATAGACATAAGCCGCGCTTTGCAATGTGAAGGCGGCGAACCAGCAATAGCTTCCGGCCATAGAGGCCATGCCAACCAGCGCTGTTTTGCGCCAGTTTCGAAAGATGCGTCCGATCTCTGGGCGCGCGCGAAACCATAGCCAAAGCGCAAGCGCCGCTGATTGGCCCAATGTCACGACCGCCAGCGTCAGGCCTGCGCGAAGCGCCACATCCCCGCTTTCCAGCGAAAGCGATGCGGCGCGATAGCCGACGGCCGCAAAGGCAAAAAATACCCCTGACAACAGCCCCAGACCTGCCGCCCGGTTGAAGAACCGGCGCAGGCCACGTTCAGGCCGGGCCCCGCCTTGCGCATCCGACAAAAGCAGCACACCGGCCAGCCCCGCGACAAGCGCGCCAAGCGCCGGGGCGGTCACACGCTCCCCCAGCAGCAGAAAACCGACCAATGCGGTCTGGATAACCTCGGTCTTTTTGAAGGTGATGCCGACGGCAAAATTGCGCTGCGCGAAAAGGGCGACGACCGCCACGGTTGCCAGTATCTGGGAAAGCCCGCCGACAAAGGCGTAGCCCCAGAAAGCCGGCGCAAAGCGCGGCAACACTTGGGCAGAGGCGACAAGGTAAATC
The DNA here is from genome assembly GCA_030148005.1 of Paracoccaceae bacterium. Classification (GTDB taxonomy): domain Bacteria; phylum Pseudomonadota; class Alphaproteobacteria; order Rhodobacterales; family Rhodobacteraceae; genus JASBSV01. The sequence goes on along the minus strand of JASBUI010000006.1, from coordinate 101,166 downwards.
CCAACGCCGACCGCGATGACAGGGGCCGAGAACACGAAACGCGCAAAGGTCGCCCCGGTGGGCGAAAGGCCCGCCGTTGCCAGTTGCTTTTGCAGCATAAAGCGCAGCGTCTGAAAAAGCGCCGCGGCAATTGTCAGGTAGATCCATGCTTCCATGCCACCCACTGACACGCCGCTCAGGCGGGTGGCAAGCCAAGTTTCATCCGCGCCGCCAAAGCGGGTGGGCCACAGGGTCTTTGGCGCGGATCAGGTGGCGGCGGAAAACCTGCGCATATGAGCGATAGACATATCCGCCGTTCCGGCTTTGGTAGCGTTCGCGGTTCTGGCGATAAAGCTTTTGCAGGCGGTACCAAGGCACGGCGGGGTGCATGTGGTGCACGACATGCAGGTTGTTGTTGAGAAACAAAAGCGCCAGCGGCCCGCGATCTTCGATGATCACCGTGCGCCCGCGCGCGCGCTCATGCGCCTGATGCTCCAGAAAGGTGCGTATCTTGATCAGCGACAGACCGGCATAGGCAGCGATCATATAGGTGCCAAGCGTCATCGACCCGGCAAGCCAAAGCCAGATACCAACCAAAGCGACCGCCGGGATGTGCCAAAGCCAGCCCATCAGCACCTGCCGGTCACCGCGCATTACCGCCTTGGCGTCTGAGTACATGAAAACCGCCTGCGACACGGCAACGCCGATCGTCACGCGCCCAAGCAGCGTGTTGTTGAGGCTTAGGATCAGCCGCAGCGGCGCGGGCAGTTTTTCCCAAGTTGCGCCATCAAGATAGTTCGCCTCGGGATCGTCGAAAGGGTCGGTCAGAACCGCGTCGCGGTGGTGCGCCAGATGGGTATCGCGGAACCTGACATAGGGGATCAGGACCGACAGCCCGGGAAAAACCAGCGCCTCGTTCAGGCGGCGATTTGCGAAAGGGTGGCCGTGAATGATCTCATGCTGCAGAGATGAGTAAAGCGCCACCGCAACCGCCGTCAGCACAACCGCCGCGCCCATATGCATTTGGGCCAGCCAGCTGGTTGCCACGGCCCAGAGGGCATAGCAGGATATGATCAGTCCAAGGGTCGGCCATTCGGCCCCCTTGGCGCGCCTGTGCGTTCGCACCTAAACCTCCAGAACTTATAAGAAAAACTTCCTGACTTCAGCTAACACTTGCGCGCCTGCGTTAAAATTCGGAAGATGCACAACATAAAGTCACACTTGTTTTGTTAAGTTAACAATTATGCATAAGATCGACAAAAGGCAGCGCGCACGCCTGTTTCGGGAAAGGCTGGCGCAGGCAATGGCTCAGGCAGGGCTGAACCAAAGCGCCCTTGCCCGCCGCATCGGCGTTGATCGCTCGACGGTCTCGCAGCTTTTGGCAGCGCAGGAAACGCGCCTTCCCAATGCGCAGGTTGTGGGGGAATGCGCCAGCGCGCTTGGGGTTTCGGCCGACTGGCTTTTGGGGCTGACGGAACTGCCGGAACTGGCCGCCGATCTTGTCGCTGCCGCCATCTCGATGACCGCCGCGCCGCGGGCGCTTGTCGATGAGCAGATCTTTACATGGCATCAAGAGGCGGCGGGCTACAAGATCCGGCACGTGCCTGCAGGCCTGCCCGATATGCTAAAGACGCCAGATTTTCTGCGCTGGGAATATGCGCCTGAACTGGGCCGCACGACAGAGCAGGCGATTGGCGCCAGCGAAGACCGTCTGAACTGGATGCGCAGCGCCAAGTCGGATTTCGAGATCGCAATCCCGCTGCATGAAATGTCGTCCTTTGCCCGCGGCGAAGGGTATTATCACGGCCTTCCAGCGCAGCTTCGACTGCAACAGATCGACCGCATTCTTGCCCTGCACCGTCAGCTATACCCGGCCGTTCGCATCACGCTTTTCGATGCGCGGCGGCTTTACTCGGCGCCGATCACCGTTTTCGGCCCGCTTCTTGCGGTCATCTACCTTGGCCGGAACTACCTTGCTTTCCGCGACCCCGATCGCATTGCCGCCCTGACCACCCATTTCAATCAGCTTGTGCGCGAGGCGGATGTCCCCGATCACGACATCCCGGCGCATCTGATGCTGCTACGCGAAAAGATCACCTGACGGGCAAAAGCCCTACCGCCCCTGCCCCACAAAACGCCCCGCGCCTTCCGGCATGGGCAGGTCCGCATGGGCCGAAGCGATCCTTGTCAGGGCGCTGGCAATTTCGGGGCCCGGCGGTGATGCTTTGCGGGTCTCAAGGCTGACATGGATCAGCATATGCTCGGACGTCGCCAAAAGACGCGCGCCCTCATACATCTCATGCCAAAGGTGCATCTTCTTGCCCGCGCCCATCAGACAGCGGGTCTGAACGGAAATGACCGCCCCTGCATGAACCTCATCGATATGGCGGATATGCGTCTCGGCCGTGAAAAAGCTGCCGCCCTTGGCAATGTAGTCGGCGTTGCAACCGATGATCTCCATAAAGCGGTCCGTCGCATCGCCAAAGGCCTGCAGGTATTTGGCTTCGTTCATGTGGCCGTTGTAGTCGGTCCAGTCCAGAGGAACCGCGCGGTGGACGGTCAGGATCGGCTGGGCGGGGTCGGCGATCTGATCCAGACTGCGCGCCAATTTCTCGCCTGCGCGATCGGCGGCGTTCAGCAAGGCCCCCGCGCCCCAGCCCTGCCCTTTCAGCGCCCGCATCATCGCAACTAGGTTCGCATCGCGAATGCGCTCAAGCTCTCGGATGGAATAGGCGCCGGATTGATCATCGGACTGGCCCGCGATGGTATCGACAAGCTCATCCGTCAGATCGGGCACATCCATCAGCTTTGTCCATGGCCATTTCAGCGCCGGTCCGAACTGGGCGATGAAATGCTTCATCCCCGCCTCGCCGCCCGCGACGCGATAGGTTTCAAAAAGACCCATCTGCGCCCATCTGATGCCAAAGCCATAGCGGATCGAATTGTCGATCTCTTCGGTGGTCGCAATCCCGTCGCGCACCAGCCAAAGCGCCTCGCGCCAAACGGCCTCTAGCAGGCGATCGGCGACATGGGCGTCAATTTCTTTTTTGATATGAAGGGGATAAAATCCGATGCTGGTCAGGGTCTCTTTCGCCTGCTCGGCCATGGCAGAGGTGTTTGCCTTGGTCGTCACCAGCTCGACCAGCGGCAAAAGATAGACCGGGTTAAAGGGATGGGTGACCACGATCTGGCCCGGGCGCTTTGCCCCCTGCTGAAGCTGCGAGGGGCGAAAGCCGCTTGTGGATGATCCGACAATCGCCGACGGCTCACAGGCGGCCTCAACGCTTTGAAAGACCTCGTGCTTGAGGTCAAGCCGCTCTGGCACGCTTTCCTGTATCCACGATGCGCCCGCAACGGCGTCTTTGATACTGTCGTGAAAGGTCAACTGGCCCTCATCGGGCAGCGCGATGTCGAAAAGCCCCGGCATCGACCGGCGCGCGTTGTCCAGAACTTCACCCATCTTGCGCCGGGCCTCTGGGTCTGGGTCGAACAAGCGCACGTTCCACCCCATAAGCAGAAACCGCGCCGCCCAGCCGCCGCCAATGACGCCGCCGCCGATGATTGCCGCTGTCTTTGTCATCTCAATCCCTCAGTGTCTTTGAGGCCCAAAAGCGCTTGGGCGCGCATCCATCTACTTTGCCACCGGCGCGCGCTTTGTCAGGCCCAGCTTTTGGCGAACCTCGGCCGGCCCGATCACCCGCGCGCCGAGATTTTCGATGATCCCGGTTGCCCGTTCGACCAGTTGCCAGTTTTCGGCCAGAACGCCGCGATCCAGCATCAGGTTGTCCTCAAGCCCCACGCGCACGTTGCCGCCCGCCAGAACGGCCGCGGCAACATAAGGCATCTGGTGGCGGCCCAGCGCAAAGGCCGAAAAGGTCCAGTCGCTTGGCACATTTCCAACCATCGCCATGAAGGTCCCAAGGTCATCCGGCGCGCCCCATGGCACGCCCATACATAGCTGCACCAAAGCGTCGGGCTTTAGCACGCCGTCCGCAACCAGTTGTTTTGCATACCAAAGATGCCCGCTATCAAAGGCCTCTATTTCCGGCTTTACGCCCAGTTCGGTGATCATCCGCCCCATGGCCTGCAACATGCCGGGCGTGTTCGTCATCACATAGTCGGCTTCGGCAAAGTTCATCGTGCCGCAATCCAGCGTACATATCTCGGGCAGGCATTCGGCCACATGGGCCAGCCGTTCGGCGGCGCCAACCATATCGGTTCCCGCCGCCGGTGGCAGCGGCGCCTGGGTTCCGCCAAAAACAATGTCGCCGCCCATGCCGGCGGTCAGGTTCAACACGACATCGACGTCTGATGCGCGAATGCGGTCGGTCACCTCGCGGTAGTACTCAAGCTTGCGGGACGGGGCACCGGTATCGGGATCGCGCACGTGGCAATGCACCACGGCCGCCCCGGCCTTGGCCGCCTCGATGGCGCTTTGGGCAATCTCGCGCGGCGAGCGCGGCACATGCGGGCTTCGGTCTTGGGTTGCTCCCGATCCGGTCACGGCGCAGGTCACGAAAACCTCGCGGTTCATTTCAAGCGGCATGCAGAGCCCTCCCCTTTGCCCAAGACCAACCCGCCCGCCCTGTCCGCTGCGCGCTGGTTTGCGACTTGTTGTATCTTCTTTGCGAAAATACTCTGCGGGGGTCCGGGGGCGCAAAGCCCCCGGTCGGTCCGGTATCAGTAGGGCATCGGATGGGCGCGGTGCGCGTCCGAGATATCCTTAAGCGCCTCATCTGAAAGAGTTATCTCGCTCGAACCGAGGGCCGTTTTAAGCTGCTCCATAGAGGTCGCCCCAAAGATCGGAACGGTATGGAAGGGGCGGCGCAGGCACCATGCGATGGCCATCTGCGCGGGGTTCAGCCCGTGCTTGCGCGCAACGTCCAGATAGGCCTGGGCGGCCGGGAAAACCCTGTCAGTGATGCGGCCCCCAAGGCCGGGGTTGAGGTCGCGGCGCGATCCTTTGGGGACGGCCCCGCCCTGATATTTCCCGGTCAAAAGCCCTGCGGCCAAGGGCGAAAAGGCCAGTAGCGTGACATCCTCGTTGACCGACAGCTCGGCCATGTCGGTGTCATAGAGGCGGCACATCAAAGAGTATTCGTTTTGCACCGTTGCAACGCGCGGGCCGCCGGTTTTCTCGGCGGCGGCAAGCCAGTTTGCGGTGCCCCAGGCGCTTTCGTTCGAAAGCCCGAAATGGCGAATTTTCCCTTGTTTTACAAAGCCTTTCAGAACTTCCATTGCCTCGTGCATATGGTCGAGCGTCTCTTGGCGGTTCTGGGCCGAGGGATCGTAGGTCCAGTTCTTGCGGAACATGTAGCTGCCCCGGTTGGGCCAGTGAAACTGGTAAAGGTCGATGACGTCCGTCTCGAGGCGTTTCAGCGATCCTTCAAGGGTCTGGGCGATGGTCTGGGCCGATATGGGCGCGCCGTCGCGGACCGCCTTCTGGCCCTCGCCGGAATGTTTCGTGGCGATGATCACCTCATCCCGGCGGCCGGATGCGGCGATCCATTCACCGATGATTTCTTCTGTCTTTCCAATAGTTTCCTTGGAAATCGGGTTCACCGGATACATCTCGGCGGTGTCGATGAAGTTGACGCCCTGATCCAGCGCATAGTCAATCTGCTGATGCGCCTCTTCCTGCGTGTTCTGCGTGCCCCAGGTCATCGACCCCAGGCAAAGTTCGGAGACTTTCAGGTCGGTCCGTCCAAGTGTTGTCATGCGCATGCGTCATCTCTCCGTTCTGGTTGCGGGCGAGACTAGCGGACCGGGCCCGGGTGGCAAGGCGATGGCGGCGCGGATTTCACCCTGTCGGCGAAATTGCTTGCAATAGGTACATTTTGTACCGGGAATTCGGCCATTTTCGCAGGTGCCCCGGCGCGCCAATTTTTCGCCGATCCCCGCTTTGTTTTTCCTTGAGAACAAATGCGGAACATTTTAATCTCTCCTGACATGAGCCACCCTCTTTTGACACGCGACACCCACCGGCGGTCCAGCCGGCCGATGATCCCGGTTCTGCCGGACATCCAACTGACCACTGGCCGGGTGCATGAGTTTTGCGGCCCTGCGCGGCGGATGCTGGCCTGTCTTGTGGCGGGGCGGATCGACGGGCCGGTTTTCTGGATTCATCCCGCTTGGCATCCAGATGAGCTTTACCTGCCGACGGTGGCGCGGTTCTTCAATCCGGGGCGGCTGACGATCCTGCGTCCCAACCGGGTCGAGGATTTCCTGTGGACGATGGAAGAGTGCCTGCGCGATGGATCGGCGCCGCTGGTGGTCGGTGACTTTCATGCCCCGGCCGATCTGACCCCGGTGCGGCGTCTGAACCTTGCGGCCGAAGCGGCGATGCAAGAGCGGATGAAGACCACGATGGGGCTTTTATTGTCCCCCGGCGATGGCGGCTCTGCGGGGGTCGAGACGCGCTGGCATATCGCCGGGGCGCATACCCCCGGCAAAAGGGCATGGAGGCTGGAGCGGCGGCGCGCCCGGATGGAGCCGCCAAAGACGTGGGAGCTGACCCCCGGCTGGACTTTGACACCCCGGCCAGCGGCCACCGCCGATGGGGCCCTCTGAAACCGCGTGGGCGCGCGATCACGAAAGGTTTTCGTGCCGGGCGGCAAAAGCGCATTAGGTTTGGGCACATGAGGCAGAGCATCACATATCTTGCCCGGATCGCCCTTTTGCTGATCCTGAGCACCAGCGCCATATGGGCGGACCCGGCCAGTTACAGGCTGGAGCCTGAAGGATCGCGGGTTGAGTTCTACTATCAGTTCGGCGGCAATGAGGTGCTGGGCACCATCCCGGTCACCAGCACCCGGCTTTTGCTGGATTTTCAGGATGTAAGACGTTCAAAGGTTGATGTGGTTCTGGATGTCACCGGGGCGCGGGCGGGGTTTGTCTTTGCCACGCAGGCAATGAAAGACCCAAGTGTTCTGGATGCGCAGAACCATCCCCAGATGACGTTCAGCGCAACGCGCTTTGTGCAAAGCGGAAACATTGCGCTTGTCAGCGGCATGCTGACCCTGCGCGGGCAAACACGGCCCATTACCTTGCGCGCGCGCCTTTTCCGGGCGCCCGGCACGACCGAGCAGGACTTTTCGCGCCTTGTGGTGCGCATGTCGGGCAAGCTGTCGCGCGCGGAGTTTGGCGCCACGGGCTATCGTGAGCTTGTGGGCGACGAGATCCGGCTGGAAATCACCGCCGCCCTTGCCCAAGACAATTGACGGCGCCGGGTAATCCGTGATCCCTGAGATAAGCCGGGCCGCCTTAAAACGACCCAAACTGTCGAATTTCAGCAAGCGCGGGCCAATGGCTGGCGCAGGGTGGCCCCATGCGCCTGATCATTTCCTTTCTGTCCCTTTTCCTGTCGGTCATCCTTTTGCAGCTTTCCTCGGGCGGCGTCGGGCCACTGGATGCGTTGTCGGGGCTGCAGCTGAATTTCACCACCGGGCAGGTCGGCCTTTTGGGTTCGGCGCATTTCTTTGGGTTTTTCATCGGCTGCTGGTGGGCGCCGCGGCTTATGGGCGATGTCGGCCATGTGCGCGCCTTTGCGGCCTTTACGTCGATGGGGGCGATCGGGCTTTTGGCCCATATGCTGGTCATCGACCCCTATGCATGGGCGCTGATGCGGATCGGCACGGGGCTTTGCGTTGCGGGCTGTTACACGGTGATCGAGGCATGGCTTCACGCCAAGGTCACCAATGAGACGCGCGGGCGGGCGATGGGCAGCTACCGGGTGGTGGACATGGGCGCATCGCTGGTGGCGCAGCTTTTGATCGGGGTGCTGGAGCCTGCGTCATACGTTTCCTACAACCTTTTGGCGCTTTTGTGCTGCGCCTGTCTTTTGCCGCTGACGCTGACGCGGGTCGAACAGCCGATCACCCCCGCCGCGCCGCGGCTGCGCCCGCGCCTTGCGATCGCTCGATCCCCGCTGGCGGCAGCGGCGATCGTGGTGGCAGGTCTGACCGCCGCCGCTTTTCGAATGGTCGGGCCGGTCTATGGTCAGGAGGTCGGGCTTGCGGCCGGGCAGATCGCCTTTTTCCTTGCCGCCTTCGTGGCGGGCGGGGCGCTGGCGCAGTACCCCGCTGGATGGCTGGCGGATAAATACGACCGGCGCTGGGTTCTGATCTGGCTGTCGATCGCGGCGATCGTATCGTCGGCGACAACGGTGCTGGCGGGGGGAACCGGAACGCTGGGCGTGATGCTGGCGGCGGCCTTCTTTGGCTTTACCACCTTTCCGATCTTTTCGATCGCTGCCGCCCATGCCCATGATTTTGCGACAACCGAAGAGCGGGTCGAACTTTCGGCGGCGCTTATGTTCTTTTACGCGGTGGGGGCCATTGCATCGCCGCTTGTCGCCTCATGGCTGATCGACGGCTTCGGACCTTACGCGCTTTTCGCCTTTATCGGGCTGGGCCATGCTCTTTTGGTGGCGATCAGCCTTGTGCGGATGCGGGCGCGCCCGACGGTGGCAAAGCGCACGCGCTATGTCTATGCGCCGCGCACCACTTTCCTTATCGGGCGGCTTTGGCAGTCGGCGCGCAAACCCGACCCGCAAGGCAATAAAGCGCAGGATTGACGCAGGGCCGGGCCCGCGGGGGGGTCATTTTCCGCCTCCGGCGGGGATATTTCTGCCACAAAGAAGTCAGCTGGGTTCTGGCCCTTGCCTGCGTGCTGGGTTAGGAGAACGCGCAGCAGCAAGTTGGACGGCACATGGAACGCATTCTGATCACCTCGGCCATTCCCTATATCAATGGGATCAAACACCTTGGAAACCTTGTCGGTTCCCAGCTTCCGGCGGATCTTTATGCGCGGTACATGCGCGCGCGCGGTCACGAGGTTCTGTTTCTTTGTGCCACTGATGAGCACGGGACGCCTGCAGAGCTTGCCGCGGCGAAGGCGGGCAAGCCGGTCGAAGAGTTCTGCGCAGAGATGCATCAGGTTCAGGCGCGGCTGGCCGAAGGGTTTCGCCTTTCGTTTGATCATTTCGGGCGCTCATCCTCGGCCGAGAACCGGGCGCTGACGCAGCATTTTGCCGGGCGGCTCGCCGATGCGGGGCTGATCGAAGAGCGCAGCGAGCGGCAGGTTTATTCAAAGGCCGACGGCCGGTTCCTGCCCGATCGCTATATCGAGGGGACCTGCCCCAACTGCGGATATGACAAGGCGCGCGGCGATCAGTGCGAGAACTGCACCAAGCAGCTGGACCCCACCGATCTGATCGAGCCGCGCAGCGCCATTTCGGGATCAACTGATCTGGAAGTGCGCGAGACCAAGCACCTTTACCTGCGCCAGTCGCTTTTGCGCGATGATCTGGACGCGTGGATCGACAGCCAGAAGGACTGGCCCATACTGACCACATCGATTGCCAAGAAGTGGCTGCACGATGGGGACGGGCTTCAGGATCGGGGGATCACGCGCGATCTAAGCTGGGGCGTGCCGGTCAGGAAGGGCGACCAGGAATGGCCGGGCATGGAAGGCAAGGTCTTTTACGTCTGGTTCGACGCGCCCATCGAATACATCGCCTCGGCCAATGAATGGACCAATGCGCGCGGCGCTGGCGATGCCGAGTGGGAGCGTTGGTGGCGCACCGACAAGGGCGCGGGCGACGTGCGCTATGTGCAGTTCATGGGCAAGGACAACGTGCCGTTCCATACGCTTTCCTTCCCGGCCACGATCATGGGAAGCCGCGAGCCGTGGAAGCTGGTCGATTACATCAAATCGTTCAACTACCTCAACTATGACGGCGGCCAGTTTTCAACCAGTCAGGGGCGCGGCATCTTTCAGGATCAGGCGCTTGAACTATTGCCGGCCGACTACTGGCGTTGGTGGCTTCTTAGCCACGCGCCCGAAAACTCGGACAGCGAGTTCACGTGGGAAAACTTCCAGGCCGGGGTCAACAAGGATCTGGCGGATGTCTTAGGCAATTTCGTCAGCCGCGTGACCAAATTCGCGCGCTCCAAATTCGGAGAGGTCGTGCCGCAAGGCGGCGCGTTCGGCGCAGCAGAGACGGCGCTGATTGCCGAGCTTGAAACCCGCGTGCGCGCCTATGAAGTCCATATGCAGGCGATGGAGATCCGCAAATCGGCAGCAGAGCTTCGCGCGATCTGGGTTCTGGGCAATGAGTACCTGCAGGCGGCGGCGCCCTGGTCGGTTTTCAAGACCGACCCTGATCAAGCCGCGGCCATCGTGCGCCTGTCGCTGAACCTCATCCGGCTATACGCGGTTCTGTCCGCGCCTTTCATTCCCGATGCCGCGGCGCGGCTTTTCTCGGCGATGAACACGATGGACGTCGACTGGCCAACGGATGTGGCAAGCGCGCTTGAAGCCTTGGCGCCGGGGCACGAGTTTGCTGTGCCAGAGGTTCTGTTCGCAAAGATCAGCGATGAGGATCGCGATGATTGGCAAGCGCGTTTCTCGGGCACAAGGGACTGATGCGGGCAAGGCGCCCTGCATTTCTTCTTTGCCGCAAATACTCTCGCCGAAGGCGAAATTCACCATTGCAAATCCGGGCCTTTGGTTGACAAGCGCCGGGGCCGCTGAAAATCTGCGGCACGAAAGTGAAGGGCCCATGATCACGCCTGACCTGCGCTGTGCACCCCACCCGGTTCGGCCCCTGCCGATGCTGCCGCGATGAGCGATATCTTCGACGGTCTGGCCGCCGCTTTCTGGCTGCTTGTCACGCTTGAGCCGAACCTTGTCGAGATCAGCCTGCGCTCGCTGCAGGTCAGCCTGACAGCGCTGGCGGTGGCCTGTGCCATCGCGCTGCCGCTTGGCACATGGCTTGCGGTTCAGCGCTTTCGCTACAGGCGCGTCACCATCGCCACGCTGAACGCGCTGATGGGGCTGCCGCCGGTCGTTGTGGGGCTGATCGTCTATATCCTTTTCTCGCGCTCGGGGCCCTTTGGGGTTCTGGGGCTTTTGTTCACGCCCACCGCGATGATCATCGCGCAGGTGGTGATCATCACCCCGCTTATCGCATCAATAACACATCAGGCGATGCGCGATCTCTGGGCCGAGTATCACGACCTTCTGATCTCGCTCAAAACCACCAAGGTGCAGCGGGTTCGCACCCTGATCTGGGACGGGCGGCGCACGCTTTTGACCGCGGCGCTTGCCGGTTTTGGCCGCGCCATCGGCGAGGTTGGGGCGATCATGATCGTGGGCGGCAACATCGACCATGCAACGCGGGTTCTGACGACCGCGATCGCGCTGGAGACCGGCAAGGGCGATTTTGCGCTCGCGCTTGGCCTGGGGTTTGTTCTGATTGCGCTGGCGCTGATGGTCAGCTTAATCACCCACTGGCTGTCGCAGACAGAGCGTGAGGGCCGATGGTAAGCCCGGTTCTTCCCCTCAAGGTGCGCGGCGTGTCAGTGCGGCGCGGGGCGCGGCATTTGCTGGGGCCCATAGACCTGACGATCGAGGGGACCGGTCTGACCATGGTTCTGGGGCCGAACGGATCGGGCAAGACCACCCTTTTGAAGGTGATGCACGGGCTTGAGCGTCCGAGCGAGGGCAAGATCAGCTATGGGCTTGCGCGCGCCGAGGCTGAGCGGCGGCAGGCTTATGTCTTTCAGACGCCGATTGTGCTGCGCCGGTCGGTGCAGCAGAACCTTGCCTATCCGCTGGAGCTGATCGGGCGACCAAGGGATGAGATACGACGCCGCGCTGGCGAATGGGCCGAAAGGATCGGTCTTGGCGGGGCGCTCAGCAGTCCGGCCACGCGCCTTTCGGGGGGCGAGAAACAGAAACTTGCGCTGGCGCGGGCGCTGATCCGCAAGCCCGAGCTTTTGTTTCTGGATGAGCCTTGTGCAAACCTTGATGGCCGCTCGACCCGGGCAATCGAAGAGATGCTGCTTGAGGCGCGCGCGGCGGGCACGCGGATTGTCATGGCCACGCATGACATTGCGCAGGCGCGGCGCCTTGCAACTGACGCGATCCTGCTTATCAATGGCGCTGTGCATGAAACGGGCGAAGCGCCCGGCTTTTTCGATGCGCCTGTGACATCCGAAACCAAATCCTTCCTGAAAGGAGACATCATACTATGAGCTTCACAAGCTTGGTACGGGCTATTGCCCGGTATGTGTTTGTGACTTTTATTCTTGCCACCGGGGTGTTTGCCCCCCTTTCCGCCAGCGCCGAGACGCTCAAGCTGGCCGTGACGACCTCTTTCAACAACTCGGGCCTTTCCGACATCCTTTTGCCGCAGATCAAGAAGGATCTGGACCTTGATGTTCAGCTTCTGATCGTGGGCACGGGTCAGGCGCTTCGCCTTGGACAGGCGGGCGATGTCGATGCCGTTCTTGTCCATTCGCGCGCAGCGGAAGAGGCGTTTCTGGCGGCCGGATATGGCACGCACCGGCGCGAGATCATGTATAATGATTTCGTCCTGATCGGGCCATCGGGTGATCCGGCCGGTATTGCCGGTTCGGGCTCGGCCGTGGAGGCGCTGAAAAAGATTGCCGCGGCAAAGGTTCCCTTTGTCAGCCGCGGTGATGACAGCGGCACCAACAAGAAAGAGCTGAGCCTTTGGAAGAAGGCGGATATGGACAGCGCTGCTTTCGGGCCGTGGTACCGGGCCGTGGGGGCGGGCATGGGCGCCAGCCTGAACACCGCGTCGGGCATGAACGCCTATATCATGTCGGACCGGGCCAGTTGGCTGAAGTTCGGCAACAAGGGCGATCTGAAGCTTTTGTATTCGGGCGATCCGATCCTTTTCAACCAGTACGCCTTTATCCCGGTGAACCCCAAGCTGCATCCGCAGGTCAAGACCGCCGATGTCGCGCGGCTTGAGGATTGGCTGACCTCGCCCAAGGCGGAGAAGCTGATCAATGACTATGAGATAAACGGCGAAAAGCTGTTTGTTTTCAACGCCAAACGCTAGGCGTTCTAACACGGCGGGCGACGGTCAGTGCTGATGCGGATCGTCGTCCAGTGACCCGTGGATCGCAAATTGTTCAAGGCTTGCCTCTTGCGCCTCGATCACGCGATAGCTTTCGCGCACGCCCGCTTCGGTCAGGGTGCGCTCGACCGTCAAAAGCGTGTTTGAGCGATGCTCGTCGCAAAGATCGGCCATCTGGCTGACCTCTTCTTGTGCCACACCGCGCGCGGCCTCAAGCGAGGGGGCGCCGTAGACGTTGACGAAATGCTGGGCCAGTTGTTCGACAAGCACCTCGCGTTCGTTCGGTTCAAGCCGGGTGACGGCGACAAAGGTGACGCGGCCAAAGGTTTCCAGCCCAAGCCAGCCGTTCACAAAGGCCTGCCCCGCCTTTCCGGCGATTTCATCTTCGGTCCAGTTGGAAAATTCGAACCCGCCCGAGATGCACCATTCGCCGGTGCGGGCGGGGGCGTGAAAGACGTTTCGGTCGCTGTCATCGAAGTGAATGGCGCGGGCCAGTTTCATGCAGGCGTCTCCAGTAGAGTGGTCAGCGGGATAACTGTGGTGGTATCGCCTGACTTGAGCAAGAGGCCAAAGTCCTCATCCAGCCCAAGAAAGGTACCGCTCTGGCCTACGATGGTCATCTCTTGGCCCATGGCATAGGCCAGTTCGCTCCAGTCGCGGTGCAGCGTGCGGGTGCCGTCTTCGGCCCAGTGGTTGATCAGAACCAGCGTGTGCCGGGCCCAAAACTCTAGCAGTTCGACCGGATCGACATCGCCGCAGCCCTCGGCGTAAAGCGAGGTCTGATCGGGGGTGTCGCCGGGGTTGTCGCTTTGCGGCCAGAGCGGCACCTGAACGCCGATGACAAGCCAGTCGGGGACCGCCACGGGATCCGCCGTTGGGGCGGCGATGCGCAGCTTTCCGCATTCGGCGTCATTGATGCGGATGCCGCCCGCCCATGTCAGTTGGACCGCCACCTCGGGCGGGGCCAGTGCGCCAAGGGCGTTGTGAAAGCCAAGGGCACAGAGGGGCAGCATCACCGCCGCCTTGGAAAGTGTCACCTCGGGCGCCAGAACGATCGCCATCTGAAGATCGGCGGCATCCGGGGCGTATAGGATCAGCCCGCCGTCACAGCCGCTTTGCGCGGTCTGGATCGCCGTTTCAAAGGGGTCTGCCCCGGGTGCAACCGCCAAGCCCGTCAGAAGCGGCGGAAAAACCGGATCCGCGCGCGTCTCTGTCACTTGGCCGCGCTTTCGATAAGCTGGCGCGCGACGCTTCGAAAGCCGGCGGCCTGGGCGCTGTCGGGTTTGGAAACCACGATCGGCGCGCCGCCATCGGCGGCCAGACGGATATCAAGGTGGAGCGGGATTTCCGCCAAAAGCGGCACGCCAAGCTTTTCCGCTTCTGTCGCCACGCCGCCATGGCCAAAGACATGCTCTTCATGGCCGCAGGATGAACAGATGTGGGTCGACATGTTTTCGATCATGCCAAGGATCGGCGTCTTGAGCTGATTGAACATATCGATGCCCTTGCGCGCGTCCATCAGGGCCACGTCCTGAGGCGTGGAGACGATGATCGCCCCGTCCAGATGCGCCTTTTGCGCCAGCGTCATCTGAACATCGCCGGTGCCCGGCGGCAGGTCGACCAAAAGCACATCCAAGGCGCCCCATTGCACCTGCGTCAGCATCTGTTGCAGCGCGCCCATAAGCATCGGGCCGCGCCAGACGACGGCCTGATCCTCGTTGGTCATAAGGCCGATCGACATCATGGTGACGCCGAAGTTGCGCTTTGGCAGGATGGTCTTGCCATCCGGAGAGGCCGGGCGCCCCGAGACGCCAAGCATGCGCGGCTGTGAGGGGCCATAGACATCGGCGTCCAGAAGCCCGACGCGCCAGCCTTCGGCGGCAAGCGCGCAGGCAAGGTTCGAGGCGACGGTGGATTTGCCAACCCCGCCCTTGCCCGAGGCAATGGCATAGATGCGGGCCACGCCGGGGATCTTTTCAGGGCCTGCCGGTTCGGCGCGGCGCGAGGGTTTAAGATCGGGCGGCGCCTTTGGCGTGCTATGCGCGGTCAGAACGGCGCTGACGCTTTGCGCGCCATCCAGCGCCTCGATGGCGCCTTGCGCGGCTTCGCGGACGGTTTCGTATTCAGCGGCGCGGGCCGGGTTAATCTCGATCACGAAGCGCACGGCGCCATCGTCGACAGTAAGGGCGCGCACCAGCCCGCCGGTGACGATATCTGTGCCAGAGGCAGGGTCGGTTATGCCGCGCAGGGCGGCAAGCACGTCTTCTCGAGTCAATGCCACGTTATGAGTTTCCTTCGATCTTGCCTTTGACCACATGGGTCAGGTCCAGCCCGTCAATGGTCAGGACCATCTTTGCCTCAAACGTCTCGCCAGTGGTGTCGCCCGCCTTGCGCAGCGCCTCTTCGATGGCCTGCTGCGAGGTGACGCCGACCTGTTTGAGGAATTTGCGCATCGACATGTTGAAGTCATCGCTCATCTTGTGAACTCCGGTCTGTGGTGGTCAGGTGAGTGGTACATCTTACTTGCGGTTACACATTAATGGTCACGACGTTTGGATGGGGGCGTATTGGCCAGTGGGCCCGGATTTACGCCGGGGCCTGAGCCCATTGAAAAGGGGTTTCCTTCAAGGTGCATCTGCGCGTTGATCCGGCAGTTGTCGCACATCTGGATCATGCGCGAGGCTTGCGTGGTGGCGAACATCGAATGCTTGCCTGCCAGTTTCTCGACCACTTTGTCGACGGTGGATTTCACGCCAAAGAGCGATCCGCATTCGATGCAGGCAAAGGGCTCTTCCTCGTGCAGGACGACCTGCGAAAGGGCGCTGTCGGCAAGGTTCATGCGCGGCTGGTAGGTGATTGCATCCTCGGGGCAGATGTTGGCGCAAAGCCCGCACTGCAGGCAGGCGTCTTCCTGAAAGCGCAGTTGCGGCCTGTCGGGGTTGTCGCCCAGAGCGCCTGCGGGGCAAAGCGAAACGCAGGAAAGGCAAAGCGAGCAGGCGCCGGTATCGACAAGGACAGCGCCATAGGGGGCGCCATCGGGCAGATCGATATGGTCTGCGCCGGGGTTGAGGGCCTGGGCGGCCACGCGGGCGACCTGACGGCGGGTTCCAAGCGGCATGGAAGGATCGGGCATGTCCTTGGCTTTTGCCTTTGCCGGGGCGGCATCGTCAAAGAGATGCGCGCACAAGGCGTCGGGGTCCGCAGGTTCGATCAGGGCGGCGCTGGCCTTGCCCGACAGGGCCTGGGCAAGGGCCAGTTCGGCCAGCGGGGCGTCTTTTTCGGTCGTGGGGCTGAGCAGCAGCTCAACCGTTGAAAAGCCGGCGGCCATGGCGGCCAGCATCTCGGCATGGCCGAACCCGGCCAGCGCGGTGGTTTCAAAGGGGATGACATCGGCCGGAAGGCCGCGGCCATAGCGCGCGGCAAGCTGGATCATCTGGGCGCCGTGATCGTCATCATGCACCAAAAGCCGGGGCGCCTTGCCGCCGGCCGCACGGTAGGTATTCGCCAGCGTCCAGAGGCGGCGGAAGGTGGTATCGACGGCCGGAGCGTCATAGGTGATTGCGCCCGAGGGGCAGACCGCCGAACAGGCGCCGCAGCCCGCGCAGATCAGCGGATCGATCGCGACATGTTCCCCATCGGGGGTAATCGCGCCGGTCGGGCAAAGGTCCAGACAGCGCGAACAGGCCGGTTTTTCGGCCCGCGAATGGGCGCAAAGCGATGGCTCTAGCGCGACGTAGAGCGGCTTTTCAAAGGTGCCGACCATCTGCGCCGCTTCCATCAGTGTGGCGGCGACGACGGTTGCCCCCTTGGGATCGGCGCGCAGGTATCCGTCACGCTTTTGCGGTGCGGAAACAAAGGGTTGACCGCCGGTTAGATCGATCAGGATATCGCATTCGGAAATGGCGCCATCCTGCGGGGCGGTCATCTGCGGGGCGCCGCGCCCGGCTGGAATGAGCGCGCGGAAGCCATCAATCTCAACCTCGAACTGGCCCAGTGAGCCTGAAACACGCGAAAGGCGGCCATGCACGACGTCAAAGCGGCGGTCCTGCGGCGGCTCGCCCGCGTCGGTCAAAAGCGCGGTCACGGCAAGCGTGCCGCAAAGCTGGGCCGCGGCGGGCAACACGGCATCAGAGGCGCCGACGATCAGGCAGGTCCCTTCCGAGACGATATCAAGCGATTTGATCGGCTGGGCGGGCAGCGCCGCCTCGGCCACAAGGGCGGCCATCTTGGGAAGGGCAGAGGCGCCGTCATCTCCCCATCCGGCGCGATCGCGCAGATCGACGAACCCCGGCTGGGGCGCTTCGACCTCTTCTGCGAGATCTTCAAAGGTCTGGCGTTCCTGCTGACAGGCGATGATGACATCGCCCTGCGCTAACAATCCAGCGGCATCGGCCAGCTGGTCACCACATAGAAAATTGTAAACGCGCGAACACTTCAGACCGGTCGATTTTTCGATACCCTTGGCGTCAACTTCCTGGCTTGCCAGGCAGTCGCAAAGAACCAGCGTCTTGGTCATTTTCTCTCCCTTGCCGGAGCGCACCAATCTGGCCGGGCGCTTCGAACGCTGATCAAGCTAGGCGGGAAACCGGGGGATCGCAAACCGAAAAAGTTATTTTGATTTTTTTCCGCTTTGATATTTCTTTATAGGAAAGAGACGGGTGCCCGCACCAGTTTCAGCTTTCGAAATGCGCCGCGCTAAGGCAGCATGGCCGCAAGGATGCGTCATCGGCGAAGCCGAACACAGGAGAAGCCAGTTTGAGCCGCCCCAAGGATTTCTGGTCAAAGCGCCGCGAAGGCGTCAAGGCAGAAGAAGCCGCCGAGCAACGTGCGCGTTTGCAGGAAAGCGAAGCCAAACTTGAAGCCGAGCGCGCCGAGCAGAGCGATGAAGAGATCCTTGCCGAACTGGGCCTGCCCGATCCTGACAGCCTTGGACAAGGCGATGATTTCACCGCCTTCATGTCGCGCGCGGTTCCCGACAGGCTTCGCCGAAGGGCGCTTCGGCGGCTGTGGCTTAGCAACCCGGCGCTGGCCAATGTCGATGGCCTTTTGGAATACGGTGAAGATTACACCGATGCGGCGACCGTGATCGAAAACATGCAGACGCTTTACGAGGTGGGCAAGGGAATGCCCAAGGCGCTGGCGGATATCCCCGAGCCTGAGGACATGGCCGAGGCAGAGGACGCAGCGGCAAGCGATGCGGCAGAGAACGATGAGACCGAAAGTGACGGCGCAGAGCCCGAAGAGCAGGGCGCCGAAGAGGAATTTGCCGAGGCAGAGGCGGAAGACGCGCCCGCCCTGCCCCGCCCGCGGCGCATGCAGTTTCGTATCCAGCAATAACGGCGCGTGATCTTTTGCTTTGCGCCCTTCGGGGCCGGCTATCAGGACTTTCCAGAGGGAGGCACCGGATATGGGCATGGTTTTTGCACTTCTCGGCGGGCGCTTGCGCGGGCTTGGCGCGGGGCTTGGGCTTTGGCTGATCCCAGCGGCGCTTGTGGCTTTGACGCCCGACCGGGGGCAAAGCGAAGAGTTCTTTACCCTTAAGGGCCACGGCGGGCCGATCATGGGGATCGCAGCCGATGAGGGGCGCATCGCCACGGCCAGTTTCGACAATTCGGTGGGCCTGTGGCGGGATCGCCGGGCCACATGGCTTGAAGGGCATCGCGCCGCGGTCAATGACGTGACGCTTCTGGCCGGTGGGCGGCTTGCCTCGGGCGGGGATGATTTTGCGGTCATTCTTTGGACGCCGGGCGCGGATGGTTTTACCACGCAGCGGATGGAGGGGCATCAGGGCAAGGTCATGGCGGTCACCGCATCGCCCGATGGGCGCTTGCTGGCTTCGGCCAGTTGGGACGGGACGATCGGGCTTTGGCCTCTGGACGGCGCGGCGCCGCGGTTTCTTTCGGGGCATGGGTCGGGGGTTAACGATGTCGCCTTTTCGGGCGATGGCGGCACGCTTTATTCGGCCTCCAGCGATGGCACGATCCGCACATGGGACGTGGCAAGCGGCGATGAAACCGGCGTGATGGCGCGCCATGGCTTTGGGGTGAACCGCCTTTTGCCAGCTCCGGGGGCCGGGTGGCTGGCCTATGGGGCGGTCGATGGGGTCACGCGGATCCTGTCGCTGAAAGATGGCAGCGAGATGGCCGAGTTCACCCGCGACCGCCGCCCGATCCTTGCGCTGGCCGCATCGCCCGATGGGGCGCAACTGGCCGTGGGCGATGGCGAGGGGTTCATCATGGTGATCGACACCGAACGCTGGCAGATCCGCCGCGATTTTCGCGCAACCGCGCGCGGGCCGATCTGGGCGCTGGCGTTTTCGCCGGGTGGCACAAGCATTTATGCAGGCGGGCTGGACGATGCGATGTTCGCTTGGCCCGTCGAGACGCTGGACGAGCAGCAGCAGATGACGACCGGCGCGCGAAGTTTCCTGCGTGATCCGGCGACAATGCCCAATGGCGAGCGTCAGTTCATGCGCAAATGTTCGATCTGCCATACGCTAAGCGATACGGCAGGCGCGGAAGGCGCGCGGCGGGCGGGGCCCACGCTGGCGGGGCTTTTCGGGCGGCGCGCGGGCACGGTTCCGGGCTATCGCTATTCGTCGACGCTTGATGGGTCCAAGATCATATGGTCGCCCGACACGATCAACGACCTGTTCGAAATGGGCCCTGACCATTTCATCCCCGGATCAAAGATGCCGATGCAAAAGATCAACAGCGCCGATGACCGCGCTGATCTGATTGCCTATCTGCGCGAGGCAACCCAGCCCGCCGATCGCTAAGCCGGCGCGGCGCTATGAGCGCGCGTAAAGGTCTTCGTAGCGGATGATGTCATCTTCGCCCAGATAGGTGCCGGTCTGAATCTCGATCAGGACCATCGGCACCTTGCCGGGATTTTCCAGCCGGTGGACGGCGCCAAGCGGGATGTAGATGGACTGATTTTCCGACAAAAGCGTTTCGGTGCCATCGATGGTCACGCGCGCGGTGCCCGCGACAACGACCCAGTGTTCGGCCCGGTGGTGGTGACTTTGCAGGCTCAGCGCCGCGCCGGGTTTGACGACGATGCGCTTGACCTGAAAGCGGTCCGAGGCGGCAAGGCTTTCGAACCAGCCCCAAGGGCGATAGTCGCGCGGGAACTGTTCGGACTGGGCCACCTTGCGCGCCTTCATGGCGCTGACAGCATCCTTAACCTGTTGACTTTGCGACTTTTTCGCAACCAGAACGGCATCGGGCATGGCCACAGCGACGATGTCTTCAAGCCCGATGGCCACAAGTTCCATACCTTCGGCTTCGGAGCGTAAAAGCGTGTTCTTGCAGTCAATGGCGGTGACGTTCTCTGAGTGGACGTTGCCCGCATCGTCGGGGCCGCTTTCCTGCCAGACCGCTTCCCATCCGCCAAGGTCGGACCAGCCGCTGAAATAGGGCATGACGCTAAGGTTGCGGGCTTTTTCCATGACCGCGTAGTCGATAGAAATGTCCTGAACCTGCGCCCATGCTTCGGGGTCAAGCCGGGTAAAGCCCAGATCGTTGAGCGCGCCTGTGACCGCTGGCGCGACCGCCTTGACCAGACCCGGGGCGCAGTCGCGATAGGCCTTGAGGATCGTCTGAACGCTGAAAAGAAAGATCCCCGCGTTCCAGAAGTAGTTGCCTGCCTCAATCATATCGGCGGCGGTTTCGGCGCCCGGCTTTTCAACAAAGCGGCGCAGGGGAAAGGGGCCGTCGCCCTGACGTTCGGCCGGGTCCACCTCTAGATAGCCATAGCCGGTTTCGGGGCGGTCTGCGTGAATGCCGAAGGTGACGATATCGCCCGCCCCTGCCCGCCCCATCGCGGCGCGGACGGTTTCCTGAAACGCAGCGCCATCGGATATCACGTGGTCCGAAGGCGCGACCAGCATGAAGGCGTCCGGCGCGCGGTCCTCAAGCCAAAGGGCGCTGGCCAGAACCGCAGGCGCGGTGTTGCGCCCATCAGGTTCGATCAGGATCGCCGAGGGCGACATTTCAAGCGCGGCAAGCTGTTCGGTGACGATGAACCTGAACCGGTCGGCGCTGACGGCGATGGGCGGTGCAAAGCCGGGGCCGCTAAAGCGGCGGGCCGAGGCCTGAAACAGGCTGACATCGCCGGTCAGGGACGAAAATTGTTTGGGGTAGGACTTGCGCGAGGCCGGCCACAGCCGGGTTCCCGATCCGCCACATAGGATGACGGGGTAGATCATCGGGTCAGTTGCCATCAGGGTCACTTTCAATTCACCACAAAGCCGGGGCGGCCCGAAAACCGCCCCCTTCCCCTCATACCCAAAGGCGGGTGGGAAAACCAAGCCTGCGTTTTTGCGCGCGCAGAACAATTGCTTGCCGGGGCGCCATGTTGCATAGACAAACCAACAGGCAAAAAGGCGAGAAGGGCAGCAGATGCGCATTGCGATGATCGGGACAGGGTATGTCGGGTTGGTTTCGGGCGTTTGTTTCTAGGATTTCGGACATGAGGTTGTCTGTGTCGACAAGGACCCTGCAAAGATCGACATGCTGGAGGCCGGCAAGGTGCCGATCTATGAGCCTGGGCTGGATCAGCTTATGGCCAAGAACGTGGCCGCCGGGCGGCTGACCTTCAGCGGTGATCTGAAAAGCGCCGTGCAGGGGGCCGATGCGGTTTTCATAGCTGTTGGCACACCGACGCGGCGGGGCGATGGCCACGCCGATTTGACCTTTGTCTTTGCCGCCGCCGAAGAGATCGCGGGCGCCATTGACGGCTATACCGTCGTGGTCACCAAATCGACGGTTCCGCTGGGCACGAACCGGCGCGTCAAACAGGTGATCCTGAAGGCCAACCCCGATGCCGAGTTCGATGTCGCCTCAAACCCCGAGTTTTTGCGCGAGGGCGCGGCGATTGACGATTTCATGCGCCCTGACCGGGTGATTGTTGGCGTGCAAAGCGAGCGCGCGGCAGAGGTGATGCAGGATGTCTATCGCCCGCTTTTCCTGCGCGATTTTCCGATCGTGACGACCGATCTGGAAAGCGCCGAGATGATCAAATACGCCGCCAACGCATTTCTGGCGACCAAGATCACCTTTATCAACGAGATCGCCGCGCTTTGCGAAAAGGTCGGTGCGGACGTCAAGCAGGTGTCAAAGGGCATGGGGCTGGACGGGCGGATCGGAAACAAGTTCCTGCATGCAGGTCCCGGCTATGGCGGTTCGTGTTTTCCTAAGGATACCAGCGCCTTGGCGCGGATCGGGCAGGAACTTGCCGTGCCGATGCAGATCACCGAGACCGTCATAAAGGTCAATGATGAGATCAAGCGGCGGATGATCGAAAAGCTGCGCGATCTTTGCGAGGGATCGTTCAATGGCAAGACGATCGCGATCCTTGGGGTGACCTTCAAGCCCAACACCGATGACATGCGCGATGCGCCCAGCCTGACCATCGTGCCGGCCCTTGTGGGCGGGGGCGCCAAGGTGCGGGTCGTCGATCCGCAGGGAATGCGCGAGGGTGAGGCTTTGCTGCCCGGGGTCAACTGGATGCAGGACGCTTACAAGGCGGCGCAGAACGCCGATCTTTTGGTGATCCTGACCGAATGGAACGAGTTTCGTGCGCTTGATCTGAAGAAGATCGCGAAAAAGATGGCAAGGCCGCGGCTGGCCGATCTGCGCAACATCTATTCGGCCAAGGATGCCAAGCGCGCGGGGTTTGAGGCCTATGACGCTGTTGGCCGCTAGGCCCCGGCGGGCCTAGTTGCCGCGCGGGCGCTGCGCGACCCAGTTCCAGCTAGAGCTGCACATGTCCTGAAGTGTGCGGCGCGCCTCAAAGCCCAAAAGCTTTTTCGCTTTTTCAGGGGCGGCGCAGTAGATGGGTACATCGCCGCTGCGGCGCGGGGCGATCTTATAGGGAAGATCGCGGCCACAGGCGGCCGAATAGGCAGAGAGCATTTCAAGCACCGAATAACCCTGGCCGGTGCCAAGGTTGACCAGATGGCTTTGAGAGCTGCGCAAAAGCGCATCCAGCGACAGAACATGGCCTTGGGCCAGATCCTCGACATGGATGTAGTCGCGCACGCCGGTGCCATCGGGCGTGTCATAGTCATCGCCAAAGACCGAAATCTGCGGCAGATCGCCGGTGGCGACGCGGGCGATATAGGGCATCAGGTTGTTGGGGGTATCGCCCGGATCTTCGCCGATCAGCCCCGAGGAATGCGCCCCGGCGGGGTTGAAGTAGCGCAGCGTTCCAAAGGCCCATCGCGCGTCATTGGTGGCCAGTTGTTCAAGCACCTCTTCGCCCATGATCTTGGTGAACCCATAGGGGTTGATGGCGCGGCGCGGCGCGGTTTCGGGCGTTGGCGTCTCATCGGGGATGCCGTAGACGGTCGCCGATGAGGAAAAGACAAGGCGAAAGACGCTGGCCTTTTCCATGGCGCGCAAAAGGGTGATAAGCCCCTGCCCGTTGGTTTCGATATAATCGAGCGGCTTTTCAACGCTTTCGCCAACCGCCTTGAGCGCGGCAAAATGAACGACTGCGTCAAAGCTGTGTTTGGCAAAGACATCGTCCAGAAACTGCGCATCCAGAACAGAGCCTTCAAGGCAGGTCACAGGGGCGCCGGTGATCCGGGCAAGCCGGCCCGGCACGCCGCGGCCTGCGTTGGAGAAGTTGTCGATGATGACAACGTCATGGCCAGCTTGGGTCAGGGCGACGTAGGTGTGGCTGCCGATATAGCCCGCCCCGCCTGTCAGAAGTATCGATGCCATGGTCTGCCTTGTCTTAACTTTCGCCCCTTGTGCGCGACAATAGTGCCGAAATCCCTAAATGGAACATCTGATGGCGCCGATCTGCAATTCTGTCGCGATCGGGGCGCTTTGCGGGGCCCCGGGCCGGGACGGGCGGGTTGAAATGCGATCTGGGCGCGGCTAAGCCGGGGCAATTAAGTACCAAAGGCGGGCGGGCCCCTTATGACCAAGATCCTTGTGACCGGCTCTGCCGGCTTTATCGGATACCACCTGTCGCGCCTTTTGCTTGCCGAGGAGTTCGAAGTGGTCGGCATCGACGCGATGACCGATTACTATGACGTGCGCCTGAAAGAGCGGCGCCATCAGATGTTGCTGCAATCGCCGGGCTTTTCCTGCATCCAAGGCACGATAGAGGACGCCGAGGCGCTGATGCAGTTTGCGCGCAAAGAGGCGCCGGATGTGATTGTCCACCTCGCCGCGCAAGCCGGGGTGCGTTACAGCCTTGAGAACCCGCGCGCCTATATCGACACCAATATCACCGGCACTTTCAACGTGATGGAATGCGCGCGCGAGTTGAAGGTTCGCCATCTTCTGATGGCCTCTACCAGTTCGGTCTATGGCGCCAATACACAGATGCCTTATGCCGAGGTGCATAAAGCCGATCTTCCGATGACGATTTATGCGGCCACCAAGAAGGCCAATGAGGCGATGGGCCATTCCTATGCGCATCTGTGGGATCTGCCGGTCACCATGTTCCGCTTTTTCACGGTCTACGGCCCGTGGGGGCGCCCGGATATGGCTCTTTTCAAGTTCACGAAGGGGATTTTGGAAGGCACGCCGATCGACATCTACAATCACGGAGAGATGTTCCGCGATTTCACTTATGTGACCGATCTGGTGCGCGGCATTCGCCTGTTGATCGACACCCCGCCTGAGCGCCCCGAGGCGGGGGCCGAGATTGCGGCCGGTGACAGCCTGTCACCCGTTGCGCCCTTCCGGGTGGTCAATATCGGCAACTCGGACAAGGTCAGGCTTTTGGATTTTGTCGAGGCGATTGAAGCTGCGACCGGGAAAAAGGCGCAGCGCAACTATATGGAAATGCAAAAGGGCGATGTGCCGGCGACTTGGGCCGACGCCACGCTTTTGCAATCGCTTACCGGTTACCGGCCGCAGACGGGCATCGCCGAGGGCGTGCAGAAGTTCGTCGACTGGTACCGCGACTATTACAAGGTTTAGCGCCCGACCGCGTAGGCCTGCATCAGGCGCGGCGTTGCGGCGGCGCGCAGCATCCCCCCGGGATCGCGCGAGGCGGCCGTCAGGCGCCCAACGCTCCATTCGCTGGCAATTTCGACAAGGTGACCACGGGCCTGCAGGTTCTTGATCACATCCTCGCCTGCGCTTGCCTCAATCATCATGTGCCCCGGCTGGGCCTTGCGGGGAAAGAAGGAGGGCGTGAAATGCATCGAGTGGTAAAGCGGCGCATCGATCGCCTCTTGCAGGTTCATATTGCCGTGCAGCATCCGCAAGAAGAAGATCAGTTGCCACTGGTCCTGCTGATCGCCGCCGGGTGTGCCAAAGGCAAGGCGGGTGCCATCCTCGCGCCGCGCCATTGAGGGTGTCAGCGTCGTGCGCGGGCGGCGTCCGGGCGCTAGGCTTGTCGGCAGATCGGGGTCGAGCCAGAACATCTGTGCGCGCGAATTCAGCGCAAATCCAAGGCCGGGCACGATCGGCGAAGACTGAAGCCAGCCGCCCGAAGGCGTGGCCGACACCATATTGCCCCAGCGGTCGATGACGTCGATATGCACCGTATCGCCGCGCCGGTTGGTCAGATGGGCCATTGTCGGCTCACCCGCGTCCGCGCCCACCGAGACATCGGCCGGGTTTTCGGCGCGCGCGATGGCGGCCTGAGCCTGCGCGGAGAGGCCCGCAAGATCGCCCGGGCGCGTGGCGTGCGAAGCGTCCGTGCCGATAAGGGCGGCGCGTTCGGCGGCGTATTCAGCCGACAAAAGCCGCTTTAGCGGGATGTCCGAAAAATCGGGGTCGCCGTAATAAGCCTCGCGGTCGGCAAAGGCCAGTTTGATCGCCTCGATCGTGGTGTGAACAAAGTCATCGCCCATGACATCCATGTCGGACAGGCCGGTATTCTTCAGAATTTCAAGGGTTTGCAAAAGAACAGGCCCCTGCCCCCATGGGCCGGTCTTGGAGATGGTCCAACCGCCGTATTCGCCTGTCAGGGGCTCTTCATAGCTGGCCTGCCACCCGGCCATATCTTCGCCGGTCATAACACCGCGGTGGCGCGCGCCAGAGCCGTCCATCACCTCGGCGCTGCGCAGATAGTCGTCGATCGCCTCGGCGACAAAACCGCTGGAAAAGACTTGTCGCGCCTTGTCGATGGACGCCTCGCGGCCCGATACGGTTTCCGCCTCGCGCACAAGACGTTCCCATGTGTCTGCAAGCGCGGGGTTGCAAAAGAGCGCGCCCGCCTTGGGCGCGTTGCCGCCGGGCAACCAGACCTCTGCCGAGGTTGGCCATTCCTTGCGGAACATCGGCGCCAGACCTTCGATGGCAAGCGCGACGCGTTCAAGCATCGGGTGGCCGTGGCGGGCATAGTGGATGGCCGGTGCAAGCACTTCGCCCAGAGACATCGTACCGTGATCGCGCAACGTCAGCATCCAGGCATCAAAGGCGCCGGGGATGACGGTGGCCAAAAGGCCCGAGCCGGGTATCAGTTTCAGACCCTCGGCGCGGTAATGTTCGATCGTGGCCCCGGCGGGCGCGGTCCCCTGACCGCAGATCACGCGCGTGCGATCATCGGCGGCGGTGTGGATCAGCAAGGGCACTTCACCGGCCGGGCCGTTCAGGTGAGGTTCAACCACCTGCAGGACAAACCCCATGGCCACGGCCGCATCAAAGGCGTTGCCGCCCCGTTCGAGCATGCCCATGCCAACCGCCGATGCGATCCAATGGGTAGAGGTCGCAACCCCGAAGGTGCCGGTGATTTCCGGACGAGTGGTAAAGGCGCCCATTGGCTTTGATCCTGTTCTCAAGAAGTTGGTTTGAAGGCCTCTGCGCCGACTGCCTTGTGCAGCGACGGCGCCCAGCGCGAAAGGACATGCGCCAAGTGGCCGGCCATTGCCGCCTCGGCACGGGCGGCATCGCCACCGGTCAGTTCAATCAGCAACTTGCGATGCTCGTCGCCGACACCCGATTCCTGGAAGAAGTCGCGCGGCACCTCTAGCCCGCCCATCGTGTAGCGGTGGATATGCAGCGAGCAGCGGCGCAGGATCGGAGACAAAAGCTCCATATCCGCCGCCTCGACCAGCTTGGCATGAAAGGTGCGGTCAAGCTCGCTTCGGGTGAAAAGGTCACCGGCTTTGCGCGCCTCTTCCATCTGCACCATCATCCGCTCAAGCTCTGGCAGATCGCGCTGCATTCCGTTCTGGGACAGGGTGCGGGCAACGGCCCTTTCGATGGTCAGGCGCACGCGCACCATCTGAACCGCTTCATCAAGGCTTGTGTTTGTCACGCGGGTTCCGCGATAGCCCGAACGCTTGACCAGACCGTCATCGTCCAGCCGCAAAAGCGCCTCGCGGATGGTGCCCTGGCTACAGGAAAACTGGCGGGCAAGGTCCTGTTCGAGAAACTGGGTTTCCGGTTCAAAATGGCGCGATAAAATAGCCCACTTGATTACTTTATAGACGTAGTCAGATTTTTTACCGGCCCAGATCGCTGTGCTGGGAAACAAATCTATCAGGTCGTTTTTGGTAGCCGTTGACAAGGACATGGCGCTTCCCTCTAATATCGATAATGATAACGATACGAATCCCGGGTGTCCAGCCCGACATCGCACAACGGAGCCTAAATAAGGCATGACACTCCTTAATATAAAGGGTCTGGCAATTGACGTTGACCGGGACGGGCAAACCCGGCGGCTGGTGCATGACGCCAGTTTTGAGGTGGATCGCGGCGAAACTCTGGCCATTGTCGGCGAATCTGGTTCGGGGAAATCCCTAAGTGCGCTGGCGACGATGGGCCTTCTGGCAGAGGGGCTTTCGGTGTCGGGCGGCGAGATTTTGTTCGACGGGCGCGACATTGTGCAGATGGATGCGCAAGAGGTGAACGATCTGCGCGGAAATGAGATTGCCATGGTCTTTCAAGAGCCCATGACATCGCTTAACCCGGTACGTTCGATCGAGGCGCAACTGACCGAAGGTATGCGCCTGAAGATGGGGCTGAACCGGCGCGCGGCAATGGCGCGGGCGCTGGAGCTTTTGAACGAAGTTGGCATTTCGGACCCCGAAGAGCGGCTTCGCCAGTACCCTCACCAGCTTTCGGGCGGCATGCGCCAGCGCGTGATGATCGCCATCGCCCTTTCATGTGAGCCAAAGCTTATCCTTGCGGATGAGCCGACAACGGCGCTGGATGTCACGATACAGGCGCAGATACTGGCGCTGACGGCCAAGCTTTGCCGCGATCATGATGTCGGTCTGGTACTGATCACGCATAACTTGGGCATCGTCGCGCGCTATGCCCAGAACGTGGCGGTCATGTATGGCGGACGCGTCGTCGAAAAGGCCAGTGCCCGCGACCTTTATAGCGGCGCCAAGCACCCTTATACGCGCGGCCTTTTGGATTCGGTGCCGCGCCTTGATCTGCCGCGCGATACCCCGCTAAGCCCGATCCCCGGTGCGCCCCCCGACCCTACCGAAGAGATTTCAGGCTGCCGGTTTCACCCGCGCTGTGCCAAGGCGACAGAGGTTTGCGTCACCGACATCCCGCAGATGCGTCCGGCCGAGCGGCATGAAGTTGCCTGCTGGCACCCCAACCTTACCGCCAAGACAAAAACGGGGGCCGTGGCATGACCGGCAACAGCCAGCCACTTTTGCAGGTCGAGAACCTGCATGTGAACTTTGATATCCGGTCGGGGCTTTTGCAGCGGGTGTCGGGCAAGATCCGCGCGGTCAGCGGTGTTAGCTTTGAGATTGAGAAGGGCAAGGCCTTTGGGCTTGTGGGCGAATCCGGTTGCGGCAAGTCAACGGTGGCGCGCGCGGTTCTGAACCTGGTTGCGCCAAGCAGCGGCACGGTTCGCTTTGACGGGCAGGACACGGCGCAGCTGGATAATCGGGACACCGCCGCGTTCCGCCGCAAGGTACAGGCGGTTTTTCAGGACCCCTATTCGTCGCTGAACCCCCGCATGAAGGCCGGGCAGATCATCGGAGAGCCGATCCGGGTGCACAACCTGTTGCCACCGGGCGAGGTTGCAGCGGAAGTTGCCCGGCTTTTGGATATCTGCGGGCTTCCGGCGCGCTTTGCCACGCTTTACCCCCATGAGATGTCGGGAGGCCAGCGCCAGCGCATCGGCATTGCCCGCGCGCTTGCGATGGGGCCTGAGCTTATCGTCTGCGACGAGGCTGTATCGGCACTGGATGTGTCGATCCAGGCGCAGATCATCAACCTTCTGGAAGAGCTTCAGCGCGAGCTGGGGCTGACCTATCTTTTTATCGGCCACGATCTGTCTGTTGTACGCCACCTCTGCGATGACGTGGCAGTTATGTATCTGGGCCGAATAGTGGAAAGCGCCCCTTCGGACGCGCTTTTTTCGGGGCCTTCGCACCCCTATACACAGGCGCTTATAGACGCCGTTCCCAACCCCGATCCGGACGCCGAGGCCAACCGGATCATCGAGCCTTTGGCCGGCGAAGTTCCAAGCCCGGCAAATCCGCCTTCTGGCTGCGTGTTTCATCCGCGTTGCCCGATCGCGACAGAGCGCTGCCATAGCGAGATACCTCTGCTGGAGCCGGTCGCCACAGAGCATTCGGCAGCTTGCTGGAACGTTAGAACTGCGCAGAAGCGCTTTGCCGGCCAATCAAATCAAACTGTCCTTCAAGGAGCTGAAAAATGAAACGATCTGACGCACATATTCTGAAAAGAATGCGCGCCCTCTGGGATGACGCACATGATTTTGACCCCAAGGACCCGATGTTCGGTCTGACAGCCGCCGAGATGTCGGGCCCTGCCCTGTCGCGGCGTGCGACGCTGCGGCTTTTGGCGGCGGGCGGCGCCCTGACGGCGGCGCATCTGATGCCCGGCGGCATGACCGGCGCAGCGCAGGCCGAAGGTAAAAGCGGCGGGACGCTGAACTGTGGCTGGGCCGGTGTTGCCGAGATCCAGACGCTTGATCCGGCGCAGATCGGTCAGGTCCTGCAGTTCCAGATCACTTCGAACGTTCTGTCGGGTCTTATGCACATCGACAACAACCTTGTGCCGCGCGGCGATCTGGCCGAGGACTGGGTCGTGTCGGATGACGGGCTGACCTATACCTTCAAGCTGCGTCAGGGTCTGACGTTCCACAACGGCGATCCTTTCAACGCCGACGATGTGATCTACACCTACGAGCGGTCCAGCAATCCCGACATTTCCATCCACTCCAAGGTTCTGGCCAATGTGGCCAGTCTGGAAAAGATCGGTGACTACGAGGTGCGCTTTACCCTCAAGAACCCGCAGGCCTCGTTCCTGACCAAGACGCTTGAGCGTGCATCGGGGCGGGCAATGACGATCGTATCGCGCGGCGCCATCGAAAAGATGGGCGCGGCGCAATATGGCCTGACACCGGTTGGAACCGGCCCCTTCAAGGTGACAGAACATGTTCTGGGTCAGGGCGTGACGCTTGAGAAATTTGCCGACTACTATGACCCTGAGCGTCCAAAGCTGGACCGGATCATCATCCGGCCGATCGACGGGGTAGAGCCCATCGCAGCCGCGCTAGAGGCAGGCGACATTCAGTATATCGGCGGCAACCCGATCGCACCGCAGCTGATCGACCGGTTCAAGGCGAACCCCGATCTTGTAGTCGATATCAAGCCGGGACCGGGGTTTCAGTCTGTCTGGCTGAACCCGTGGCGCGAACCGATGAAGGTTACCGACTTTAACAGGCCGATGGACGAGATGCTGAAGGACAAAGGTTTCATGGTGCGTCTGGCGCTGGCCAAGGCGCTGGACCGCGATACCTATATCAAGCAGGCGCACTTTGGCTATGCCGTGCCCGGTTACGGGTCGATCAACCCTGCGATGGCTTTCTACTATGATCAGGAGATCGGCGAGAAATCCCAGCAGGCCTTTGACCCCGATGGCGCGCGCGCACTGCTTGCCGAAGCAGGGTTCCCGGACGGCAAGGGTTTCCCCGAACTTGAGATGATCGTCACGCCCGGATCCAAGCGCAACGGGCTGGTTCTGGCCAACATCTACAAGAAGGTTCTGGGCATCACCATCAAGGTCGTTCCCAAGGAGTTTTCGGTCGGCATTCAGGACTTCAACAACATGGAGTTCGATATGCGCCTTGGCGGATCGGGCGGCGACTATGACCCCGATGACGGGCTTGTCGACTGGATGATGACCACTTCCAAGTTCAACGGGCGGACGCGCGACAAAGCCAAGTACCCGTTCGGCTATTTCTCGAACGATCTGGTCGACAGTCTGACCGATGAGGAATCGGTAACGGCTGATCTGGAAAAGCGCAAAATGCTGGTTCAAGAGGCCAACCAGATCACCTCGGACAAGGTGACCTGCGGGTTCCTTTACCACCCGGTCGACGTTCTGGTGCATTCCAAGGTCGTCAACGTACCGGCGGCCAACCGCATCCCGGGTCTTGCCGATCTTGACCGGGTCACACTGAACTGACCACTCACGCGAAATAGCCCCGCCCGGCAAAGGCTGTCGGACGGGGTTTAACCTAAGGGAGCCGCCAAAGTGACCTCTTACATGCTGCGCCGATTGATCGGATCGTTCATCGTTATGTGGGCGGTTGCGACGCTGGTCTTCTTCATGCTGCGCCTTGTTCCGGGTGATCCGGTGGCGGCGATGCTGGCGGATGCGGGCGGGCCCGACGAGATCGCGGCGATGAAAGCACGCCTTGGCCTCGACCGGTCGGTTTTCGTGCAATACGGCATCTGGTTTTCGAACATGCTTCAGGGTGATCTGGGCAGTTCGATCTATGGCAGCCGTATCGAGGTGGCGCGGATCATTGCAGAGGCGTTGCCGCGCACGCTTTCACTGTCATTGCTGGCCTTTCTCATCGCCATGGTCATCGCCATTCCGGCCGGCATCATCTCGGCCACGCGGCGCAATACGATGACGGACAACACAGTATCGCTCTTTGCCTTCCTTGGCCTTTCGATGCCCGACTTCTGGCTTGCGATCATCTTGATCATCATCTTTGCGGCCAACCTTCAGTGGCTGCCCGCGATCGGATACACCCCGATGGACGAAGGTCTCTGGCAATGGTTCCGCCACCTGATACTTCCCGCGATTGCCATCGGAACGGCCTTTTCGGCGATCATCGCGCGGATGATCCGCTCTTCGCTTCTGGAGGTTCTCAACTCGGACTACATGCGCACGGCGCGCGCCAAGGGGCTGACGCCGCGCATGTTGATGTTCGGTCACGCCCTGCCCAATGCGATGATCCCGGTGATCACGGTGATCGGCATCGCCTTTGCACTTTTGATATCCGGCGCCGTGGTGGTGGAAAACGTCTTTGCGATCAAGGGGCTGGGCCGGGTGCTGATCGAAGGCATCCTGAACCGCGACTACCCGGTCGTGCAGGGCGCGGTTCTGGTTGTTTCGGCGATTTTCGTCTTTTCAAATCTCATCGTTGATCTGCTTTACGGGCTGATCGACCCAAGGATCAGGCTGAACTGATGACCGACACCGCAATTGATCCCGCCGCTGCGAGCTATGCCAAACCGCGCTCTCGGTTGCGCGCGACGCTGGCGCAGGACCGCAAGGCTCAGCTTGGGCTGATCGTTCTGGGCCTCTTTGTTCTGGCCGGGATACTGGCCCCGCTTCTGGCGGCCTATGATCCAAACGAGATGACGCTGGACATGATGGCGGGGATATCGTGGTCGCACCCCTTGGGCACGGATGACCTTGGGCGCGACCTATTAAGCCGGATCCTTTATGGCACGCGCGTTTCGCTTTTCATCGGTGTCTCAACGGTCGGGATCGCCCTTGTCGCGGGGATCACGCTGGGCCTTGTCGCGGGGTACTTCGGCGGGTGGATCGACATGGTCATCATGCGCTACATCGACCTTCAGTGGGCATTTCCGAACTTCATCATCGCGGTCTATCTGGTGGCCGTTTTCGGCACGGGGCTGTTGAATGTGATCGTCGCGATCTCGCTGGCTTTCGTCGATGACTTTGCCCGCATTGCCCGGTCAATGACGCTAAGCCTGCGCGAAGAACAATACGTCGATGCCGCCCGAACGCTTGGGTTTTCCAACCTTCGCACGCTCTTTGTGCATATCCTGCCAAACGCCGTTGCGCCGATCATCGTGCAAGCAACGGTCAGTATTTCCTATGCGATCCTTGGCGAGGCAAGCCTGTCGTTCCTTGGCCTTGGCGTTGACGCCAACACCCCGACATGGGGGCTGATCCTTGCCGACGGGCGCGGGTTCATCACGCAAGCTTGGTGGCTGGGCGTGTTCCCGGGCCTTGCGATCATGCTGGTGGTTCTGTCGATCAACTTCATCGGTGACTGGCTGCGTGATGCGCTGGACGTGCGCCAATCGCTTTAAGGCGGCGCTGGCGGCTCTTGCCGGTTTGCGCTTCTGTCACTAAGGGTGGCCAGAGTTGGTGCTGAAAGCCGGTTGGGTTGTTGATCATGAAAATTGCACTGGGCACCGTTCAGTTCGGACTTGGCTATGGTGCGTTCAACGACAAGGGTCAGGTTGCCGAAGATCAGGTTGCCCGAATTCTGGACCGGGCGCAGGGTGCAAAGATCGACACGCTGGACACGGCGCGCGCCTATGGAAACAGCGAAGAGGTTCTCGGGCGTCTTGGCGCTGCGCAGAAGTTTCGCATTGTCACGAAAAGCCCCCCGCTTGGCGAAACCGCGCAGGCGGCGGATGCGCTGAAAAGGGCGGCGGACCAGTCGTGCAAGGCGCTAAACACTGGGCGTCTGGACGGATACATCCTTCATCGGGCCGAAGATCTGATCGGGCCGCAGGGCGACGAAATCTGGCAAGCCCTTGAGGCGCTTAAAAGTCAGGGCCGCGCCCGGCAGATCGGGGTTTCCGGATACGATCGGTCCGTGGTCGAAAAACTGGCAGATCGCTATCCAATAGATCTGGTGCAATTGCCCGCCAACGTTCTGGACCCGTGGTTCGAAGAAGAAGCTTCCAACCAGCGTTTTGAACTCCATGTTAGGTCGGCCTTCCTGCAGGGATTTCTTTTGAGTGACCCTTCCCGCCTGTCGCCCTTTCACCAAAAATGGCGGGGTGTTCTGGAAGAATTTCGCGAACGCGCCAAGGTGCTGGGTCTGTCGCCGATGCAGGCCGCGCTTGGTCCGCTTATAGCCAGCCCAAGGATCAGCCGGGTTGTCGTGGGCGTCGATGCGCTTGCACAGTTTGAAGAAATACTTGGCGCGATGGAATGCAGCGGAACCAAGTCACTTGGGGCGTTTGAGATCGGTGACCGGAACCTTCTGGACCCGCGAACATGGCCCGCGCGCGGCGAAGGGGAAACCAGTTGAAGATCGTAGCAATCGTTCAGGCGCGGATGGGCTCCAGCCGCCTTCCGGGCAAGGTCATGGCGCGGGTGTCTGGCGTGCGGGTCATCGATCTGTTGCTTGAACGTCTGGGGCGGGCAAAGTCCCTGTCACAGATCGTGGTGGCAACAACCGATCAGCCGGTGGACGATGTTTTGGCGCACCATGTAGAAAGCCTGGGCCATCTTGTGGTCCGGGGAAGTGAGGCAGATGTTCTGGGGCGGTTTTGCAAGGCGGCAGACGCGGCAGGCGCGGATGTCATCGTGCGTATCACCGGCGACTGCCCGTTGATCATGCCGGATGTTGTGGACCGCGTTGTCGAGGCCTTTGCAAGTGGCCGTCATGACTATGTTTCCAACACTCAGCCTCCCAGCTATCCCGACGGTCTGGATACCGAAGTGTTTTCGGCCAATGCGTTGCGGCGCGCACACAAGCTTGCCCAGACAGATTTTGACCGCGAACATGTCACCCCGTTTCTGAGGCGCGAAGATGGGTTCGACCGCCTTAACGTAAGCGGGCCGCGGGATTTGTCGGACATGCGCCTGACGGTCGATGAGCCTGCGGATCTTGAAGTGATCTCGGCGGTTCTGGACCATTTTGCACCGGACAGACAGTTTGATCTGGACGCGGTGGCAGGTCTTTGGGACACAAGGCCGGATATCTTTCAGGCCAACAGCAATATGACGCGAAACGAAGGGGCTATGATGGGCAAGGGCCAAAAGCTTTGGAAGCGTGCCAAGCAGTTAATTCCGGGCGGGAACATGCTTTTGTCAAAGCGCGCCGAGATGTTCCTTCCCGATCAGTGGCCTGCCTACTTTGACCGCACGTCGGGCTGCCGCGTCTGGGATCTGGACGGGAACGAATTTCTGGACATGGGGCTTATGGGTGTTGGGACCAATACGCTTGGCTACAGCCACCCGGAGGTTGACGATGCGGTACGCGCGGTCATCGACAAGGGAAACCTGTCGACACTGAACTGCCCCGAAGAAGTTGCCCTTGCCGAGCGGCTTGTCGATCTTAACCCATGGGCAGACATGGCACGTTTTGCGCGGTCGGGCGGCGAGGCGAATTCCATTGCAATCCGCATCGCGCGGGCGGCGTCAGGCCGCGATAACGTGGCGATCTGCGGGTATCATGGTTGGCACGATTGGTACCTTTCGGCAAACCTTGGCGACAGTGAAAATCTGGCCGGGCACCTATTGCCGGGCCTAAGTCCGGCGGGTGTTCCCAAGACATTGAAGGCAAGCACTTTTCCTTTCAATTACAACGATTTCGCTGGCCTAGAAAAGCTTGTGGCAGAGCGCGACATCGGCGTGATCAAGATGGAGGTTCTGCGCAACGCCGAGCCGGCAGATGGTTTTCTTGAGAAGGTTCGCGCGCTGGCGGATGCCAAGGGCATTGTCCTGATCTTTGACGAATGCACCTCGGGGTTCCGCGAAACATTTGGCGGGCTGCACAAGAAATACAGCGTTGAACCGGACATGGCCGTCTACGGAAAAACGCTTGGTAACGGCTATGCCATTACGGGTGTCGTGGGGCGGCGGTCCGTCATGGAAGCGGCGCAATCGACTTTCATCAGCTCAACCTTCTGGACCGAACGCATCGGTCCGGCAGCCGCGCTGAAAACGCTGGAAGTGATGGAGCGTGAAAAGTCGTGGGAGCAGATTACCAAGATCGGCAACAACTATCGCGCACGCTTGTCGGCCATGGCATCAAAGCATGGGGTCGAGGTGCAGATCAGCGGCCTGCCTTCGCTGACAAGCTATGCAATCGTCGGGCCAGACGCCTTGGAGTACAAAACCCTGATCGCGCAGGAACTACTGAAAAGCGGCATCCTTGCCGCGACGGCGTTCTACGCAAGCATGCCGCATGGAGAGCCAGAACTTGATCGGCTTTTTGAGGCGCTTGATCCGGTTTTCGGGGCGATCCATTCCTGCCAGTCGGGCGAAAAATCGGTTCAGGATCTGTTGGACGGACCGGTGTGTCATGCCGGTTTCAAACGGCTGAACTAACCGGCCCCGGCCAGATAAGCTTACATATCGGCCAGTATCTTTTCGCGCGTGAAGATGAATTTTTCATGTTCGAACTTGGTGTCGGCCATCCGGTCGAAATAGGCGATGACGTTGTCGCGGTCGGGAAAGCGGTCCGGTTCGCGCCATTTGTTGGGGCTGACATAGATGATGCCGCCTTCGTTCAGCCGCTGCGCAAGGTCGGTGAAGAAGAATTTCCAGTCTGCGGCGGTCCATGTCGGCACACCGGGGTTCGCGAAATCTTCGCGGTCGAACTTGGTGGACATGGCGGTGATGACGTCAAATCCCTGAAGGTCCTGCGGCAGCGGCTCTTGCGGCAGGATCAGCCCGACGCGGCGTTCGACCCCCAGCGCAATGGCCATGTCGCGGTACATTTCCGATCCGACATCAAGGCCGACGCCGCGGTGGCCGATGTGCTGGCAGATCGCAAGGAAAAGGCCCGATCCGCAGCCAAGGTCGAGGACGTTCTTTGGCTCTGTCTCTTTTTCAAGCCCGATCCTTCGGACGTGATTGAAATGCACGCGCACGTATTCGGTCAGGTCGAAATACTTGGAGTAGTTCTTATCAAGTCTTGCAGGATAGGTTTTGGCATCGACGGCGCTTAGCGCCTCTTGGCGCGAATAGAACCGCTTTTTGGCATCCTGCCAGGCTTGGGTGTCGAGCGCTTCTAGGATTGACTGATAGGTGTATTCTTTCGCCGTCATCCAATGCTCCGTCGTGATCTGGTCTTTAAAACGAACTAAAAATTCATGCGCGCTCAACAAGGTACGGACAGGCGGCAAGGTGTGATCTGCCGCGCGCCCTGCCAAAGACTACGCAGGGGCACCTGCCGGACGCAATCCAAAACCGCGCGCCCTTGGGTGCGGGTGGGCCTTGGGCGTCACTCTGCCGGCTCTGAACGGAACGACCGGGCGGCCAATGGGGCGCCAAGGATCACGACAAAGATCCGCAGGACGTGATGCGCGATGACAAAGGCCATATCTGCGCCGACGATAAGCGCAAGGACAGTCATTTCGGCCTGACCGCCGGGCGCGAATGCCAGAACGGTTTCCATCGCGGGGGCAAGCTTCAAAAGGTGAATAGCCTCGGCAAAAATGACGGTCAGGACAAGAAGGATCAGGCAAAAGCCCAAGGCGGCAACGACGATGCGGCGAACCTCGGAGGCAGTGACGCCTGCATATTTGGTGCCAACGGTCATGCCGATAAAGAACTGCGCGGCCCAGATCGCCTCGGCCGGGGGGCGATGCTCCAAAAGCCCGCCCAAGGCAAAGACCGCCGTTAGAAGAAGCGGGCCAAGTATCGATGCCCCGAACATCCCTGCCGCCTTGGCAACCTGCCAGCCGACCAGGCCGCAGAACACCATCAAGGCCATTTGCGAGGGGGCGATCGTTGCGGCCATGGCGCCGGGCGGGTTGTCGAGGTTCGCGTCCCAGTTCCATTTCAGCAAGAAGGGAAGGATAACCACGACCACCATAACGCGCGTGGCGTGGATCAGGGACATGGCGCGCACATCGCCCCCCGCCTCTTCGCCAAAGGCCACCATATCCTGAAGACCGCCCGGCATGGCAGCGTAATAGCTGGTGGCAAAGTCAAAGCCCCAGAGCTTTTGAAAGTAGGGAACGCCGACCGCCCCGATCGCGGCGACCATGAGCGGGATCATCAAAAGCGTCGGCCACATGCCAGCCATCGTTGCAACCACCGAGACGGTAAAAGTAGCGCCAACCGCCACGCCCAGAACGCTTCGCATCGCTTCATTGAGCAGCCGAAAGCCCTGCATCGGAACGCCGGCAAGGGCGGCCAGTAGGCAGGCGACAATCGGGCCCAGAAGCCATGGCAATGGAAGATGCAAAACCTTGAAGATTAGGACGCCCAGCGCCGCAACGACAAAGGAAGAGATATGGGCGATCATTGGCGCATGACCTTCAGGCGGTGGCGCAGCGAGGTCTGCAGATGCACCTCGGCGCATGCGCCGGCCCTTTCAACATCCCCCTGCCGGATGGCGTCGATAACATCTTGATGTTGCTGACAAACAATGGTGATCCGTTCCTTGTCGGCCAGCGTCGTCGGACCCAGCAGCATCAGCGCGTTGTTTAGTGAGCGGGCGGCATCCAGAAGGAAACGGTTTCGGGTGGCCAGATAGATGCAGCGGTGAAAGCTTTGGTTGATGGCGGCCGCCTTCATCGGCGCGTCGATCGAGGCTGCG
Organism: Paracoccaceae bacterium; assembly: GCA_030148005.1. Taxonomy (GTDB): domain Bacteria; phylum Pseudomonadota; class Alphaproteobacteria; order Rhodobacterales; family Rhodobacteraceae; genus JASBSV01. The sequence goes on along the minus strand of JASBUI010000006.1, from coordinate 62,810 downwards.
ATCGCACTGTTAAGATCCTCCATCTCGTCAATCTCGCCGGGGCTTGCGTGTTTTGCGGCCAGTTGGGCTGCGGTGCGTTCAAGGACCGCGCGCATCTCGTAAAGCTCGACAACTTCGGTGTGGGACAGACGGCGGATGACGGCGCCGATACGCGGCTTGTGCTGGACGATGCCTTCGGCTTCCAGTTTGCGCAGCGCTTCGCGGATCGGGGTGCGAGAAAGGGAAAACCGCGCGGCGATGTCTTCTTCGCGAACACGCTCTCCGGGTTGCAGCGCGCCTTCGCGGATCGCTGCGTAAAGCTTTTCATAGGCTGCGGCGCCTTGTGAAAGTTTGTCGGATTGTTCGGGCATTCGGTGGCCTTCTATGCATTGTATCCGCGCGGATACAAAATTTGTGATAGACCAATGCCACGGCCCTGTCAAAGGCACCAAGTATAACGGTGTCTGACTTTGCGGTGACTGCGTTCAGATCGCATTGCAGTGGCGTCGCGGGCGTGCGAAAATTGCGCATCGCCGGGAGGATCAGTTGGACAGGTTAAGCAAAGTTGTGGCCTTTGCGCTTTTCTTTGCGCTCGCGGGGAACCTGCAGGCGCAAGCCAGTGAGGTCAGCTTTGCCACGCCCGGCGCAAATCCCGAAGTGTCAGCGGCGCTAAGGTCGGCGTCGCTTGTTCTTGCCGCGCAAGGTGATCCGGGCGCAAACGCGACGGACATCTTTGCAGCCGCGCGCGCGGATTACTCAAGGCTTTTGGGCGCGCTTTATGCGCAAGGCTATTATTCGGGCGTGATCAACATTCTGATTGACGGCAGAGAGGCGGCATCGATCGCCCCGCTTGATGCCCCTGCAAGGATTTCGAAGGTTCAGGTCACGGTCCGTCCCGGCGCGCTTTTCACGCTGGGCGTTGCGCGCGTTGCGCCGCTTGCGCCGGGCACGCGATTGCCAGAGGAATTTGGGCCCGGCCGGACGGCAAAGAGCGAGCTTATTCAGGGTGCGGCCACGGCGGCGGTGACCGGCTGGCGCGATGCCGGTTACGCCAAGGCGGCGCCCGGCGCGCGGCGTATAACCGCCGTTCATGGGGCAAGAAAGCTGAACGTTGATATCGCGATCACCCCCGGCCCCAAGGTTACTTTCGGCGCGCTGACCTTCAGCGGCGATACCAAGGTTCCGCCAAAGCGGCTTGCCCAGATCGCAGGATTGCCGACCGGCAAGCCGTTCAGCCCCCATGAGGAAGAGCTCGCGGCCAAACGTTTGCGGCGCACAGGAACCTTTTCGTCAGTGGCTTTAACCGAGGCCGACACTTTGGGACCGGGCGGAACAATGGACATCGAGGCGGCGCTGGTCGAAGCAAAGCGCCACCGCATCGGTTTTGGCGCGGAGATTGCCAGCCTTGAAGGGCTGACGCTGTCGGGTTTCTGGCTGAACCGGAACCTTTTCAACAGCGCCAGCCGCCTGCGGTTCGATGGCAAGATCTCTGGCATCGGCGGGCCGACAAGCCGCCCCGATTTCTCTGTCGGCCTGCGCTATGACCGCCCGGGCGTGGTGAACGCCGACAGCTCTCTTTATGCGTTGGTTCTGGCCGAGCGGCTGAACCAGACAGACTATGGCCAGAGCATCGCAAAGACAGAGGTGGGCCTAAGCCGTGTGCTAAGCGATCGGTTGACCGCCACCGCCGGTATCGGGTTCGAACTTAGCCGGGTGACCGACACCACCGGGGTGCTTAGCTTTCGAAGTTTTTACTTCCCCATCGGGGTGGTTTGGGATGCGCGCGACAATGCGCTGGACACGCAAAGCGGCACCTACATCGCCGCAAAGGTGATCCCGTTCAAAGGGTTCGGGGGTACCGGTTCAGGGGCGCAGTTCACGCTGGATGCCCGCCGCTATCAGGACTTTAGCCCGATGTTCACGCTTGCCGGTCGCTTCCGGCTGGGCTCTGTTGCGGGGCCAGCCATTGCCGCGACGCCGCGCAACTACCTCTTTTACTCGGGCGGCGGCGATACGGTTCGGGGCCAGCCCTACCAGTCGCTTGGCGTCTTTGCGGTCAGCCCGACCCAGCGAACGGGCGGGCGCAACTTTGTTGGCCTCTCGGCCGAGTTGCGCGCGCGGTTCACGCCCACATGGGGCGGGGTTGCGTTTTACGATGCTGGCTATGTTGGAACCGGCGCGCGGCCGGGTACCGGGGGTGCATGGCATGCGGGCGCTGGCCTTGGGGTGCGCTATCAGACCGGTATCGGGCCGATCCGCTTTGATCTGGCGATGCCGGTCTCGGGCACCACCGGCCAAGGCATGCAAATCTATGTCGGCATTGGGCAGGCGTTCTGATGCGGCGGCTGTTGATCATCCTCTTGCTTGCGATGCCCGCGATCACATCGGCCGCTTCCGACACCGATGGGCAGGGCTATCTGACCCAGCTTTTGGAAACGAACCTGTCGACGGCGGGCCAATCGGTGAAGATCACCGGCTTTCAGGGCGCGCTTTCCTCGCGTGCGACGCTGAAAACCCTGACCATTGCCGATACCAAGGGCATCTGGCTGACGCTTAAGGGTGTGACGCTGGACTGGTCACGCTCGGCCCTTTTGTCGGGGCGGGTTGACGTCAACCAGTTGACCGCAGACGAGATCAGCGTGACGCGCCGGCCAGAAGCCGCAGCGCCCACTACGCCGGCGGCAGAGGCATCGGGTTTCAGCCTGCCGGAGTTGCCGGTTTCGGTGTCCATCGGCAAGATCGAGGCCAAGAAAGTGGTCCTTGGGGCGCCCGTTCTTGGGCAGGCCGCAACGCTGAAGGTGACAGGCAGCGCAAGCCTTGCCGCGGGCGAGGGTTCTGCAAAGATCAGCGTTGCGCGAACGGATGGAAAGCTGGGCGAAATCGCTCTGGCGGCCGGTTACAACAACAGCACCAAGCTTTTGTCCCTGACGGTCAAGGCGAATGAGGCCGCGGGCGGGATAATCAGCACTCTGGCCGGTATTCCGAATGCCCCCGCGATTGCGCTGGATATTTCGGGCACCGGGCCAACCAACGATTTTGCCGCCGACATCAAGCTTGCAACAGCGGGGAAAGAGCGTCTGCGCGGCAAGGTCACGATCAAGGGTCAGACCGACCTTGAAGGGACGACCAGCCGTTTCATGGCCCAGCTTGGCGGTGATATCGCCCCGCTTTTTGCGCCTGACTACCGCGATTTCTTTGGCTCGAACATTCAAGTAAACCTCGACGGCGCGCGCACAGCCACAGGAGAGCTTGAACTATCGCGGCTTGAACTGACCGCGCAGCAGATCGCGGTTTCGGGGCGGGTGACAATTTCCAGTGACGGGATGCCGGGGCGCATCGATCTGACTGGCGAAATAGCCTCAAAGGATGCAGCGCCCGTTGTCCTGCCCCTTCCGGGCGAGCGCACGACGCTTGCCGGCGCCAGCTTCAAGGTAAGCTTTGACGCAAGTTCGGGCGATGAATGGCGCCTGCAGGGCGATGTTCGCGACTTGCGCCGCCCTGATATGGCGCTGGCGAGCGCGAAGCTTGGCGGCGCGGGCAAGATCGGCAAGCTTTCTGACGGGGACGCAAACCGGGGCATCCAAGGCGCGCTGGATCTTGAGGCCAGCGGCCTTTCCATGCGCGACGCCGCGCTGGCCGAGGCGCTGGGTTCGCAAGTGGCTCTGTCGGGGGAGTTCAGCTATCACCCAGGCGCCCCGCTGGAGGTTTCGTCGCTCAAGCTTTTGGGCGCCGACTATTCGCTAAGCGGCGAGGGGCAAATATCCGGGCTGACCGACACTCTTTTGGTTGCGGGCAAGGCGCAGGCAACGGCGCAGAACGTCGGGCGACTGTCCGGGCTTGCGGGGCGCAAACTGTCAGGTCAGCTGCGCGCCGAGATCGAAGGTTCGGCCCAGGTTCTGGCCGGTATCTTTGATTTCAACGCAGCGATCGACGGGCAATCGCTTAGCGCTGGAGAGCCGCAGTTGGACGCCCTTTTGTCAGGGGCAAGCCACATCGACGTATCGATCAAACGCGACACGGAAGGCACGCTGATCCGAAGCCTTCAGGTCAATGCGCAAAGCCTGACGGCCAAGGCCCGCGGCACGCTTCAGACCGGCTCAATCGCGCTAAACGCCGATCTTTCATTCAAGGACGTCGGGCAGTTGGGCAAGGGCTTTGGCGGGGCGCTGGAGGCCACGGGCAGTTATCTTTTGACTGATGCGGTTGAGAAAATATCAGCGAAGGGAACCGGACAGGACCTAATGCTGGCGCAGGATCTAAGCGCCAAGCTTTTGGCCGGGAAAACAAGTTTCGCGGTGGCGGTACAACGGTCGGGAAAGGACATCGGCCTTGATAGTCTGGAGTTTGAGAACCCGCAGATTTCGGCGCTGGTGGCGCCTTCGGCGGATGGGCAAAGCCATGATGTAAAGGCGCGCCTTAGCGATATCGCACTGCTTGCCGCGGGCATTTCAGGCCCGGTGACGGCCGAAGGCCAAGTGGTGCCAGGCCCGCAAGGATACAGCCTTAGCCTTAGCGCGCGCGGCCCGGGCGGAACCGATGCCAAGGTGCAGGGCCAGATCGCAAGCGATTTGACAACCGCCAACCTCAGCGCGGCTGGCAGCACGCGCGCCGAGCTGGCCAACGCCTTTATCGCGCCGCGGTCTGTCGCCGGGCCGGTGCGCTTTGATCTGGCCCTCAATGGTCCGATCTCCCTTGCCTCGCTGTCAGGACAGGTCAGCCTTACAGAAGGCCGCATCGCCGCGCCGGTGCTGGGGCTGTCGGCAACTGGTGCAAGTTTGGACGCGCAGCTGGGCGGCGGGCGGGTTATGCTGGCCGGGCAGCTGACCAGTGGCGGCGGAACCGTCAAGCTGGCCGGCCCGATTTCCATGTCGGCCCCCTACCCCAGCGACATCGGCGTAACCCTCGCGCGCGTTGCCCTGAAAAACCCCGAGCTTTATTCGACAAGCGTCAGTGGCAACCTTAGCATCAAGGGCCCACTGACGGACGGCGCGCAGGTGGCGGGGCTTTTGGCCCTTGGCAGGACAGAGATCCGTGTGCCTTCAACCGGCCTTGGCGGGCTGACCGCGATCCCCGAAGGCCTGCAACATCAGGGCGCCCCGGCCCCGGTTCAGGCCACGTTGGAGCGGGCGGGCGTTGGTGACGATACTGCCAGCAGCGCCGCATCGGGGCGGCCCATCGGGTTGAACATCAAGGTCGCGGCGCCCTCGCAGGTCTTTGTTCGGGGCCGCGGGCTTGATGCGGAACTGGGCGGTCAGATCCAGCTGACCGGAACAAGTGCCAATGTCATTCCCATCGGCGAGTTCAACCTGATCCGCGGGCGGCTTGATATCCTTGGTAAGCGGTTCAACCTGACCGAAGGCAAGCTAAGCCTGCAGGGCAGTTTTGTGCCCTATGTCATTCTGGTCGCGTCAACGTCGAGCGGCGAAGTTACGGCGAGCGTGAATATCGAGGGCGAGGCGACGGACCCTACGATCACGTTCACGTCCTCGCCGCCGCTGCCGCAGGACGAGGTACTGGCGCAATTGATGTTTGGTCACGGGCTGTCCAGGGTGTCACCCTTTCAGGCCGCGCAACTGGCCTCGGCCGTGGCGGCGCTGGCGGGCAAAGGCGGCGATGGCATCGTGTCCAAGCTGCGGCAGGGGTTTGGACTGGACGATCTGAACGTCAACACCGATGCCACGGGGCAGACCTCGGTCACGCTGGGCAAGAAGATATCCGAGCGTGTCTATTCGGACGTTACCATCGGGCAGGATGGAACATCAGAGATCGGGCTGAACCTTGACGTGACAAAGTCGATCACGCTGAAGGGCAAAACCTCGATCGATGGGAAAACCGGGATCGGGATATTCTTTGAAAAGGATTACTGAGGCGGGCGTCTGAAAGTGTTGTGGCGCGCCACGCGGTCTTCACCCGATTTGCTGGCTAGTCGCCAAGAACCAACGTGCGGCTACGCATTCGGGTGAAGTCCAAAATGCACTTGGCAAGGCTTTGTCTCAGCGCGGGAATGCTTCGGTCGATCTTGTCTGGGCGGCAGGCCCTGTCGCGCGTCTTGAGCCAGTGGCGCTGCGCCGCAACGACCTTAGCCGTAGTGCGATCCACGGAGAAGACCAGTGGTTCTAAGAAAACAACGAAACGGACCGCTGCTTGCGAACCGGTTACACGCCCATCGGACGCAGGCGCGGGTTGGCAGAGTTGTGTGGCGCAATAGCAGCGCTGCCCTAAAGGCGGAACACGCATCAGTTGCCGGAAAGAAGCTGTCACTCCATTTTGCCATTGCGAGAGTGAACTGACCAAAGTCGGCACAAGCGAATTGGACTCAGATCATAGGCAACCGCTCTGAGTTTTGGGCATCAATCCAAACGGCCATAGAAGGTTATTCTGGCGCTTTCGGACAAAGTCACGCCAGGTTCAGCGTTGTATGCCAAAACCGCAAGCATCCGTGTTCTGTCGCTCTCGTTGGGAGTGACGCGATGGATTGAGTTTCGTCCACGAAATAGAACCAAAGTTCCCGGCTCCATAGACAATACCTGCGGCTGAATATCCCCACGAAAGAGAGCATCCACGCCATCATAATTCATCTCGCCGGCATCCGCATCCCTCAGCCCCTTAACGTACTCAAAACGGCTGCCAGCATCCGGTTTCTGGATAAGCAAGGTGATTGCAAAGCTCGAATTGTCAAAGTGCCACCCCAGCTCTTGATCGCGGTTGGCGTAGTGAACGTTGATCGACGAAAGCGGATCAGCGTAGGGGTGCAACTCGGTCTGGCCGGTGGTTTCGGCCACGAAACTTCGAAAGGTCGGCTCATCATAGAGGACCCGCAAAGGGGACGTCGCACCAATCACATCGTCGCAAATGCACCCTTTGGATGACAGAACCTTGCGGTTCGCTGGATGATCGCCCGGATACGCCGGGTTATCAGGCGTGAGATAGACCGAGTGACTTTGCGCGCAAAAATATGCCTTGTCCTGCGCTTCGGTGCTTTCGGTGTGCATCAGGTCCAGGGCGGCGGGACTAATGAAATCCTCAAGCACCGATACCCCCTCGCTATCAAGCTTTGCGCGACACTCAGCGCTGTAGTCAGCTTGGGTGATTGGATGCAGGTTCAGGTTGACGATATCTTTAAAGCGCATGGCACATGTCCGGAGCTTGGCGTTCAGGGATTGTTACTATCAATTCTCGTCAATTTGGAAAGCACCATTAGCTGATTGGGATTGGAGACGACTTCGGATGCCATGCCGCATCTGCCCAGTTTTGGCGCTGGCCGACGACAAGGACGGCCTTTCGCGGCCATTCGTGGATGTTGCAGCGAAACGCGGCTTTTGGCCCATTTGGACCGATGCGGTGCAATGCGCGAAGGTCTGGTTTTTAGACAGTTTCAAGAATGAAAACTGTGACCAAAGGTGCGAACTAAGAACAAACACAAAGGCAATTACCGCACTCTCATCACCAAGAACTAGCCATATCAGGGTTTGCTCTGGATTGCCTCAATAGATGCCTCCGCTGTGAAGTCGTTCAGGCACTAAGAATGCTCCGTGGACACTTCCAGTTCGATTTCCGAACCGAGCTGTCCGTCGTCAGGCCTTTTGGGGCCGAGGCCAAAAACGCTGCCAAAACAAAGCAAAAGGGCCGCCCAAGGCGACCCAATCAAATTCACAAAATAGATATGGTGGCGGAGACGAAGGGATTAGATATGAGTTATTTTCACTCATAAAATCAATACATTAAGAAGGCGAAAGCCAGAAAATGTTGCGGGATTTGTTGCGGAGAAAGTTGCGGGATTTTAGTTCAGCAGATCCTACAGCAGCCGCAATTGCCGTGCTCCAGATATGTGCTCTTTCACATGAATGATCTTTGTATCGGTCTTGAGCCGGTTCCCGGCCAATTGCTGCGTTTCTTCGATTACGCAGCGCAGCGTGTCATTCTTCGAAAGCACAATTTCCGAGTTGTCCAACCTTTTCGCAAAGATCATGTCGTCCATTGAGGCTGTGAAGGTGTTTGTGCCGTCAGTGAAACGCCACAGATAGCCTTCGGCAAACTGCGCACTAACGATTTTCAAAAGCGCTTCGCGAGTATCGGAAGTTTCCGTGATTTCATCTTCTGACGGCTCTGGCACGGTCGCCGAACCAATGTCGGCTTTGGTCAAAGTCAAGTCCGGTTCATCGTCCTGCCCGTCTTCTTCATCCAGAGTAACCGTCTTGATTCCTTGCTGCCGAAAAGAAGTTCTGACGAACTTCTCGGTTGCTTCTCTAGTTGCAATGTCTTCAAGCAAAATGATCGTGCGTTGATCCACGATTATCGTGGTACCGTCTTTCGTGAGGGACGTGGTGCCATCATCATTCTGAACCGCACTGTCAGGTCTTTTCCCTTTAAGCCACTTAAGGGTCTTGAAGAACCCAAATGTTCCACCTGCCGCTCCTCCGATAATTGAACCGCCTTTGATGACAAGGTCCATCAGATCATTTGCTGCTGTTACTCTTTCGGGGTGTGCAGCCACGGCATCCAAGATGTCAGCTATAAAGCTTACATCCAATGCCAGTAGAGCGACGAAGCTACCCTTTTCAGTGGCCCGGATCTTCAACTTCACATCTGCGCGATCTTTGTTGAGGGCGCGGTTTGCAGCCTCGAAAAATTCGCCTAGCGCAAGCAAAGACGGGGCGAGATCGGCAACATCTATCTCGCCCTTCTCTACTGCGGGTCCATCAAATCCAATACGAAAAGTGCTCACTGCTGAAACCTCTTTGTGTCCCTGTATCGCATACACGAACCGCTGCGACCACATTTATTGCGAGTAGATTCAGTTTTGCGTCACTCGCCTGATGTTGCGGGATTTGTCGCGGGATTGGGTTTGAATCCCTCTGCCGGATTCGAGCGCCACAAAAAATTATCCAATAAAAACAATGGTTTAGATGATTTTGTGGCGGAGACGAAGGGATTCGAACCCTCGAGACGGTTTCCCGCCTACTCCCTTAGCAGGGGAGCGCCTTCGACCACTCGGCCACGTCTCCGCTGGCGGGTGTATCAGCCATTTGCGGACAAGAACAAGTGCAAAATCCAATGAAATCGGATGAGAAATCAAAGGCGAAGGGGATGAAATGCGTGGCGGTGGGGCGGCGGGAATTGAAACTTACACTTGTAGCCCCCAACTAGAACTCACTCAGTACAATCTGGAGGGCATGGAAATGTCGGACCGAAAGCTTCGCAAGGAGGCCGGACCGGTTGGCCTGTTGTTTGCCAGTGTGAGTGCAATGATTGGTTCAGGATGGCTGTTTGCCGGTCTACATGCAGCCAAGACAGCGGGGCCGGGCGCGATCTGGTCCTGGGTTATCGGCGCGGGGGCGGTTTTGCTTCTGGCGCTGGTTTTTTCGGAAATCACGACGATGATGCCCAAAAGCGGCGCGCTGGTTCATGCCAGTCACGTCAGCCATGGCCAGTTGGTCGGACGCGTCTGGGGGTGGCTTTTGTTCTTTGCCTACGTCTCGGTCGCCCCGATCGAGGTGATGGCGGTGTTGACCTATGCCAACAACTATCTACCCGGGCTTGTTGATCCCAAGACAGCGGTTCTGACATCCTCGGGCTTTTTCTGGGCGGTCATCATGCTGGCGGTTTTTGTTCTTTTGAACATGCTGGTGATCCGGTGGGTTCTGATGATCAACACGGTGGCCACGTGGTGGAAGATCGCCATACCGGCGCTGACGGTGGTGATCCTGATGCTCTTTTCGTTTCATCCTTCAAACCTGACGGTCACCCAAGGGGACGGCGGCGTGACGGGCATATTCTCGGCCGTGGCGACGGCGGGCGTTATCTTTTCGATGCTGGGTTTTCGGCAGGCCATAGACATGGCCGGGGAAACGGCCAACCCGTCGCGCAACATCCCGTTTGCGGTGATCGGGTCGGTCTTGCTTGCCTCGGCGATTTATATCGCCCTGCAGATCGCCTTTATTCTGGCGCTAAGTCCGGCCGATATCGCAAACGGGTGGGGCAACCTGCATTTTGCGGGGATAACCGGCCCGCTGGCGGCTATCAGCACGGCGGTCGGCGCGGCATGGTGGGGCGCGATCCTTTATGCGGACGCCATTGTCTCGCCCGGGGCGACCGGGTTCATCTTTTCGACCGCAACCTCGCGCATCGCGATGGCCAATGGCGAGATGGGAACCTTTCCTGAATGGCTGGCCCATGTGAACACGCGCGGTGTTCCGGTTGCGGCGTTGATCGTTACCTACATTGTCGGCGTGATCTTTTTCTTTCCCTTTCCGTCCTGGCAGAAACTGGTTGGCTATATCTCATCGATAACCGTTCTGACATACGGGCTTGGCGCGGTGGTGCTGCTTCATCTGCGCCGAAAGCTGCCGGATGCCAAACGGCCCTTCCGGCTTGGCGGGGCTTGGGTCATCGCGCCGCTTTCCTTCATCGTTTCAACGTGGATCATCCAGTGGACCGGCCTTGAAACGGGCAGTTTCCTCTTTGGCGCGATTGCCATTGTCTTTGCGGTCTACACGGCGATCTTTTACGCCACGGGCGGCACCAGCCGCGCCTTTGGCTGGCGCGAGGGTTGGTGGCTTTTGCCCTATTTCGCGGGGCTTTGGACGATGCTGTACTTTGGCCCGGCCGCGATGGGCGGGGATGGAGTTTTAAGCTTTGGGGCGTCGCTGGCGGTTGGCGCGATCTTTAGCCTTGTCATCCTTGCGCTTGCGCTGGCCACAGGTCTTGGCGCCGAGGCGACCCGGGACTGGCTGAACGAGATCAATCTTAAAGAGGACGGGCCGCCCAAGCTTTAGCCGCCCTGCCCGGCGCTTAGGTGTTAAAGAGGAAGTGCATGACGTCGCCGTCCTTGACGGTATAGGCCTTGCCCTCGGCGCGCATCTTGCCGGCATCCTTGGCGGGCTGTTCACCGCCCAGCGTGACAAAGTCGTCATAGGCGATGGTTTCGGCGCGGATGAAACCTTTTTCAAAGTCGCCGTGGATAACGCCAGCGGCCTGCGGCGCGCGCGTGCCCTGATGGATCGTCCATGCGCGCGCTTCCTTGGGGCCGACCGTAAAGTAGGTTTCCAGGTGCAAAAGCTGATATCCGGCGCGGATCAAACGATCCAGTCCAGCCTCGGCCAGACCAAGTTCTTCAAGGAACATGACGGCTTCTTCTGGGTCAAGCTGGCTTATCTCTTCTTCGATCTGGGCCGAGATGATGACCCAGCCTGCGCCCTCACGCTCGGCCATTTGTGCAACGCGCGCGGAATGTTCGTTGCCGTTTGCGGCGTCCGCCTCTCCGACGTTGCAGACATAAAGGATGGGCTTGGTCGTCAGAAGCTGAAGCATGGACCAGGCTTTCTGGTCGTCGTCGGCAACTTCGACCGTGCGGGCGGGCTGGCCGTTTTCCAGAACTTCCAAAGCGGCTTTCAAAAGGCGTTCCTGCTGGACGGCCTCTTTGTCGCCGCCGCGCACCTTGCGCACGATGTTCTGAAGGCGCCGCTCGATCGATTCCATATCGGCAAGCATCAGCTCTGTCTCGATCGTCTGGGCGTCTTCAACCGGATCGACGCGGCCTTCGACGTGGGTCACATCGCCATCTTCGAAACAGCGCAGCACATGGGCAATCGCATCGCATTCGCGGATGTTGGCCAGAAACTGGTTTCCCAAGCCCTCGCCCTTGGACGCACCGCGCACCAGCCCGGCGATATCAACAAAGGTCATCCGCGCCGGGATGATCTGTTTTGAGCCTGCGATTGCGGCCAGTTTGGCAAGCCGTTCATCAGGCACCGCGACCTCGCCCACGTTGGGTTCAATCGTGCAGAACGGAAAATTTGCCGCCTGTGCGGCAGCGGTGCGCGTCAGCGCGTTGAACAGCGTGGATTTGCCAACATTCGGCAGGCCCACGATTCCGGTCTTGAAGCCCATGACAAGCCCTTTTTCGATTGATCCGCGCCGCTTCTAGGCGCGGCAAGGGCCGGACGCAAGCACAGCCGTGATTTGCCCCCCTCGCCGCCGCGCCTTGGCAGGCGCGAAAAACTGCCCCATTGCGCTTGGACACACAATCGGCCAAACCGTTCAAAACCGGAACCAAGGACAGACCATGACCCGTATCGACGCCAAATTCGCAGATCTTCGCGCCAAGGGAAAAAAGGCGTTTGTGGCCTATGTGATGGCGGGCGATCCCGACTATGACACTTCGCTAGAGATCGTGAAGGGTTTGCCGGACGCGGGTGTCGACATCATTGAACTGGGCCTTCCGTTCACCGATCCGATGGCCGATGGCGAGACTATTCAACTTGCCGGGCAACGCGCACTTGCAGGCGGCATGACGCTAGAGAAGACACTGAACCTTGCACGCAGTTTTCGTGAGGGCGACGATACAACGCCGATCGTGATGATGGGGTATTACAACCCGATCTATTCGCGCGGCGTTGCGCGTTTTCTTGAGGATGCAAAATCGGCGGGCATCGACGGGCTTATCGTTGTCGATCTGCCACCCGAAGAGGACGCAGAGCTGTGTATCCCCGCGCAAGAGGCGGGGCTGAACTTTATCCGCCTTGCAACGCCGACAACGGACGACCGCCGCCTTCCGAAGGTCCTCACCAATACGTCCGGCTTTGTCTATTACGTCTCTATCACCGGTATCACCGGCGCCGCAGAGGCCGAGGCCAGCGATGTCTCGCCCGAAGTTGCGCGCATCAAGGCCAAGACCGATCTGCCGGTCATTGTCGGCTTTGGCATCAAGACGCCGCAAGCATCGCAAGCCATTGCAAGTGTCGCCGATGGCGCGGTTGTCGGCTCTGCCATTGTTGCGCGGATCGGTGCGGGCGAGGCGCCTGCGGATGTCCTTGAGTTTGTCAAAGGCCTTGCCGACGGCGCGCATCGCGCCTGAGCGGTCGCAAAAGCATTTGCCTGCAAGTCCGGCAATTGGTAACCAAACCTTACCAATTCTCCGAAAGGCAAACCGTTAATGACAGTCATCACCGAAATCGAAGATCTGCGCCGGGTATACAAACGCCGCACGCCCAAGATGTTCTATGATTACTGCCAAAGCGGAAGCTGGAGCGAGCAGACATTTCGCGAAAACGTTTCGGACTTTGATCAGATCAGGCTGCGCCAGCGCGTTGCCGTTGATATGACCAACCGAAGCACCGCAACGCAGATGATCGGTCAGGATGTGGCGATGCCGGTCGCCCTCGCCCCGGTTGGATCAACCGGAATGCAGCACGCAGACGGCGAAATACTGGCCGCGCGCGCCGCCGAAGCCTTCGGCGTTCCCTACACGCTTTCAACGATGTCGGTCTGTTCAGTCGAGGCGGTTGCAGAGGCCACGACAAAACCGTTCTGGTTCCAGCTTTATACGATGCGCGACCACGGCTTCATGACGCGGATGATCGCAAGAGCCAAAGAGGCAAAATGTTCGGCCCTTGTGCTGACGCTTGACCTTCAGATTCTTGCCCAGCGGCACAAGGACCTGAAGAACGGTCTGTCGATTCCCCTGCGCCCCAGCCTGCACAACATTGCCGATCTGGCGACAAAGTGGCGCTGGATCGCTGGAATGGCGCGCACCAAGAACCGCCAGTTCGGAAATATCGTCGGCCATATCGAGGGCATCAGCGACATGAGCTCTCTTTCGGCATGGGCCGCAGAAAGCTTTGACCCCAAGCTGGATTGGCAAAGGGTCATGGACATCAAGAAAGAATGGGGCGGGCCGCTGATCCTGAAAGGTATCTTGGACGCCGAAGATGCCAAGATGGCCCTGAAGGTTGGCGCGGATGCGATCATCGTATCAAACCACGGCGGAAGACAGCTTGATGGCTCGCTTTCATCCATTCGGGTGCTGCCCGAGATTATGGACGCCGTGGGCGACAAGGTTGAAGTGCATCTCGACAGCGGCATTCGCTCTGGTCAGGACGTACTGAAGGCCGTCGCGCTGGGGGCCAAGGGCACCTACATCGGGCGGGCCTATATCTATGGCCTTGGCGCGATGGGGCAAAAAGGCGTGACCAAGGCGCTGGAGGTCATTCACCGAGAGCTGGACCTTTCGATGGCCCTTTGCGGCGCGCGCCAGATCGGTTCTGTCGGCAGGCATATCCTGAAGGTTCCCAAAGGCTTTGTTGGCGACTGGGTCTAGGTCACACCGCGGCGCCCAAGCATCGCGATGATCGCAAAAAGCGCCATCAGCGCAACCGCGACCGAAGCAAAGGCCCAACGAAGGCCGAAAAGCTCTGACATACCGCCCATCAGGATGTGCGAGACAAAGAAGCCTGCGAAACCGATGATGGCGACGCGGGCAATCGCAAGGGTGCGCACGTTCGAAGGCACCACGCGGCCCACCAGCGCCAGACCCATCGGGCCGATGACTGAAATGCCAAGGCCCAGCGTTCCAAAGCCGATGTAGGCGACGATCGGTGTTGGGGCGACAGCGGCAATCAGGGCGCCTGCGGCCGAGAGGAACGTGGCCCAGAAGATAACCTGCAACTCGCGCAGACGCTCTGCCACAAGCTGACCCGAAAAGCGCCCGATGGCCATCGTCAGGCCCAGCATCGCAGGGCCAAGCGCACCTTCGGCTGCGCGGCCCGACAGCGTGCGCTCGACATGAAGCGCCGACCAGGCCTCGACGGCGGCCTCGGACATGAAAGCCACCAGCACGATCAACCCGCAAGGCACCACCAGACGCCAGGGAAAGGCGCCTTGGGTTCCGGCGGCACGCGACACGGTGCTTCCCGCCATTCGCAAGGCGGGCGCAAGCGCGATGGCGATCACCCCCACGGCGGCGAAAACGACCATGGGGGGCAACTGCGCCTCGCGCGCAGCGCCCGTGGCAATTGCGGCCATCGCGTAGGCGACGGAAAACATCGCGTGGTTTGCGTTCATCAGGGACCGGGCGTTGGCAACCTCCAGATCGCTGACACGCGCATTCATCAGGACATCCGTAAGGCCCGAGGCAATCCCAACGGCGATCATCGCGCCAAGAAACGGCAATGGGCTTTGAACAAGACCCGGCAAGAGAAAGGCAAGCGCAAGCGCCAGTGCGGCAAACTGCATCCCCCGCTCGCCCAGCGCGCGGTCAAGCCTGGGCGCAAACCACATCGATGCCACAAGGCCGATCGATGTCCCCAAAAGCAAAGCGCCATAAAGCGCATCCCCCGCCCCGATCCGCGCCTTGATCTCGGGCGCATAGGCCGAGAATACACCCCAATAAAGCCCAATGATGACAAAGGCCGTCGCAGGCTTGCGTGACAGGGAAAGGGCGCTGATTATGGACATCTTCAGCGATTGCCACGGCTCTGGGGTTCGGACAAGCGATTTTCTCTTTTCAACCTGCCCATTGTTGCTTATAGGAGCGCCTTCACGCGGGCATACACCCTTGGAGGATGCCCGCCCTAACATTGGAGAATACCCATGGCTGGTCAGATTCCAGATCTTCACGCCACGGTACGGACGGGGACAGGCAAGGGGGCCGCTCGTCAATCCCGCAGGGACGGGAACGTACCAGGCATCGTATACGGCGGCGGCGTCGACCCCGTAGCGATCGATATCCCCTTCAACGTACTGCTTAAAAAGCTGCGCGCAGGCCGCTTCCTGTCGACGCTTTTCAACCTGAAGGTTGACGGTCACGACGACGTCCGCGTCATCTGCCGTAACGTTCAGCGCGACGTGGTCAAGGACCTTCCAACGCACCTTGACCTGATGCGCCTTAAGCGTACCACAAAGATCAACCTCTTCATTCACGTCGACTTCGAAGGCGAAGACGAATGCCCGGGCATCCGCAAGGGTGGTCTGCTTTCCGTCGTGCGCCCCGAGGTCGAGCTGATCGTTACCGCAGGCGACATCCCTGAAAAGCTGACCGCATCGGTTGCAGGGCTGGAGATTGGCGACACGATCACGATCTCGGACATCACGCTTCCCGAAGGCGCAAAGCCGACGATCGACCGTGACTTCGTGATTGCCAACATCGCAGCTCCGGCCGGCCTGGCCGCGTCTGACGACGATGAGGACGACGCAGAAGAAGCCGTCGAAGAGACCGAAGAAGAGGCCGCAGAAGAGTAATCTTTCGCGCCCAATACAAAACGAACGATCATTGCGGGGCCTTCGGGCCCCGCTTTCGTTTACCAATGCGCATTTCTTCTTTGCAAAAATACTCATGCCCGCGCCTGCCCACGGGCGCCCCGGCCAGCAAACTCTTTGCACAAAGGGTTTCACAGGGCTAAAAACGGCGGCGGAGCAACCGAAAGACAATGTGATGCAGCTTTTTGTCGGGCTTGGAAATCCGGGCACGAAATACGCAGGCAACCGACACAACGTGGGGTTCATGGCGGTCGATCGCATTGCCAGTGATCACCAGTTCTCGCCCTGGCGCTCGAAGTTTCAGGCACAGCTTTGCGAAGGCAGGCTGGGCCGCGAAAAGGTGGCGCTCCTCAAGCCTCAGACCTTTATGAACCTGTCGGGTCAGGCCGTGGGCGAGGCGATGCGCTTTTACAAGCTGGAGGCGGCGGATATCACCGTCTTTCATGACGAGATCGACCTCGCCCCCGGCAAATGCCGCGTCAAGTCGGGCGGGGGGCATGCAGGCCACAACGGTCTGCGCTCATTGCACCAGCACATTGGCGAGGCGTACCGGCGGGTGCGTATCGGCGTCGGGCACCCCGGTCACAAGGACCGTGTGCCGGGCTATGTCCTTCATGACTTTTCCAAATCCGATGAGGAATGGCTGGACGGCCTGATTGCGGGCATCAGCGATGGCGCTGCCGATCTGGCCGCTGGCGACGCCGGTCGCTTCATGAATGCCGTGGCTTTGCGGCTTGCGCCGCCGCGTTCGTCGGTGTCGGCAAAGCCCCCGGGCAAAGCCAAACCCCAAGCCGCAGAGCCGGATCCGCCGCAAGATACCCGAAGCGCGCTTCAAAAACTGGCGGACAGGTTCAGATGAAACTACAGCAGGCCTTTGAGACACAAGCCAAGGCCTGCGCTGAACTTGGCTCCCCTTTCACGGCGCGGCTATTGCGTGCCTTACCGCCGCTCCTGATGCCCGGATCCGCGCTTTATGAAAGGCTTGCCAACTGGCCCGGGGATATCGGCCCTGCGGGGGCCTCTCTTCCGCTTCGGCTGGCGGGGGCGTTTCATTCGCTGGTTCTGCTAGACAGCGCGCCGGCCCTTATCGATGTCTTTCCGCCGAAGCATGCAAGCGACGCCGCTTTTGTCGCCGCGCTGGAAGGGGCGCTGCGCGATCACGGCGGCCATATCGATGCATGGATCAACTCGCCGCCGCAAACGAATGAGGTTCGGCGCAGCGCTGTTCTGATCGCCGCCGCGCAGGGGCTTGCCGCCCGCTTTGGGTTGCCGTTCGTTCTGTCCGAACTTGGCGCAAGTGCGGGACTGAACCTGATGTGGGACAAGTACCAGCTTGGCGTTGCGGGGCGGCGGTACGGGCCAGAGGCCCCTGCCCTGACCCTTGCGCCCGATTGGACAGGCCCGGCGCCGCCCGAAGCATTGTGTCATATCGCCGAGAGACGCGGCGTTGATCTAAGCCCGATCGATCCGGCCAGCGAGGAAGGCAAGTTAAGGCTATTGTCCTACCTTTGGGCGGACCAA
This sequence comes from Paracoccaceae bacterium, assembly GCA_030148005.1. Classification (GTDB taxonomy): domain Bacteria; phylum Pseudomonadota; class Alphaproteobacteria; order Rhodobacterales; family Rhodobacteraceae; genus JASBSV01. The sequence goes on along the minus strand of JASBUI010000006.1, from coordinate 45,275 downwards.
TCGGACCGGATCGAACGCACCCGCGCGGCGATCGCTGTTGCCGATGCGCCGGTTGACGCCGCCGATGCCGCCGACTGGCTGAAGGGGCGGCTAACCCCGCCGCGCGACGGGCAGCTTCACCTGATCTTTCACACCGTGGCCTGGCAATACTTTCCGCAAAGCGTTCAGGCCGAGGCCAGGGGGCTCACCGAAGCGGCTGGCGCGAAAGCCACGAACCGGCGCCCGCTGGCATGGCTGTCGATGGAAAACGATGGCACCACAAACGCAGGGGCAGAGCTGACACTGCGCCTATGGCCGGGCGATGAGATGCACCGGCTTGGACGGGCGGATTTTCACGGACGTTGGGTGAACTGGTCACCCGGCCGGGCCTTTGACAAAGACAAGCGGGCGGGCTTGGGCTAGGATCGTTCAGGTACTTATTGCAGGAACGCTTTTTATGAAGATGGACCCTTCCCTGAACGTTCTTGGCGAAGCGCTGCGACCCTGTTCGATGAACCCCAAGACCGGGTTCTTTCGGAACGGATCTTGCGACACCTGCGATCAGGATCAGGGCAGCCACACGGTCTGCGTTGTCATGACGGCCGAGTTCCTGGCCTTTTCAAAGTATGTCGGCAACGATCTTTCCACGCCCCAGCCCGAGTTTGGCTTTGGCGGTCTTGAGCCGGGCGATCGCTGGTGCCTTTGCGCCGGGCGGTTCCTTCAGGCCCATGACGAAGGCCTTGCGCCGCGTGTCGATCTTGAGGCGACGCATCAGCGCGCGCTTGAGATTGTACCGCTTGAGGTTCTGACGTCCTGTGGGCGCTCTGACTAGCGCGCCGGGGGGCCGCCTGATTTCACCTTTATCAGCGCTCCGCCTTCGACACCGATCAACTCATCCACGAAATGGCTGACAAGCTGAACGCGGCCAGAGAATCCCGACTTGCGAAAAACGGCGTTCGACTGGGACTTTATCGTTCCCTCGCTCTTGCCGGTCATTTGGGCGATCTCGGCGTTCGAGCATCCCTTGATCGCGAAAAGCGCAACCTCGCGTTCGGCGGGGCTTAGCATCCAGCGGTCGAACTCTACTTCGATAAGGTCGTGAAAGGCGCCGCGCGCAACAAGCAGGCTGTTTTCAATCGCTGTTGCGCGCCGCAATATCTTGGCCAGAAAAAAGGCGTTGATGACGATGCTGAGGGCAAGGCTAAGGAAGGCCGCGATCTGGACTACTTCGCGCGTGGTATAACTTGTCGGGCCGCTTTTCAGGCCGCCGACATCTATCACGAAGAACCCAAGAAAGACCGCAGCGCTAAGCGCCTGAACCAGAATGACCAAGAGCATCACCAGTCCGACCGGTTTAAGATTGTCTGAAAGTGCCAATGTGATCACCTCATCACGGCGGGGCCCGAAAGCCCCGCCTGATTATTCATGCCTTGGATGTGATCAATTGCCAAGACCAAGGCCGCCGCCCATGGACCCTTCTGCGGAGGTGTCCGATGAACCGCCGACCGAGATATCGACCGATCCGCCGCCTACGGATACTCCGACAGAGCTTCCGACGTTGACGCTGACCGATCCGCCGGTCGAGACCCCGATAGAGCCCGAACCGCCCGAACTTTCCTGATTCTGCTGCGAGGCTTCACCGGCGGCGGCGGCCTCGGTTGCTTGGTCATTGCCGCCCTTCAGCATGAAGGCCACATCGCTGAGAACTTCGCCGGTTCTCTGGTGCACGACAACTTCGCGAACATGCACCTCATTCTTGGCGCGCACATAGTAGCGGCCCAAAAGAGTGCGCCCTTCCTTGATGATCTTATAGCCGCGTGCGCGCAACTCACGCTCAACCTCGGCAAGCCTGTCTGCCTGCGCCAGTTTGATATCGGCGCTTTGGCTTGCCTGTGCGTTGGCCGAGGCATCGGCCGATGTATCCGCGCTTTGGCTATAGGCGCCCGAGGCCATGCTCATGCCGATTGAAGCGGCAAGTACTGCGGGAAGAATTCGTGACGTTCTGGACATTTTAGCATCCTTCTTTTGTCTGGTTGGTTGCGAACGACATTGCGTTCGTCGTGGCCAAGACATGCATCCGGGGTTTGGCAAACGCCATCCAACCACGGTTCGTTGGGGGGGCATTGAACTGTGGTTGTAAAGGCTTGCCGCCCAGGGTGGAAGGATTTGAACGAAAGTTCAGTCCTTGGTGCGATTTGCGCGCTGCCGCGGATCCTTGCGGCATATCGCGAGCGCGGGCTGATGCTTTCCGTGTTGAAAGGATGCTAGCAGAAAGCATGGAACGGTGACGCCGAGGGCGAGTATCCATGTTGCATCAGCCATACCGAACGCAGGTTTAACGGCTGCGCTCGCGATGCCTGCAGCGAACAGCGCCAGTGGAGCGTTCGCCAAGACTTTTTGGGCAAGGGAAGCTGCGCGCTGTTTTGGCGCAACTTCCGGGTTTTTTGCGGCAGCAGCCACCCGGCCGATCCTAAAGACCAAGGCCGGTGTCGACGGATACATCCGCCGAAACATAAGCGCCGCCGGCAGATACATCTGCCGATGCCTCAACAGAAGCGCCGCCGCCACTTTCGCCGGGTGATCCGGCAGAGGCGCCCGCCGAAGCACTGGTCGAAGCGCTGGTGGCTTCGCTCGCGGATGGAACGCTGGCATTGACGTTGGCCGAAACGCCCGCAGCGCCAACAGCGGCGTCCAGTTTGCTGTTGAACGTGCCGCCAGCGATTGCCGGAGCATTGGCCAGACCGCTTCTGCGCGCAACATCCGCGCCGTCGTTCAACTTGCGACGAATGATCAGGTCTTTCAGGATCTTTCCCGTATCGCGGTGGAACAGAACTTCGCGAAGGTGCGTGTCATGCTCGGCCCGGATCAGGTACCGGCCAAGAATTGTCCGCCGTGAGTGGGTGATCTGATAACCGCGCGACTTTAGCTCGGCCGTAACATTGCCGACGCCATTCTGTGAGAGAGAGCGAAAACTTTCATTCTGGCTGATCGCTCCGCGGGGGGCCTTTTGCACGGACTTGGAGTGGGCAAAGGCGGCTGGCGCCGAAGCGGCCATCACCGAGATCGCGAACGCGGCGGGAATTGCTTTTCTTCTTCCTGACATTTTGTACCTTCCGTAAATCTTACTCGTGAAACGGGTCGTGATGACAAAATGTTGAAGGCAAGATCGACGGCGGGCCATACACCCTAAGGTAGTACGGCGCGAAATATACTTTCGTTGTAGAGAAAAGAGCGAAATTGTGGCAGCTATGAACTTTAGTTTATGCCAATTTTAGCCAAAACTGCCGGATTTGCGGCTTTGAGATCACTTATTCAGGAACCGTTATTCGTTCCGACCATCAGATCGCCCTGCATCAGTTCCTCTATAAAGAGGCTCATAAGCTGTGATCGGCTGTTCACGCCCGCTTTTCTATAGATCGCATTGGTCTGGGCCTTGACGGTGCCTTCGGATGTCTTGCGCAGCGCGGCAATGTCCAAAAGCGACAGCCCCTTGAGCGCGAAAAAGGCCACGTCCTTTTCCGCCGGTGTCAGGCCCCAGTCATCAAAGTGGCTTTGCATGACCTCTGAAAGCGCGCCGGACGCGATGCGCACCTGCGTTTCAAAATGGGCTGAGCGGCGGGTCACCTGTCGGAAGGCGATCGCGCCAAGCAAGACCCCCAAGACCAAACCCAAGGCAGCGCCAAGTTCGACGAACTCGTAAATCTGCCAGTTGATCGGGCCAATCCCGAGGCCAAAGACCGAATCCGCGATCGTGACCACAAAGAATGTCGCCGCGACGAGCTGAACGATCAGCGCGATTAGAATGACGTACCGATTTGTCACTTGCCAGTTGCGCCGTTGCTGCCTGCCGTCATGTGCCTATTCATGTGAGTCGTTGCTATCGCTGCTATCGCCGCTGTCGCTGCTGTCGCTGCTTTCACTGTCACTGCTCCCGTCGCTATCGCTTACTTCATCGTCGGAGCTGTCGTCCGTTTCAGTGTCGGCGTGTTCGTCATTGTCTGGCGATGAGGCGCTACTGTCCCCGCTCGAGCCAGAGCCCGAGTTGCTTTGCGCGTTCTCTGCGGGCGCGACTATTCCGACGCTGTCGCCATCATCGCGTTTCAACTGGACCCAGAAGTCACGCAGGATGACACCGTTGGATCCGTTGATGATGATCTCGCGCTTAAACTCGCTTCCCTTGGCGACGATGCGTGTGCGTCCAAGGAACGTGCGCGTTACGGCAATTTCCTGAAATCCCTGGCCTTTGAGTTGCTCAATTATTCGGTCCCGCATGGGATCTGCCGTCGCGGGCGGGGCCACGATTGCTGAAATTCCCAAGGAAAGTGAAAAAATGAATGCTTTGAACATCTGTTTATCCGGGTTCAGGCCCCTGCCCTTCAACGAAGCGCAGAGGCCATGCCTGTAGTTTACGACAATGGATGCCGGTTTTACCAGCGATCAATCGTCCTTGCTGTCGCTGCTGCTGTCATCGCTGCTGTCGTCGCTGCTGTCGTCGCTGCTGTCGTCGCTGCTGTCGTCGCTGCTGCTGGAATGGTCGTCTTCGCTATCGTCACTCATGCTGCTGCTGGAATTATCGTCGTAGTTGTCGTCGCTCATGCTGCTGCTGGAATGATCGTCGTAGTTGTCGTCGCTCATGCTGCTGCTGTTGTCGTCCATCTTGTCATCGTCCTTGTAGCTGGACGAAGACGCGCCAGTGCCGCCGCCGCTTGCACAGGTCGGATCCGAAGCTGCGTCACAAGTGGCGCTGCTGCTTCCGGTCGATGTGCCTGTACTGGATTGTGAGTGGCTTGCAGCCAGTGCTGCCGAACCAAGGATTGCCGTAAGTGCTGTGGTCAAAAGTAGTGTTTTCATCGTTTCTGGGCCTTCTTGCAAATTCAAATCAAGGGTGGCTGGCATGCCTACTTTTGGGGAAGTAAACGGCATGCCAGCCGTGTGGGGGGGTGTGACTGGACTGGCCAGCCTCGACACCCTGTCTGATCGAATGATTTCGCAGCCGCTATCGAGACGGGGTTTATGGGCCCGATACAGTCCGCCGGTTTAGGCGGCTAAACCGAAGTTTAGGCGGCGGGCGGTTTGCCCTTGGCGCCAGGGGCGCTACAGCCCATTGTATTCAATGATTAATTTGCTGGCGGCCGTGGCTTTGCCGGGAAACGCGGCTTCCGGGCAAAACCTTGCCATTGGCGGGCCAAACCTAAGTTGCAGACTGCAACCAGGCCAGGAAACCGGCGTAACATGGACCGAAAAGACTAGAGGTGATGGGCTGGCAAGACGCGCCGCATGCCAGCCGCGGGCCGAATCAAATCAGCCTTCCATCGAGACGCCAAGCGCCTTTGCCACGGTAAAGATGTCCTTGTCGCCGCGCCCGCACATGTTCATGCAGATGATGTGATCCTTGGGAAGGGTCGGTGCGATCTTGATGACATGGGCCAAAGCATGGCTTGGCTCAAGCGCGGGGATGATCCCCTCAAGCCGGCAACAGGTCTGGAACGCTTCCAGCGCTTCGACGTCGGTGATTGCCACGTATTTGGCGCGGCCAATCTCATGCAGCCACGAATGTTCGGGCCCGATGCCGGGGTAATCAAGACCGGCTGAGATCGAAAAACCTTCGAGGATCTGGCCATCGTCATCCTGCAACAGGTAGGTGCGGTTGCCATGCAGAACACCAGGGCGCCCGCCGGTCAGCGAGGCGCAGTGTTCCATCTTGGCGTTTACGCCCTTGCCGCCTGCTTCGACGCCGATGATGTTCACATCCTTGTCGTCGAGGAACGGAAAGAAGAGACCCATCGCGTTCGAGCCGCCGCCGATCGCGGCGATCAGCGTGTCGGGAAGGCGGCCTTCGGCGGCTTGCATCTGCTCTTTGGCCTCTTTGCCGATGATCGCCTGAAAATCGCGGACCATGGCCGGATAGGGATGCGGGCCTGCAACCGTGCCGATGCAGTAGAAAGTGTCGCGCACATTGGTCACCCAGTCGCGCAACGCGTCGTTCATCGCGTCCTTGAGCGTTCCGCGTCCCGAAGTCACTGGCACAACCTCGGCGCCCAAAAGCTTCATCCGAAACACGTTTGGCGCCTGACGCTCGACATCGTGGGCACCCATATAGACGACGCATTTCAGGCCGAACTTGGCACAGACCGTCGCCGTGGCAACGCCGTGCTGACCGGCGCCGGTTTCGGCGATGATACGGCTTTTGCCCATGCGCATGGCAAGGATGATCTGGCCCAGCACGTTGTTGATCTTATGCGCGCCGGTGTGGTTCAGCTCATCGCGCTTCATATAGACCTTGGCGCCGCCCAGCTCTTCGGTCAGGCGCTCGGCGAAATACAAGGGGCTGGGGCGACCGACATAGTGGGTCCACAGATCATCCATCTGGGCCCAGAAACTGGCATCGGTCTTGGCCTTTTCGTACTCTGCTTCAAGCTCAAGGATCAGCGGCATCAGGGTTTCGCTGACAAAGCGTCCGCCAAAGTCGCCAAAGCGGCCGTTCTCATCGGGGCCGGTCATGAAGCTGTTGAAAAGATCGTTCGCCATATCGGCCTCCGGGGTGTCAGGTCAGATCGCGTTTATACCCGATGTGCGAAGGGGTAAAGCCGAGGCTCTGATAGAAATGTGCGGAATCGGTGCGGCTTTTGTTCATGGTCAGCTGGATCAGCGTGCAACCGGCGGCGCGCGCGCGCCTTTCAACATCAGCCATCATCTGGCGTCCGATACCATGTCCGCGCAGATCGCTGGCGACGCGGACGCTTTCAACCTGCGCCCGGCGCGCCGCGCCAAGTGACATGCCCGAGATGAAGGTCAGCTGGCAGGTGGCCACGATCCGGCCCCCCGCTTCACCAACGATCAGATGATTTGCGCCTTCGCTTTGCATGCGGGCAAAAGCGTCGCGGTAGAGATCAAGATCAGCGCTTTCGCGGGTCGCGCCAAGGGCGTCGTCCACCAATAGGTCCAGAACGGCGGGCACATCCGCAAGGGCGGCCAACCGGAAAGTGACGTTCATTGAAGGCTGGCCTCGGCCAGAAATGCGCGGATCAATTCGGGATCCTTGATGCCCGGCGCGCTTTCGACGCCTGACGATACATCAACCTGACGCGTGCCGGTCAACTGAATAGCCTCAGCCACGTTTCCCGGCACCAGCCCGCCGGCCAGCATCCAAGGCACCGGCCAGCGGCGCCCGGCGATCAGGCGCCAGTCAAAGGTAAGCCCGTTGCCGCCCGGCAGGTCCGCGCCGCGCGGCGGCTTGGCGTCGATCAAAAGCTGGTCTGCAACGGCGGCATAGTCATCGATCTGCGGCACATCTTCGGCTTCGGCAACGCCGATGGCTTTCATGACGGGCAGACCATAGCGCGTCTTAACCTCACGCACCCGGCCCGGGCTTTCACTGCCGTGAAGTTGCAGCATGTCCAGCGGTACAGTTTCCGTCAGCTGATCAAGAAAGGCATCATCGGCATTCACGACAAGGGCAACCTTGGCCACGCCTGCGGGAACATCAATGGCCAGCGCGCGCGCCTCATCAAGGCCGATGTTGCGCGGCGATTTGGCAAAGAATACGAAGCCAACATAAGCCGCGCCGGCCTCTGCGGCCGCTGCGATATGGCCCGCGTCACGCAGGCCACAGATCTTGGTTCTGATCAATGATGACGCCATGCGCCGGGTTTAGCGCGCCTTTTCGGCTTCCTCAAGTAGCGCCAGGACATCGTCCTTTTGGCCCGGCGCCTCTTTGAGGCGGCTAACCTCGCGGCTAAGCTGGCCAACTTCGCGCGCCTTACGGGCGGCGGCGGCGCGATGCTTGTGCTCGCGCAGCCATTCCCAGGCAAAGCCGATCAGCAGCCCGACAGCGATGCCGCCGAAAATTACCAAGAAAAGCGGTAGCTGAATCTGACCGGTATAGCCAAAGAGATTGCCCAAGGCTTCGGGCAAGAGACGCAAGGTGACGAACCCGCGATTGGCAAGTGCGACAGTGATCAGAGCAATTCCGATCACCGCCAGAAACAGATACTTGATATAGCGCATAGGCTTATTTGCCGTTCAGTCGGTCCCTGAGAAGCTTTCCGGTCTTGAAGAAAGGCACGTGCTTTTCCTCGACTTCGACGGATTCTCCGGTACGTGGATTGCGGCCGACGCGCGCATCGCGCTTCTTGACCGAAAAGGCGCCGAAACCGCGAAGCTCAACACGGTCGCCCTTGGACATCGCCTCAATGATTTCTTCAAAGATCGTGTTTACGATGCGTTCGACGTCGCGCTGATACAGATGTGGGTTGTCGTCAGCAATCCGTTGGATCAATTCGGATCGGATCATCCTGGTGTTTCCCCCCGTACCTTTTCATTGTCGCATGGTGGCATGCCTGCGAAGCATCTGCGAACTATAAGCAGATTTATTTGCGCAAGGAACTCCCAGCGAGGGCCCAAATCAAAAAATTGCGCCGGATTCACACAATAATTTCCGGGCAATAGGCCATTTTCGGGTCTCGGGGTCGGTCGGGTCCGGATTGCCGCACTGCAGCGTCACACCCGATTCGAGGCAGAGACGAAAACGGCCCCGCAAATTGCGAGGCCGTTTTGCTGTCACTTATGAAGGGTCAGATTATTCGTCGCCCTTCAGCGCGGCGCCCAGGATATCGCCAAGCGATGCACCTGAGTCAGACGAGCCATACTGCTCGACCGCTTCTTTCTCTTCCGCGATCTCGCGCGCCTTGATCGACAGACCCAGACGGCGGGTCTTGGCGTCGATGTTGGTGACGCGGACGTCGACCTTGTCGCCAACGCCAAAGCGGTCGGGGCGCTGTTCGGCACGGTCACGGCTAAGGTCCGAGCGACGGATGAAGGATTTCATGCCTTCATACTCGACCTCGACACCGCCATCTTCGATCTTGGTCACTTCAACAGTGATGATCGAGCCGCGCTTTACGCCGCCGGTTGCATCCGCGAAGGGATCGCCGCCAAGTGCCTTGACCGAAAGCGAGATACGCTCTTTGTCGGTGTCCACTTCGGTGACAACGGCCTTGACCATGTCGCCCTTGCGATAGTCGCCGATGACGTCTTCGCCGCGGCCTTCCCATGTCAGGTCGCTGAGGTGAACCATGCCGTCGATGTCGCCGTCCAGACCAATGAACAGACCGAACTCGGTGATGTTCTTGACCTCGCCCTCGACCTCTGTGCCGACAGGGTTCTGCTCGGCAAAGACTTCCCAAGGGTTGCGCATCGTCTGCTTGAGGCCCAGCGAGACGCGGCGCTTGGCGCTGTCGATCTCAAGAACCATAACTTCCACTTCCTGGCTGGTCGAAACGATCTTGCCGGGGTGGACGTTCTTTTTGGTCCAGGACATTTCGCTGACGTGAACAAGGCCTTCGACGCCCGGCTCAAGTTCAACAAATGCACCGTAGTCGGTGATGTTGGTGACGCGACCCGTGTGGGTCGATTCCAGCGGGTACTTGCCTTCGACAAGGTTCCACGGATCGTCCTGCAGCTGCTTCATGCCAAGGCTGATGCGGTGTGTTTCCTTGTTGATCTTGATGACCTGGACCTTGATGGTCTCGCCGATCGTCAGGATCTCAGAAGGATGGTTCACACGGCGCCATGCCATGTCGGTGACGTGCAAAAGACCGTCAACACCGCCCAGATCGACGAATGCGCCGTATTCGGTGATGTTCTTGACGACACCGTCAACAGCCTGGCCTTCGGTCAGGTTACCGATAACCTCGGCACGCTGCTCGGCACGGCTCTCTTCCAGAATGGCGCGGCGGCTGACAACGATGTTGCCACGGCGGCGGTCCATTTTCAGGATCTGGAAAGGCTGCTTCATGCCCATCAACGGGCCAGCGTCGCGCACGGGGCGCACGTCTACCTGGCTGCCCGGGAGGAAGGCCACGGCGCCGCCCAGATCGACGGTAAAGCCGCCTTTGACACGGCCAAAGATCGCGCCTTCGACGCGATTCTCGTCGGCGTATGCCTTTTCCAGACGATCCCAAGCTTCCTCACGGCGCGCCTTGTCGCGGCTGATCGATGCTTCGCCGCGCGCGTTCTCAACGCGGTCCAGAAAGACTTCGACCTCATCGCCAACAGCGATGTCAGGTGCTTCACCGGGGTTTGCAAATTCTTTAAGTTCGACGCGGCCTTCCATCTTGTAGCCTACGTCGATGATGGCTTGTCCGGCCTCGATGGCGATGACTTTGCCTTTGACAACAGACCCTTCGTCGGGTGTGTCAATTTCGAAGCTTTCGTTCAGGAGGGCTTCGAATTCCTCCATTGTTGCTTTAGCGCACATATGCGTTCGGTTTCCTTTATCGGTTGTTTCTGGCCGTGCGGTTGTCTCCGCCGGTCTTTGGATTTCAGTTTGGTCCGCCGGGCATCAACGGCTTGGAAAACAAAGAGGGCCGGAGAACCGACCCTGCTCGTCACGAAGTTGTTTCCACCTCTTGGACAGGCGCGCATATAGCGCGCATTCACCAAAAGAGCAAGCGCAAGACTGGCAAGAGTTTGCCAGCCGGCAATTCGCTTTCTAACCTGCAAGCCGCCAAGATTGTCGGCGGTTGACCGGCCCGGTCCGGGCCTCTGCCGGTCAGTGGTTCTTGGCGCGGCTCAGGCATTGCGCAAACGTAAACCGGGACCCGCGCCTTGCGGCCTAGACGGCCATATCTTCCGGAGACTTCCCAGCCGCCAACGCAGTGTTGAACCAGTCCGGTCTGCGCCCCCTGCCCGACCATGTCTGGGTTGGGTCCGACGGGTTCTTGAATTTCGCCTTTGCAGACTTCCGCTTGGCAGGCGCCTTTTTCGGTTTTGCCGCAACGGCCCCACCAGTTTTCAGGACGTCCTCAATTGTCAGCCCAAAGTCCTTTGCAACTTTTTCCATCGCCTGGCGCGCATCTTTTTTCCGGCGCTTCTCAAGACTGGTAATTGCTTTTTCGACTTTTGTCTTGAGCTTCGTCAACTCGCTTAAAGTCATTTCACTAAGATCGACACTCATCGACATTTCCCCAACTTTTTTGTGATGGTTTGAACTAGTTAGTTAAACGCAAACACATGTCAAATTCATTCGCCAAATTTGACAATGGTGGGCAAGAATTCGTCGTTAAGTCGAAGAAAACATAACCATTAATTGCAGGCGCGCTTTGGGGTTAGCGCCGGGCGCGAATTTCAGCAACGATCTTTATTGCCTCTTCGACGGCTTGGGAAATATTCATTTGGGTCGTATCCAGAACATGGGCGTCGCCTGCTGCCGTCATTGGCGCGGCGGCGCGTTCGCTGTCACGGGCGTCTCTTTGGCGGATGTCGGACAGAACATCTTGCCTCGTGACGTCCATTCCTTTTTTAACAAGCTCATCAAATCGCCTTTGCGCGCGGACCTCATCGTCGGCAACGACGAAAAGTTTCACTTCGGCATCGGGGCAAATAACCGTTCCAATGTCGCGCCCGTCCAGAACCGCACCACCGTCACGCCGGGCAAAGGCGCGCTGAAAATCGACAAGTGCGCTGCGCACTTCGGGAATTGTCGCAACGCGGCTGGCGGCCTGGGCCACGGCAGGCGTGCGCAATTCGTCGCTTTCCAGATCTTCGGCAACAAGCGTTTGAGCAGCTTCAAGTGCATCAACACCGTTCAAAGTTCGCGCACCAACGGCGCGATACAAAAGCCCGGTATCAAGATGTGCAAACCCGAAATGATCCGCCAATGCGCGTGCAATTGTTCCCTTGCCCGAAGCGGCCGGTCCGTCGATTGCAATGCTGAATGCCAATTGGTTAACTCCCTTTGCGATCTTCTTGCAGATCACCCCCAACTTGGGTTGTCAATTCCGGGTCAGCGCCGGGCGATTGCGGCAGATCATCAGAGATTTCATAGTAGTCACCCTTATCGCGACAAAAGATATGGCCCACCAGTTTTACATGGGTCGGCGCATTCAGCGTTCCAGCCATGATCGAAAGATTGGCGCCGGGACCATCCCAAAAAAGGTTCGATCCACAGGTGCCGCAGAACCCGCGCCGCGCCTTGGAAGATGAGGCATACCACTGCACCTGGCCGGTGATCTTGATCTGGTCGCGGCGCGCCGAGGTTGCGGCGACATGGTGACCGCTGGTTTTGCGGCACTGGGTGCAGTGACAGGCTATGACCGGGCGCAGATCGCCGGATACCGAATATGTGACCCGGCCGCACAGACAGCCGCCCGAAACCACCTGTTCGGGACTAGCCATCGGTTCGCTTCAGCTTTGCGCCAAGGCTGACCATCAGTCCTTCGAAGATCGGAAACGAGGTTGCGATGGGGCCTGCATCATCAACAGAGACCGGTCTTTCTGAAGCCATGCCAGCGATTAGAAAGGACATGGCAATCCGGTGATCCAAACGCGCCTCGGCGCAAGCGCCGCCGGGCACGCCGCCAGCGCCCATGCCATGCACGATCAGCGTGTCCTCATCCTCTTCGACCATAACACCGCAAGCCTCCAGCCCGCGGGCCATGGCGTCGATCCTGTCGCTTTCCTTAACCCGAAGCTCTTTGACGCCGCGCATGACCGTGCGCCCTTCTGCAAAGGCCGCAACAACCGAAAGTATGGGAAATTCGTCGATCATGCTTGCGGCCCGCTCTGGCGGAACCTCGACGCCCTTGATGGCGCTTGAGAACCGCGCGCGCATGTCGACAACAGGCTCGCCGCCTTCCTCGCGCTCATTCTCATAGCTCAGATCAGCGCCCATTTCGCGAAGCGTAATGAAAAGCCCGGACCGAGTGGGGTTCAGCCCGATCCCCGGCACAAGAACATCCGACCCCTCGACAATCAGCGCCGCGCAAACCGGGAAGGCCGCCGATGAAGGATCGCGGGGCACCTCGATGTCCAGCGCGCGAAGCTCCGGCTGCCCCTTCAGGGTGATGACCCGGCCCTCTGCGGTCTGCTCGACACTCAGATCGGCGCCAAACCCTTTAAGCATCCGCTCGGTGTGATCGCGCGTTGCCTCTGCCTCAATCACGACGGTCTCGCCCGGTGCGTTCAGCCCTGCCAAAAGAACCGCCGATTTCACCTGCGCTGACGGCACCGGAACAACATAGCGCACAGGCATCGGGCTCTTTGCGCCAACAACCGTCATCGGAAGCCGCCCACCTTCGCGGCCGTAGGATGCCGCGCCAAAAAGTCCGATCGGATCGGTTATGCGCCGCATCGGGCGGCTGCGCAGCGATGCATCCCCGGTAAAGGTCGCCGTTATGGGTGATGTCGACATGGTCCCCATGATAAGGCGCACACCGGTGCCGGAGTTACCGCAGTCGATCACATCCTCGGGCTCGGCAAAGCCTCCCACGCCGACACCATGAACAGACCAGTTGCCCTGTCCATGATCGGTCACCTCGGCGCCAAAGGCGCGCATGGCGCGAGCGGTGTCCAGAACATCCTGCCCATCCAGCAGGCCCTTGATCCGCGTCTCGCCGATGCTGAGCGCACCCAAGATCAACGCACGGTGCGAAATTGACTTGTCGCCGGGAACTTCGGCAATTCCTTGCAGCGGCTTTGCACGGTGCGACGTCATGGGAATTGCGGGACCGTGGGCTGACATCTGGGAACTCCTGTAATTTCTGCCCCTCCCCTTAACGCGGAGCCGGGCGGTTTTCCATGGCCGCTGCTTTCTTCTTTGAAAAAATACTCAAATCCGGACGGGGCCACTTTTTGGGCGGCCCGCATCCCAATCCTGTCCTTGCAAATGGACCCGGCGCTATTTCCGGCGGAAAGTCAGGTAATGGGGCACGCGGCCTTCGCGCAGCGCCTTTTGTTCATAGCGGGTCGATATCCAGTCGCTCCATGGCTCGCGCCAGTCGGCGGGGCGCTCTCCAAGCCATTCAAAACCCGCGCGGGGCACCTCTTCCATCGCCTGGCGCACATAGTCGGGTATATCCGTGGCAATTCGAAACTCGGCGCCGGGTTTTAGCACCTGCGCCAGCGGCTCCAGATGCTCTGGCGTCACAAAGCGGCGACGGTGATGACGGGCCTTGGGCCAGGGGTCGGGGTAGAGAAGAAAGGCGCGCGCAACTGACCCGGCTGGCAGGACATCGAAAAGATCGCGGGCATCGCCGGGGTGCACGCGCAGGTTTGTGGCCCCTGCCTTGCGGATCTTTCCCAAAAGCATTGCAACGCCATTGATATAAGGCTCAGCGCCGATGATCCCGACCTGCGGGTTCTCTACGGCCTGATGCACCATATGCTCTCCGCCGCCAAAGCCGATCTCAAGCCAGACATCCCGCCCGCCGAAAAGCGCATCCAGATCCAGTGGTTCGCGGCCCGGGTTCTCATCCCAGTCAACCTTGCCGGGCGAGAGTTGCGCAAGGTCCTGATCCAGATAGGTTTGCTGACTGCTGCGCAGCCCCTTGCCCTTGCGGCGGCCATAGAAATTGCGCCAAGGCGCCTTGTCGTTCTTTTCGGCCATCACGAAAAAACCCCGGAGATTACATCCGGGGCTTTTCACAAGACTGCGGTGGCGGGGTCAACCCCCGATAGGGTGCCGGATCAGACGGCTTTCTTCAGCGCATCGACAAGATCGGTCCGTTCCCAGCTGAACCCGCCGTCGGCATCTGGCTCGCGCCCGAAATGGCCATATGCGGCCGTCCGCTGATAGATCGGGCGGTTCAGTTCAAGGTGCTGGCGAATGCCGCGCGGGGTCAGATCAATGACCTGATCGATGGCCTTTTCGATAGCGGCGTCTTCGACCTGACCGGTGCCATGGGTATCGGCATAGATCGAAAGCGGCGCGGCAACGCCGATGGCATAGGACAGCTGGATCGTGCAGCGTTCGGCCATGCCGGATGCGACCACGTTCTTGGCAAGATAGCGCGCCACGTAAGCGGCCGAGCGGTCGACCTTGGTGGGGTCCTTGCCGGAAAACGCACCGCCGCCGTGCGGCGCGGCGCCGCCATAGGTGTCGACGATGATCTTGCGGCCGGTCAGGCCAGCATCGCCATCGGGGCCGCCGATCACGAACTTGCCGGTCGGGTTGACCCACCACTTGGTCGTCTCGGTGATCCAGCCCGAGGGCAGAACCTGACGAATGTAGGGCTCAACGATATCGCGGATGTCGTCCGAGGTCTGGCTTTCTTCGGCATGCTGTGTCGACAGCACGATCGAGGTTACCTCGACCGGCTTGCCATCGGCATAGCGCAGCGAAAGCTGGGACTTGGCGTCAGGCCGCAGCGTAGGTTCGGACCCGTCTTTGCGCACTTCGGCCAGACGGCGCAAAATCGCGTGCGAGTACTGGATCGGTGCGGGCATAAGCGCCGGTGTTTCGGTTGTGGCATAGCCGAACATGATGCCCTGATCGCCGGCGCCTTCATCCTTGTTTTCCGCAGCATCCACGCCTTGGGCGATATGCGCTGACTGTTCATGCAGAAGGTTCGTGACTTTGCAGGTCGCGTGGTGAAACTTTTCCTGTTCATAGCCGATGCCGCGAATACATTCGCGCGCGATGCCTTCAACACGCTCCATGTACTCGGACAGTTTTGTCTGATCGGAAAGGCCAACTTCGCCGCCGATGACGACACAGTTTGTCGTGGCGAATGTTTCGCAGGCGACGCGTGCCTCGGGTTCCTGCGCAAGAAATGCATCAAGGACGGCATCCGAAATCTGGTCGCAGACCTTGTCGGGATGCCCTTCGGATACAGATTCCGAAGTGAATATATAGTTCTGTCGTGACATTGAAAAAGCGCTCCGTTGTATTGAAACCGCGACGCCAGGAAGCCGTTGTCGCGGACGATCTGAACCGCGATAGGCCTATGGCCGTGCCGCGTCAATCTGATTTTGCGAAAGCCCGCATCAGCAAAGCGCCAAACGTTGCAAACAAAACAAGGGCGATTGGCCAGTCTCCGGTGCGCGAATAGAGCGTGGGAGGGCGCGGCGCGGGAAGCGCGGCATCGACATAGCCAGCTTGCCCAAGGCTGATCGATGCGGTCACGCGCCCGCTGGCGTCAATAACCGCTGAAATACCGGTGTTTGCGGCGCGCAACATCGGAAGCCCCTGCTCTACAGCGCGCATTCGGGCCTGCGCCAGATGCTGATAGGGGCCGGATATCTTGCCAAACCACGCATCGTTTGTGATCTGCATAAGCCATCCGGGCCGCGCGGGCGCGGCGCCGACATCCTGTGGAAAGATCGCCTCATAGCAGATCAGCGGCAGGGCTGCGCCGGCCAGACCTGTGTCCACCAGTTTCGGGCCGGTGCCCGCGCTAAAGCCGGCACCATCCTCGGCGGCAAGACCGCGCAGGCCAAAGCGGGAAAGAAAGCTTCCAAATGGGATATATTCGCCAAAGGGAACAAGGTGATACTTGTCGTAGATCTGGATCGGCGCGTCCGGTTTGAGAACAACAAGGCTGTTGTAAAGCGCGGCGCCTTCAACGCGCCGGACGCCCGCCACAACGGGGCGATCGTTCGAGGCTGAAAGCATCTGCGCAAAAGCCCCATCCGAATAACGCAGAAGATCCGGAACGGATGTTTCGGGCCAGATGACAAGGTCGGGGGCGCGATCGGCGGGCGCGGCGGTCAGTTTCAGCGCGCGGTCAAAGAAAACCGGTATCCAGGCCGGGTCCCATTTAAGCCGCTGCGGGGCGTTGGGCTGAACAATGCGGACAACGGGCGCGTCATCGGCCGGGGGCGCCGCGCGCACCCCAAGCGCCAGCGCTGCCCCCACAAGGGCCAGAACCGGCACTGGCAGAACCAATGCGCCGGGCAGCGGCCCGAACTTGCGCACCAGCTTCCATGCGCCCGTCACGGCAATCAGCGTCAAAAGCGTCAGCCCGTGCGAGCCGGTGATCGATGCAAGCTGGCGAACGGGTGTTTCGACCCAGATATAACTGATCATCGCCCAGGGAAATCCGGTCAGCAGATAGGCGCGCGCAAGCTCTGCTGCGGTCAACGTGGCTGCCCATGCGATCCAGTGATAGCGCGGATCCGGGGCGATCCTGCGCGCTGTGTAGAACGCCGCGCCCCAGAAAAGGCCAAAGCCGCCCGACATGCCCACAAGCGCAAAAGGCGCCATCCAGCCATAGCGCGCGATGTCCACAAGGAAGGGTTCGACAATCCACGACAGCGCAAGGGCGAAATAGCCTGCGCCAAAGAACCACCCCGACCAGAACGCCGAGCGTCGCCCGGCATCGCCGCGCGCCAGAAGATAGGCAAGCAGGATGCCGATCAACGCGATCGGATAAAGGTCAAAGGGCGCCTGACCCAGAGCGACCAGAATGCCCGCCACAAGTGCCGCCAACCGGCGCGCCAAAACCCCCTGCCCGTCAAGGTATCCCTCGAACTTCAAGGCAGGGGCGATGGCCTTAGCCACGCTTTGCCCCGTTCAGGCGTACGCGTAGACGTTTGATATGGCGTGGATCGGCGTCGACGACATCAATCTCAAGCCCGCTGGGGTGCTGGATGACCTCGCCCCGTGTCGGGACCCGGCCGGTCAGCAAAAAGACAAGCCCGCCCATTGTGTCGATCTCATCCTCGTCGGATGTCTCGCGCAGGCGCATGCCAATTTCGGCCTCGAACTCATCAAGGGGGGCGCGCGCTTGAACAAGGTAGCAGCCGGGCTTTTCCTGAACCCAGAAGGCACCTTCGTCGATGTCATGCTCATCCTCGATCTCGCCAAGCACCTGTTCGATCAGGTCCTCAAGCGTGACAAGCCCGTCGACCCCGCCGTATTCGTCAATGACAAGAGCCATATGAATGCGCGATGTCTGCATCTTTTGCAGAAGAACGCCGATCGGCATCGAAGGCGGCGCATAAAGCAAGGGGCGCGCCATTTTCAGAAGCGAAAAGCGCGTCGATTTCCCGCCTTTGTTTGCCGCCCCGTTAAAGCCGTGCCGCAGCGCCAGATCCTTGAGGTGAACAAGGCCGATCGGGCTGTCCAGCGTGCCCTTGTAGATCGGCAGCCGCGTCAGGCCACTTTCGCGGAAGACGTCCACCAGATCATCTTTGCGGATGTCAGTCGGTACTGCGATGATTTCAGCCTTGGGAACGGCAACATCTTCGACCCGCAACCGGCGCAGGTTAAGCATGCCCGGCGGCATCGTTGCCGAAGGCGGTGCATGTTCTGCGTCCTTGGAAGGTGCCGGTGGCTTTGCCTGCCCCTGGCGGAATGCCGCAGATAATCGGCCGAGGATGCCGTGCGGTCTTGGTTCCATAACTGCTTGCGCGCCTTGCGCTGCGCTAGAAGATCCCTCTGATTGGTCGCCCATCAATCCTTACCGTTAAACTTCTCGTAGGGGTTCGAAATCCCCAGGTTACTCAGTATGGCTATCTCAAGCCCTTCCATCAAGGTCGCGTCGGTATCGCTTTGATGGTCGTAGCCAAAAAGATGCAAAGTTCCATGAACGATCAGGTGCATTGTGTGATCATGCAAGGGCTTGCCCGCCTCGTCTGCTTCTCTCTGGCAGGTATCAAAAGCGATGGCGATATCGCCAAGCTCTTGAGGTTGCGGTATTTTTGGGTGCCGGCCGGGGGCCGCCCGCTCTTGTGAGGGCCATGAAAGAACATTCGTCGGTTGCGGCTTGGCCCGAAAATCGCCATTCAGCTCGGCGATGCGCGTATCGTCGCAGCCCAGCAAACTTACCTCAAAACCGGCCACGGAAAGGCCAAGTTCGGCAAAAGTTGCCCGCGCGGCCTTTTCTGCCAGACCTTCAAGATCGACCGCATCCCAGCGTTCGTCTTCGATCACAGTGTCGACCAGCGGATCATCAGGCCCGGGGCCATGGGAAAGTGACATATCAATCGCGTCTTACGTCGCCTCGGCCTTCTCATAGGCCTCGATGATCCTTGCAACCAGTGGATGGCGCACGACATCCTTGGCGGTAAAATAGCTGAACGAGATCTTGTCGATGCCGCCAAGCAGGCTTTCGGCTTCGCGAAGGCCCGACTGAACACCGCGCGGCAGGTCGACCTGACTTCGGTCGCCGGTGATGACCATGCGGCTGCCTTCGCCAAGGCGGGTCAGGAACATCTTCATCTGCATGGTGGTGGCGTTCTGAGCCTCATCAAGAACGACAAAGGCGTTGGAAAGGGTACGGCCGCGCATGAAGGCAAGCGGCGCTATTTCAATGCGCTTGTCTTCGATCAGCTTGGCAACCTGTTTGCCGGGCAGAAAGTCGTTCAGCGCGTCGTAAAGCGGCTGCATATAGGGATCGACCTTGTCCTTCATGTCGCCGGGAAGAAAGCCAAGCCTTTCGCCCGCTTCGACGGCCGGGCGGCTAAGGATGATCTTGTCCACGTGCCCGCCAAGGAACATCGAAACGCCGACCGCAACGGCGATATAGGTCTTGCCGGTACCGGCCGGGCCGATGCCAAAGGCCAGTTCATTTTCAAAGAGCGCACGAACATAGGCCTTTTGCGCCTCGGTGCGCGGCTCGACCGTTTTTTTGCGCGTCTTGATCTCGACGCGCCCGCCTTGGAATAGCTCCATCTGATCGCCAGTTTCGGCGGCATCGGCGCTTTCCTCAGCGCCCATGCGGATTTCGCCGTCGATGTCACCGGGGGTAATTTCGCGCCCCGCTTCCAGCCGGGCGTAAAGGGCGTGCAGAACCTCTGCGGCGCGATCGCGCGTGCCTTGCTCGCCCATAACCTCAAGCTGGTTGCCACGGCGAACTATCTGAACGCCAAGGGCCTGTTCGATCTGCGCAAGGTTGCGGTCGAACTCGCCACAAAGATCGATCAACAGTCGGTTATCAGGAAATTCAAGACGGGTTGCTACGACGTCTTCGGGGGATGGCGGTGGTGTCAGCGCGCTGATGCCCAAGCGGGTCTCCGATAGAATGGGCTCAGCCAAAAAATCCTGCCTGCCCGGTTATTGTTAAAGTGATGGTGCCAAGTCCTGACTTGCAGCGCAAGACATGTCACCGAAACTTCATGCCTTTGGCGGAAATGGGCAACAAAAAACGGCCGCGTTTCATTTCGCGGCCGTTTTCAAAGTCGTTATGTGCGGATTGTCAGAGCGGATCGCCTACGATCTTGCTTCCGCCGCGCTTGTGGTCAGCGGCATAGCCGTTGGGCAGAATGCCCGAGCAGACACGCGCACCGGTGCGCGGCTCTAGCCGGTCAACTGCATAGCCTTCGATGCCATCATCGGCCATCCAGACATCACAGCCATCGGGATCGATATAGATGCCCCAGACAACCTTTTTCTCAAGCGGACCGCCATCGAAACCACGGTCAACGGATTGGTCATTCTTGGTGCCCGTGGTGGCGCAGGCCGAAACCAGCATCAAAAGGGCAACCGCACTTACAGAGTGTAACTTTTTCATGGATCAGAACCTTCCGATGTCGCGATAGCACGAAACCTCGACGCGGCGATTGGCGCGGCGACCCTCTTTCGTCTTGTTGGAGGCAACGGGGTAAGCTTCGCCATAAGCGCGAACTGCTGTCACCTTGGCCCCGACCTTTTTGGCTACATGTGCCACTGCGGCGGCGCGTCTTTTGCTGAGCGCAAGGTTGTATTCCATGCTTGCGCGCGAGTCGGTAAAGCCGCTGATCGCGTAGGAATAAACGCCGTCCTGACGAAAGAGGCTTTCCAGCTTCTTGCGCGCATTCGGCCGAAGCTTGGCGCTGTCAGTTGCGAACATGGCGTCCGTGTCAGCACGGAAACATGTTTCGACCTTGACGCAGATCGGCTTGCCGTCGCGGTCGGTGCGGTTCCAGGCATAGCCTTCCCAGCCGTCATCGATCATCCAGACCTGGCAGCCATCAGGCGTGATGCCCAGCGCCGGCTTGTAGCGATCCGCCTTGATGGTGCGCGTCTTGTCCGAAGCCGCGTGAACGCCGCCGACAGTCATGGACAAGCCAATTGCGATCGCACAGGCCTGTACACACACCCGGAGTAGATTTGTTCTCAATTTCACTGCAGCGTCCTTCCCCAAGAAGCATCCACCAATACGCGCCTGACTGAGAAGTGCCGAAAAGACGCGCTTTAATCCGCACGAATGTAGCAAATTTTGTGTTAAAAGGAAGGCAAAATAACCACATTTAGTCGCCGGATGGGAAACGTTCGGGCACCCTATCTGTCATTGTTCTCGAATGCAGGAAAATAGCTGCGACGTCAGGCCGCGCCCGAGACAAGTGTCCCGCCAAGCGAATTTGACGAGCTGTTGGTGATTCTAACCTTCTGGATCGTCCCCGACATTTCGGCCGGAGCGTCGCAATGAACCGCATGCAGATACTCGGATTTGCCGACAAGCTGGCCTTCAAGGCGGCCCGCTTTTTCGAAGAGAACCTTGACTTCGCGCCCCACCATCGCGTCCTGCGCGGCCTTCTGCTGACGGCCAAGAAGCGCCTGAAGACGCTGCAGGCGATCATCGGCTTCGGCGGCATCAACGCCGGGGCGTTCGGCTGCCGGCGTTCCGGGCCGGGCCGAATATTTGAATGAATATGCCTGACCGTATCCGACGGCTTCGACCAATGCGAGCGTGTCCTGAAAGTCCGCCTCGGTTTCGCCGGGAAAACCGACGATGAAGTCGCCCGAAAGCATCAGGTCGGGCCGCGCGCCGCGAATGCGTTCGATCAGGCGCAGATAGCTTTCGGCGGTATGTTTGCGGTTCATCAGTTTGAGGATCTTGTCCGAGCCTGATTGCACCGGAAGATGCAGATAAGGCATCAGTTTTTCGCAATCGCCGTGGGCCGCGATAAGATCGTCTTCCATGTCGTTGGGGTGGCTTGTGGTAAATCGAATACGCTCAAGCCCGTCGATCTTTGCCATTGTCCGGATCAGCCGCGCCAGGCCCCATGTGCCGCCCTCGCCCTCTCCGTGGTAGGCGTTGACGTTCTGGCCCAGAAGCGTGATCTCGCGCACGCCGCGTTCAACAAGCGCGCGCGCCTCGCCCAAAAGGCGTTCCGCCGGGCGGCTCACCTCGGCCCCGCGCGTGTAGGGCACAACGCAGAAAGCGCAGAACTTGTCGCAACCTTCCTGAACCGTCAGAAAGGCGGTCGGCCCTTTCTTGGGCAGGCGTTCCTTGGGAAGATGCAGGAACTTGTCCTCTTGCGGGAAATCCGTCTCAAGCGCCTTTGCGCCAGTGCGGATCTTTTCCTCCATCTGCGGCAGACGGTGATAGCTTTGCGGGCCCACCACCAGATCGACCAGCGGCTGACGGCGCATGATCTCTTCGCCTTCGGCCTGAGCGACACAGCCCGCAACACCGATCTTGAGGTCCGGTTTTGCGGCTTTCAGCGGCTTCATGCGGCCCAGTTCGGAATAGACCTTTTCGGCCGCCTTTTCGCGGATATGGCAGGTGTTGAGCAGGATCATGTCGGCGTCTTCGGCGCGCTCTGTCTGCTCATAGCCTTGGGCGCCCATGGCCTCGACCATGCGCTCACTGTCATAGACGTTCATCTGGCACCCGTAGGTCTTGATGAACAGCTTCTTTGCTTCAGCCATGGCCCTGCCCTTCGCAAACGGCGTCCTAAGGCACCGGCATTACACAATGGCGCGCGGGGCTGCAACGCTTGCAATCAACGCAAAATTCACCGAGTTTGGCCAAAAACGGCTGCGCGGGGGACGCGCGCAATGGAAACAGGCCAAAATGCTTTACCGGAACTTCAGGGATTTCATCGACAAATCGGCGCCCGTGCTTGCCAAGGGTCCGGTGGCCATCATCTTTGTCGAAGATCTGGTCGAGGTTGACACAACGATCCGCCACCACCTTCAGGCCGGTTTCCGTCAGGTTCTGGTTCTGGCGCCGGATGAGTTGGAACTGCCGCAGGCCCTTCAGGATGAGATTCACCGCATCCCGTATGAAGTTGCGGCTGAAAATGCGGTGGTCAATGCGGTCAACCGCCTGATCGAGACCGCAAATGGCATCTGGTTCTATTACTGCTTCAATGCAGAGTATCTTTTTTATCCCTTCTGCGAGACGCGCACAGTCGGCGAGATGATTGCATTCAACGTCGAAGAGCGCCGCGATACGATCCTGACATATGTCGTCGATCTTTACGCTGGCGACGTCTCATTGCACCCCAATGCGGTTTCGCTTGAGGATGCCCATCTGGACAAGTCGGGATACTACGCCCTTGCGCGGCTTGGCGGGCCGCATGACCACCCGCTTGAACGCCAGCTCGACTTTTTTGGTGGCCTCAGATGGCGGTTCGAAGAACACATCCCCGTAAAACGCCGCAAGATCGACCGGGTTGCGATTTTTCGGGCGCGGCCGGGGCTTAAACTATTGCCCGACCACACGTTCAACGACCCTGAATACAATACCTATGCCTGCCCATGGCACCATAACATCACGGCCGCGATCTGTTCGTTCAGAACGGCCAAGGCCCTGAAATCCAACCCCGGCTCGACCTTCGAGATCGAAAGCTTTCGCTGGCACAATTCGACCAACTTTGAATGGAATTCACAGCAGCTTTTGGATTTGGGGCTGATGGAGCCGGGTCAGTGGTTCTGATCCGCGCCAAGCAGTAGCTTTGTAATCTGGCAGATGCGGCGTCAGACGCGCCGCAGGCGGATCACCACATCAACCTTGCTGATCTCTGCACCTTCCGGCGCCGATGGCAGGGACACGATCTTTAGCTCATCGGCCGAGGCATCTGTCAGTTGTGCGGTGTCTTCCCAGTAAAAATGCGGGTGATCGGACATGTTGGTGTCAAAATAGCTTTTGGACCCGTCAACCGTCACTTCCTGCATCAATCCGGCATCACAAAACGCACGCAAGGTGTTGTAGACCGTGGCAAGCGAAACCTGCTGGCCCGCTTGGCGGCAGGCCTCATAAAGGCTTTCTGCGGTGACATGACGATCCTTGCCATCACCGACCAGAAGAGAGGCCAGCGATACACGCTGGCGCGTCGGGCGCAGCCCGCCCTTGCTTAGCCAATTCGTTCCGCGTTCCACCGACTTGGGTGTCATATTGTTACCGATCATTCCTGCTCCGGCTCTTTTATACGGCGTGAAGGCCCCTAGATTCAATTGAAATTCATTGGATCGCGTCGCGCTCGCACTCTTGCCAGTCATCAAAGCGGGGTGATAGGAGACAAGACCAACAAATAGGGAAGATGAG
Organism: Paracoccaceae bacterium; assembly: GCA_030148005.1. Lineage (GTDB taxonomy): Bacteria > Pseudomonadota > Alphaproteobacteria > Rhodobacterales > Rhodobacteraceae > JASBSV01. Next base: position 21,318 of record JASBUI010000006.1, on the reverse strand, counting down.
GGGGCAGACAGGAATGTCAGAATATCCGACATCCTTTGACAAGGACGGACTATTGAAATGCGCAAGAGGCGAGTTGTTCGGCCCCGGCAATGCGCAACTTCCGATGCCGCCGATGCTTATGATGGATCGCATCACCGACATCAGTGGTGATGGCGGCCTGAACGGCAAAGGCCATGTGGTGGCCGAGTTCGATATCAACCCCGATCTGTGGTTCTTCGATTGCCATTTCCCCGGCAATCCGATCATGCCCGGCTGTCTTGGGTTGGACGGTCTGTGGCAACTGACCGGTTTCAACCTTGGCTGGCGCGGCTGGCAGGGGCGCGGTTATGCTCTGGGTGTTGGCGAGGTTAAATTGACGGGAATGGTTCGTCCTGACCGCAAGATGCTGACCTATTACGTCGACTTCACCAAGGCCATTCAGACCCGGCGCCTGACCATGGGCGTTGCAAACGGGCGCGTCGAAGCGGATGGGGAAACCATCTATGAAGTCAAAGACATGAAGGTCGCTCTGTCTGAGAGCTGACAGCCACGAGGAGAGCGCACATGCGTCGCGTCGTTATCACTGGAATGGGGATCGTATCGCCCATCGGAAACAACCTTGACGAAGTTTCGGCAAGCCTGAGGGCCGGCCGGTCGGGTATCGTTTCGGAACCCCATTATGTCGAGCATGGCTTTCGCAGTCAGGTTGCAGGCATTCCGCAGATCGATCTTGTTGAAGCGATCGACAAGCGGCAGCTTCGTTTCATGGGTCCAACGGCGGCCTATGCCTATCTTGCCATGCAACAGGCGGTCGCCGACAGCGGGCTGGAAGAAAACGATGTTTCTAATGAGCGCACCGGCATCATCGCCGGGTCTGGCGGGCCTTCGACCTCGAACCTTTTTGCGGCCCATAACATCGTGATTGAAAAGGGCGCGCCAAAGCGGATGGGCCCATTCATGGTCACGCGCGGCATGTCCTCGACCGTCAGCGCCTGTCTGGCCACGCCCTTCAAGATCAAGGGCGTCAACTATTCGATCACCTCGGCATGCTCGACGTCGGCTCATTGCATCGGCAATGGCGCCGAACTGATCCAGATGGGCAAGCAGGACATCGTCTTTGCCGGTGGCGGGGAAGAAGTTGACTGGACGCTGTCCTGTCTCTTCGACGCGATGGGCGCGATGAGTTCCAAGTACAACGACACACCGCAGCAGGCCTCACGGCCCTTCGATGCCAACCGCGATGGTTTTGTCATCGGCGGCGGCGGCGGCATCGTCGTTCTGGAAGAGCTTGAGCATGCGCGGGCACGCGGCGCCAAAATCTACGCCGAAGTTACCGGCTATGGCGCCACTTCGGACGGCCATGACATGGTTGCGCCGTCTGGCGAAGGTGGCCAGCGGTCGATGCAGCTTGCGGTGTCCGGTCTGGGCGACCGCAAGGTCGACTACATCAACGCCCATGGCACATCGACCCCGGCGGGTGATGTCACCGAGGTCGAAGCGGTTCGCGCCGTCTTTGGCGAGGGTTCGACGCCGCCGATTTCCTCGACCAAGTCGCTGACCGGCCATTCGCTGGGCGCAACGGGCGTGCATGAGGCGATCTATTCGGTGCTGATGATGGAAGGCGGGTTCATTGCCGCGTCGGCGAATGTGACCGAACTGGACCCGGCGCTGCATGCGGATGAAATTGTCACCCAGATGCGCGAGACGCAGCTTGATACTGTTCTTTCAAACTCATTCGGCTTTGGTGGGACCAACGCCAGCCTGGTCATGAGCAAATTTCACGGGTGATTGAAAATGGCTGATCTGATGAAGGGCAAACGCGGCCTTGTTATGGGCGTCGCGAACGAGCGTTCCATCGCTTGGGGCATTGCCAAGGCGCTGCACGAAGAAGGCGCAGAGCTGGCTTTCACCTATCAGGGTGAAGCTTTCGGCAAGCGCCTTGCGCCGCTGGCTGAAAGCGTGGGTTCAGACATCCTGATCGATTGCGATGTCACCGATGACGCCTCTCTGGACAAGGTCTTTTCGACGCTTCAGGAAAGCTGGGGCACTTTCGATTTTCTGGTCCACGCGATTGCCTTTTCGGACAAGAATGAACTGACCGGGCGTTTCATCAATACAAGCCGAGAGAACTTTCAGAACTCGCTTTCGATCTCATGCTACTCGCTGATTGACGTCGCCCGGCGCGCGGCGCCGATGATGACGGGCGGCGGTTCGATCATCACCCTCACTTTCCAGGGGTCGAACCGGGTGACGCCGTTCTACAACGTGATGGGCGTGGCCAAGGCGGCGCTGGAATCCACGGTTCGCTATCTGGCCAATGATCTGGGCCCCGAAGGCATTCGCGTGAACGCTATATCGCCCGGTCCGATGAAGACCCTTGCCGGGGCGGCAATCGGCGGAGCGCGCAAGACTTACCGCGCGACCGAGGCGAACGCACCGCTGCGATCCAACGCATCGCTGGAAGCTGTCGGCGGAACGGCCGTTTATCTTGCCTCGGCGCAAAGCGCTTCGACCACGGGCGAGATTATCTGTGTCGACGGCGGCTATCACGTACTGGGAATGCCGCAGCCGGAAAACCTTGGCTAACGCGTCACTTTTCGGGGCGATCAGTCGCTGCCAACTCTTCGGCGCGTTCCTGCGCCAAAGCTTTGCGTAGCGCGGTCTGGCCGTCCTGAAAACCATCCGCATCGCCGTAGTCAAGAAACAGCGGGTAACGCGCGTGCATCCGGCCGGGCGTGCGGGCATGTTTGATCGGGCACCAGTATTGTTCGGTGCGCCCGGCTATTTCCGACACGTAGGCCAAAAGGCCGTTGCCATAGGCGCAGTAAAGGCAGTTCAGCTTTTGCAGGCCGTTGAGATAGGCAAGGTGGTGGCGGTCAAAGACAATGAAATCACGGCGGCGCACCTTTGCGATCCCGTAGACCGGAAAACATATGGCCTGATAAAGCGAGGCAAGAATGTCGAGCACAACAAAGCCGATCAGAACCGCGTAAATGAAGGGCGCTGTCAGCACGGTCAAAAGCCGCGTGCGGGCGATGAAGGCCCAAAAGCGGATGCGCGCCTTGCGGTGGCGCAGCCTGACGTTGCGCTCAAACCTGACCCGCCCCTTTGTTAGCGTGTATTCAAACTGGCGCCGTTTTTCCGCGACCTGATCTTCGATCCGATCTTCAAGTTTGCGGATCTGTGTCACCAATTCTTCAATCGACGCCATCTGTCTTTCCTTTCACGCTGTGAACTACTGACCAACAAGCACCGCCAGCGGAAAGCAGGCTAACACGCCCCTTTAATGCTGTCGCGCCCTGTGCAAGTCTCGCGCCAAGTTTAACGGAGAGCTCTCATGCCCATTACAACATGTGTTTTTGATGCGTACGGAACGTTGTTTGATGTAGCTGCTGCCGCGCGCGAGGCCGCGAGCGAGCCGGGGCGAGAAGAGTTCAAAAAGGTTTGGCCGAAAGTTGCGAATGACTGGCGCCTTAAGCAGTTGCAATACAGCTGGCTTCGGGCCGTGGCGGGGGCGCATACCAATTTTTGGGAAGTGACGCAGAACGGGCTTGATTGGGCGCTGGAAGCATCGGGTCTGACCGATCCGGCGCTGCGCGAGCGGCTGTTGGCGCTTTACTGGGAACTTTCCGCCTACCCCGAGGTTCCGCTGATGCTGAGCACGCTCAAGGCCAACGGGATGAACACCGCGATCCTTTCAAACGGGTCGCCTGCAATGCTTGAAGGGGCGGTAAAATCGGCCGGCGTCGGCGATGTTCTGGACGATCTTCTGTCGGTCGAAAGCGTCGGCGTCTTCAAGCCGCATTCAAGCGTCTATGATCTGGTTGGGCAGCGGTTTGGCACGGACCCGCGCGAGGTGCTTTTTGTGTCCTCGAACGGCTGGGACGCGGCGGCAGCGGCGGGATACGGGTTTCAGACGGTTTGGGTGAACCGGGCGGGTGAACCTGTCGATCGCCTGCCTTGGGTGCCTGACAGCAGGCTGCCCGATCTGACTACGATACCGCAATTGGCAGCCTCTTTATGAGCACGTTCCAAACCTCTGACGGGCTTACGCTGGCGTTCAGTGACGAAGGTCAGGGCTTGCCGGTGATTGCCCTTGCCGGTCTTACCAGAGACGGGCGCGACTTTGACTATGTCGCCCCGCACCTGCGCGATATACGGCTGATCCGCCTCGATTATCGCGGGCGCGGCAACTCGGAATGGGCCAAGGACATCAGCACCTATTCGATCCCAGTCGAGGCGCGCGATACGCTGGAGCTGATGGACCATCTGGGGCTGGACCGGGCGGCCATCCTTGGCACTTCGCGCGGCGGCCTGATTGCCATGTTTCTTGGATCGATGGCACATGAGCGCCTGATGGGGGTATGCCTGAACGACATCGGACCCCGGATCGCACCGGGGGGCCTTGAGCGGATCAAGGATTACCTTGGGCTGCGGCCCAAGTTCGCGACACAAGCCGAAATGGCGCGCGCCTTGCCGGCCTTTCTGCCGGGCTTCGAAGGCGTGCCCGAAGAGCGTTGGCTGCAAGAAGTCATGCGCCACACGGTCCAGCGCGAAGACGGGCTTGATCTGACATATGACCCGGCGCTGCGCGATGCGGTTCTGGCCACGGGCGCCCAGCTCGCGCCAGACCTTTGGCCCCTCTTCGATGCGCTGGCTGGCTTGCCGCTGGCGCTGATCAGGGGCCAGAACTCTGACCTTCTGTCGGAAAGTGACGCCAATGAAATGTCGCGCCGCAGGCCCGACATGATCCGGCGCGATGTTGCCGGGCGCGGCCATGTTCCGTTTCTGGACGAGCCGGAAAGCATTGAGGCCCTGAACCTCTGGCTGGAGAAGATGCAATGAACATTGAGATGATCGACGCTGCCAAGGCGCGCATCGGGCGCTTTGTTCGGCGCACGCCGCTTTTATCCTCGCCCTTTCTGGATGAGGTTGCCGGGCGGCGCGTTTTTGTCAAAGCAGAATGTTTGCAGCATACCGGGTCCTTTAAGTATCGCGGCGCGAAGTCGGCGATCACGGCGCTTGGGGCGAAAGAGCTGAAGTCAGGCGTCATTGCCTTTTCGTCGGGCAACCACGCGCAAGGCGTCGCGCTGGCCGCGCGTGAGGCTGGCGCAAGGGCGGTGATCATCATGCCCGGCGATGCCCCGGCGGTTAAGATCGACAACACAAGGCGTCTGGGCGCCGAGGTTGTTCTTTATGACCGCGAAACCGAGGACCGGGACGAGATCGGGGGCAAGCTTGCCGATCAGGAAGGGCTGACGCTGATCAAACCCTATGACAACGCCGAGGTCATCGCAGGTCAGGGAACCACGGGGCTTGAGATCGCGCAGCAAGCTGAAGAGGCTGGGATCAGCGGCGCAGATGTTCTGGTCTGTTGCGGCGGCGGCGGTTTGACCTCTGGCATAGCGCTGGCCCTTCAGGCGCGGGCGGCGGGCTTGCGTGCGCGGACCGTCGAACCGGTCGATTTTGACGATGTGGCACGCTCTCTGGCCACTGGATGCGTGCAAACGAACAAGCGCAAGTCAGGCACGCTTTGCGATGCCATCGTAACCCCGCAGCCCGGCGCGTTGACCTTTCCGATCATGTCGGCGCTTTGCGGCCCCGGACTTGCGGTGACGGATGACGCCTGTCTTCGGGCCATGGCGCTTGCCTTTGAGCGACTGCGCATCGTGCTAGAGCCGGGCGGGGCCGCGGCACTGGCGGCGGCGCTGTTTCAGGGCGATGAGATCCAAGGCGATGCGGTGATTGTCGTTGCAACAGGCGGCAACGTGGACCGCGCCGTTTTTGAAACAGCGCTTGCCGGGATGCCAGCTGGCCAATGAACATCGCGGCCCCGATATGATCGCGAAACAGCGCCTGCCCATCGCATTCATCCTGCTTACGCTGGTGATTGACGCCATGGGTATCGGGCTGATCATGCCGGTCATGCCTGAGCTGATCAAAAGCGTGGCGGGCGGCGATCTGGCCAACGCGGCGATCTGGGGCGGCCTTTTAACCACGATCTTTGCGATCATGCAGTTCCTGTTCAGCCCGTTTCTGGGCAACCTGTCCGACCGCTTTGGAAGGCGCCCACTTTTGCTGGCATCAATGGCCACGATGGCGCTGGACTATCTTGTGATGGCACTGGCGGGCACTCTTTGGCTTTTGTTCGTAGGCCGGCTTGTGGGCGGCATACTTGCCGCGACCCAGTCGATTGCCGCGGCTTTCATGGCCGACATCTCACACCCGCAAGACAAGGCCGCAAATTTTGGACTTTTGGGCGCGGCCTTTGGCGTCGGCTTTGTTCTGGGGCCGCTGATCGGCGGCTTGATGGCCACTTTCGGGCCGCGCGCGCCCTTTTACGCCGCCGCCGCGCTTGCCGCGGTGAATTTCTGCATCGGCTATTTCGTTCTTCCCGAAACGCTGTCCAAGCAAAGCCGCCGGCCGTTTGACTGGCGCCGCGCAAACCCGCTTGGCGCTTTCCGGCACTTGGGAAAACTACCCGATGTGCGGCGTATCTTGCTGGTGTTCTTCATCTATGAGCTGGCCTTTTTCGTCTATCCCTCGGTCTGGGCGTATTTCGCGCTTGAGCGTTTTGGCTGGGATGCGCGCATGGTGGGGCTATCGCTTGCCTCGTTCGGGATATCGATCGCAATTGCGCAGGGCCTTCTGATCAAAAGGTTGCTGGCTTGGCTGGGAACACGCGGCACGGTCCTTTTCGCCTTCACGATGAGCGCTTTGACCTTTCTGGTTCTGGCCTTCCTCGAGAACGGGCTGATCGCCCTTCTGATCACGCCTCTCACAGCGCTTGGTGTTGTGGCAACGCCGGCGCTTCAGGCGATGGGATCGCAGCGGGTCGGGGATGACCAGCAAGGCGAGTTGCAGGGCGCGATAACATCCGTTCAGGCGGTTGCCGTCATCCTGTCGCCGCTGTTGATGACCCAGATCTTCGCCTACTTCACCCGGCACGAAGAGGTTTACATGCCCGGTGCGCCTTTCCTTTTGTCCTTGGCGCTTATGATCGTCTGTGTCGTTCTGTTTCAGTCCCGCCGCCGCCTTTCGCGCGAAGAGCCCGGCGCATGATGCCTGCGGGCTGGACCCGCCATGGATTAGATGGTTGGGTCGGCTGACGGTTAAACTTGCGAAGGCCCGGACATGAAACTTGCCGATCTCGATATCATTGTCACCGCGCCGCCCGCTCCGGGTTGGGGTGGGCGCTATTGGATCCTGGTCAAACTTACGACGGCCTGCGGGATCATCGGCTGGGGCGAATGCTATGCCTCGTCGGTCGGGCCAGAGGCGATGCGCGCGGTCATCAGCGATGTGTTTGAGCGTCATATGGAAGGCGAGCATCCCCAGAACATCGAAAAGATGTTTCGGCGCGCCTATTCCTCGGGCTTTACCCAGCGGCCCGACCTGACCGTGATGGGCGCCTTTTCGGGGCTGGAGATTGCCTGTTGGGACATCCTTGGCAAGGCGCTGGACCGTCCCGTCTGGGCGCTTTTGGGCGGGCGCATGAATGACCGGGTACGCGCCTACACCTACCTCTATCCCCTGCCCGGCCACGATGTTTCGGCCTTTTGGACATCGCCCGACATGGCGGCAGAGGCCGCGCTGGAATACGTCGGGCGCGGCTATACGGCGGTCAAGTTTGACCCGGCAGGCCCCTATACGATGCGCGGCGGGCATCAGCCGTCGATGTCCGACATCACCCGTTCTGTCGCTTTCTGCGACACGATCCGCAAGGCGGTTGGCGATCGCGCCGATCTACTCTTCGGCACGCACGGCCAGTTCACGACCGCAGGCGCTATTCGCCTTGGCCAAGCGATAGAGCCCTACTTGCCGCTTTGGTTCGAAGAGCCGGTGCCGCCGGACAATGCATCTGAATTTGCCGCGATCGCACGGGCCGTGCGCATCCCCATCGCCACGGGTGAGCGGCTGACCACGAAATCCGAGTTTGCGGCGGTTCTGCAAAATGGCGGCGCAAGTATCCTGCAACCTGCTCTGGGCCGCGTCGGCGGCATCAACGAGGCGCGCAAGATCGCCGCGATTGCCGAGGTGCATAACGCCCAGATGGCCCCGCATCTTTACGCCGGTCCCGTCGAGTGGGCGGCGAACCTTCACCTTGCCACCGCGATCCCCAATCTGCTTATGGCCGAAACGATCGAAACCGGTTTTCATGACCAGCTGATCAAGGGCGCGATACGGGTGGACGGCGGTTTTGTGTCTCTGGGCGAGGCGCCCGGCCTTGGGATCGAGGTCGACGAAGATCTGGCGCGCGCGCACCCTAACGGCGGGGCCGGCCTTCACCTTGAGATGCAGGAAGACCCTTGCGACTATCAGAACGAAAACAGCTTTCAGGGCGGCGCGCCAACTACCAAAGACTAGCGCTTGGGGGCGCAAAGCTTTGTTCGCTGGGCGTTAGAGGCTCATCGCAACGACCCTGCTGATTTCGGTCAGGCTTCGGCCCGATTGGCTGGCCCAAGTGTTAAACGCCTCTTGCACCTTGCGCATGGCCCCCTTGGAGGTCGGCGTCTTGTCGATCACTCCCTCGGCGACCAGCCGCGCCACCACGTCGCGCGAAAGGACAAAGCCGCTGCGACCGACAAAGCGCAGAAAATACATCCCCGTCGCGCCGCCAAGGCGCGCGCCGCGGGTTTTGAACATCTCCAAGAGGCCCACATAGTCGGTGTCAGGCCAGTCGGCCACGATCCTGCCGATCCCGCCCTCTTTGCGCATCTCTAGGATCATCGCGGCATTCTCGGGGACGGTGCGGATCTTGGGGCCGTTTCGGACAATGCCCTTGTCGGTCAAAAGCGCATCGAACCATTCATCGTCCATCATGGAACATTTGCCGGGGTCGAACCCTTTGAAGGCGGTTTCAAATCCCGCCCATTTGTTTTCGATTACCTGCCAGTTAAAGCCCGCCTGAAACACGCAGCGCGTCATCATCGAAAGGTATCGGTCTTCGGCAAGCTGCGTCAGTTTCTCTGCCGGTTCGGGATGCTGCAAAAGCGCCTCAAGCGCGGCGTCGCCGCCTTTGCGCTCGGCCGCTATTGCATAGATCTGGTCAAAGCTGCGCATTTAGGGCCCCCTGGTGTTCGGCAATTGGACACGGGCGGCGGCAGGATTGAAATTGCCTAAAGCGCCTGACCGGCCGCATCAAAGAAACTTTCGTGTCCGGCCTGAAAGGTCAAGCCCACGCGGGTGCCGGGCGCAAAGTCGCTCTGGCCCGTGACGCGCACCGTCAGCTGCCCCAAGGCGCCGCCGTCGACAATAAGGAAGGTGTCGGCGCCAAGGTATTCCAGAACATCGATCGTGCCATCGCATTGGCCCTCGCCGGGAGCTGTAATTTCGATGTGTTCGGGCCGGATTCCGACATAGGTTGCCGCGCCGCTGGCGGTGAACTTGCCGGGTCTTCCGCCCGCCGGGATGTAGGAACCGCCGCTGACATCGCAGGGCAGGACGTTCATTTTCGGTGAGCCGATGAACTGGGCCACGAAAAGGTTGGCGGGCCGCTCATAAAGCTCGCGCGGGGTTCCGACCTGCGCGATCAGCCCGCCATCCAGAACAACGATCCGGTCGGCCAGCGTCATCGCCTCTACCTGATCATGGGTGACATAGATCATCGTCGAATTCAGCGTCTGGTGCAGCTTTGCAATCTCATAGCGCATCTCGACCCGCAGGGCGGCATCGAGGTTCGACAAGGGTTCATCAAAGAGAAATGCGGTGGGGTCGCGCACGATAGAGCGGCCGATTGCAACGCGCTGGCGCTGGCCGCCCGAAAGCTCTTTGGGGCGCCGGTCAAGAAACGGCTCTAGCTTCAGAACGCGTGCAGCTTCGTCGACCTTTGCCTTGGTCTCGGCAACCGGCGCGCCGGCCGTCTTTAGCGAAAAGCCCATGTTGTCGCGAACCGACATATGCGGGTAAAGCGCGTAGGACTGGAAAACCATGCTGAGGCCGCGCCGCGCGGGCGGCTGATCCGTGACATCGCGGTCATCGATCACGATCGCGCCGCGCGATGTTTCTTCCAGACCGCCGATCATCCGCAAAAGCGTGGACTTGCCACAGCCCGAGGGGCCGACGAAAACGATGAACTCGCCATCCTCGATCTGCAGGTCAATGCCCTTGATCACCTGCACATCGCCGAACCACTTTTCCACCTTTTCAAGCTTGATCGCACCCATCAGCCCAAAACCCCCTCATTTTCAACCGCCGCTGCGGATCGTCCGGCCCAGCCCAGCCAGACCGCTGCGGTCCAGGTAAAGCTGCCGCCGCCGGCCGGGCTTCCGTCCAGCGGATCGAAGTATTCTGCAAATCCATGGCGCGCGATTGCCTTGCAGGTCTGCGCGCGCAGCTCATCTGCCTCGCCCGTCAGGCCCTCATCCTCAAGCCCAAAGCCGATCAGCGTGTTCATCACCGCCCATGTCGGACCGCGCCAATAGCGCTTTGCATCGAATTCTGGGTGTGCGGGGTCAAGGCTTGGGATGCCATAGGGAACGGCCGCCAGAATGCGCGTCAGATGGGCCCGCATCCGGGGGTGGTCGACACCTGCCAGCCAGCAAAGGAAGGATGCATTGGACAGAACGCCGCTGAACTCTCCTGTATGGGCATTGCGCGCGTCGAAACAGCCAACCTCTTCGTTCCACAGGGTCTTTGCCCCCGCCTCAAGCGTCGTGATCCAGCTGTCGATAAGCGATGTGTCCGCGCCGATCGCCTGCCCCATCACCTTAAGGTCGCGGTGGGCACGAAGAAGCGTGAATGTCAGCGTTGGATCGGCCACCCGAAAGGGGTTCTTTTCCAAAAGCGCCGCCTGATCCCAGTTCAGAGAACGCCCAAGCTGAACCAGCCAGATGTAGCGGTCATAGTCGTATTTCGTGGGCCGCATCGAGGCATCGACATGCGATGTATCGCGGCGCGTATATTCGCCGACGCCGACAGGATCGATGGCGGCCATGGCCTTGTCCCAGTCGGGGGCGTTGTCGCGCCCTGCTTCCCATGGATGCGTGACGCAAACCGCCCCGCGATCAAGGCGCCAGTCCATGAACCATTTGTGCCATGCCATCAGCTTTGGAAAAAGCTCTGCCACATGGGCAAGCCCGGCCTGCGGGTCCTTTTCCAGAACCTTGCGCATGAAGGTCGCGGCGACCGGCGGCTGGCTTATACCCGAAGAGGGGATCGGGCCATTGCAGCCCCAGACATCAGGCCCCGGAAAATAGCCCGGGTCGGTTCTGTGAAACAGGATGTGGGGCACCATGCCGTCATCCCACTGCCCCTTGAAGAGCCAGTAAAACTCTTGCCACGCGCGGGCTGTGTCGAACTGGGCAAACCCATAGGCGGCAAAGGCGCTGTCCCAGTTCCACTGGTAGGGATAAAGCCCATCTGTCGGCACGGTATACCCGCCCCGGTCATTCTGGGTCAGAATGCGGCGCGCGCGGTCATCAAGGCCTTGTTTGGTCGTCATTTTTGTTATCCTTTAACCGATCCGGCGGTCAGACCCTTGGTCATGAACCTTTCCAACCCAAGGAACAGCGCCATGATCGGGACGGTTGCAATCACCGCCCCCGCCATCAGGTGCTGGCGCGGAATTTCCGAAGAGTTGAGACTGGCGATGCCTCTTGTAAGGGTGAACTTCGAGGGATCATCAAGCAGCATGAAGGCCAGAAGAAACTCGTTCCAGGCGATCATGAAAACGTAAAGCGACACGCTTGCCAGTGCGGGCAGCGAAAGTGGCAGCGTGATTTTCCAGATGACGGCAAGGCGGCTAAGCCCGTCCATCAGGCCCGCCTCTTCAACCTCGGCCGGCAAGCCGCGGAAGTATCCCTGTAGCATGTAAAGCGCGACAGGGATCGTCGTGACCGGATAGATCATCACCAGCCCGGTGATCGAGTTGCGCAGACCTGTCATCGAAAAGGCGATGTAGATCGGCAGTGCCAGCACGATCATTGGAACCATATAGATCAGCAGGATCGAGCGCCCGATCGCGGCGCGTCCACGAAAGCGAAGGCGGGCCACGGCGTAGGCGCCGGGGATGCTGAAAAGGAGCGTGATAATGACCGTCAGGACCGAAACAAAGAACGAGGTCCAGAGGTAGCGGCCGAAATTGAAGTCGGCAAAAAGCTCATAGTAGCTGCGCAAAAGGCCCCAGCCCCGTGACAGATCAAGGCCGAAATCCAGCGGGTTCTGCAGCAGGGCCTGTTGCGATTTCAGGCTTGTCATCACCATGACGTAAAATGGGATCAGCACGATCGCGGTAAAGAAGATATAGCCAAACCCGGTCAGAAAACGGATTGCGGCCTCTTCAAACTCATGCCGGTTCACGGCGCCAAAGCGAAGCCCGGCAAGGATCTGCCGCAAGGAAACAACAAGGACGACCGCCAGCGCCGCGGCGCTGAATGCCCATGTTGCGCCCGCCACGTCCGGGCCAAAGATCATCGGGCCAACAGGGGTTAGCGCCGATCCAAAAAGTGCCAAGGCCGCCAGCGCCGCGGCGCTTTTGCTGCCCTGCCAGAACACCAGCGCCAGACCCAGCGCCGCGCCCCAAACCAAGGAAAACCCGACCGCGGGGCGAAAGGCCTGCCCGGTGGCAAATGACATCGCCACGGCGATGGTGGTTGCGACGATCAAAAGCCAGAGAGCACCAAGAATGGGCGCGGCGATATATCCGTGACGCGGCATTTTCAAAGCCCCTCCTCGCGGCTGATGAAGCGGAAGAAGAGAAAGCTGAAGAGCAGAAGACAGAAGAAGATGACAACCGCCACGGCAGCGCCAGCGCCGATGTTGGAGACGGCAAAGGCCTGTTCATAGACATTGACGGTCAGCGTCCGGGTGCCCGCGTTGCCGCCCGTCAAAAGGAAAATGTCGTCGAACTTGTTGAAGGTCCAGATGAACCGCAACAGAAAGAGGACCGACAGGATGCCCAAAAGCTGGGGCAGCGAGAGGTACCAGAACTTTTGAAACGGGCTGGCGCCATCCATATCGGCCGCCTCGTACATGTCCGTATCGATCGACTGCATTCGCGCAAGGATGAAAAGGAACGACAGCGGGAAGTAGCGCCAGATTTCAAAGACGGTCACCATGATCAGCGCAAGCGGGCGCTCACCAAAGAAGTTGATCGGCCCGGCGCTGACGCCCATCTGGATCAACAGCGCATTGGCCGAGCCTGAGAATGGATCGAAAAGCGTCACCCATGTGAAGGCGACAGCGATGACCGGCGCGACATAGGGAAAAAGGTATAGACCGCGCAGAATGCCTTGGCCCCGAAAGCTTTTGTTCAGCAGCATCGCCGCGAACAGCCCCATCACCAGCGCGCCGATTGTTCCAAAGACCGAATAGAAAATTGTCACGCCCAGAACGCTGTAGAACTCAGAGCTGTCAAAGACGCGGGCGAAGTTTTCAAATGTGAAACTGAAGTTTGTCAGGATGTTATCGGCCGTGCCGGTGATGGTCGGCGGGCTTTGGGCCATGGCATCTTCGGCAATCGCCGGATCGCCCGAGATTGTCACCGGAATGCGCAGGCGCGTGCGAAAGCCCCCTTCGATGTCACCAAAGTCGCAGGCCAGTTTGCGGCCAGTCAGAACGCAAGGCTGAGCCACGGGGCCAAGCGTGAACTGGGGCGGGATCACATCGGTGAGCGTGACGCCCTTGATGGGGTCTGTCTGGCTGGAGTTTCGAAGCCTGTATTCGATCTGAAGGTCCTGCCCACGCCCCCGAAGCGTTTCGCGTACGATGGGTGCGGTTGCGCGCAGATCGGCAAGACCGACGGGTTTCACGCTGATCCAGAAGATCGCCAGAAGCGGAAGGATCACCACCAGCGCGACGCTGAACAACGTGGGGAACAACAGCCCCCACGCCAAGCGCGCCTCGCGCTTTTGCAGGGGGCCCGTTCCCTTTGGGGGCTCGGGGGCCATCATTGGCAACTCCATTTGAAACGGGACGTGCAGGCGCGATCATAGCGCAACTGCCCGAAGGTGCGACCGGCCGGGGCCCGCGCGGTATGCGCAGGTCCCAGCCGTTTGGCAAGTTTAGTTGATCTTGGCCAGTTCCGCGTTCATCTCGGCCACGGTTGCCTTGGCATCGCGTGCACCGTCGATGTATTCGCGAACCAGACGGTTGATCACCTGACTGTTGATCATCTTGGACGCCAGCGAAAGCTGACCTTCCTTGACGCCCCAACGCTGGGCCACATCAAGACCGCCAACGATCTGCGAGATCATTTCGGGGGCATAAAGATCGGACAAGGGCGCCTTGCGATCCACGCCGACAGGCAGCTTTGACCATGCCTTCACGAACTTCTCGGGATCTTCGGCGTTGCCGCGGCGAACCGGGAACTTACCTTCGGGCGCGATGGAAAGCGTCTGGGTATAGCCCTGATCCATCGAGAACTTGACGAAGTCTTCGGCAGCCGAGGTGTTGGCGTCAGAAGTGATGCCAAAGTAGCGAACATCGCCCCATGCGGCACCTTCGGGGTTCGAGGGGCCGGCAAAGGTTGTGACGATGCCTGTCTTGCTTGCCAGCTCGCCCGAGGTCGGATCGCTGTTGATGGTGGGCGGGGCGCTGTCACGCAGACCTGCCAGTTCGTCCAGAATGAAGGGCGACCAGATGATCATCGCGGCCTTGCCTGCAAAGTAAAGCTCTCTCGACTGCTTCCAGAACAGCTCACCCGGAGGGGAGGCTTTGGCGATGGCCTTGTAGAAATCCAGAACCTCGGTCGTCTTTGCCTCATCCAGCGGGCTGAAGCCGTTGTCATCGACCGGCGAGACGCCGTTGGCGAGGAAGACATGCTCCAGAACCTGGCTCATGAAGTTTTCATCAACCTTGGTTGCGGCGACAAAGCCGTACATCTCTGGCGGGTTGCTCAGCTTGTCGATCGCGGCAAGAACGGCCGCATATGTCGTCGGAGCGGCCAGACCGTTGGCGTCGAACAGATCCTTGCGATAGACGATCATCTGCGTCCAGCCATCCACTGGAACAGCCGCATAACCGCCGTCAAAGGCGGCCATGTTCAATGCGCCCGGCGCGAATGTGCCCTGACCGAGCTGGTCAACCACGTCGGTCGCCGCCTCTGTGTCAAGGATGCCCGCCTCTGCCCAAGGCAAAGCGTATTGCAGGGTGTGATAGATGACATCAGGCAGATCGCCGGCTGCAAATGCCGCCGTTGCGCGGGTGCCCAGATCGCTTTCGGTGACCGGTATAACCTCAACCTCGGTTCCGGTTGCGGCCTTGAACTCGGCAGCCATCTCTTGCTGCTTGGCAAGACGCTCGGGCTGTTCTTCGGTTGTCCAGAAGCGGATCGTCTCGGCGTGAACGCCGATGGCGCTAATTGCCAGGGCCAGTGACGCCCCGGTCATAAGTTTCGCCAGTCTTCCTTTTGGTTGATAGGTCATGATTTCCTCCCGTTAATTGGACCTTCATCGCGGCTTAGACGCGCCGCCAGTTCTTTGGATGTCAGCGTGGGCGGCCCGTCAGAGCCGCGCGCGACAAGTTGCGCCGGGGCAAGTTCGCGCAGGTCTTCTGGCGCCGTTCCCCGGATGCGTTCGATCAAGAGTTTTGCAAGCCGTTCGCCTGCGTGGTTCGTATCGACGGCATAGGTCGTCAAACCCGGCTGGGCGAAGGCGCCCTCGGGCAATCCGTCGTAGGAAATGACAGAGATATCGCGCCCGATCGTCAGCCCAAGATCACTTGCCGCAAGGTATGAACCCATGGCCGCCTTGTCGGTCGCAAAGACGATCGCCGTTGGCGGGCTTGCCAGCGCCAAAAGTTTCAGCGTGGCCGCCTGCCCGTCCTGCGATGTCACCGCATCGCCCATAATCAGGGACGCGTCATGATCCAGCCCGGCCGCATGCAGGCCAGACAGGTAACCCTGATGGCGGACATGGGCAAAGTTGTACTCACGCCCTGCATTCACGAAAGCAATGCGACGATGGCCTTGAGCGGCAAGACGCGCCACGGCCTGTTCAATCGCATCTTCGCTTACGATGTCGAACCAGGCGCAATCGGTCGCGTCGCGGGTGCGTCCGTAAAGAACGAAAGGAACGCCCTGTTCGCGAAGGAACTGAACGCGCGGGTCTTCAAGCCGTGTTCGCGGCAGGATGAAACCGTCGGCCTTGTGTTCCTCGACCAACCGGGCAAGCGTTGATTGCGTGTCCTCGGCCGAGACGGAGGTCGCGACCGTCAGCGTCCAGCTTTCGGCGCTGGCACCGCGTGTGACCCCGGCCAGAAACTCGGCCAGAAACGGGCGGTGCGCGTCGTACTCACCGACCTCGACGATCAGTCCAAGTGCCCGGACACGGCCGGTGCGAATGGCCTGCGCGTGGCTAAGCGGGCGATACCCCATGGTGTCCGCGGCCCGCTTGATCCGCAGGCGCGTCCCTTCTGAGATGTCGGGATAGCCGTTCAGGGCCCGGCTGACCGTGCTTTTGGTGACGCCCAGCGCCTCAGCCACATCAGCAATCCGGACGCGATTTGGGCGCACCCGGATCTGGCTTTTGGCCGCAACTGGATTTGAGCTGGCAGGCTTTATCATGGGCGGCAAGGTTTGTTCCGAAACCGGTTTCGGCAACCCCAAAAAAACGCCGCAGCGCAGCATTCCGGCCCGGACCTCCACGAACCTCGGCAACCCGAACGCCAGGCCCAACGGTACGCTGACTTGAGGTTTTGAATCTTTTTCTTTTTAATTCGGTATCTTAAAGCAAAACTCTCGACGTCTCTGTCAGAGGCAAGGCCCCCCGCGAGGTTCCTGGCAAGTGCCCGACAGAAAGTGATCTGCAAGTGCCAGCACCGACGTCGCGACCATGTTTTCGATGCGCCATGAAATCGGTTTCAGGAAGCTACGCGGGTCGATTCTTGCGGCTTGATCCGCTCCCGATCGTGCTCGCTCTTGCGTAACAAAGTAGTTGCAACCGCCCTTGGCACCATCGCTTGCGTTTCATCTATGTTATTGACGCGCTTCCTTTGGCGAGACCTACTGACGAGCCGCATCGCAGGATTGATTGCACGGTGAATGGCCGCAAAGGGCCGTCCTTATCCGCCCTGTACATACCTTCCGAAGTGACCCTGCGGCGCTCTGGTGGTGCCAGTGCGCTCAATGCAGCCAAAAGTCGACATGCCCCGGGGCTGGACCCGTCGCGGTTTCTCGCGCACAGTCACTTGGCCGAAGAACTCGGCATCTTTGGGGGGAGTATGGATTTTCTTCGCACACCAGACGAACGGTTCAACGGACTTCCAGATTTTGCGTTTGAACCGAGTTACCTTGACGTGGACGACACGGAGGGTGGTCGGCTTCGGATGCATTATCTGGACGAGGGACCGGCAGACGCTCCGCCAGTGTTGCTGATGCATGGGGAACCCACTTGGTGCTTTCTTTATCGGCACATGATCCCTTTTTTCAAAGACGCGAGGCACAGGGTTGTTGCCCCGGACCTGATCGGGTTTGGCCGGTCGGACAAGCCAACTCAAAGGTCCGACTACACCTATCAACGCCACGTAGACTGGGCGGCGGAGTGGTTGCAGAAGGTCGATCTGAAGGGCATCACCTTGTTCTGTCAGGACTGGGGCGGGCTTATAGGTTTGCGGCTGGTCGCGCGCATGCCTGAACGCTTTGCCCGTGTAGTCGTGGCAAACACCGCCCTGCCGACCGGCGATATACCTATGGGCGCGGCGTTCCTTTCATGGCGGGAGTATTCGCAATCAGTGCCTGAATTTGACGCGGGTCGCATCGTGTCTGGCGGGACTACGTCCAAGATTTCAGATGAAGAGGTTGCCGCCTACAACGCCCCGTTCCCAGACTCGCGCTATCTGGCCGGCGCTCGGCAGTTTCCCATGCTGGTTCCCGACGCGCCAGACGACCCTGCGTCCGCCGCAAACCGAGCCGCGTGGGAGACACTGAAAAGCCTGCACACCCCGTTTCTGACAGTTTTCGGCGAAGACGATAAGATCATGGCTGGAGTAGACGGGATTTTCCAGAAACTGATCCCCGGGGCCGCCGGCCGGGATCATACCATCCTTCCGAATGCGGGACATTTCCTTCAAGAGGATGCTGGCCCGGCGTTAGCGCAGGCGACCCTGAAGTTCATCGCGCAAAGCTGATTGCAACAGGTTTGGCTCAGTTGCCGGGCACATCTGCCTTTACACAATGGGTTCGTTGAGGGCGGCGAGTGGTCCGCAATGGCCCTTAATGGCCAATGCTGCATGTTGCACGAATGGCCGCTATTCAATCTCTGCGGCAAGCCGTTTGGCTAGGATGCCAATCAGGATAACGGCAACAACAAGAAACGCCGCACCGACAATCCAAGCTGTGGGTGTGGAGTAGACATCGGCGATGGCGCCCGCCAAGATCAGGCCCAATGCTGCCCCAAGCTGCTGTATCAGCGACCTCAAAGACAGCGTTGTGGAACGCTGGCGGTCTTCTACGCATCTGTGCAGAATACTGCTGGCCGGTGTTTCGGAAACACCAAGGACGACGGAATACAGGATGAAAACAGTCACAAAGCCCACGATGCTACCCTGTAAGGCCAGCGCGATCTGAAGGCCCGCTAGGCAAGCAAAAGCCGCCGCAAGTGTCGCCCCATGCCGCCGTCTGAACAGTCGGCTGATGTGCGGCGAAAGCGATGCGCCAAATGCGATAGAGAAGAAATAGGCGGCGGTCAGGACACCAATGACCGTGTTTGCATAGCCCTTCTCCAACATTGGCTTTGCATGGGTGGGCCAGATCACCTCAACCGGGTTGGTAGCCATCAGGAAAAACGCCAGAGCGGCCAAAAGCACCGATAGCGCAGGATGCCTCAGGGCAAGAAGGCCTGCGTCCTTGATCACCAGCGGTACTGTAGCAAAGCCCTGCACCAAAGCTTGCGGGTTCAAAGGGCGGGGCTTTTCCACAATGACAAGCAAGGTGTAGACGAACACGCCAACCATCACTGCCAGGCTTGCCGCGTAAGAAACATCGTAGGAACTGAAACCCAGTCTTACTGCCACCGAGCCAAGGAAATCGGGAAGAAGCCCCCCCAAAACAGCCCCCACCGCCAAGCCCATGGCATTGGCCCATTGCGCCTTTGCAAGAGCGGGTTGAACATCCACATTCGGCGCGGCGGCTTTAAAGGTTTCAACGAACCAAGCGTCAAGCGTGCCCGACCGGAGTGCACGCCCAAAACCGATGAAGGCAAAAGAGAGCGCGAGAACATAGAAATCGCTTGTCGAAAGAAAGAGTGCGAGGGAAATCAAGCTGGCGACGATCGCTGCCAGAAAGACCGGTTTGCGGCCAATGTTGTCGGCCAATCCGCCGAACGGAAGTTCCATCGCCATGGTGGTCAGTGAGTAGACCCCGAATAGAAGTGAGATCTGAAAGAGGTCCATGCCTCGATCGGTCAACGCCAGCGCAACAACGGCAACCGTCAAGCCCATCGCAAGACGATCGAGAAACTGATGGACCTGAAAAACCCGGATGTGCCGCTTCGCCGGACCGGTCAGCGTTGCGAAAGAAAATTCCAGTTCCGTTGCCATGGCTGCACCTTCGGCTTTGAAGGCAACTTGCACAATACCTTGGCAAAGTTGAAGTCTATCCTGCGTGCAGTGAACCGATCACTTGAAAAGGCGCGGCAAAAGCCCGCCTTGCCCGCCACTCCGTTGCTTATGATCATGGACCGCCACGCGATCCCCGAGCGATCAACACAGCCAGATTAAGATGTTGGTGAAAGGCAAAATGGCGATCCCGGGAGGACTCGAACCCCCAACCTACTGATTAGAAGTCAGCTGCTCTATCCAGTTGAGCTACGGGACCGCTGGTGCCCCTTTTGGGGCAGGCAGCCGATCCTTGCAAGGGTGATCAGTGGGTCCAGGAGCCTCTTCGGCCGGTCGCGAAATTCTCGCCGTAGCCGCCGGGCCGGATGATTGGTTTGCGCAGCTTAGGTTCCTGAACGATCGCCTGGATCCCGTGCTTCTGGGCATAGGCAAGCGCCGTTTCCTTGTCCTCGAACGTCAGGCGGACCTGCGCCTGAGTGTCGCCGGAAGAGGTCCAGCCCATCAGCGGGTCGACCTGCCGCGCGCTTGCCGGGGCAAACTCCAGCACCCAGTGACGACTGGTCGCCGTGCCTGACTGCATCGCGTTTCTTGCCGGCTGGTAGATGCGTGCGCGCATTTCAATCTCTCCCGTGGCTTGTCTTGCCCTCCCTATATCCTTTGACGGGCGCGGTAAATCAAGCGCATCCGTCGGCCATTGAGTGGGAGAATTCAGCGCAGGGTCGGTTGCCAGGGTGGCCGCGAGGGAGCGAGGGGTGGGGTGGGTGGTGCGGCCAGCCTGACAACCAGTTCTGCTGCTTACAAAAGAAACCTAGGGCGGAGCCGATTCCAATGCAACAAAAAAAACACGTTAAAGTTGCACAAACTTTATAGAAAGTCGCTCTGAGGTGTTAAGCCCTCCTTTATCTTCAGGAAATCCGCGCAATTCTGTCAGGAGTGGTGCGGCCATGCCCGCCCCTCCCTTGAAGCGGAACAAAAAGTGATCAAATCTAGGGCGACCCAATGGGAATCGATTTTATGTCCGATACACTGATGCACGCGCCCGCCCCGGACGTGAAAACCCGTGTGAAGCTTGAAGGCGGCAAGGATTTTGTGATGCACTCGCCCTTCACCCCGGCGGGCGATCAGCCAACGGCGATTGCCGAGTTGACCCAAGGCATCACGACGGGCGAACGCAACCAGGTGCTTTTGGGGGCCACGGGCACGGGCAAGACCTTTACGATGGCCAAGATCATCGAGGAAACGCAGCGACCGGCGATCATTCTTGCCCCGAACAAGACCCTTGCCGCGCAGCTTTACGGTGAGTTCAAATCGTTCTTTCCAGAGAACGCGGTCGAGTACTTCGTCAGCTACTACGACTATTACCAGCCCGAGGCCTACATCCCCCAGTCCGACACCTACATCGAGAAAGAATCGACCGTGAACGACGAGATCGACCGGTTGCGGCATTCGGCGACGGCGGCACTGCTGACCCGTGAGGATGTCGTAATCGTTGCCTCCGTGTCGGCGATCTACGGACTCGGTTCACCCGAGCAGTACGAGGGTCAGCTGTTGCGGCTCGTCCGGGGTGTCGAGTACCCGCTTTCTCACGCGGTCAAGCGGCTGGTTGAGATCCAGTACGAGCGCAACGAGATCAATCTCGTCCGGGGCAAGTTCCGTGTCAGAGGCGACACGCTCGAGGTCTTCCCGGCGTATGAGGAGTCGATCTACCGCGTCGAGTATTTCGGCGACGAGGTCGAGCGCATTCTGCAGATGAATCCCGTGACCGGGGAGGTGCTCGACGAGCTCACCGAGCTCTGGGTGTACCCGGCCACCCATTACGTCACGGGGCGGGAGCGGTTGCTTCGA
>JASBUI010000002.1 GCA_030148005.1 Paracoccaceae bacterium | reverse complement strand
CGGTCGCAGAATTTGCGCGACCCGCCGCCTGGCGCCGGGATGGCGCGAATTTCGGTGCCATCCTGCTCAAGCAGCTTTGCGAAGATCGCAAAGCCACTTCCCCTGAAGTGGTCAGAGACCACTTGCATTTTGATAGGGTTGCGCAGGTCGGGCTTGTCGGTGCCGTACCAAAGCGCGGCATCGGCGTAGGAAATCTGCTCCCATGTCTGGTCAACTTTGCGCCCGCCGCCAAACTCTTCAAAGACGCCCTGAACGACCGGCTGGATCGTATCAAAGACATCCTGCTGCTCGACAAAGGACATCTCCATGTCCAGCTGGTAGAAATCGGTGGGCGAGCGATCGGCGCGCGGGTCTTCATCGCGAAAACAGGGCGCGATCTGGAAATACTTGTCAAAGCCCGAGACCATGATCAGCTGTTTGAACTGCTGCGGTGCCTGCGGCAGGGCATAGAATTTGCCCGGGTGCAGACGCGAGGGCACCAGAAAGTCGCGCGCGCCTTCGGGGCTGGATGCTGTGATGATGGGCGTCTGGTACTCGCGGAAACCCTGATCCCACATGCGCTTGCGGATCGATGCCACGACATCCGAGCGCAGCGTCATGTTCTTTTGCATCGCCTCGCGGCGCAGGTCCAGAAAGCGGTATTTCAGCCGTGTCTCTTCGGGGTATTCCTGATCGCCAAAGACAATCAGCGGAAGCTCTTCTGCCGCGCCCAGAACTTCGATCTCGCGGACAAAGACCTCGATCTCGCCGGTCGGAAGCTTGGGGTTGATCAGGCTTTCATCGCGCGCCTTGACCTCGCCGTCGATACGAATGCACCACTCGGACCGCACTTTTTCGACGTCCCCGAAAGCCGCGCTGTCGGGATCGCAAAGAACCTGCGTCACACCGTAGTGGTCGCGCAGGTCGATAAACAGGATGCCGCCGTGATCGCGGACGCGGTGCACCCACCCCGAAAGGCGGACGGTTTCACCGACATTGGCTTTGGTCAGGTCTGCGCAAGTTTTGCTGCGAAAGGCATGCATATGTCTTCATCCGATGGCTGATCACGGGGTTCTGGCGGGGGTACATATCACCTGACCGCGACTGTCAAGGTGACAGTGGGTCCGCAAAAGCTTTGGCTCTGCCGAGATTGCACCCGATATTCGACTGTGCAAGTCTTTGCGCAACGACCAAGGGACAGACGATGAACCGTGACAACGCCCCAAGATCACCGCTGGATCTTCTCTATGAAGAAGCCGTTGCAGACAGCTATGCCACCTTCCGCGAAGAGATGCCCAAGGCGATGCTGTTCCCCAAAAAGGACAACCTGCGCCGCTATGCCCTGCGCCGGGGGCTGGATGACGGGCCGCAGGACGGCCTGATCATGGAGCTGGGCGTGGCCGGCGGTCTTGGCATTCGCGTCTTTGCCGAGATTCTGGCCCGCCGAAAGCGCCAGATCACCGGTTTTGACAGTTTTGTCGGCCTCGAAGAGGACTGGACTGGCCATCACCGTGGCCGCCAGAAGGGTTCATTCGGCCAAAAGGGCGTTCTGCCCGAAGTGCCCGATAACGTCACCCTTGTCGAAGGTTGGATACAGGATACCCTGCCGCCCTTTCTGGAAGACACCGCCCCAACTCCCGTCAGCTTCGTGCATATGGACATGGATACATATACCCCAACCGCCTTTGCACTTGGCGCCTTGCGCGGGCGGCTCAAGAAAGGAACGGTGATCCTTTTTGATGAGCTTTACGGCTATCCCGGCTGGCGCGAGCATGAATGGAAGGCCTTGGGCGAGGCGCTGAGCCCCAAAAGCTATACCTATATCGGCTTTTCGCATGAGGCGATCGCGATCCAGATGCTGAAAGCGGCCTGACGTGACATCCCCCAATACCGAAGCGCAAAGCCCACCGCCCCCGGCC
Source organism: Paracoccaceae bacterium (assembly GCA_030148005.1). Classification (GTDB taxonomy): domain Bacteria; phylum Pseudomonadota; class Alphaproteobacteria; order Rhodobacterales; family Rhodobacteraceae; genus JASBSV01. The sequence goes on along the minus strand of JASBUI010000002.1, from coordinate 39,491 downwards.
TATGGCTGGGCCGCAGCCGCCGCGTTGATCGCGCTTTCGCTGATCTGGTCGCTTTACCGCTATTGGGACACGCCCTCACCCGATCTGATGGCAACCTGGCTTGCAGGTCACTTCTATGGTCTTGGGCAGTTTGATCAGATCTATCCCGTGGACACATCCGTCTACACGATGAACCCGCCCACTGGGTGGTGGCCCTATCTGCAATCGATCGGCTATTCCGACCCAGTCTTTCCCTTTGTCTACCCGCCGATCTGGGCGGCGCTGATGGCGCCGGTAGCGCGCTGGGTCAGCTTTGATCAGCTTCAGCTTGCCGCGCAACTGATCAACCCGGTTCTGATTGGCCTTACCGTCGTGCTGGCGGGGCGGGTCTTGCGCACGCGCCTGCCCGTTTGGGTCTTTCTGGCCATCGGCCTTGCGCTATTGCACTTCACCCTGATCGGCATTGTCGCGCTGGAACAGGACCAGCCGCAGATCCTTGTCAGCTTTCTGATCCTTCTGGGGCTGGAACGCGCCGCCGCCGGGAAACCCTGGATGGCCGGGGCGGCAATGGCGCTGGCGGCCGCGATCAAGCTTTACCCGCTTTTCTTTGCGCTTGTCTGGCTCTTGCGCGGGCAGCGCCGCGCGGCCCTGTCCTTTGTCCTTTTCGGCGCCCTTCTTGCGGCGCTTTCGGTGGCGCTGGCCGGATGGCCCCTGCATCAGGCGTTTCTGGCTGAGGTGCGGGTCATCAGCGCGACGGCCTTTTCGAACAAGATCGTCTTTTCAATAGATCCGCTGATCGCTCGCATCTTCGCCCCGGAGCGGCTGATCTTTGTACCAGCGACCGACGATCCCCGTTTTGGCTGGTCAGTCATGCAAAAGAACCAGATCTGGCGCATTCTGTCGCTGGTGGCGCTGCTTGCCTCTGTCATCGTCACGGCGCGGATCAAATCCCCGCTGGCATGGCCGATTCTGGCAATTCTGATTGGCCTCTTCTCGCCCCTTTCATGGGGCTATCACTACATCACCGCCGTAGCCTTTGCGCCCATCTTTGCCCAATACCTGAGCCGTCGGGGGGCGGTGGCCACATTGGGGGTGATCTTCTTGCCCATGACAACGGGCGTGATTGGCCTTATGGCATTGGCAGATGTTCAGTTAAACGCGCTTCCAACCGTTGGGACCGCCTGTGTCGCAGCCCTGGGACTGGCCTTTTCTGTCTTATATTTTCGAAGGCAGGCTCTGACGGCCCCCGTTTGAGGTTGAACCCGGCCTCGCGATACGTATAACGCAGGACAATTTGCACGCGGACCGGTCGGTCCGCCCAACATGCACGGGGGACCCATGCCGAAGAGAACCGACATCAAGTCGATCATGATCATCGGAGCAGGCCCAATCGTCATCGGGCAGGCCTGCGAATTTGACTACTCCGGCGCCCAGGCCTGCAAGGCCCTGCGCGAGGAAGGCTATCGCGTCATCCTCGTCAATTCGAACCCCGCCACGATCATGACCGACCCCGGTCTGGCCGATGCCACTTATATTGAACCCATAACCCCCGATATGGTCGCCAAGATCATCGAGAAAGAGCGCCCCGACGCTCTTTTGCCGACGATGGGCGGGCAGACGGGTCTGAACACCTCTCTTGCACTGGAAGAAATGGGCGTTCTGGAAAAATACGGCGTCGAGATGATCGGCGCCAAGCGCCCGGCCATCGAAATGGCCGAAGACCGCAAGCTCTTTCGCGAGGCAATGGACCGGATCGGGCTGGAAAACCCGCGCGCCACCATCGCCAACAACATGGACGAATGCATGGCCGCGCTGGAAGACATCGGCCTGCCGGCGATTATTCGCCCCGCCTTTACGCTGGGCGGCACCGGCGGCGGCGTGGCCTATAACCGCGACGATTATGAACACTTCTGCAAATCGGGACTGGATGCCAGCCCGGTCAGCCAGATCCTGATCGATGAGTCGCTTCTGGGCTGGAAAGAGTTCGAGATGGAAGTGGTGCGCGACACCGCTGACAACGCGATCATCGTCTGCGCCATCGAGAACGTCGATCCGATGGGCGTGCACACGGGCGATTCGATCACTGTCGCCCCGGCGCTGACCCTGACCGACAAGGAATACCAGATCATGCGCAACGGCAGTATCGCCGTTCTGCGCGAGATCGGCGTGGAAACCGGCGGCTCGAACGTGCAATGGGCCATCAACCCCGAAGACGGCCGCATGGTCGTGATCGAGATGAACCCGCGCGTCAGCCGGTCTTCGGCGCTGGCCTCTAAAGCGACCGGTTTCCCGATTGCCAAGATCGCCGCGAAACTGGCTGTCGGCTATACGCTGGACGAGCTGGACAACGACATCACCAAGGTCACCCCGGCCAGCTTTGAGCCGACCATCGACTATGTTGTCACCAAGATCCCGCGCTTTGCCTTTGAAAAGTTCCCCGGCGCAAAGCCGCTTTTGTCGACGGCGATGAAATCGGTGGGCGAGGTCATGGCCATCGGGCGAAGCTTTCACGAATCCGTTCAAAAGGCGCTGGCCTCGATGGAGACTGGCCTGACCGGTTTTGACGAGGTCGAGATCGAAGGCGCCCCCGACCACGCCGCGATCATCAAGGCGATCAGCGCCCAGACCCCCGACCGGATGCGCACCATCGCCCAAGCGATGCGCCACGGGTTGAGCGATGAGGAAATTCAGGCCGCGACCGCCTTTGACCCATGGTTCCTGGCCCGCATCCGCGAGATCGTGGAGGCCGAGGAAGAAGTGCGCGCAAACGGGCTTCCGGTCGAGGAAAAGGGCCTGCGCAAGCTGAAGATGATGGGCTTTACCGATGCCCGTCTGGCCAAGCTGACCGGCCGCACCGAAGGACAGGTGCGCCGCGCCCGCCAGAACCTTGGCGTAACGGCCGTCTTCAAACGCATCGACACCTGCGCCGCCGAGTTCGAAGCGCAGACGCCTTACATGTATTCCACCTATGAGACGCCCGTTCTGGACGATGTCGAGGACGAAGCGCGCCCGACGGACGCCAAGAAGGTTGTCATCCTTGGCGGTGGCCCCAACCGGATCGGTCAGGGGATCGAGTTCGACTATTGCTGCTGTCACGCCTGCTTTGCCCTGACTGGCGCAGGCTATGAGACGATCATGATCAACTGTAACCCCGAAACGGTTTCAACCGATTACGACACCTCGGACCGCCTGTATTTCGAGCCGCTGACGTTCGAGCATGTGATGGAGATCCTGCGCGTCGAACAGTCCAAGGGCACGCTTCACGGCGTTATCGTTCAGCTTGGCGGCCAGACGCCGCTGAAACTGGCCAACGCGCTTGAGGCCGAGGGCATCCCGATCCTTGGCACCACGCCAGACGCCATCGATCTGGCCGAAGATCGCGAACGTTTCCAGGCGCTTGTCAACAAGCTTGGCCTGAAACAGCCGCGCAACGGCATCGCCCATTCGGACGCCGAGGCGCTGGAAATTGCCGAAGACATCGGCTTTCCGCTGGTCATCCGCCCCTCTTACGTTCTGGGCGGGCGCGCGATGGAAATCGTCCGCGATCAGGCCCAGCTGGAACGCTATATCTCTGAGGCCGTCGTCGTCTCGGGCGACAGCCCGGTGCTTTTGGACAGCTACCTGTCGGGTGCAACCGAAATCGACGTCGACGCGCTTTGCGATGGGACGCAGGTGCATGTTGCGGGCATCATGCAGCATATCGAAGAGGCGGGCGTTCATTCCGGCGACAGCGCCTGTTCGCTGCCCCCCTATTCGCTCAGCCCCGAGATCATTGCCGAGCTGCGCGTTCAGACCAAGGCGCTGGCGCTGGCGTTGAACGTTGTCGGGCTGATGAACATCCAGTTCGCAGTCAAGGACGACGAGATTTACCTGATCGAAGTGAACCCCCGCGCCTCGCGCACCGTTCCTTTCGTGGCCAAGGCCGTTCTAAGCCCGATCGCCGCCATCGCCGCACAGGTCATGGCAGGCGCAAAGCTAGCTGAGTTTGATCTTGTCGATCCCGACATCGACACCTTTGCCGTCAAAGAGGCCGTCCTGCCCTTTGCACGCTTTCCCGGCGTCGATACCCTGCTTGGACCCGAGATGCGCTCTACCGGTGAGGTCATGGGCTCTGACAGCGACTTCCACCGCGCCTTCCTGAAGGCGCAGATGGGCGCAGGCGTGATCCTGCCCGAAAAGGGCCGCGTCTTTCTGTCGATCAAGGACAGCGACAAGACCGCGATGCTGGTCGAAACCGCCCAGACGATGCGCGATCTGGGATTTGAGATTGTCGCAACAAGCGGCACGGCGGCATTTCTGGAACAGCACGGCGTCGCATCTGAGGTCGTCAAGAAGGCCTATGAAGGGCGCCCCAATATCGTTGACCTGATGAAGGATGGCGGTATCGATCTGGTTATGAACACCACCGAAGGCGCGCAGGCGGTCGAGGATTCGCGTTCAATGCGCAACGTCGCGCTGATGGACAAGATCCCCTATTTCACCACTGCCGCGGCATGCCACGCCACCGCGCTGGCCATCAAATCGGCAAAACAGGGTGAGTTGGGCGTGCGCAGCCTGCAAAGCATCTAAGTTGCCCGCAGCAGGCCGCGATGGCGGCCTGCGCCCCTTTGCAATCCTTGCCTAGCTGCTTTCGTCTTCAAGGTGCAGCTTCATATCAACCAGCACCTGCTGAAGCGCCTGCGTCTCGCGCAAAAGCCGCTTTGCCTCGTTGATGGTGATGATGCCATCCTCGATAGCCTGACTGTACTCGCTCATCAGCATCGCAAAACGCTGCGACAAAGCGATCACATCCGAATTGATCCCGCCCGACGGCGCGTTGCGGCGATTCTCGCCAAAGCTTAGCGTGATACCCTTCAACTCGGACAGGGCGGCGGTGACATGCGGATACTGCGCGGCAGATTCCAACGCCGCAACGGCATCGATCGGCATGAACCGCTCTGTATGTTCCTCGGCATCCGAATAGTAACGGCCAAGCGTCGCCTTCGATTTGCCTGTCAATTCACATGCCGCTTCGATTCCGACATCCTTGACCAGCAACTCGGTGTGCTTCTTGAGATAGCTTGCAGCCACTGCCATTCTTCACCTTTTTTTACCGTTTTTCACACTAGGGGGAAAGGACCCTGCCTTTTCCCATTAATAAGCCCGGGCCCATTTGCCATCAATAATGCGTCTCAATTGCTTCTTGGGGCGCGTACGAGTAGCCGGTACCCCAAGTGCCGGTTTTGGGTGGGGGTTCGCTGTGCTTTTGCGTTTTGGGGCGTAATACCGGAGCGATCCGGAAATAGCGCGGCGGCCCCTTCAGCTTTTGTAAATATGAGTTGGATCCTTTCCATCCCCAGGCTTTAGGCCATCGGGATCCATCGTTTTCCCTCTGCTGATTGCCGCTGGGCCCTCACCCTTTCTCATCGGCTTCACGGCCAGCTGCTTTTTATGCCATTTGATCCCTTGATTCCGGCGCATTGGCCGGGCAAACCCATTCAATGGCCAAGCTATACTTTCACTATTCCACGATGAATGCCGGCAAATCGACAGTGCTGCTGCAGGCCTCGCACAACTATATCGAACGCGGCATGCAGACCTATCTGATGACCGCCCGGTTCGACAAACGCGCCGGCGCCGGACGTATCGCATCGCGCATCGGGATCGGCGAAAAGGCCGATACCTTTGAACCGGGCGAAGATCTTTTTGCCAAGATCGCCGCGCGGCTGAAAATTGGCCCCTGTGCCTGTATCTTCATCGACGAAGCCCAGTTCCTGCAAAAAGAGCAGGTCTGGCAGCTTGCCCGCGCTGTCGACGATCTTAAAACACCGATCATGTGCTACGGCCTGCGCGTCGATTTTCAGGGAGAGCTTTTTCCCGGATCGGCCGCTCTTTTGGCGCTGGCCGACGAAATGCGCGAAGTGCGCACGATCTGCTGGTGCGGGAAGAAGGCCACGATGGTGGTGCGTCAGGATGACAATGGGCAGGTTCTGACCACAGGCGATCAGGTCCAGATCGGCGGCAACGAAACTTACGTCAGCCTTTGCCGCAAACACTGGCGCAAGGCGGTGAAGGATCCCGCGCCGCAGCGCTAGTAAAGCCGCCCGCCGATCGGAACATCCTTGTCCGGAACCAGCAGCACCACCTCGCCATCCGCATCCGGCACACCCAGCACCAGAATCTCGGACATGAACTTGCCGATCTGGCGCGGCGGAAAGTTCACCACCGCCATCACCTTGCGCCCCACAAGCTCTGCAGGCTCGTAATGCACGGTGATCTGCGCTGAACTTTTCTTCTCGCCCAACTCCTCGCCGAAATTGACCCAAAGCTTAATCGCCGGGCGCCGCGCCTCGGGATAGGGTTCGGCCCGGGTAATTTCGCCGACCCGCACGTCAACCTTCAGAAAGTCGTCGAAACTGATCATTCTCCAAGCTCCCTTGATCTGTCCGCCGCCGCCGCAACCGCCCGGCCTAGAAGCGGGCCAAGCCCGGTCTGGTGGTCCATCAGAACCCGCAGCGCCGCCTCTGTCGTGCCATTGGGCGAAGTGACATTGACCCGCAACTGACCCGCGCTTTCGCCCGACTGCTCGGCAAGTGCGCCCGCGCCCGCAACCGTGGCAAGCGCCAGCCGCGTCGCCATCGATTGCGACAGCCCCTGCGCCTGCCCCGCCGCGGCCAGCGCCTCGATCATGTAAAAGACATATGCCGGCCCTGACCCCGAAACGCCCGTCACAGCATCGATCTGATCCTCGCGCTCAAGCCGAAGCGTCTGGCCAACCGCCGACAAAAGCGCCTCGGCCAGCGCCAGTTGCGCCTCGCTCGTGGACCCGTTGCCGATCAGCGCCGTAATCCCGCGTCCAACCGCGGCCGGCGTGTTGGGCATCGCGCGCACCACCGGCGTGTTGCCGCCCAGAACGCTTTCGTAAAAGGCGATCGAGGTTCCGGCCGCAACCGACAGAAACACCGTCCTCCCGCCGCCCAGCGCCGCCAGCGCCGGCAAGGCCTCGGCCATCATCTGCGGCTTGACCGCGATCAGGACGATCGCAGGGGCATCCGGCAACGCCGCGTTCAGATGCACGCCCTGCGCCTGAACCCACTCCGATGGCGCCGGATCCTGAACCCAGACAGAGCCTGCGCTCAAACCCCCATCCAGCCAGCCCTGCAACATGGCCGATCCCATCTTGCCGCAGCCAAGCAAAACCAGCCCGCGCTCTTCTAAATCCTGCATGTTCATAATTGCCGCCCTCTTGTCCGTTCAGCCCAATTCAATGGACCCCGGCGCCAGAGGCAAGCCCCAATTGCCACAAGCCGCAGCCCGGCAATTCTTCTTTGCTAAAAATACTCCCGCCGGAGGCTCCGGCGCTATCGGCCAGATCAGGCCGACAGGATCAGGCGCGCCCGTAGGCCTCGGCGATGGCAACTTCCAGCGCAGCCTGCGGGCTCTTGTCGCCCCATGCCACCAGCTGAAACGCCGGATAGAAACGCTCTGCTGACATCACCGCGGCATTGATCAGCGTATCGATCTGTTCGGGGTTGGCGACCATGCCGCCTGCCAGAACCAGCCCATAGCGGTAAACCATCAGCCGCTGTTCGTTCCAATAGGTAAACGCCCCGGCCCAGCACATGTCGTTGGTGCGGTTCAGCGTCTCGTAAACCTCCGCCATACGATCCTCTGGCGGCTCCATCTCGAAGGTGCAGATCAGACGCAACGTCTGGTCATAGCCCGACCATGCAAGCGTGATGGAATAGGTGCGCCACTGACCTTCGACTGCCATGGCAATCTGGTCATCGGCGATGCGGTCAAAGTCCCAGTCGTGATGCTCGGCCAGATGTTCAACGATATCGATCGGATGGAGATCTTCTGCTTCAATATACTGCTCTGAAAGCGACATGACGCGGCCTCATTTGTTGTAGCATCAGAAGGGCCATGCCCTACGAATGCTGGGTGCCTGCTCAAGGTTCAGCGGTTGGTCCGCCATTCCTTACCAGATATGGTGTGATGATTTCCCAGACCTGTAAAGGTCTAATTTCGCGCTTGCGAAAAAGATCGGTGGATAACTTGGAATTATCCTTAAAGCGGCGCACTTCGCCGCCGCTTTGTTAAACATCTGTTAACTATCGAGCAATCTGCGGGCTTTCAGCCGGCTACCAGATGATGTGTCGGCTGGGAAAGGCCTAGCCCTTTTTGGGCGCGGCCTTTGTCGCGGTCTTCGAAGCGGCCTTCGAAGTGGTCTTGGATCCGGCCTTGGCGCGCGGCTTTGCGGCTGTCTTGGCCGCAGGCTTGGCCGATTTGCCTTCCAGTGCATCAAGACGCGCGGCCAGGGCTGCGTTTTCCTCGCGCGCTTTCTGCGCCATCGCCCGCACGGCATCAAACTCTTCACGGGTCACGAAATCGCGGTCCGCCAGCCAGCGGTCAATCATACCGTTCACGGCTGTCTCAGCCTCGGTCTTGGCCCCCTGCGCCACGCCCATCGCATTTGTCATCAACTGAGAAATGTCGTCGAAAATCTTGTTGCGTGTTTGCATGGGTCCGCCCCTTTCAAGTTCACATGGCCGTTATATGGGGCGCAAAATGGTATTTCACAAGGTTGACTTCGCCCGCAGTCCGTTTGCTATTGCGCCCATGCAAGCAGTCATCCCATTCCCGAATATCTCACCCGATCTGATCGCCTTTGACATCGCAGGCTTTACGCTTGCGATCCGGTGGTACGCATTGGCCTATATCGCAGGCATCATCACAGGATGGCGCATGGCGCTTTGGGTGGTCTCGCGCCCCGCGCTTTGGCCCGCCGGCATCGCCCCGATGACGCGCGAGCAGGTCGAGGATTACCTGACATGGGCAATCCTTGGCATCATCCTAGGCGGGCGCCTTGGCTTTGTGATGTTCTACCAACCGGCCTATTACATGGCCAACCCGGCCGAGATACTGGCCGTATGGGAAGGGGGCATGTCATTTCACGGCGGTCTGATCGGCGTGATCGTGGCCAGCTATATCTACGCCCGGCGCCATAAGCTGGCGCTTTTGTCCACCGCCGACCTGATTGCGCTTTGCGTGCCTCCGGGGCTGTTCTTTGGCCGCATTGCCAACTTCATCAACGGAGAGCTTTGGGGCCGCCCAAGCCTGATGCCATGGGCCGTGGCCTTTCCCGGCCCGCGCGCGCAGGACTGCCCGCCCGAGTTTGGCACGCCTTGCGGGCGCCACCCCTCGCAGCTTTATGAGGCAGGGCTGGAAGGTCTGGTTCTGGGGATCGTGCTTTTGTATCTGGCAACGCGCATGGGCTGGCTGCGCCGCCCCGGACGCATCGCCGCCATCTTTTTCGCAGGCTACGGCCTTTCCCGATTTGTCGTTGAATATTTCCGCCTTGCCGATGCGCAGTTCATCACCCTAGACAACCCCCTGGGCCATGTGCTGGCCCTTGGCCCGGTCGGCGTGACCATGGGACAGCTTTTGTCGCTGCCGATGGTGGCTGTCGGGATCGGGCTGTGGATGCTGTCAAAACGCGCCAGATGACCCCGCTTGCCAGCCACCTGATCCGGCGGATCGCCTCTGAGGGTCCGATAACGCTTGCCGACTATATGGCCGAATGCCTGATGCATCCCCAGCACGGCTATTATTCGACGCGCGATCCCTTTGGGCAGAAGGGTGACTTTACCACCGCCCCCGAGATCAGCCAGATGTTTGGCGAGATGATCGGCCTAGCGCTGGCGCAGTGCTGGCTTGATCAGGGCCGCCCTGCCCGCTTTGTACTGGCAGAGCTTGGACCGGGACGCGGCACGCTGATGGCCGACGCGCTGCGCGCCGCGCGCGCCGTTCCCGGCTTTACCGAGGCGGCAGAGCTTCACCTGATCGAAACCTCGGCCCATCTGCGCGAGATCCAGAAAAAGACGATCGCCGCCCCGCTGACCCACCATGACAGCATAGGCCAGTTACCCCCCGGCCCGCTTTTCCTGATTGCCAACGAATTCTTCGACGCCCTTCCGATCCGCCAGTACCAGCGCATCGACACAACATGGCACGAACGACAGGTTGGCCTGAGGCAAGAGGCGCTGGCCATCGGGCTGACAGCGCCCGTGACAGTGCCGGAACTTGAGGCGCGCCGCGATGTTGCCGATGGCGGCATTGTCGAGATTTGCGCCCCCGCCCGCGCCATCACCGCCGAAATCGGCGCGCGCATTGCTCAAAGCGGCGGCGCGGCGCTGATCATCGACTACGGCGGCTGGCAGTCGCTTGGCGACACGCTTCAGGCACTCAAAGGTCACAGCTTTGACGACCCGCTGGCCCATCCCGGCGATGCCGATCTGACCGCGCATGTGGATTTTCAGGCGCTTGCCAGCGCTGCCGCCCCCGCATCAACAACCCCGATGACCACGCAAGGCGTCTTTCTGGAACGGCTGGGCATAACCGCAAGAGCGCAAGTTCTTGCCCAAGGTTTGGCCGAAGACGCGCTTGAGGCGCATATCCTTGCGCATCGCCGCTTGACCCACCCCGAAGAAATGGGAAACCTGTTCAAGGCGCTGGCAATTTACCCACCAGAGGGCCCAGCACCCCCGGGGTTTTAGAGAATGACGCTTGAACAACTTCAAAGTGACGCCCTAAGCCGGCCACACGGCTTTTTCTCGCGCCGTGGCGGCGCTTCGTCCGGCGTCTTTGAGGGGCTCAACTGCGGCTATGGGTCAACAGATCAGGCAGAGGTCGTGGCGATCAACCGCGCCCGCGTTGCCGATGCCATCGGCGTTGAGCGTGGCAACCTGATCACCCTGCACCAGATACATTCGTCAGATGCCGTACACGTCACCGGCCCGCATGCCGGCGAGGTGCCGCGCGCGGACGGCGCCGTGACCGCAACGCCGGGCGTTGCAATCGGTATCCTGACCGCCGACTGTCAGCCGGTCCTTTTTGAAGACAATGAAGCGGGCGTCGTCGGCGCCGCACATGCCGGGTGGAAAGGCGCGCTGAACGGCGTTCTGGATGCCACGATCGACGCGATGGAAGCGCTTGGCGCCAAGCGCGAGCGCATCCACGCCGTCATCGGCCCCACCATAAGCCAGTCGGCCTATGAGGTCGGCCCCGAGTTCTTTGAACGCTTTCACGACGAAGATCCTGCTTCGGCCCGCTACTTTTCCAATGGCAAGGACGACAGGATGCATTTCGACCTGCCCGGCTATGGCCTTGGGCGTTTGCGGGCCGCAGGCGTCGCCCATGCAGAGTGGACCCGCCATTGTACCTACACCGATCCGAATCGTTTCTACTCATACAGGCGTAGCGTTCACGCGCGTCAGGCCGACTATGGGCGTTTGATTTCTGTCATTCGCGCCTGATTGTTTCCAGTTCCGGGCGGAATCGGGCGATTTATAGGCACCCCTTCGCCCGATTGCCGCCCCAATATCCCAGCACCTGATTTTTGCCGCGCGGGCGGGCCCTGTAAAACAAAGGCCCTGCGTAAATCGGCGGTGCCAAAATCTTTTCTCAATTCATTTCAAACTTTCTTTGCTCGTGCCATGCCGCAGCCCAAAACCGCTTCTAGATTAATCCCAGATCAAGGAAATGATCACAGAATTCAAAAGTCGGGGCCGCAAGGACAGGCGCCGAACAGTAACGAAGGACAAGATGATGCAGGTTAAGTCGCGTTGGATGAACAAAATGGTAGCCGAAGCTGCCCGCACGAACGTCAAGATGCCGTTTGAGCGTGGTGCACGACGTGGCGCCATTCGCGCCCGCCTTCTGGCAGAGGTTTCCAAGCCCGCCAAGGCAACCGCGACCGCCTGATCGGACGCCGATGCCGGGCCCAGCTATGGGGCGCATCAGCCTTTAACCGACAAGTAAACGTAGCGAGTGATCAAGCCGTCCGAGAAATCGGGCGGCTTTTATGATTCTGAGGATCGGCTTTCCTTATCAAGGGTGCACGTACCTGCGAATAAGGCGTGGATGTCCGCGTTGCAGAAACAATTTCCGCCCGGCCGCGCGATTGGCGCCCGCCCTGGCCCCAATATTGCGAATTTTTTGACAATACCGCGCGAGATGAGGGAATGTTCCGGTAAGACGTATCCCTCTGCATCGGGTGTGGGCACCGCAGTGTGGATCAGCATAGGACTGATCTCATGACGTATCCACTCCGTCCGGCTGCCGGCATGGCAGCCTCCAAAGGACCGCAACTCTCTCAGCCTCAGGCACGGCCCGAAGCCCGGACACGGCGTGCAGCCCCGATGACACGCAACTACGAGATCGCCTATCTGTCTCGTGGCGGGGCCTTGAAAGATGAAACGCGCATGGCGCCGCTTGCCCCGGCCTTTGAAGAGGCGTTTTCCGCCTTTGCGCGCGGCACGCTTATTTCAACGCCGACCGGGCCAGTTGCAATCGAAGACCTGTTTCCCGGCGATCTGGTTTCGACCGGAACGGGGCCGCAGGTCTTGCGCTGGCGCGGGTCGATCGCCCTAGTGCCGGACCGCGCGCGCAACGCCCCGCTAAGCCGCATTCCCGCCGACAGCTTTGGCCCACAGCGCCCGTCCGATAACCTGCTTTTGGGCGATAGCGCACGAATTTTCGCATCCCGTTCAAACAGTTCCATGACATCGCCGGTAAATTGGCGTGACGGTGAAACCGCGATCGAGGTGCGTCCGGTTGCGACTGTGCCGCTCTATCATCTGGTATTTGACCGTCAGGAAATCCTGCAGGCGAACGATCTGGAAGTGGCAAGCTATCACCCCGACCACAGCGCCTATGCGCGCCCGGCGGGCAGCATGGCACAGCTGTTTCAGGGGATGTTCCCCTATATGCGCGATCTTGATGGATTTGGCCGCTCGATCCGCGATGCGCCGGACCTTTTCGTCGCCTAAGCTTGCTGCGCCAGCCGCGCCTCTAGCACTTCGAACGGCACGCCGGGTTGATCCTTGGCCTGCCGTATTACCAGCGAGGTTTTCACGCTGGCCACGTTGTCGGCGGCGGTAAGCTCTTCTGTCAGGAACCGTTGGAAGGTCGACAGATCGGGCGCCACGCATTTGAGGATGAAATCCACCTCTCCGTTCAGCATGTGGCACTCACGCACCAGCGGCCAGTTCTGGCAGCGCTCTTCAAAGGCCGAAAGGTCCACCTCGGCCTGACTGACAAGACCCACATTCGCGAAAACCTGAACCTCAAAGCCCAGCTTGCGCGCATCGACATCCGCGTGATAGCCGCGCACATATCCGGCCTCTTCCAGCGTGCGCACGCGGCGCAGGCATGGCGGGGCGGAAATACCGACCCGGCGGGCCAGTTCAACGTTGGTCATCCGCCCGTCGGCCTGAAGTTCGGCGAGAATCTGTCTGTCGATAGGGTCAAGTTTAGCCGCGGACATGCGTGTCTTTCCGTTTGATTTTTCCGGAACTTATGCGAGCCGGATAGATTGCGCAATAATATTTCAAGTCAGCGCAACATTTGTTCCGATGCGCAAGGCAGCGGCGGCCGATGCCTGCCAGCAGGCAAATTGCGACGCCGCCAACCCTTTTCGTCCGGGCCACGGAGGTCTATATCGGGCAAACGCTAGTTCCGGGGGATACAGCCATGAGCGACAAACGCCACACCAAAGTTCTGATCATCGGCTCAGGCCCGGCAGGGTACACCGCCGCCGTCTATGCAAGCCGCGCCATGCTGGAACCCATTTTGGTTCAGGGCATTGAACCGGGCGGTCAGCTGACCACCACGACAGAGGTCGAGAACTGGCCCGGCGATACCGAAGTGCAGGGCCCCGATCTTATGATGCGGATGGAAGCCCACGCAAAGGCCGTCGGAACAGAGATCATCGGCGACATCATCACCTCGCTTGATCTGTCCAAGCGCCCCTTTACCGCGACCGGTGACAGCGGCACGATCTATACCTGCGATGCAGTTATCCTTGCGACGGGCGCACGCGCCAAATGGCTGGGCATTCCCAGCGAGGAAAAGTTCAAGGGCTTTGGCGTGTCGGCCTGCGCGACCTGCGACGGCTTCTTTTACCGCGGTCAGGAAATCGTTGTGGTCGGCGGCGGCAACACGGCCGTGGAAGAAGCGCTGTTCTTGACCAACTTTGCGTCGAAAGTGACGCTGGTGCATCGCCGCGACACGCTGCGCAGCGAAAAGATCTTGCAGGACCGTCTGTTCAAGAACCCCAAGATCGAAACCCTGTGGGATCATGAGATCGTCGAGGTTATCGGCACCGAGGATCCGCTTGGGGTGGAAGGCGTGCGCGCAAAGCATGTGAAGACGGGCGAGATCACCGAGATCCCCTGCAAGGGTTTCTTCGTCGCCATCGGCCACGCACCGGCAAGCGAGCTGGTCGCCGATCAGCTGGAAACCCACATGGGCGGCTATGTCGTGACCAAACCGGATTCGACCGCAACCGCGATCCCCGGCGTCTTTGCGGCGGGCGATCTGACCGATCACATCTACCGGCAGGCCGTCACAAGCGCCGGCATGGGATGCATGGCCGCGCTGGAAGCGGAAAAATTCATCGCCGAGCTGGAAGCAGGCGCAAGCGCCGAGGCGGCCGAATAAGCCGCGCTTAGGTCAGCAAAAGCGGATAAAGCGAGGCCACCAGAAGAGCGGCCATCGTGATGTTGAAGGCCCGCAAGTGCCGCGGGCTTTTCAACAGCCGCCGAAGTTCCTGTCCAAGGACCGTCCAGCTTGCGATGGACGGCAGGTTGACGAGCCCAAAGACCGCCGCCACCGCAAATGTCGCCCCAAGGCTTTGCGAGGGCGCATAGACGGTGAAGGCGGTCAGCGACATGGCCCAGGCTTTGGGGTTCACCCATTGGAACCCCGCCGCTTGCAAAAAGGAAAACGGCCGGCCCTCTGCCTTTGCGGATTTGGGCGGCGCGGCATTGGCAATCTTCCACGCCAGCCAAAGCAGATAGACCACACTGAATGCTTTGAGGATCGTGTAACTTATTGGATAGCGGTCGAAAACCTCACTTAGCCCCGCGCCGACAAGCACCAGCATAAAGGTAAACCCCATCGCCACGCCGAACATATGCGGCAGCGTACGGCGAAAGCCAAAGTTCGCCCCCGATGCCATAAGCATAAGGTTATTGGGGCCCGGGGTGATCGAGCTGACAAAGGCGAAAGCGGCAAGCGCGGGAATGAAACCAATATCCATCTCGCAACTTTACGCCAGCCTTGCGCGTATTTGATTGCGTTTTGACGCATCGTGGCACTATTTTCACAACATATGACCAAAGCAGACCAAATAACCGATAAAATATTGCAGGTTTTGTCCACCAATGGACGGATCAGCAACACCGATCTTGCCGATAAGGTCGGGCTTTCGGCCTCGGCCTGTCTGCGCCGGGTGCAGGAACTGGAACGCATGGGCATCATCAAAGGGTACCGCGCGGTTCTGGATGCCGCCGCCCTTGGGCGCGGCTTTGTCGCCTATATCGCGGTGGGGCTGTCGGACCATTCCAAACACAGCCAGGAAGCTTTTGAAAAGTCGATCTCACGCTCGCCCGAGGTGGTTGAATGCCACAACGTGACCGGTGCGGTTGAATACATTCTGCGGATCGCCTGCGCCGATCTTGCCGCCTACAAGCATTTTCACACAGAAGTTCTGGGCATGCTGCCTCAGGTCAACGCGATCACTTCCTATATTGTAATGGGATCCCCCAAGGATCAGCGCGCCTGAGCGCCGGATGCGGACGCGCGGATAATTTCGATTCGGCACCTCGTTTCAGACAGTTGAGAGGATATCGGTATGAGATGGCGCGGAGTTCATCATGTGGAATTTTCGGTTCTCGAATACGAAAAGTCCGTAGAGTTCTATGACAAGATGTTCGGCTGGCTGGGCTATAGCAGCTTCTGGACGCTCGATGTCGGCTATCGGTCGACCTATTACGTGGCGCGGATGCCCAGCCCTCATAGCTATATTGGCATCCAGCCTGCCAAGACGGGCGGGAAACTAAGCCATGCCGACAGGGCCACGGGTATCCACCATATCGCCCTTTGGGCGAAGAACCGGCGCGAGGTTGACGCCTTTCATGCCGAGTTCCTTGCGCCAAACGGGATCGAAGTATCGGACCCGCCGCAAGAATACGCGGTCTACGCGCCCGGCTATTACGCGGTCTTTTTCGAAGACCCGATCAACGGCATTCATTGGGAGCTTGCCCATACACCGCGCATCCCCTCGATCGGTGCCTACCTGAAGTGGAAGCGCGCGCTTGATGAAGAACGCAAGAACCACCCCGAATGGGGCAAATCGGTCGTAAGCGCCGCCCTTCGCAAGCTGCCAAAGCGCTAAATCGGACGCCGCGCGAGGAAATTGGCGCAGTATTCCCTGAAAAAGGCGCCCGTTGCCCAAGAGCGCTTGAATTTTGACGCAATTGCGCGATACCTGCCCGCGCGAGCAGAACCGCGCATTGCCGCAATGCAAGATAACCGACCGAACCGAAAGTAGCCTAGCCAGATGCCCACCACCAACCTTGCCCCGATCCCCGAGCTTTACGTGTCCTACGAGAGCGCCCAGAAAATGAAGCAGGAAGCGGCGGACCTGATGTCATGGGATCTGACGCCGCGCCAGATCTGTGATCTGGAACTGCTGATGAACGGCGGCTTCAACCCGCTGAAAGGCTTTCTGAGCGAAGAGGACTATAACAGCGTCGTTCAGAACATGCGTCTGGCCGATGGATCGCTTTGGCCGATGCCCATCAATCTGGATGTCTCTGAAGAATTTGCCGCCGGGATCGAGCTTGGTCAGGATATCGCCCTGCGCGATCAGGAAGGCGTCATTCTGGGCACGATGACCGTGACCGACCGCTGGACCCCCAACAAATCGCGCGAGGCCGAACTGGTCTACGGCGCCGATGACAGCGCCCATCCGGCGGTCAACTACCTGCACAACACCGCAGGCGCGGTTTACCTTGGCGGCCCGGTCGTCGGCATCCAGCAGCCCGTGCACTATGATTTCCGCGCCCGCCGCGACACGCCCAACGAATTGCGCGCCTATTTCCGCAAGATGGGCTGGCGCCGCGTTGTGGCCTTTCAAACCCGCAACCCGCTGCACCGTGCGCATCAGGAACTGACCTTCCGCGCCGCCAAGGAAGCGCAGGCCAACCTTTTGATCCACCCCGTTGTGGGCATGACCAAACCCGGCGACATCGATCACTTTACGCGCGTGCGCTGCTATGAGGCGGTGCTGGATCAGTACCCGTCGGCAACCACAACGATGAGCCTTCTGAACCTTGCCATGCGCATGGCCGGCCCGCGCGAGGCGGTCTGGCACGGGCTGATCCGCGCCAACCACGGCTGCACCCATTTCATCGTCGGCCGCGATCACGCAGGGCCCGGCAAAAACTCCAAGGGTGAAGATTTCTACGGCCCCTACGAGGCGCAGGACCTGTTCCGCACCCATCAGGATGAGATCGGCATCGAAATGGTCGATTTCAAACATATGGTCTATGTGCAGGACCGCGCCCAGTACGAGCCTGCCGATGAGATCGAAGAAGGCGTCACCGTCCTGAACATCTCGGGCACAGAATTGCGCCGCCGCCTGTCCGAGGGTCTGGAAATTCCCGAATGGTTCAGCTTTCCGACCGTGGTCGAAGAGCTTCGCAAGACGCGCCCGCCGCGCGCCAAGCAGGGCTTTACCGTCTTTTTCACCGGCTTCTCCGGCTCGGGCAAATCCACCATCGCTAACGCGCTTATGGTCAAGTTGATGGAAATGGGCGGCCGTCCGGTGACGCTTTTGGACGGCGATATCGTGCGTAAAAACCTCAGCTCAGAACTTGGCTTTTCCAAAGAGCACCGCGATCTGAACATCCGCCGTATCGGCTATGTTGCCAGCGAGATCACCAAGAACGGCGGCATCGCAATCTGTGCGCCCATCGCGCCCTATGCCACCACGCGCCGCGCCGTGCGCGAGGACATCGAGGCCTTTGGCGCCTTTATCGAGGTGCATGTCGCAACCTCGATCGAGGAATGCGAACGGCGCGACCGCAAGGGCCTTTACAAACTGGCGCGCGAGGGAAAGATCAAGGAATTCACTGGAATTTCAGACCCTTACGATGTGCCAGAGGATCCCGAGCTGCGGCTTGAGACAGAATCGGTCGAGGTAGACCACTGCGCCCATCAAGTGCTTTTGAAGCTTGAGCAGATGGGTCTGGTTGCCGGCTGACATCAGCCGCCCGACAAACGAAAAAACCGCCGCCCTGGGGATCCAGTGGCGGCGGTTTGCATTTGGCGCAGGGACGCGCGGCGCGCCCGCCCTTAGTGGACGGATACCGGCGCGAGGTCGTTTTGACGTGCAAGGATAAAGGCCAGCTTGCGGTCCTTGACGAGGGCAAGCCGCTCGCCCTCAGCCGAGTGGACGGCATAAAGCTCTGTCACGCCCATGGCCTGATCACGAACTTCCTTGGGAAGGTCGGCAACCGCGACAGGACGGATATAGACGATCTGGTCTTTCTCGTGCCCAATCTCATATTCGGTGTTCATTTGTCTGCCTCCTGGTTGATCTTGATGATCTTGACGATTGCCTCGGGAACGGACCGGTGCAGATCAAGGTGCAAAAGCCCATTTTCCATGAGCGCGCCAGAGACATCCACGCCTTCGGCCAAGACGAAAGAGCGCTGAAACTGGCGGGCGGCGATACCGCGGTGCAGGAACACGCGGCCATCGGCATCCTCTTTCTGGCGACCGCGGATCACGAGTTGGCGATCTTCGACGGTGATCGAAAGGTCATCTTCGGCAAACCCGGCCACGGCGAGCGTGATTCGATAAGAGTTTTCCGAGGATTGTTCGATATTGAACGGAGGATAGCCTTCGTTTCCGGTCTTTGCGGTGCGTTCGACAAGCCGTTCAAGCTGATCAAACCCAAGAAGAAATGGGTGGGAACCCAGAGATAGTTTCGTCATCGACACGTCCTTTTTCGCAAGCGACAGTCTGTGTGGGTCCCGATATGGCAACCCATCCTTTGGGAAATATGGGCACTGTTGCTTAACGTCGCAAGGGCTTCTCGCCCACGGCGCTTCACGCTAAGTTCACTGGCACCCCGGAACCGACTCATATTGGCGCGCCGATGAACAGCTCTTCCAAGATGGACCACACAGAGGTCTTGCGCGTCCGCCTTGAGGTTCTGCGCCACGATCACAGCGATCTGAACGAGGCGATCCGCGCGCTAGAGGCCACGGGCACGGCCGATCCCTTTACCGTCAAGCGTCTGAAAAAGCAGAAACTGGCGCTGAAGGACCGCATCGCGCAGATAGAGGACGAACTGACGCCGGACATCATTGCGTGACCGGGCAATCTGGCTATAGTGCCCGCTCTTTCAGGAAGGGGGTCACGCATGGCCAAAATTGAAGTCGGCATTATCATGGGCAGCCAGTCGGACTGGCCCACCATGAAGGAAGCGGCCGACATTCTTGACGAATTGGGCGTGCCCCATGAGGTACGCATCGTGTCCGCCCATCGCACCCCTGACCGTTTGTGGGACTACGGCCAACAGGCCGCCGGGCGCGGTTTGAAAGTGATCATCGCAGGTGCGGGCGGCGCGGCCCATCTGCCCGGAATGATGGCGTCGAAAACCCGCGTTCCTGTCATTGGCGTGCCAATCCAGACAAAGGCGCTTTCGGGCGTCGACAGTCTTTATTCTATCCTTCAGATGCCGCGCGGCTTTCCGGTGGCCACCATGGCAATCGGCGCTGCTGGCGCGGCCAACGCAGGCCTGATGGCCGCGGCAATTCTGGCCAATGGGGATGCAGAACTTGGCAAGCGTCTGGACGATTGGCGCCGGGCGCTTTCCGCTTCCATTCCGGAGACGCCGCAAGATGGCTAAGGCCCTGCCCGCAGGCAGCACCATCGGAATTCTGGGCGGCGGTCAGCTGGGCCGGATGCTGTCGGTTGCCGCATCCCGCCTTGGCCTGAAGACCCATATCTTTGAGCCGGGCGCCAACCCGCCCGCAGGTCAGGTTGCCGACCGCGTCACCACCGCGCCCTATGATGACAAGAAAGCCCTGCAAGAGTTTGCCCGCTCTGTCGATGTGATCACCTATGAGTTTGAGAACATCCCGACGGATGCGCTGGATATCCTTGAGCATCTGGCACCGATCCACCCCAACCGGCGCGCCCTTGCGACAAGTCAGGACCGCCTGACCGAAAAGGCGTTTCTGAACGATCTTGGCCTTGCCACGGCGCCCTTTGCGGATGTTCAAAGCCTGAAGGATCTGGAGAGCGCGATCGAAAAGATCGGCCTGCCCGCGATCCTGAAAACCCGGCGTTTGGGCTATGACGGCAAGGGGCAGGTCCGGCTAAGCGATGCCGCCGAAGCGCCAGAGGCCTTTGCCGCCATGGCAGGGGCCGCCGCGATCCTAGAAGGTTTTGTTGATTTCAGCGCCGAGATTTCGGTGATCGGTGCAAGGTCGCAGGACGGTCAGGTTGTCTGTTACGACCCCGGCCAGAACGTCCACCGGGATGGGATCCTGCACACCACCACCGTTCCGGCAAGCCTTGGCACAATGCAGCGCACCGATGCGGCCATTCTTGCCGGGCGCATCCTGAACGCGCTGGATTATGTCGGGGTGATGGGCGTCGAACTTTTCGTCACGCCGGGCGCGCTGATCGTCAATGAGATTGCACCGCGGGTGCATAACTCAGGCCACTGGACGCAGAACGGCTGTGTCGTGGATCAGTTCGAACAGCATATCCGCGCCGTTGCGGGCTGGCCCTTGGGCGATGGGCACCGCCACGCGGATGTCGAGATGGAGAACCTGATCGGCGATGACATAGATCGCATCCCCCAGATCGCCAGCAGCGGAAACGCCGCCATCCATCTTTATGGCAAGACCGAAGCCCGCCCGGGGCGCAAGATGGGCCATGTCAACCGGATCATCACCCCCGGCAGCTAGTCGCCCGTGGCCTTTTCAATCGCCTCGCCAAAGGTCATCGCCCGATCAAACTTGCCGTTTTTCAGAAACTCCGATGTCTGGGCGATAACCACCGGGTTCAGCATCATGAAGGTATGGGTCACCGGCAGAACGATATGATCGGTCATCCCCTTCAGCTTGGTCGAAGCAACCGAAACTTTCCCGTCATCCACGCCCTCGATCACGCTTGAGTAAAACGGGTTCAGCGTTCTGTCCCCGGCGATGATCCCCAGCTCGAAATCCGGCGGGCCAAGCTTGTTCGGCAAGCTTTGGCTTCCTGTCCCAAGCTGCATCCCCGCAGGGCCATTGAACCATTCAAAGGGTGGCAGGTCCTTGAAGGCATCGACAAGTTCCGAGCCATGGTTCGGCGGCGCCAGCATCACCACGCGCCCCATCTTGGCGGGGCGGTCGTTTTCCATCCATGCCCGCACAAGGATGCCGCCCATCGAATGGGTGACGAAATGCACCTTGGTGTCGCCGCATTTGCGAACGGCGGCGGGCAGCGTGGTGTCGACAAGCGTCTTGATCGGCGCCTCGGTCGATGGGTAGTTGACGTTGACGGTCCGGTAACCATCAAGGCGCAGCGCCTCTTCCATCAAAAGCATCGAGGCCGATCCGCGCGCAAGCCCGTGCACCAGAACCACGCAATCGGCAAAGGCGGTTCCGGGGGAAACGAGCAGAAAGATGAGCGCCCATGTTTTCATGACACCAAGATAAGGGGCAGCCTCCCTCAATGCGAGCCGGCTTGCGGCTCTTTTTCGCGGCTGGGCGCCGCTTGGCGCAGGGAAAGCGCAATCCCGCCCAGAACAAGCGCCGCGGCAAGGGCAAACCGCAGGTTGGGCGCCTCTGCCAGAAAAACCATGCCCATCACCATGGCGATGACCGGCACCACCAGTTGCGTCACCGCCGCCCGCCCTGAGCCAAGGGCAGGCAGAACGGTGTACCAAAGCGCATAGCCCAACCCCGAGGTGACCGCCCCGGACAGAACCGCCAAGAGCGCGCCCTGCCCCGTCACCCCGTCCGGCAGTGCGACCCAGACCAGGGCCGCAAGCGGCGCGGCAAAGACAAAGTTCCCCGCCGTCGCCGCAAGCGGGTCGGGCCCGCGCCGCCCGGCCAGCGAATAGATGCCCCAGCCCAGCGCCGCCACCGCCATCAAAAGCGACCCGCCCAAGCCCGGAGCGTCCGCGCCGCCCGGCCACAAGAGGTAGGCAAGCCCGGCAAAGGCAACAAAGGCGCCGATCCAGCGGGCGCGCGGCACAGGCTCTTTCAGGACAAGGGCGCCTGCGAACATGGTGATCTGGACGCCGCCGAAAAGGATCAGCGCGCCCACGCCTGCATCAAGCCAGACGTAGGCAAAGGAAAACCCAAGAACATATGTCGCAAGTGACAGCGCCCCCGTGACCGAGCCCCCCAAACCGCCGCGGCGGCGGAAAAGGATGAGCGCCGCAAGCGCAAGCGCGCCCGAACCCATGCGAATGGCCGCAAAGGACGCAGGCCCCATGGCCGGGTCCACCAGCACCATGCGGTTCAATAGTGAATTGGCGGCAAAGGCCACCATCGTCAGGCTGGTCAAAAGGAAAAGTCGCATGCGGCGAACCTGAGCCAAGGGCGCGCCACTGGCAATCCAAATCTATGTATCGGCGCGGCTAGGCGCCGGATCATCGCGGGCCGCCCTGCTGCCAGTTGCGAATGCCCCTACGCCTTTCGGATGTGGACTGAGCCGAAGTCATACTCTTTTCTGCGCAATGTCACACCGCGCCAAAGGCCGCTGGGTAGACCAATGTCTTGTCAGGCTGGTCCGCGCCCGGGCCGGACAAAAGCGTGTTTGCGATCGGATAGGGCGATGTCAGCCTTGCCGCACGCTTAAGGCTGAAGCCCGCGCGCTGGTAGAATTCCGGGCGCCCGAGGACCACGATGGTTTGCGCTTTGGCGTGCCGGGCACAGACCGCGCGCACAAGGGAAAGGCCAAACCCCCGGCCCTGAAATTCGGGCAATGTGGCTACCGGCGCCAGCGCCAGCCAGCCATGCGGCGCGCCAAACTTGGCCAAGGCGGCATAAGACACGACCACGCCGCCCTGCAGCGACACATACTCAGCGGCCATATCCCCGGCAGCGCGCAGACGCCGGACAAGCCGCGCTTCGTCCGGCCCGCCAAAGGCGCAGGTCAGCAGGGTTTCGATCTGATCAAACTGGGGCGGCGTGGCCATGCCAGGGCCACGGCCCGATGAAGAGGTCTGCATCCACCGGATACTGCAATCCCTCACACCAAAGCCGCAACGAAAAAGGGCGCCCCGTTTGGGACGCCCTTTTCCAATTGTCTAAGCCTTGGGCTTACATCATGCCGCCCATGCCGCCCATGCCGCCCATGTCGGGCATGCCGCCGCCTGCGCCTGCGCCTTCTTTGGCCGGCTTGTCAGCGATCATCGCTTCGGTGGTGATCAGCAGACCAGCGATGCTGGCTGCGTCTTCCAGAGCGGTGCGGACAACTTTGGCAGGGTCGATGACGCCGAACTTGAACATGTCGCCATATTCTTCGGTCTGCGCATTGAAGCCAAAGTTCTTGTCGTTGCTTTCGCGAACCTTGCCAGCAACAACCGCACCGTCAACACCGGCGTTCTCGGCGATCTGGCGCATCGGCGCTTCGATTGCACGGCGAACGATGGCGATACCAGCGGTCTGGTCAGAGTTGGCACCTTCGAGGTCGATCAGGGCCTTGCCAGCCTGAACCAGGGCAACACCACCACCAACAACAACACCTTCCTGAACAGCGGCGCGAGTTGCGTTCAGCGCGTCATCAACGCGGTCCTTACGCTCTTTCACCTCTGTTTCGGTCATGCCGCCGACGCGGATAACAGCAACACCGCCTGCCAGCTTGGCAACACGTTCCTGCAGCTTTTCACGGTCGTAATCAGACGTTGTGTCCTGGATCTGGGTGTTGATCTGGGCAACGCGTGCCTCGATCTCTGCCTTGTCGCCAGCACCGTCAACGATAGTTGTCTCGTCCTTGGTGATAGAGATCTTTTTGGCCGAACCCAGCATGTCCATCGTAACGGACTCAAGCTTCATACCCAGATCATCCGAGATCACCTGACCACCGGTCAGGATCGCGATGTCCTGCAGCATGGCCTTGCGGCGATCGCCAAAGCCCGGGGCCTTGACCGCAGCAATTTTCAGACCGCCGCGCAGCTTGTTGACAACCAGAGTTGCCAGCGCTTCGCCTTCGACGTCTTCAGCAATGATCAGCAGCGGCTTTTGCGACTGGATAACCTGCTCGAGCAGCGGGACCATGGCCTGCAGCGACGAGAGTTTCTTTTCGTGCAAGAGGATCATGCAGTCTTCAAGCTCTGCAACCATCTTGTCAGCGTTGGTGACGAAGTAGGGCGACAGGAAGCCACGGTCGAACTGCATGCCTTCGACGACGGTTGTCTCTGTCTCAAGACCCTTGTTCTCTTCGACGGTGATAACACCCTCGTTGCCAACCTTCTGCATCGCATCAGCGATCTGCTGACCGATAGCAGCTTCGCCGTTTGCCGAGATCGTACCGACCTGCGCAACTTCGGCGCTGTCTGTGACATCGCGCGATGCGGCGCGGATACCTTCGACAACCTTGGCAGTTGCCAGATCGATGCCGCGCTTAAGGTCCATCGGGTTCATGCCGGCAGCAACCGACTTCATGCCTTCGCGAACGATGGCCTGCGCCAGAACCGTGGCGGTTGTTGTACCGTCACCGGCTTCGTCGTTGGTCCGGGAAGCAACTTCCTTGACCATCTGCGCGCCCATGTTCTCGAACTTGTCTTCCAGCTCGATTTCCTTGGCAACCGTAACACCGTCCTTGGTGATGCGCGGTGCGCCGAAGGATTTGTCGATAACGACGTTGCGGCCTTTGGGGCCCAAGGTCACTTTCACAGCATCCGCAAGGATATTGACGCCTTTCAGCATCCGATTGCGGGCGTCGGTGTCGAATTTGACGTCCTTAGCCATTTTCTTCTCCTAGAATATGTTGGGGGATCGACCGGGCTTAAGAAATAAGACCCAGGATGTCGGCTTCCTTCATGATCAGCAGCTCTTCACCTTCGACGGTGATTTCAGTGCCTGACCACTTGCCGAAAAGGATCTTGTCTCCGGCTTTGACGTCCATGGCGATACGCTCACCATCCTCGTCACGCGCGCCAGCGCCCACGGAAACAACAACGCCTTCAGCAGGCTTTTCTTTTGCAGTGTCAGGAATGATCAGCCCGCCTGCGGTTTTTTCGTCGCTTTCGATACGACGAACCAAAACGCGGTCATGCAGCGGTGTAAATGCCATCTCAGAACGCTCCTTCGCTCGAGTTACTTTGTTCGTTAGCACTCACCTCATATGAGTGCTAACGACCGGGATGTAAGGGTAGGTAGCAAAGAGGTCAATGCAAGTTCGGCGCTTTTTTTCCGATCTCGCCCGATCCACATAATCTTTCGTCTATTTTGCGCAACCGCTTGCGGGCCAGAATTAGGGCTTTTGTCCCATTTGGGCGATCTATCCCGTTTGGATGATTCCATCACCGCGCCGTGATGGAACAAATAGACGCACGCTCCCCCCCCAGCCACTCACGGAGCAAACGAACTACGACCGAAACAGTGAATTCTAGTAACCACTACAGGAGAAGAGACATGCAGACATCGAAAAAACTTATACCATTCGCGGTAGTCGTAGCCCTTTCCGGCGCGCCTACTTTTGCACAAACTACAGATCCGGCACCAGATAGCTCACCGATGACGGCGATCGA
This sequence comes from Paracoccaceae bacterium, assembly GCA_030148005.1. Lineage (GTDB taxonomy): Bacteria > Pseudomonadota > Alphaproteobacteria > Rhodobacterales > Rhodobacteraceae > JASBSV01. Next base: position 13,912 of record JASBUI010000002.1, on the reverse strand, counting down.
GACGATCGTCGATATGCTTAAGGGCGAGGGATATGTGTCCTTCGAGGTCAAGCGCACATGGCTGGGCCGCTACAAGATCGAGGCCGTGAACGAAGAAGGCACCGAGCGCGAGATCATTATGTCCAGCGACGGAGAGACGGTCTACAAGGATGAAACCGAAGTTAGCGATGATCAGGAAGACGATGATGATGATGATGACGACGGTGATGACGATGATGATGACGATGATGATGACGATGATGACAGCGACGACGACGATGACAGCGACGACGACAGCGACGACTCCGACGACGACGATTCAGACGACGACGACGATTGATTTCCGTGTCGTTGACTGAAACTCTATGGGCGAGGTCAACCACAAGAAGAACGGACAGCGACATGCGGGGCAAACTCCTTTATCTCGCAGTAGCAATACAATCAGTGTCGCTTGTCCTTGTGGTTTACCAGTTCATCGGAACTGTCTTTAACGTCGACAGCTTTCGCCCGTCGTGGGAATTGCACGAGATCATCGAGGTCCTGACAATCGTCGGGCTGATCACCGGGTTCATACTGTCCCTAGTCGTCTTACGGATGGCTGCCAGTCGCAGCCAGCGTGTCGAGGACCAACTGGCGGTCGCCGCCGGGTCCTTTGCGCGGGTTGCAACACAGAAGTTTGACGACTGGGGACTGACACCGGCCGAGCGTGAAGTTGCTATACTGATCATCAAGGGTTTCTCTGTCGCCGAGATCGCCGCCTTGCGCGAAAAAAGCGAGGGCACGATCAAGGCGCAGAACACCTCGATCTATCAGAAGTCGGGCCTACAGGGACGGCTTCAGTTCGTCAGCTACTTCCTTGAAGAGATCGCCTCGCCGCTCTGATCCTCTGGATCAGCGGCGGGGTCGGGCTCTGGCGCAGGCTCTGGCACTGCGGCTGCCCATGTCTTCAGCCCCTGATCGCCTTCGGCGGTCAGGGCGTAGACGCCGCGCGAGACGCGATCGAACCATCCATGATGATTGTCGGCCATGATGCGGGTTGCCGCGCCAACGCCGGTTGCGCGGCAAACCTCGGCGCCGCGCGCCGGGCCGCTTTGCTGCAGGTAGGCCGCACAGCGTAGCGCATCCTGCCGATAGCCGGTCACGATCCCGCCGCGTGTGTCCCCGCCCGTGTTGGGATCACCGGATATCCGCTGAAATTCCCGCAAAAGCCGTGATCGCTTGCGCGCTGATTTGCGCGGCGAATAGGGCACCGGATCTGCCAGCACCTCGACATAGCCATCGCGGCCACGCACGGTGATCAGCCCAAGACCCAGCCGCCGGCACATCGCAAGATTGTCCTTAAGCGCCCGGCGCGCCGGTTTGCCGCCCGGCCTTTCGACCGCGACATAGACCAGATCAGTGATCGCAAGACGCGCCACCGCCTGATGAAACAGCGCCAGTGAAAACCGCAACTTCAACTCGACGATCACCGGCTCATCGCCATCGCGGCAAGCCACAAGATCGGCCGCGCCCACCTCGCCCTTGACGATGTATCCCTGCCCTTCAAGCAGTGCCTTGATAGGCCCGTAGAGATCCGTCTCGCGTTGCATGAAAGCGACATTAAAGCACGCGCAATTCGCCGCAAGCTGTATGCGTGACATCGCGACCGCCCACCCCTATAAGGGCGCCGAATTCCCCTTGCTCAGACGGACGCTTACATGACTACCTTTGTTATTGGCCATAAGGCCCCCGACACCGATTCAACCGGCTCGCCGCTTATCTGGGCGTGGTATCTTTCGCAGATCAAAGGCCAGAAGGCCGAGGCGCGGCTTTTGGGCCGCCCCAATACCGAAGCTGCCTTTGTGCTGAAACGCTGGGGATTTGATCAGCCCGCCATCATCGAGGATGTGGCCGACGATCAGCCCGTCATCATCGTGGACACCAACAACCCAGCCGAACTGCCCGCCAATATCAACAGCGCCGATATCCGCGCCATCATCGACCATCACAAACTGGTCGGCGGGCTGGAAACCAGCGGACCGATCAACATCACCATCCGCCCGCTGGCCTGTACGGCGACGATCATGCACAACCTGATGGGCCCGAACGCAGCCAAGATGACCGATCCCATCAAGGGCCTGATGCTGTCGTGCATCCTGTCGGACACTCTTGAGTTTCGCTCGCCCACGACCACCGATCAGGACCGCGAGCTTGGCGAAAAGCTTGCCTCAGAGCTGGGTATCTCTATCCCCGAATACGCCGCCGAGATGTTCGCGGCGAAATCCGATGTCTCGGCCTTTTCCGCGACCGAGCTATTGCGCATGGACAGCAAGGAATATGAGGTCGAGGGCGTCAAGTTCCGCGTCTCTGTTCTTGAGACGACCTCGCCCAAGATGGTTCTGGACCGCAAGGCAGAGCTGATGGAAGCGATGCCCGCCGTCGCCGGTGAGGACAAGGTGAACGAGGTTCTTCTATTCGTGGTCGACATCCTGAACGAAGAGGCTACGCTGCTGGTTCCCAACGATCTGACCAAACGCGTGGCGCAGGCCAGCTTTGGCGCGACCGTTGAAGGTGACACGGTTGTTCTGCCCGGCATCATGAGCCGGAAAAAGCAGATCATCCCGAACCTCAAGCTGTAGTTTCAACAGCGCAACAAGGCCCCGGCAAAAGGGCGCCCGGCACCGCCGAAAGGATCAGAAATGACGCAGATCATCGAGAACCTGGCGGAGGTCAGTGCAAAGTACGACGCCCTTTTCGTCGACCTTTGGGGCTGTGTGCATGACGGCGTCGCCCCGATCCCAAGCGCGGTCGAGGCGCTGATCAACTATCGCAAGGGCGGCGGGGCGGTCTGTCTGGTGACCAATGCGCCGCGCCACCGCGCTGCCGTTGCCAAGCAGCTGGAACATATCGGCGTCTCGCCCGAATGTTGGGACACGATCGCAACTTCGGGCGACAGCGCGCGCGCCGCCATGTTCCGCGGCGCCGTGGGCAAGAAGGTCTGGTTCATCGGCGAGCCGCATGACCAAAGCTTTTTTGATCCCATCGCCGTGGTGGAAGACCCGGTCGAAATCACTCAGGTCGAACTGGCCGAGGCCGATGGCATCGTTTGCACCGGCCCATTCGATCCGCAGGCCGATCCATCAGTCAACCGCCCCGCCTTCCTTTTGGCCAAGACACGCGGCCTGCCGCTGCTTTGCGCCAATCCGGACATCGTTGTCGACCGGGGCGACAAGCGCGAATGGTGCGCCGGCGCTCTGGCCCGCCTTTACACGGAGATGGGCGGGCAGAGCCTTTATTTCGGCAAGCCGCATCCGCCGATCTATGATCTGGCACACCGGCGGCTGGCGGAACTGGGCAAAGACGCCCATTCCAGCCGCATCCTTGCCATTGGCGATGGCATCCACACAGATGTTCAGGGCGCGATGGGCGAGGATATTGATTGCCTTTTCATCACCGGTGGCCTTGCCGCCAAGGAAACCGGCACCAAGCATCAGCCCGACGCCGCCCTGTTGGACGCCTATCTTTTGCAGGCAAAGCTTGAGCCTCGTTACTCCATCGGTTTCCTGCGCTAAGCCGCCGCGCAACAAAATGTCGAAACCGCAACGCATTTCAGATTTTTATTACTTTCTGCATTGCAGAAACTGGCGGAACCAGCTAAGACCCTAGCGTGGAATCGCCAAAAGGGCTTGCTCGATGCTGGACAACATGCCTCGCGGAACAATTTGTATCGAAGACCTTGAGATCGGCATGAAGCGCGATCTGCTAAAGGTGGTAACCGATCGCGACATCGAACTTTTTGCCGAGGTGTCGACCGACCACAACCCTGTCCACATGGACGATGACTATGCCCACGACACGATCTTTGAAGGGCGAATCGCCCACGGGATGCTGACCGCCGGGCTGATCTCAGCGGTGATCGGAGAGCAGCTTCCCGGGCACGGAACGGTCTATCTGGGCCAGACGCTGAAGTTCATGGCGCCCGTGCGCCCCGGTGACATGGTCCGCGCCGAAGTGGAAGTGACCGCCATTGATCACGCCAAGCGCCGCGTGACGCTGGCCACGCATTGCGCCGTGGGCAAAACGGTGGTTCTGAAGGGCGAGGCGACGGTCCTTGCGCCCTCGCGCAAGTTCGACTGACCCACAGCCAAGACCGCCAAAGATTTTACCCGCCGCGCGCGCGGCCCGGCTTGTGCTGGCCCACTGGCCGCGCTAGGCCATCGGCATGCGGATTATCCGGGACATAGAATTCGTCGCCAAGGCTGACAAGGGCGCAAGCGCCGCGATTGGTAATTTCGACGGCGTGCACCTTGGCCATCAGGCGGTGCTTGATCTGGCAAAAAAGGCCGGCGATGCAATCGGCGCGCCTTTGGGCGTCATGACGTTTGAACCGCACCCGCGCGAGTTTTTCGCCCCTCAGGCCCCCGCGTTTCGCCTTATGAACGCCGAGGCCAAGGCCAACCGCATGGAAAAACTTGGCGTAAAGCTGCTTTACGAAGTTGCCTTCAACCAAGCGCTGGCCAACCTTTCGGCCGAAGCTTTTGCCGAGAAGGTTATCAGCAAGGGTCTGGGTCTGGCCCATGTCGTTGTCGGCGCCGACTTCTGCTTTGGCAAAGGGCGCTCGGGCGATGCGGGCGATCTGGTGCGTTTCGGCCAAGAGCTTGGCTTTGGCGTCACCATCGCCGAGATCGTCGAAGGGCGCACGGGTGAGGTTTCATCGACCAACATCCGCCGCGCCCTGAGCGACGGGCGCCCCGGCGACGCAGCGGCCATGCTGGGGCACTGGCACCGCGTCGATGGCAAGGTGATCCGCGGCTTTCAGCGCGGCCGAGAGCTTGGGTTTCCGACGGCCAACATGTCCATCGCGGGCCTGCACCAGCCCAAGTTCGGGGTCTATGCGGTCAAGGTGGATGTCCTGTCAGGCCCGAACGCCGGGCACTATGGCGGCGCAGCATCGATCGGCGTGCGCCCGATGTTCGATGGTCATGAACCCAATATCGAAACCTATCTTTTTGACTTCTCTGGCGATCTTTACGGCGCGCATATCTCTGTCGCGCTGGTCGAGTTTCTGCGCCCAGAAGCGCGGTTCGACGACCTTGAAGGGCTGATCGCCCAGATGGACAAGGATTGCGACCGCGCGCGCGATATCCTTGCAAAAACCCCGGCCAGAGCATGAAAGACCCCATCAACCGCGACGGTTTGCGCGACAAATTCTGGGAACATGTGCCACTCAAGAGCCTAAGCCCGCGCGAGTGGGAAGCGCTTTGCGATGGTTGCGGCAAATGCTGTCTGAACAAGCTTGAGGATGCCGATACCGGCGAGGTTGCCCTGACCCGCGTTGCCTGTCGCCTTCTGGATGGCGAAACCTGTCGCTGCGGGCAATACGAGCTTCGCAAACAGTTCGTGCCCGAATGCATTCACCTGACCCCCCGCAACATCGCCGATCACGCCTATTGGATGCCCGCAACCTGCGCCTACCGGCTGCTATTCGAGGGCAAGTCCCTTTACGACTGGCACCCGCTGATCTCGGGCGATCCCGAGACGGTGCATCAGGCCGGCGTATCTGTGCGCGGCTGGACAGTGCCCGAGTTCGAGGTCGATGAAGACGACTGGGAAGATCACATCATAGAAGAGCCAAGCTGATGTTTTTTGCTTCTGACAATGCAGGCCCCGCGCATCCCAGCGTGATGCAGGCCCTTGCCGATGCCAACACGGGCTATGCCCTGCCCTATGGCTCTGAGCAGGCGATGGAGGATCTGCGCCGCGACATCCGCGCCCTGTTCGAAGCGCCGCAGGCCGCCGTCTATCTTGTGGCCACCGGAACGGCCGCCAACGTTCTTGCCCTTGCCACGCTCGCCGATCCATGGAGCGCGATCTTTTGCGCCCCGATGGCCCATATCCGCGAGGATGAATGCGGCGCGCCCGAATTCTTTACCGGCGGCGCGCAACTGACACCCATCGCCTCGCCCGAAGGCAAGATCGACCCCCAAGCGCTTCGGCAAGAGATTGTTCGCAAAGCATCTTTCGGCGTTCGCGGCCCACAGCCCGGACCGGTATCAATCACCAATGTCACCGAAACCGGCACGGTATACACAGCGCAGGAAACTGCCGCGATCTGTGCGGTTGCCAAGGAATTTGACCTTCCCGTCTACCTGGATGGCGCAAGGTTTGCCAATGCGGTTGCCGCGACCCAAAGCGCGCCCGCCGATCTGACGTGGAAGGCAGGGGTTGATGCGCTTAGCTTCGGCGGCACCAAGAACGGGCTTTTGGGCGTGGAATGCGTGGTCTTTTTCGATCCCGCAAAGGCGCATGAGTTCGAGTTGCGCCGCAAGCGCGGGGCGCATCTTTTTTCCAAGCACCGCTATCTGTCGGCCCAGATGCAGGCCTACCTGAAGGGCGATCTTTGGCTTGAACTGGCGAGTCGCGCCAATGCCGCCGGCGCCTATCTGGCCAAGGGCATGCAAGAGGCTGGCGCCACGTTCGCGTATGCCCCCGAGGCGAACATGATCTTTGCCAAATGGCCGCGCGAGGCCCATCTGCGCCTGCAAAAGGCCGGGGCGGTTTACCTGCCCAGCGACGGAGAGATCGGCGCAGGTGATCCTGCCGACATGCTTGAGGCGCGCCTTGTCTGCGACTGGTCGTCCCGGCGCGAAGATACTGACAGGTTTCTTGAAATTCTGGCGCAGTAGCCGGGCCTAGGCCCCGAAATTCGTCAGGAACGGGCGCACCAGTGCGGCAACCTCGGCCGAGCGGGTGATCGGCGCCATATGCCCGCCGCCCTTGATTTCGCAGCGGCGCGCATTCGGCAGCCTTACTTCCAGAACCTCTTGGATGACGCCGGCCGCTGCGGGCGAACAATCGCCGTGCAACAGCAAGGCGGGCGCCTTGACCGCCTCAAGCGCGCCCGGCGCCAGTATCCCGCTGGCATCCTCATACAAAAGCGGATTGCCCGCAGGGATCAGATGTATGCGCTTGGCAATATAGTCGCGTTGGCCTGCCGGTATCTGGTCCCAGGACTGCGAGCCGCCCCAGACCGAGGTGAAAACCTTTGCCGCCTCTTCCCGGTCGCCTTGGGACAGGGACGCAAGGACATCGGCCAATTGGTCGCGGGACTGAGTTTTGAGCTTTGGCGCCCTGTCGTCCAGAGCGGCAAAAAGCACCGGCTCATAGAGGATAAGGCTTTGCACCCGCGCGGGGTTTTTCACTGCAAAGGCCAGCGCAAGAACGGCGCCAAGCGAATGGCCGAAAAGATCGACGGGACCGGGGCCAACGATCTGGTCGATGATGGCCAGCGCCTGTTCGTGATAGGCAACCTCTGGCACCCAATCCGGCGCATCGCCGTGGCCCGTCAGATCGGGGGCTTCCAAGGTCAGAAGATCACCAAGCCGCGCGCCCAGCGGTCCCCAAGCACTGCCGCGCGCAAGCGAGCAATGCAAGGCAACCGCCCGGCGCGGACCTGTGCCGAAAATCTCTACGGCCTTCGGCATCAGGCGTTTTTCAGATGCGCCTCGACATCATCAAGCCGGTCCTGACCCCAGAAACGCTCATCCCCGATGATGTAGAAAGGCGCGCCAAAGACGCCGCGATTGACCGCCTCTTCAAGGTTGACGGCATAGGTTTCAGCGCCTGCCAGAAGCCCCTGATCGGCCAGCGCGGGGTCAAAGCCAGCGCTTTCAAGACAGGCCTTCACAACGGCGTCTTCAGCGATGTCCTTTTCGCCAGCCCAGCAGGCGGTTGTCAGTGAATGCACAAGCTTGCCCATATCCCCGCCGCCAGCGGCTTGCGCGGCGATGATGGCGTATGAGGACGGCGCGGGGTTAGTGGGCCAATGCGCCGGCTTGAGGTTCAGTTTCAGGCCCGCCTTGGCGGACTGCCTACGCATCTCTTGCAGGCGGTATTCCTGACGGCTTACGTGCCGGTCCTTGGGCGGTGTGCCCCCGGTGCGCGCAAAGAGCCCCATGATATCGAGCGGCTTGTAGGTGATGGTTGCGCCATGTGCCTTTGCCATCTCTTCAAGCCGGGTTCCGGTCAGATAGGTAAATGGTGAAATCGTTGCAAAAAAATAATCAATATGGGCCATTCGGGCGCTCCTTTTGGAATGGAATGTTTGCGCGACCGTAGCCCCATGCTAAGCGGTGTCAACGTTGCGAATCCCTCTTTTTCGCGCACAGCAATCATGGACCGCTGATAGATGCCGACACTCACCGAACCCAAGTTGATCTCTGGAAATGCCAACCGCCCGCTGGCAGAAGCCGTAGCCCGCCGCATGTCAATGCACCGCGGGATCAATGTGGGACTGGTCGATGCCCGGGTCGAAAGGTTCAACGATCAGGAAATCTTTGTCGAAGTGTTCGAGAACGTTCGCGGTGAGGATATGTTCATCATCCAGCCGACGTCGAACCCGGCCAACGACAACCTGATGGAGTTGTTGATCATCGCGGATGCAATGCGCCGGTCATCGGCGGCCCGCATTACCGCCGTGATCCCCTATTTTGGTTATGCCCGTCAGGACCGCCGCACCAAGGCGCGCACCCCCATTTCGGCCAAGCTTGTTGCGAACCTGATCGCCGAGGCCGGGATCGAGCGGGTGCTGACGATGGACCTTCACGCTGCGCAAATTCAGGGCTTTTTCGATCTGCCCGTCGACAACCTTTACGCCTCGCCCATTTTCGCGCTCGATATCATGCACCATTTCAAGAAGATGGATGACGTGATGATCGTCTCACCCGATGTGGGCGGCGTGGCGCGCGCGCGCGAGCTGGCCCAGCGGATCGGCGCGCCGCTTGCGATCGTCGACAAACGCCGCGAAAAGCCCGGCGAGATCGCCGAAATGACCGTTATCGGAAACGTCGAAGGCAAGCGTTGCATTATCGTTGATGACATCTGCGACACGGCAGGCACCTTGTGCAAAGCCGCCGAAGTTCTGATGGCGGCAGGCGCCACCGAGGTTCACAGCTATATCACGCATGGCGTTCTAAGCGGCCCAGCCGTCGACCGGATCACCAACTCGGTCATGAAGTCGCTTGTCATCACCGATTCAATAGAGCCGACGAACGCCGTGAAATCGGCGGCGAACATCCGCATCGTCCCGACCGCTCCGATGTTTGCTCAAGCGATCCTCAACATCTGGAACGGCACCAGCGTTTCATCGCTTTTCGACACGCAAACGCTTGTCCCGATCTACGAAGGTCTTTACGCGGCCGAATAGGCCCAGCGTTTTTCAGATGTTCAGTAAAGTTCCCAGTCGTCGGACTGGCGCAGCTCGCCCATCGCGGTCCAGCCTGCGCGCACCCGTGCCACACGGCTGTCGCCCCAAGTTCTGAAGACAAGGTCAAACCCTTCGGGTGTCACCTCTTCGGCGGTCACTTCGGCGCGCATGTTCGAGGCATGATCGGTGTCCCACATGGTCAGGCTGACCATGACCGTTGGCTCGGACTTGAATTTTTCAGAAAAGCGAACGGCCTGACGGCGCTCTCGCGGGCCGGTGCCGGTCCACATCTCACCACCGTCTTCGAAATCCGAAAACATGTTGACCGTTCCTTGGTCAACGCCAATCAAATGGTTTCTCAAGCGCTTCATGCGGTGCCTTTCGACCACGGCTTATTTGTTCGAAAACTCGGCAAAAGTTGGGCCAAGAAAGCAAAAAACCCCGGCAGGCCGGGGTTTTTCCACAATTTTTGGGGTTTTAAAGGCTAAGAGCACCGGCCAGCTCGGACATTTCCGCGACCAGCTTGTCGGCAACATCCCGGGTTTCACCGGTTGCGCCTTCGGCAAATTTCTCAGCCTCGACCTTCATTTCGGCCATCATTTCGGCCGTAACGGCATCGGCCGGCATGGCCCGCTCTGCAAGAACAGAGGTCGCCGCTGCGGTGATTTCCGCAAACCCGCCCGTGACCGCAAAGCTTTGGGTCCCTTCAGCGCTGACAATGCGCAGGATACCGGGGCGCAGCGTGGTGATTGTCGGGGCATGCCCCGCCATCGCCGTCATGTCACCTTCGGACCCCGGGATCTGGACCTCGGTCACCTCAAGCGAAGCAAGGCTCCGCTCGGGGCTGACCAGATCGAATTGCAGAGTATCTGCCATTTTATGCTGCCTCTGCGGCCAGACGTTCGGCCTTTGCAATCACTTCGTCGATGCCGCCAACCATGTAGAAGGCCGCTTCGGGAAGGTGATCGTATTCGCCAGCGACAACCGCTTTGAACGACGAGATCGTGTCGGCCAGCGGAACCTGCTTGCCGTCCGAGCCGGTGAACACTTTGGCCACGTCGAAAGGCTGGGACAGGAAGCGTTCGATCTTACGAGCACGCGCAACGGTCAGTTTGTCTTCTTCCGACAGTTCGTCCATGCCGAGGATGGCGATGATGTCCTGAAGCGACTTGTAGCGCTGAAGGATCTGCTGAACGTCCGTTGCAACCTTGTAGTGCTCATCACCGATGATCAGCGGATCTAGAAGGCGCGATGTCGAACCCAGCGGGTCCACGGCAGGGTAGATACCCTTTTCCGAAATCGCACGGTCAAGAACCGTCGTCGCATCAAGGTGCGCAAAGGATGTTGCAGGTGCCGGGTCGGTAAGGTCGTCGGCGGGAACGTATACGGCCTGAACCGACGTAATCGAACCCGATTTGGTCGACGAGATACGTTCCTGCATCGCGCCCATGTCCGTTGCCAGTGTCGGCTGATAGCCAACCGCCGAAGGAATACGGCCCAGAAGCGCCGAAACCTCAGAGCCCGCTTGCGTAAAGCGGAAGATGTTGTCGACAAAGAACAGAACGTCCGAACCTGTGTCGTCGCGGAACTGCTCGGCCAGTGTCAGGCCGGACAGTGCAACGCGCATACGTGCTCCCGGAGGCTCGTTCATCTGGCCGTAGACCAGGGCAATCTTGGATTCCGACAGGTTGTCGGGAACGATAACGCCGGATTCGATCATCTCGTGGTAAAGGTCGTTACCTTCACGTGTCCGCTCGCCCACACCGGCGAAAACCGACACACCCGAGTGCACCTTGGCGATGTTGTTGATCAGTTCCATGATCAGAACTGTCTTGCCCACGCCGGCACCGCCGAAGAGACCAATTTTACCACCCTTGGTATAAGGCGCCAGAAGGTCGATGACCTTAATGCCTGTGGTCAGGATCTCGGTCTCGGTCGACTGATCTGCGAATGCGGGTGCATCGCCGTGGATCGCGCGCGATTCCTTGGTTTTGACCGGGCCCTGTTCGTCCACCGGCTCGCCGATGACGCTCAGGATGCGGCCAAGAGTTGCGTTGCCAACGGGCACCGAAATGGGGGCGCCTGTGTCTTTAACTTCTGCGCCACGAACCAGACCCTCAGTCGCGTCCATCGCGATACAACGAACTGTGTTCTCACCAAGGTGCTGAGCAACCTCAAGAACCAGCTTGTTGCCATTGTTTAGTGTCGTCAGCGCGTTCAGGATCTCTGGAAGTTCATCCTCGAACTGCACGTCCACAACGGCGCCAATGACCTGGGTCACCTTGCCTTTTGCATTTGCCATGTCGTTTCTCCGGTTCGTCTTAGAGCGCTTCCGCGCCCGAGATAATTTCAATCAGTTCATTCGTGATGACGGCCTGACGCGAGCGGTTGAACTCGATCGTCAGCTTGTCGATCATTTCGCCTGCGTTACGTGTCGCGTTGTCCATGGCCGACATCCGTGCGCCCTGTTCAGAGGCGCCGTTTTCCAGAAGGGCGGAAAACAGCTGTGTCGCCACGCCGCGCGGCAGAAGGTCGGCAAGGATCGCCTCTTCGCTGGGTTCATAGTCATAAACCGTCGAAGCCGCATCTTCCTGTTCTTCAAAGACCGCAGGGATGATCTGTTGCTGTGTCGGGATCTGTGTGACCACGTTGACGAACTTTGCGTAAAAGATCGTCGCAACATCAAACTCATGCGCCTCAAAGCGTGCCAGCACGTCCCGGGCAATGCCCTGAGCGTCGCTATAACCGATGCGCTTGACCTCTGTCAGATCCACGTGGCCGACAAAGTACTGGCCATACTCACGCTTAAGCGCATCGCGGCCTTTTTTGCCGACTGTCAGGATCTTGACGGTCTTGCCCTCGGCGGTCAGCGCGTTTGCACGTGCCTTTGCCAGCTTCGAGATATTGGCGTTGAAGCCACCGCAAAGCCCGCGCTCGGCGGTCATGACGACCAGAAGGTGCACCTGATCCTTGCCGGTTCCGGCAAGAAGAGTGGGTGCGCCCGATGCATCGCCCATGGACGCCGCAAGTCCCGACATCACGGCATTGAACCGTTCCGTATAGGGGCGCGACGCCTCGGCAGCTTCCTGGGCGCGGCGAAGTTTCGCCGCCGCGACCATCTGCATGGCTTTCGTGATCTTACGAGTGTTCTTAACACTCCCGATCCGGTTTTTAAGGTCCTTAAGACTTGGCATTGCCGCGTCTCCCCTTAAGCAAAGTCAGCGGCAAACTCGTCGAGAGCAGCTTTGATTGCGTCTTCCAGGTCACCTTTGACCTTGCGGTCATTGTCGGAGATGTCGGCCAGAAGGGCCGCATGCTTGTTCCGCAGATGCGCAAGAAGATCATGTTCGAAACGGCCCACATCGGACAGTGCGATCTTGTCGAGGTAACCCTTGGTGCCCGCGTAGATCACGCAAACAATCTCGGCGTTGGTCAGCGGCGAGTACTGCGGCTGCTTCATAAGCTCTGTCAGACGCGCACCGCGGTTCAGCAGGGCCTGTGTCGAAGCGTCGAGGTCCGAACCGAACTGGGCGAAGGCCGCCATTTCGCGGTACTGGGCCAGCGACAGTTTGACGGGGCCCGCAACCGAGGACATCGCCTTTGTCTGAGCGGACGAACCAACACGCGAAACCGAAAGACCGGTGTTAACCGCAGGGCGGATACCCTGATAGAAAAGTTCGGTTTCAAGGAAGATCTGGCCGTCAGTGATCGAGATCACGTTGGTCGGAATAAACGCCGAAACGTCACCACCTTGCGTTTCGATGATCGGCAGCGCCGTCAGCGAACCAGAGCCGTTGTCTTCGTTCAGCTTTGCTGAACGCTCCAGAAGGCGCGAGTGCAGGTAGAAAACGTCACCCGGGTAAGCTTCACGTCCCGGCGGGCGGCGCAGCAAGAGCGACATCTGACGGTAGGAAACGGCCTGTTTGGACAGGTCATCATAGATGATCAGGGCGTGGCGGCCGTTGTCGCGGAAGAACTCGGCCATGGCAGTTGCCGCGTAAGGGGCAAGGAACTGCATCGGAGCGGGGTCAGAGGCGGTTGCCGCGACCACGATCGAATATTCGATGGCGCCTGTTTCTTCCAGCTTCTTGACGAGCTGAGCAACAGTCGAACGCTTTTGACCGATGGCGACGTATACGCAGTAAAGCTTTTTGCTTTCGTCGTCGCCGGCGGCCTCGTTATAGGATTTCTGGTTCAGGATCGTGTCCAGAGCGATGGCAGTCTTGCCTGTCTGGCGGTCACCAATGATCAGCTCTCGCTGGCCACGGCCGACCGGGATCATGGCGTCAACGGATTTCAGACCCGTTGCCATCGGCTCGTGCACCGATTTACGCGGGATGATGCCCGGAGCTTTGACGTCAGCAACAGAGCGCGTCTTTGTCTTGATCGGGCCCTTGCCATCGATAGGGTTGCCCAGACCGTCAACAACACGGCCCAAAAGTGCGTCACCTGTGGGGACGTCAACGATCGAGTTGGTCCGCTTGACGACATCGCCTTCTTTGATGTCACGGTCAGCGCCGAAGATAACGACACCGACGTTGTCAACTTCGAGGTTCAGCGCCATTCCGCGGATACCACCGGGGAATTCGACCATCTCACCGGCCTGGACATTGTCCAGACCGTGGACACGGGCAATACCGTCCCCAACAGAGAGCACACGGCCCACTTCGGCAACTTCAGCCTCTTGGCCAAAGTTCTTGATCTGCTCCTTGAGGATCGCAGAGATTTCGGCTGCTTGGATACCCATTA
>JASBUI010000028.1 GCA_030148005.1 Paracoccaceae bacterium | reverse complement strand
CCAGACACCACCCGCAAAACTTGGCGCCCCCGGGCGGACGAGATCTGCGAAGGTGCAGAAAGCAAGAATGGCAAAAAAGATGCTTATCGATGCCACCCACGCGGAAGAAACCCGCGTTGTGGTGGTCGACGGAAACAAGGTTGAAGAGTTTGACTTTGAATCCGAGAATAAACGGCAGATCGCCGGGAATATCTATCTAGCAAAGGTTACACGGGTCGAACCGTCGCTTCAGGCGGCCTTTGTTGATTACGGCGGAAACCGCCACGGTTTCCTGGCTTTCTCAGAGATTCATCCCGACTATTACCAGATCCCGGTCGCTGACCGGCAGGCCCTTCTGGCCGAAGAGCGCGCTTATGCAGAGGCTCAGTCGGAAGAAGAGGAAAAGCCGCGCAAGCGTTCACGTTCGCGCGGTCGCGGTCGGGCAAAGGCCGAAGAGGCCAAGGTTACCGACCCGGTTGAAACGCGCGAGGTTGCATCGGGCGATATTCCGGGAATGGAAACGCTGGATCTGGACGAGGGCGCCGATGACGATGGCGCACCGGTTTCTCTGACCGGCGCAGACGCGCAGGAACAACCTGTCGTCGAAGCCGAAAAAGCGCCAGATGCGGATGTGGCGGACGAGGCCCATTCAGAAGAGGCCGTGCAAGAGGCTTATGACGAACATCACGCTGATGATGATGAGGTCATTGCCGCTTCGGACAAGGATGATGAGATCGAATCCATCGCGGATGAAGATGTCACCGAAGAGATTCGCCGCCCGCGCAAGCCGCGTGCGCGCCGCTACAAGATCCAGGAAGTTGTGAAGGTTCGCCAGATCCTTCTGGTTCAGGTCGTCAAGGAAGAGCGCGGCAACAAGGGTGCGGCGCTGACCACATACCTGTCGCTTGCCGGTCGCTACTGCGTTCTGATGCCCAATACCGCCCGCGGTGGTGGCATTTCGCGCAAGATCACCAATGCCGCCGACCGCAAGAAGCTTAAGGATATCGCGAACGAGATCGATGTGCCCGATGGCGCCGGTCTGATCGTGCGCACGGCAGGGGCCAAGCGCACCAAGTCCGAGATCAAGCGCGACTACGAATACCTTCAGCGCCTTTGGGAAGAGATTCGCGCGCTGACGCTGAAAAGCATCGCGCCGGCGAAAATCTATGAAGAAGGCGATCTGATCAAACGCTCGATCCGCGATCTTTATAACCGCGAGATTGACGAGGTGATCGTCGAGGGTGAGGCCGGATACCGGACGGCCAAGGACTTCATGAAGATGATCATGCCGTCCCACGCCAAGAACGTGAAACACTATACCGATCCGCTGCCGCTTTTGGCGCGCTATCAGGTTGAGACTTACCTTGGCGGTATGTTTAACCCGACCGTTCAGCTGAAATCGGGTGGCTACATCGTGATCGGCGTGACCGAAGCGCTGGTGGCGATCGACGTGAACTCGGGCCGGGCCACCAAGGAAGGTTCGATCGAGGAAACGGCGCTTAAGACCAACCTCGAAGCTGCCGAAGAAGTTGCCCGCCAGTTGCGCCTGCGCGATCTGGCCGGTCTGATCGTGATCGACTTTATCGACATGGAAGAGCGTAAGAACAACGCCGCCGTCGAAAAGCGCTTCAAGGACAAGCTTAAGACCGACCGCGCCCGCATTCAGGTGGGCCGGATCAGCGGCTTTGGCCTTATGGAGATGTCGCGCCAGCGTCTGCGCCCGGGAATGCTTGAGGCGACAACACAGCCTTGCCCGGCGTGCCACGGCACGGGTCTGATCCGTTCCGATGACAGCCTTGCGCTGTCGATCCTGCGCCAGTTGGAAGAGGAAGGCGTGCGCCGCCGTTCGAACGAGGTTCTCTTGAAAGCGCCAGTCGCGATCGTGAACTTCCTGATGAACAACAAGCGAGAGCATGTCGCCCAGATTGAGGCCCGCTATGGCCTGTCAGTTCGGGTTGAAGCCGATCCTTTCCTGATCGCGCCTGATTTCTCGATCGAAAAATTCAAGACGGCCACGCGCGTTGTCGAGGCGTCTACATCCGTCGTTTCGGTGGATGCATCGCTGATGAGCGATATTGACGAGGCCGAAGATGTGGCCGAGGCCGATGATGCGGATGAAGCGCGTCCAGAGGTAAGCGCCGAAGAGAACCCGCAACCCAAAAAGCGTCGCCGGCGTCGTCGGCGTCGGCGGGGCGGCTCTAACGGTGACAACCAGAATGGTGAGGCACAGAACGGCGGCGAAGGTCGCCGGGATGAGGCGCAGCCAGCAACTCAGGCCGAGGGCTCAGAGCCTGCCGAGGGCGCTGAAGCTGTAACAAGCGCAGAGGCAGAGACCGGCGAAGAGGCCCCCAAGCCCAAGTCGCGCCGCAGACGGTCCTCACGCAAAAACGCCGAGACCCAGACCGAAGCGGAGGCCACGGAAGCGACGCCAGTTGCAGAAGAGACCGTGGCAACCGATGTCGCGGCGGATGCTGGCGAAGAAGCGCCGGCTGCTGAAAAGCCAAAGCGCAAGCGCGCGCCCCGCAAGAAGGCCGCACCAAAGGCAGATGCCGAGGCCCAAAGCGACGAGCCCGCTGCAAGCGAGGCCACAGCGGAAGAGCCGGCACCGGAAGTTGCCGAAAAGCCCAAGCGCAAACGCGCGCCGCGCAAAAAAGCGGCCGAGGTAGCCGAGGCCAAGACCGAAAACGAAGCTGAAGTGGCCCAAGCCGCGCCGCAAGAAGAGGCCGCTGCCAAGCCTGCGCCAAAGCGTCGGCGCACAAAGGCCAAGGCCGAAACAGAAGCCGCAACCGAAACTGTGGTTGAGATGCAGCGGGCAGAGGCCCCCAAAAGCGAAAGCGCGGCCCCGGCCGAAGAAGACGACGGCGCGCCGAAAAAGCGCGGCTGGTGGTCACTGGGCCGCTAGGCAGCTTCTGATCGGATCAGTTACAAGGGCGCTGGATGCAAGTTCAGCGCCCTTTTTCGTGGCCGCGCGGGGCTATTTCTTTTCGATAAGGTAAATCTGCGGGCTGGCGCCGGTGTCACTGGCAATCAGCCGGTGACCGCTTTCAGCGCAGAAATGCGGCACATCGATCACCGCGGCAGGATCGTCGGCCAGAACGCGCAGCACCTGACCGCTTTGCATTGCCGACAGCCGTTTGCGGGCTTTCAGGACGGGCAGGGGGCACAAAAGCCCCGCCGCATCCAGTTCCTGATCCCAAGCGGATCCGGGTTCGATGTTGGTCATGTTACAGTTACTCCACAGAGTTGTGACGTAAGCGGACGTGACGCGCCCTCATTCTTCTCATATGTCAGTGTGAGGAATTAGGGAAATGGAATATGTTCGGACTTGAAATAATCGACGCATCGCTTCTACCGGCAATGATGATTGCGCTGGCGGCAGGAGTGCTTTCATTCCTAAGTCCTTGCGTCCTGCCGATCGTGCCGCCCTATCTGGCCTATATGGGGGGCATGTCGCTGAACGAGATGACCGGCGGGCAAACCTCGCGCTGGCGGGCGATCGTGCCGGCGATCTTCTTTGTGCTGGGGCTTTCGACGGTGTTTCTGTTTCTGGGCTTTACCGCCTCGGCCTTTGGCGCGTTCTTCCTGCGCAATCAGGACCTTTTTGCGCAGATATCCGGGGTTGTGATCATTGTCTTCGGCCTGCATTTCCTTGGCATCTTTCGCATTCCGCTTTTGAACCGTGAGGCACGGCTTGATGCGGGCGACAAGGGCGGCTCTGCCTTGGGGGCCTATGTGCTTGGGCTGGCCTTTGCCTTTGGCTGGACGCCTTGTATCGGGCCGCAGCTGGGCGCGATCCTGTCGATTGCCGCCTCCGAAGCGTCGGTTGCGCGCGGCACTTTCCTTCTTGGGATATACGCCTTGGGACTGGGTCTTCCGTTCCTACTGGCGGCGATCTTCATTCAGCGCGCCATGGGCGTGATGGGCCGGCTTAAGCGCCACATGGGGCTGATCGAAAAGGCGATGGGCGCTCTTTTGGTCCTTGTTGGCGTTGCGCTTTTGACCGGGGCATTCACGGCGTTTTCATGGTGGCTTCTTGAAAAGTTTCCAGCCCTTGGAATGATCGGCTAACAGGCTTATTTTCGCCGATCTTTTCCGCTATCCTTTCGCCTAAAGGCAACGAGAGGCAGCGCAATGGCGGGCAGCCACAAAAGCAGCGTGGGCAAGCGCCGGGTGTTCTATATTCCGGGCTATGACCCGATTCATCCGCGCCGCTATCGCGAACTTTACCGCAAGGAGGGCGCGGCGCAGGCCGCCATTTCGGGCTATGAGATTGCCCTGAAGGCCCGGAGCGGCGGCGCGAATTATGGCTGGACCGTCAAGTCGCAGATAGACGGCAAGGACACTCATGCCGATTTCGAGGTTCTGATCTGGTCCGACATCGTCCGCGACAGCATGGCCGGATCGATCCCCGGCACCTATTGGCAACTGGCCCGGACGGCGTGGGTCTATATCGCGACCGGAACGCTTTGGCGGCTGATGCGGATGCGCAAGGGGCCGGTGATCGCGGCCCTTTACCCCGTTGGGATGCTTCTTGGTCAGGCCCTGATCGCTTTTCTTCTGGCCTGGGGGCTTGGGACGCTGGGCGCGCAGCTTGTGCATCCAGCGCTTGGCTGGGCGCTTGGCGCACTTACGGTTGTCGTTGTGCTTCGGTGGTTCCGGGCCAAGGATGCCAAGCTTTTTGCCTATTACCTGATGCACGACTACGCCTATTCGGCGCGCTCTGGCGGGGCCAACCCGCCCGAACTTGAAGCCCGCATGGCAGGTTTTGCCGATGCCATCGCAGGCGCGTTGCGCGACGATGTGGATGAAGTTCTGGTGGTTGGCCATTCTTCGGGCGCGCATCTGGCCGTTTCCATCCTTGCCGATCTCTTCCGGCAGGGGCGCGTTCCCAAAGATGGGCCAGCCTTGTCGTTCCTGTCGCTGGGGCAGGTGGTGCCGATGGTTTCATTCCTGCCGCGGGCAGACAGGCTTCGCGCTGATCTGGCGTTTTTGTCAGTGCAAAAGGGGCTAACTTGGGTCGATGTGACGGCGCCCGGGGACGGCTGCGCCTTTGCGCTGTGCGATCCGGTTGCGGTGTCGGGCGTGGCCCCCAAGGGGCAGCTATGGCCGCTGGTGATCTCTGCTGCTTTCACCCAGACGCTCAGCGCCGAGCGCTGGAAAGAGCTTCGCTGGCGTTTCTTTCGCCTGCACTTTCAGTACCTCTGCGCCTTTGATCGCCCCGGCGATTACGACTACTTCCAGATCACCGCAGGGCCCGTTCCCCTTAGGGTGCGCTATGAGGGGCGCCAGCCGTCCAAGTCGCGCATCACGGCTCCCTTGTCCCGCTATCGGACGATGTCGGTATGAAGGCGCCAAAACCAGATGCGCGGCCTGAAAAGGTTTCGCTTTGGCGTTACCTGCGGCTTTTTCGGCAGGACATCCTGTCGGCCCAGCCAGCCAAGCTTTATCGCGCGTGGATGGCCGAGTTCAAAACGCCGTTCTTCCGGTCGTTTCTGATCAACCAGCCCGATCTAGTCCGGCTTGTCCTGAATGAGCGGCCGATGGACTTTCCAAAATCGGACCGTATTGGCGAAGGGCTTCGCCCGCTTCTGGGCAATTCGGTGTTTCTGACCAACGGCGAGGTTTGGAAGCGCCAGCGCCGGATCATCGATCCTGCGTTCGAGGGCGGGCGCCTGCGCGATACATTCGGCGCTATGCGTGCGGCGGGTGACGCCGCTGTGGCGCGTCTGGCACCGCTGGCAGATGGCCGGGTCACCGAGATCGAAGAGGAAACTTCGCACGCGGCAGCCGATGTCATATTCCGCACGCTTTTCTCAATTCCGATCGATCATGCGATCGCCTCTGAGGTTTTCCATCAGTTCCGCACGTATCAGCGTAGCCAGCCGATCCTGAACCTTGCGGCCTTTCTGCCCTTGCCGCGCTGGATGCCGCGCTTTTTTAAAAGCCAGACGCGCAGAACCGCACGGGAAATACGGCGCCTGATCACCGATCTGACGGCCGAGCGCATGGAGCAGATCAAGGCGGGGACAGCGCCCGACGATCTGGCGACCAAGATCATGACCACCCCGGACCCTCAGACGGGCGAGCGTTTTTCGCAAGGAGAGATGGTCGATCAGGTCGCGATCTTCTTTCTGGCCGGGCATGAAACCAGCGCATCGGCTTTGGCGTGGTCGCTGTACCTCTTGGCGGCGGACCCGGCCACACAGGAACGCGCCGCGGCAGAGGCCGCAACGCTTTCAGAAAATCCCGATTTCTCAGAGCTTTCGAAGCTGAAGTTCATCCGCGATGTTTTTCGTGAGGCTTTGCGCCTCTACCCGCCTGTTCCGATGATGGTGCGCGAGGCAAGCCAGGTTGAGCATTTCCGCGAGCGCCGGGTTCCGGCCGGCTCTCAGATTGTCATCTCTCCTTGGCACCTGCATCGCCAGTCGCGCCTGTGGGAGGCACCCGATGATTTCGATCCACTGCGCTGGTCAACGCAGAACGGCAAAAGCTGTCTGCGAGAGGCGTTCATCCCGTTCTCGGCAGGGGCGCGGGTCTGTACCGGCGCGGGGTTTGCAATGGTAGAGGGGCCGCTCATTTTGGCGCTTTTGCTGCGCGCCTACAAGTTTGAGCCGGGGCCGGGTAGGCCGCCGGTGCCGGTGGCGCATCTGACGGTTCGGTCGGAAAGCGGGATCAACCTGAAGATTTCCGCGCGCTGACGCTCAGGAACTGCGGTAGTGGCGCAGCACAAAGAGGCGGATTGCCGAGGCAAGGCCCATGTCCACGCCGCGATCTGCATCAATTTCGGCCGCCAGATCGTTGATTGCACGCTTCTTTTTTGCAGCGATGTCGCGAAAAGCCATCCAGAATTCATCCTCAAGGGACACGCTTGTGCGATGTCCCTTAAGTGTCAGCGACCTTTTTTTCGGGCGCGCGCTCATACGTCAGGTAGGCTCCACTTGGCGATGCCAGCCGCCTGTGCGTTACGGTAGGCCAGCATCAGCTGTGCCAGTTTGCTGTTGGGATCACGCAAATGACGCCGTGCGCGTCTAAGCGCGCGGCGCGCCTGGTGACGCTCCAGTTCTGTCCATACATTACTCATAATACACCCACAAAGGTTTACAAAGTCTTGAGGGCATCGCCGCCCAGAGTCGCAAAGTAGCGCGCAGGCGCGGCAGAAACGGGGCGCATGAAAGGTTCTATTTTGGCGATTTGGGGGCCGTGGGAGGGGTGCGCAGGTGCGCGTCCAGATGGTCTTTGCTTGACGCGCCTTCGCGCCGGGCCGCCTCTTTCTGGTCTTTCGTCAGCCCATGATAGGCAGCGTTCTGATCGGCGCGGGCCTTCTTTTCGGCCCGCTGCCGTTCTTTTCTGATCCGGTTCAGGTTGACCGGATTGGTCACTTTGGACCAATCATGTTCTCGGGGCGGACAACTCTGTCAAAAGTCTCGCCATCGACAAAGCCAAGTGCGATTGCCTCTTCGCGCAGGGTTGTGCCGTTCTTATGCGCGGTCTTGGCAACGGTCGTGGCGTTGTCATAGCCAATCTCGGGGGCCAGTGCCGTCACAAGCATCAGCGATTCGCGCATAAGCTTATCAATACGGGCCGTGTTGGCGCGGATGCCGGTGACGCAATTGTCGGTAAAGGCCGTGGCTGCATCGCCCAAAAGCTGCATTGATTGCAGGACGTTATAGGCCATCATGGGTTTGTAGACGTTCAGTTCAAAGTGCCCCTGACTTCCGGCGAAACCGACCGCGGCGTCATTACCCATCACATGCGCACAAACCTGGGTCAGCGCCTCGCATTGCGTTGGGTTGACCTTGCCGGGCATGATCGATGAGCCCGGCTCGTTCTCGGGCAGCATCAACTCGCCCAAGCCGCAGCGCGGGCCAGAGCCCAGAAGGCGGATGTCATTGGCAATCTTGAAAAGTGAAACCGCCACCGTCTTTAGCGCGCCCGACATTTCGACCATCGCGTCATGGGCGGCCAGCGCTTCGAACTTGTTGGGTGCGGTCACGAAAGGCAGATCGGTGATCTGGGCCATATTGGCGGCCACTTCAGTGTCCCAGCCCTTGGCGGTGTTCAGGCCGGTGCCCACAGCCGTGCCGCCCTGCGCCAGTTCGTAGATCCGGCCAAGGGCGTCATTCACACGGGCAATCGCCATCGCAACCTGATGGGTGTAGCCCGAGAATTCCTGCGCCAGCGTCAGGGGCGTGGCGTCCATGGTGTGGGTGCGGCCGATCTTGATGATGCCGTCGAATTCCTTGACCTTCTCAGCAAGGGCTGCGTGCAGTTTCTTCAGGCCGGGCAGGGTGACATCCCGCGCGGTCATCGCCGTTGCGATGTGCATCGCGGTCGGGAAGGTGTCGTTGGATGACTGGCCCATGTTGCAATGGTCATTGGGGTGAACCGGGTCTTTCGATCCGATCGTGCCGCCAAGGATTTCTATGGCGCGGTTCGCGATGACCTCATTTGCGTTCATGTTCGACTGGGTGCCAGACCCTGTCTGCCAGACGACCAGTGGAAAGTTGTCATCAAGCTTGCCTGTGACAACTTCTGCGGCGGCCTGAATGATTGCATCGGCAAGCTTGGGGTCCAGTTTGCCCGAGGATTTGTTGGCCATCGCGCAGGCCTGTTTGATGACGCCAAGGCTTCGCACGATCGCGACAGGCTGCTTTTCCCAGCCGATGGGAAAATTCATGATTGAGCGCTGTGTCTGCGCGCCCCAGTACTTGTCGGAAGGTACCTCAAGGGGGCCAAAACTGTCGGTTTCCGTGCGCGTGTTCATGTGCCTTTTCCTTGTCGGCTGATGTTCGCGCCGGGGATACTTTGCCGGCGCGAAAAAGTCCATCCAAGGTTGGCTGGCAGGTACTCGATGCGCCTTTGCGCGCGCGGCTGGCGGTCAGAGAAGCTGCAAAACTTCGCCCGGAAGTGTCAAAGTGACGATGGTTCCGGTCCCTTCCTCGGGGTGGGCCGCCGAAATTGTACCGCCCCGCGTCAGGATCAGCCTTTTGATCCCCAAAAGGCCAAAACCGGTTCCCTGACGAAAGACACCGCCGGTCAGAAAGGCAACGGCCGGGTCGGCAAAACCTTTTCCGTTGTCGCAAATCTGGCATTCGATCTGCTCATCAGGGCCGGGCCGAAGGCTTAGCGAGATCGCGACGCTTTCCTTTTCGGAATGTTTGATGGCGTTATCCATCAGGTTGCGCAAAACGATCTGAAGCACGGTCTTGTCTGCACGAACACGGGCGTTGGAACTTTCGATCCGGTGCACCTCTTGGGGGTCGATCACGGCGGCCACATCTTCCACCAGTTCGGAGAACTCGAAGGTTTGCGATCTTTCGGTGTCGATGGTGGTGCGTGCATAGGCCAGAACGTCGGATATCAGCGATGTCGCCTTGATCCCCACCTCCTCTAGTAAGTCGATCAGTTCCAGCTTGCCGTCGCCCAAGTCCTTGAAATCCTTGCGAAGCCTGTCCGCCAGGATCTGCACGTTTCGCATCGGGGTGCGAAGATCATGCGCGGCCATGGCCACGAATTGTTCCATCTCGTCGGCGATTGTCGAAACATCAACCGTTCTGCGAATGCGCGACAGGTTGTTGTGATGCGCCTCTGTGACATCGATTGTCGTTCCGACAAGGTGCTGGACGGTACCATCAGCATCCAGCATCGGTTCAAGTGTGGTCCTGATCTGGCGCTCGCCCGAAGGAACCGGCAGTGTCAGCTCATAGCTTACCGTTTTACCCGATCTTGCCGCCGCGCGGTGCCGCTCGGCCGCCATGCGCCCGATCCGGCCCGGAAAAACCTGTGCCGCCGTCTTTCCGATCGCATCGGCCGCTTCAATTCTGCTCATCAGGGCGGCGGCCTTGTTCCATGCGCAAAAGACCGGATCATCGCCCTTGTCCAAAGCAAGCAGGAAAACCGGGCTGGCAACCGCGTCCAGCAGGTTTTGTTCCAAAGCGTTCATACAACCACCAATTCGTTTCACCCCCCGGTTGTGGGCGAATAGTGGTTAACATTTGATGAGAATGCCCAGACCCGGGCGTCAGGATTTGCGGAAACTGTCCAAGCTGACGACCTCTGCCTCGGGCGCGACGTCGTCGTCAACGACGTCTTCGTCCATGGGCGCGCCAAGCTCGTCCTCGTCTTCGGGCGTTTCAAAGCGAAGCCCGAATTCGACGCTTGGGTCGACAAAGGTCCGTATGGCGTCAAAGGGGATGTAAAGGGCCTCGGGCGTGTCGCCAAAGTTCAGCGTCACGCCAAACCCTTCTTCGCCAACCTTCAGCTTATCGTACCAATGCTGCATCACCACGGTCATCTCGTCAGGATAGCGATCCGACAGCCAATCGGCGATCATGACATCGGGATGCATGGTATCAAAGGTGATGAAAAAGTGGTGCTGCCCGGGCAGGCCATTGGCCTCGACATCCTGCAATACCTCATGGATCAGCCCACGCATCGCGCGGTGCATCAGATTTCCATAGTCGATGTCGCGTGACATAGTTTGGGCAACTCCGGATGCAGGCATGCCAACCATAGAAGCGTTGATCGGGGAAAGAAAGAGGTCAGCGGCGTCAATTTGCCTGCCGCTTCAGATGGTCGCCGCCGCAAGGCCAAGAAGGGCCATGGCAAGAAGCGAAAGTGGCAAGGGCCAGCGCCGGTAAAGGATCATTGCCGCGGCAAGGATTGATAGCGCTACGACCTTTGCATCAAGGCTTGCAAGATCGGGGAAAAGGAAACGGAAGACGCCAAGCTCGGTAGTATGCAGGCTTTTGAAATAGACGTTCAGCGCAAACCATAGCGAGAGGTTCAGGATCACACCGACGACCGCGGCCGTGATTGCCGAAAGCGCGCCGCGCAGGCGGGGCCGGGTTGCGATCCATTCGACGTAAGGTGCCCCAAGGAATATCCACAGAAAGCAGGGAACGAAGGTCACCCAAAGCGTCAGCGCCGCGCCGGCAAGCGCCATGCCTGCGCCGCCCGCGCCGTATCCGGCAAGAAATCCTACGAACTGGGTCACCAGAATCAATGGGCCCGGCGTCGTTTCAGCAAGGCCAAGCCCGTCCATCATCTGCGCTGTGGTGATCCAGCCCTGATCGGTGACGACTTCCTGAACCATATAGGCCAGCACAGCGTAGGCGCCGCCAAAGGTCACGACCGCAAGGCGCGAAAAGAAAAGCCCGATCTCAAGCAATTGGGTTTGCGCTGTGGCCCAAAGCGCAACCAAGGGCGCCGCCCAAAGCGCGCCCCAGATCGCAATCGTGCGCAGCGGACGCGCGCGCGCCGGGGCGGGTGCGGCAGGCCTTGGGTCCCTTGACGTCAGAAACCCGTAACTTGCCGCCGCCAGAATGATGGCCGGAAAGGGAAGCTGCAGAAAGAAGATGGCAAAGAACGACAGTCCTGCCAGAACCCATCGGTCGGGCGTGCCAAGCGCTTTGCGCGACAGGCGCACCAATGCGTCGATCACGATGATGACGACGGCGGCCTTTATGCCGGTGAACATTGCCTCAAAATGCGGAACGCGCCCATAGGCGGCGTAAAGCGCGGAAAGGGCCAGCACGATCGCGGCCCCGGGCAAGACGAACAAAAGCCCGGCCAGAATGCCCCCCGCAACCCCGCGCATGCGCCAGCCTGAGTAGGTGGCAAGCTGCATCGCTTCGGGGCCGGGCAGAAGCATGCAAAAGGAAAGCGCGTTCAGGAACTGCGCCTCGCTCATCCAGGGGCGCTCTTCGACCAGTTCGCGATGCATCAGCGCGATCTGCGCGGCAGGCCCGCCAAAGGAGAGGATGCCGATGCGCCCAAATACCCGCAACATTTCGCCAAAGGTTGGCGGGTCAGTTTCAAAGTTTGGGGGCGCTGGGGCTGTCATCATCGCCGACAAATCCCGATGTCGCCGTGGAAGTAAAGCCCGCATATGAACCCCTTGGCGCGAGGTTGCTCTTCTTTGTGGCAAAATATCCATGCAAAACGGCCGGACGCTGCGGCGGCGCTGGGGCAGGGGCGCACACGACAAAAGCGAAAGTAGGGGGGAAAGTGCAGGCTTCTGTTGCCAGGTGCCTGCGAACCCCGCCTTACGCTGCTAGGCGCAAGGGCTTAAGATTTCGGTATTTCGCACTGCTTACGCAGCGAGAGCAACCGGAGCTTTGTTGTCATTTGCAACTAGCTTGTTCGGACCGATAACGGTGGTACCTCACCGAGACAAAGCAAACCCCTTTAGACGTTCGTCGATCCTATTTCGACCCCATGACCCCAAATGAAAGGGTTTTTGGTGGAGTCGCCGGGTACCGCCCCCGGGTCCGATCCGCTTATTACGAGCGCGTTTATGTCCATAGTCCCCGAAGAGACAGGTTCAATATAGGGGCAGGGCGCTTTGATTTGAAGCCCGAAAAGCCGGCGCGCGGCGCGATTTCGCGGCAGGATCGATCCTTGCCCGAAACTCAGGCGCCTTGACGTGCGCGGCGCAGCTTGTCGAAAAGTTCGGCGGTGTATTCAGCCAACTGGGCAAGTTGCTGATCTGCGGCGGTGGCATCGCGAGCCTCAAGCGCATCGGCAAGGCGGGTGTGCAGGCCCACGATCACTTCGCGAGAGCGCGCGGTGAAGGTAATCATGTTCATCAGGGGCTGCATCGCCTCGACCGCCCCGGCCAGCTGATAAGACAGGACCGGGTTGTGCGCCCCGTCCACCAGCGCGCGGTGAAAGGCCACGTCGGAGGCGCAAAAGCCTTCATCGCTCAGGCCCGGCTGTGCCTGGCGGTAGACCTCGGTGCGCATGGTGGCCAGTTGGTCGGCGCTGCGGCGCTCGGCGGCGAGCGGGGCGCAGGCGCGCTCCAGCGCGAAACGCGCCTCGCAAGCGGTGGCGAAATCAACATCATTCATCGACAGAAGCAGGGTCGATGTCGTGATCTGCTGCCCGTAAGCCTCTTCATAGGACAGGCGGTTGACAAAAGCGCCGCCCGTTGCGCCCCTTTGGGTGCGGATCAGCGATTGGGCCGCCAGCCGTTTCAACGCCTCTCGCACCGTCGGGCGTGAGACGTTGAATTGTTCGGACAATTCGGCCTCTGATGGCAGGCGCGCATCCACGATCAGCGCCCCCGAGACGATGGCATCGCGGATTGAACCTGCGATCTGGGCCGAAAGGTCGGCGGGCCGTTTTTCTTCTGACTCACTTTTCATTTGTCTGACAATTAAATCTCTGGCATCCCGAACGCAAGTTTCGAATCGACGGACGCCTTCATGCCGATCATGCATCATTCGCTTCGCACCGCACTTTGGCTTGGCTTTTTTGCCATAATCCTTCTGTCGTGGTGGTATCTTTATCGCATGGCCGGAATGGCCGGCGTCGATTGGATCGGGCGCCCGCAGATGTCTGGCGCAAGCTCGGCGATGAAGCCGATGGTGATGGCCTCTTTTGGTACGCTGTTCTGGATGTGGGCGGTCATGATGGCGGCGATGATGTTGCCGACGATGGTTCCGACCCTTGCCAGCTATGATAAGCTGATCCTAAGCGCGAACGGGACGCGCGGCGGGTGGCTGGGCGTTCTGGCGGGGTATCTTATTGTCTGGGTCGGATTTGCCGCCCTGATCACGCTGGCTCAGCTTGGGCTGTTGCGCGGTGGGCTTATCAACGGGCTTGGATCGGCGACGACGACCTGGTTCACGGGCGCACTTTTGATCGGTGTCGGCGCCTTTCAGTTCTCGCGCACCAAGGATGTCTGTCACGGGGTTTGCCATAGCCCGATGAGTTACTTTCTGGGCCACTGGCGCACCGGAACCATCGGCGGTCTGCGGATGGGCCTTGGGCTTGGCGCCTATTGTGTGGGCTGTTGCTGGGGCTTCATGGCGCTGGGTTTTGTCGGCGGTGTCATGAGCCTTCTGTGGATGGGTCTGGCGACACTCTTTATGGTGATCGAGAAGCTTCCGCAGATCGGCCACGTCGTTACGCGCCCCGCCGGGGCAGTTCTTATCATCGCGGGGTTGGTGACAATCGCCTATCCGCTTGCAATCGGAGGATAACCAAGATGCCGCCAAAGAAACGTCCAGATGCAGACCGCCTGCCGGTCAGTCAACGGATCGACAGCCGTGTCCAAAGTCATCCATTGCGGCGCCGGATGGAGCCGACGAACTGGGCCATCAAGGGTGAGCTGTTCATGAACTGCTCTTGCACCGTGTTCTGCCCTTGCGTTGTAAGCCTTGGCAAACACCCGCCCACGGAAGGGGACTGCAAGGCTTGGATGGCGATCGCTATCGATGAAGGCCACTACGAGGGCGAAGACCTGTCGGGGCTGAACGTTGGCCTTATGGTCGAGATCCCGGGCCGGATGGCGGAAGGCGACTGGAAGGTTGCCGCCTACGTCGATGAGCGATCAACGCAAAAGGCCTATAACGGGATCCTCAAGATCTTTTCGGGTCAGGCCGGGGGCACCACGGGGCTGTTTACCTTCCTTGTGTCCGAGATTATCGGCGCCGAGCGCGAAAAGGTCGATATCGTTCGCGAGGGCAATCGCCGGGGTCTGTACATTGGGCGCAAGATCCAAGGCGAGATCGAAATGCTGGAAGGCGCAAGTGCCGACCATCCGGTGATGATGACCAACACCAAGTACTGGATGGGGCCCGATATCATCGCCGCGCGCGGGCTAAAGTCCAAGGTGCGTGATTTCGGCCGGGTCTGGGATTTTGGCGGCAAATCGGCCGAGATCTGCCCGATCGACTGGTCCGGCGCTGGCCCCAAGTGAGGACAAGCCAATGATCACGCCTGAGTACTGCAGCACGATGGCGCGCTATGGCTGGTGGCAGAACGAAAGTCTTGTCGCCGCCGCTGATGAGCTGACCCCAGAAGAGCGCGCCAAGGATCGCGGCGCGTTCTTTGGCAGCATCGAAAGGACGATGAACCACCTGCTTTGGGGGGATTTGATCTGGATGAGCCGTTTTGACGGCGGTGATGCGCCCAAGGGCGGTATTGCTGACAGTGGAACGCTGGTTCCGGACTGGCAGATGTTCAAGGCCCGGCGCGCCGAAGTGAACGCAAGAATGCTGACCTGGGCCGATACGCTGGACGGCGCGGAGTTGGAAGGCGATCTGGCGTGGTTTTCGATCGTGCTCGGGCGCGAATTGACCAAGCCCAAGGCGCTTTGCGTGACGCATATGTTCAATCACGGCACGCATCACCGCGGCCAGATACACGCCATGCTGACCGCCGCGGGTGCACGGCCCGACGACACGGATCTTATCATTATGCCAAAGGATGACAGATGGCTTTGATTGCACCCTCGCGCCGTATTCGGCGCACGCCATTTTCCGATGGCGTGGAAGCTGCCGGTGTCAAAGGTTACACCGTCTATAACCACATGCTTCTTCCGACCGTCTTTCACAGCGTGACAGAAGATTACCGGCACCTGAAATCGCAGGTCCAGATCTGGGATGTGTCCTGTGAGCGGCAGGTGGAACTGCGCGGGCCGGATGCGGCGCGGCTGATGCAGATCCTGACGCCGCGCGATCTTCGCGCGATGTTGCCGGGCCAGTGTTTCTACGTGCCGATCGTCGATGAAACCGGGGGCATGCTGAACGATCCGGTGGCCGTCAAGCTGGCCGATGACCGCTACTGGATCTCCATCGCCGACAGCGATCTGCTTTTGTGGGTCAAAGGCATCGCCAACGGCTATCGCCTTGATGTGCTGATTGATGAGCCCGATGTCTCGCCGCTGGCGATACAGGGGCCCTTGGCGGACGAATTGGCGGCCCGTGTCTTTGGCGATGCCATTCGGGACGTCAAGTTCTTCCGCTATGGCATCTTCAGCTTTGCAGGGCGTGACATCGTCATTGCCCGTTCGGGGTATTCAAAGCAGGGCGGCTTTGAGATCTATCTGCCGGACAGCGATCTGGGCATGCCGATGTGGAATGCGCTGATGGAGGCCGGCCGCGATCTGGACGTGCGGGCGGGATGCCCGAACATTATCGAACGGATCGAGGGCGGGCTTTTGTCCTATGGCAACGACATGACGCGCGAGAACACGCCGCATGAATGTGGGCTGGGCCGGTTCTGTTCAACAGAGACCGCCATCGGCTGTATCGGGCGCGACGCCCTGCTTCGCGTCGCCAAAGAGGGGCCGGTGCGTCAGGTTCGGCCCCTGTCAATTTCGGGCGATCTGCCACCCTGTGACCGGCTTTGGCGGGTCATGGCAGAGGGCGAAAAGGTCGGTCATGTCAGCTCGGCCGCTTGGTCCCCCGATTTTGAAACCAATGTTGCGATTGGCATGGTGCGGATGACCCATTGGAAGCCGGGCACCAGGCTTGAAGTTGAAACGCCGGACGGGATGCGGGACGCGACCGTCGAGGCAAAATTCTGGAACTGAGGGAGGCACGTGATGTTCAAGGCACTTGTTGTTGAAAAGGATGATGAGGGTAAGACCAGCGCCTCGGTTCAGGAAATGGACATGGGCGCGCTGCCAGCGGCAGAGGTAACGGTCGACGTTGCCTATTCCACGGTCAACTACAAGGACGGCCTGTGCGTCGGGCCGGGTGGCGGTCTTGTTCGCAAATACCCGCATGTTCCGGGCATCGACTTTGCCGGTACCGTCTCTGCCAGTTCGGACGCGCGTTACAAGGTTGGCGATGAGGTCGTGCTGACCGGCTGGCGCGTGGGCGAGGCGCATTGGGGCGGCTATTCGCAAAAGGCCAATGTCCTTGCCGACTGGCTTGTTCCGCTGCCAGAGGGGCTTAGCGCGCGTCAGGCGATGGCGGTCGGAACGGCCGGTTTCACGGCGATGCTTGCGGTTCAGGCGCTGGAAGATCACGGAATGAAACCCGGAAACGGCCCGGTTCTGGTAACCGGTGCGGCGGGCGGCGTTGGCTCTGTTGCTACCGCGATCCTTGCAAATCTCGGCTATGAGGTGGCGGCAGTTACCGGGCGCCCTGAGACAGAAGAATACCTAAGATCGCTTGGCGCCAGCCAGATCATTGCGCGCGATGAGATCAACGAGACGGTCAAGCGCCCGCTTGAAGGCGAGACATGGGCGGGATGCGTCGATGCGGTTGGCGGGGCCATGCTGGCCCGCGTTCTGGGCCAGATGAAATACGGAACCTCGGTTGCCGCCGTCGGACTTGCGGGGGGCGCCGGGCTTCCTGCCACGGTGATCCCGTTCCTGTTGCGGGGCGTCAACCTTTTGGGCATCGACAGCGTGATGCAGCCCTTTGAGAACCGCCAGAGGGCGTGGGGCCGGATCGCGCGCGATCTGCCGATGGACAAGCTTGAGGCGATGATCGTGCCTGCAACGCTGGCCGATCTGCCGAAACTTGGCGCCGATATCCTGAAAGGTCAGGTCAAGGGCCGCGTCGTCGTTGACGTAAACGCCTAAACGAACGCAGTTGCCCCGCCGCCCAACGTGCGGCGGCGGGGCGCGGCGGCGCGTAAGTTGTCAGATTTGCGCAAATTTTGCCTTGAGCCTTCCTTGATGACAAAGCAGTTTGCACCGCAGCGGGTAGCAGGCCAATTGGAAGGGCGCAGGCAATGTTGGATATCAATTTCGTTCGGGATCAGTTTCCGGCCTTCAACCAGCCGGGTCTGGCGGATGCTGCGTTCTTTGAGAATGCGGGCGGATCATTCACCTGCAAACAGGTGATCGACCGGCTGACGCGTTTTTACACGCAGCGTAAGGTTCAGCCCTATGCGCTTTATGAAGCCTCGCGCAAAGGCGGCGAAGAGATGGATGAGGCGCGCAGCCGCCTTGCGGCAATGCTGGGCGTGGAGACGGATGAGCTTTCGTTCGGGCCATCGACCACTGCCAATACCTTTGTTCTGGCAAACGCGGTGCGCAAATGGCTTCCCAAGGGCAGCGCCATCATCGTTACCAATCAGGACCATGAGGCTAACAGCGGCCCGTGGCGGCGTCTGGCCGAAGATGGGGTTGAGGTTCGTGAATGGCAGGTCGACCCCGAAACCGGGCATCTGGACCCCGAAGGCCTGACCGCGCTCCTGGACGAAAAGGTCCGTTTCGTGGCCTTTCCGCATTGTTCCAACGTCGTGGGCGAGATCAACGATGTTGCGCGCATTACGTCGATCATCCGTGCGGCGGGCGCCTATTCCTGTGTGGACGGGGTCAGCTATGCGCCCCATGGTCTTCCCGATGTCGGGGCGCTTGGCGCGGATTTCTACCTGTTTTCCGCCTATAAAACCTACGGCCCGCACCAAGGGGTTATGGTCACGCGGCGCAAGGCGGGTTTCGATCTGCCCAATCAGGGGCACTATTTCAACGGCGAGACGCTTTATGCCCGTTTCACCCCCGCCGGGCCGGATCATGCACAGGTGGCGGCATCGGCGGGTATTGCCGATTTTATCGACGATCTTGCCGCGCATCACGGGATCGGCGGCGCGGCGCCTGCGCGGGCCAGCGGCGTGCATGATCTGATGCGCGCCCATGAGGCTGTGCTTTTGCAGCCTTTGCTGGACTATCTGGGCGACAAGAACAGCCTGCGGCTTTTGGGGCCACGCGATGCGGCAAAACGGGCGCCGACCGTCGCGGTAGAGACCAAGGCGCCGGGACGAGAGGTTGCCCGCGAGCTGATCAAGCACGGCATCATGGCCGACGGCGGCGACTTTTACGCGGTCCGCCCGCTAGAGGCGATGGGTGTGGACACCGGCAAAGGCGTGCTTCGCGTCAGTTTCGTGCATTATACTTCCAAAGCAGAGGTTGACCGGCTGATTTCGGCGCTAGATCAAGTTCTATAACGGGGCGGTTCGACCCCAGAAAATGGGGTAGTAAGAGCATGTCCAACACTTCACCGGTTCTGATGTGGTTTCGCCGTGACCTGCGGCTGGGCGATAACCCGGCGCTGGTGGCCGCTGTTGCGACAGGGCGCCCGGTGATCCCGGTCTTTCTGGACGATGAGGTCTCACAAGGGCTTGGCGCTGCGCCGCGCTGGCGGCTGGGGCTTGGGGCCGGGAAGCTGGCGGAGAACCTCAAAGCGGTGGGCTCTCGGCTGATCCTGCGGCGGGGCCCGGCTTTGGACGCTCTGAAGGCGCTTATCGAAGAGACGGGCGCGGGTTCTGTCTTTTGGGGCCGGCTTTATGACCCCGATGCCATGGCGCGCGACAGCGCCGTAAAGGCGGCGCTTAGAGAGGCGGGGATAGAGGCGCAAAGCTTTGCCGGTCACCTCTGTGCTGAGCCTTGGGAAGTTGAGACCGGGGCAGGCAGTTACTACAAGGTTTACACACCCTTCTGGCGCCGCCTGAAAGAGATCGGCGTCGGACCGGCCTTGCCGCCGCCGGGTCAAATTCCGCCGCCGGCGCAATGGTCTGCCTCGGACCACCTGCCGGACTGGCAGATGGGCGCAAAGATGAACCGGGGCGCCAAGGTGGTCGCGGGTTATGCCAAGGTAGGCCAAGAGGCCGCCCATAGGCGGCTAGAGGCGTTTCTGGATGATCGGGTAGAGGGCTATCGCACCTTGCGCGATTTTCCGGCGGTAGATGCAACATCGGGTCTTTCGGAAAACCTTGCCGTCGGCGAGATCTCAGCGCGAAGCTGCTGGAACGCAGGCATGCGCGCGCTGAACGAAGGGGCCGCGGGTGCAGAACATTTTCTGAAGGAACTGGCGTGGCGCGAGTTTGCCTATCACCTTGTCTATCACACGCCGCGGATCACAGATCAGAACTGGCGGCCCGAGTGGGATGGATTTGACTGGAAAACCGACCCCCATGCGCCAGAGGTTCTTGCATGGAAGCAGGGCCGCACCGGAGAGCCCTTTGTCGATGCCGCAATGCGCCAGCTTTATGTGACGGGCACCATGCACAACCGCGCCCGCATGATCGCCGCCTCGTACCTTACCAAACATCTGATGTGCCACTGGAAGATCGGAAAAGACTGGTTCGAGGAATGCCTGATCGACTGGGACCCTGCGTCAAACGCGATGGGCTGGCAGTGGGTTGCAGGCTCGGGCCCCGATGCAAGCCCGTATTTCAGGATCTTCAATCCCGCCACGCAGGCGGAAAAGTTTGATCCCAAGGGCGAGTACCGAAAGAAATGGATCGCCGAGGGGCAGGGCAATCCGCCGGATACCGCGCTGGCCTTCTTTGAGGCAGCGCCAAGGGCATGGGGCCTTGGGCCCGGCGATCCATATCCAGACCGATTGATTGATCTGGCAGAGGGGCGGCTGCGCGCGCTTGACGCTTACAAGACACACCGGGGTTGACCCACCGGGCGTGCCCGGGCGGCGGCCAAATAAGGCCCGGGATAAAATTCTTGTTTAAAATGCGCATGTTTGGCTAACCTAGCGCGATGAATAAAGGGGGGACGGGGATGCGTGTGTTTACATCCACCGATGGTCACAAGAACTTGCCGCGCTATTTTCGCCGGGTTTTCAAGGTGGTCTCATCGATTGAAAACGGGCGGCTTGATATGGTGACGCCCGATGGGCGGGTCTTTCGGTCCGAGGGGCAGAAACCGGGGCCGGTGGCCGAGCTGCGTCTTCATAACGATGATGTTTTTGCGCGCCTTGTCCGCGAGGGCGATCTTGGGTTTTGCGACGCCTATCTTGATGGCTGGTGGTCCTCGCCTGACCTTCTGACCTTTCTGGACTTTGTCATGCATGACAACGATCAGCTTTATGACGGCTTTCCGGGCATGTTCCTTGTGCGCGGCTTTGAACGGATGCGCCACTATATGAACCGCAACACGCGCGAGCAGGCGCGCCGGAACATTGCCCATCACTATGATCTGGGCAACGATTTCTACGGTATCTGGCTGGATGAGACGATGACCTATTCTTCGGCCCTCTTCCGGAGCGGGCAAGAGAGCATGGAAAAGGCGCAGATGCAGAAATACGCCTCTATGGTCGATGAGATGGGCGCGGTTGAAGGGGACCACATCCTTGAGATCGGCTGTGGCTGGGGCGGGTTTGCCGAATATGCCGCGCGCGAGCGGGGGCTAAAGGTTACCGGGCTGACCATCTCGCAGGCCCAGTACGACTTTGCCGTCGCCCGCATGGCGCGTTTGGGTCTGAGCGACAGCGTCGACATAAAACTTCAGGACTATCGCGATGAAACCGGCGTCTATGATGGCGTGGCCTCCATCGAAATGTTCGAAGCGGTCGGCGAAAAATACTGGCCGGACTACTTTCAAACTGTCCGCGAAAGGCTGCGCCCGGGCAAGAACGCGACGCTTCAGATCATCACGGTCGAGGATCGAAGGTTCGAGATTTACCGCAAGGGCGTGGATTTCATCCAGAAATACATCTTTCCCGGCGGCATGCTTCCTTCACCCGGTGCCCTGCGCCGCGAGGTTGAGCGCGCAGGCCTTGCGCTAAAGCAGTCGGTCGAATTTGGCCCCAGCTATCGCCAGACGCTGCAGCGCTGGTATGAGACCTTCAACGGCGAATGGGACCGGATAGCAGCCTTGGGATTTGATGACCGGTTCCGGCGGATGTGGAATTTTTACCTCACCTCTTGCGCGGCGGCCTTTGGTTCGGGCAAATGTGACGTGACCCAGATAACAATAACAAGGCCATCATAATGCCCACCGCTTCCCGGCTTGTCGCCGCCGTCTGCTTTGCCGTGATTGCTTATTTCGTCTCTGGCCTCATTCCTCCGCTTTTGCCCGAGGGCACGCAGTTCGGTCTTTTTGCCTATGTAAACACCGCCCTTGGTGTCGTGCTTGGGTGGAAGATCACCGGCAGCCGGACAGGCGAGGGGATGCAAACGGCGATCGGGGCGGGGCTTACCACTTCGCTTGCGCTGGTCTTTTGGGGGCTTCTGGTCCACTCGGGCGTGATCATGATCGAAAACTCGACCAAGATGCGCTATGACGGCCCGATGGAGGCTGTGGTCGACACCTTCAACATCGGCATCGAATTTGCCCAGATCATCGCCACGCCAATGATCATCGGAACACTTGTCATCGGCGGTATCGTTGCCGGCATCCTAGCCGAGCTTGCCGGTCGTCGCTGGGCCTGAAATGACGCGAATTTTTCTGGTTGGCCCGCTGGATGATCCGGGCCTTCTTGAGCAGCTTTTGGGGCACAACCCGCAGCGGACAAAGGCGCAGGCGCCCGGCCATTGCCTAAGCGCTTGTCGCGACGGACGACAGCTCGCCCTTTGGCCCGAGGATGGCGCGGTGGCGGATGGGCATGTCGTTGAGTTTGAAAGCGACGATGATCTGCGCCTGCTGGAATACTATGCAAAGGGTCTTGGCCTGAACAAAGGCTGCGTCCAGGTTGCGCTGCCTTCGGGCGCGGAAATCCTTGAAACTTACGCCGATACCCCGGCGCAGGCGCTTGTACCTTGGGATGTCGCGGCGTGGCGGACACGCTGGGCGCCGGTTTTGCGGCGCGCAGCGGTTGAGGTGCGCGATCACTTTGGCAATTTTGACGCCGCCGCGCTTGCCGAACGGATGCCGATGATCCTTGCGCGGGCGGCGGCGTTCCGCGGGGCGCGCGCCGATGCCCAAGGCGATGCGCCGGGGCCATCGCGGGTGGATGTAAAAGGGCACAGGCGTCCCTATACGGGGTTTTTTTCCTTTCAGGAGTTTGACCTGTCCTACGAACGCTTTGACGGCAAGATGGGCCCTGAGGTCACCCGCGGCGTACTGGTGGCGCACGATGCTGCGATCCTTTTGCCCTATGATCCCAAACGCGACGCGGTTCTTCTGGTTGAACAGTTTCGTATCGGTCATTTCGCGCGGGGCGATGCCAAGGTCTGGTCGCTAGAGCCTGTGGCGGGCATCATCGACCCCGGCGAGACGCCGCAAGAGGCCGCGCGCCGCGAGGCGATGGAAGAAGCGGGTCTTGACCTTGATCGTCTGATCCCGGTCTGCGGCAGCTATCCCTCACCGGGAAACTCAAGCGAGTTTCATCACTGTTTCGTCGGGCTTTGCGCCTTGCCGGAAGAGGCGGCTGTGATTGGCGGGTTGGCCAGCGAAAGCGAGGATATCAGGGGGCATATCATGCCTGCCGAGGCGCTTTTTGCTTCTCTGCGAACGGGGGAACTGGACAATGGTCCGCTTTACCTGTTGGCATTCTGGTTGGAACTGAACCGAAAGTCGTTGCGCGGCAACGCTTGAGTTCCGTGCGGCCTCTGCCTAGTTAGAGGCGACGTAATGGAGAGCGCGATGCAGAGCTACAACAACCTTGCCGATGCCGTCGGCCACACACCTCTGATCCGCCTTCGCGCCGCAAGCGATGCCACGGGATGCGAAATCTTGGGCAAGGCCGAGTTTCTGAACCCCGGTCAATCGGTAAAGGACCGCGCGGCCCTTTTCATCATCCGTGATGCGATTGCCAAGGGCCAGCTAAAGCCCGGCGGCACCATCGTCGAGGGTACGGCGGGCAATACAGGGATCGGTCTGGCCCTTGTCGGCGCCTCGATGGGGTTCAAGACGGTGATCGTCATCCCCGAGACGCAAAGCCAGGAAAAGAAGGACATGATCCGGCTGGCGGGCGCCACGCTTGTGGAAGTGCCGGCCAAACCTTACCGCGATCCAAACAACTATATCCGTTACTCTGAACGGCTGGCCGCCAAGCTGGCGGAAACCGAAGAGAACGGTGTCATCTGGGCCAACCAGTTCGACAATGTAGCCAACCGTCAGGCGCATATCGAAACGACCGGGCCTGAGATTTGGGAGCAGACAGAGGGCCGGGTTGACGGTTTCATCTGCGCGGTCGGCTCTGGCGGGACGCTGGCAGGGGTTGCCGAGGGGCTTCGCGCCAAAAGCAACGATGTGGCCATCGGCCTTGCAGACCCCGAAGGGGCCGCGCTTTACAGCTTTTTCACCAAGGGTGAACTTGCCTCGGAAGGTTCCTCGATCACAGAAGGGATCGGGCAGGGGCGGATCACGGCGAACCTTGAGGGGCTCAAGGTGGATCACGCCTTTCGTATCCCCGATGCCGAGGCTTTGCCGATCATCTTTGATCTTCTGCGCAACGAGGGCCTGTGTCTTGGTGGCTCATCAGGTATCAACGTGGCCGGCGCTATCCGGCTTGCGCGTGAGCTTGGGCCGGGCCACAGGATCGTGACGGTCCTTTGCGATTACGGTAACCGCTATCAGTCAAAGCTTTTCAATCCTGAATTCCTGCGCACCAAGGGCCTTCCGGTTCCGGACTGGCTTGATGGGTTGCCGCGGGCAATGCCAAGCGTATTTGCAGAATGATCGGGCGTCTTCTTGCAACGCTGCTGCTGGTCCTCTTTG
Organism: Paracoccaceae bacterium; assembly: GCA_030148005.1. Lineage (GTDB taxonomy): Bacteria > Pseudomonadota > Alphaproteobacteria > Rhodobacterales > Rhodobacteraceae > JASBSV01. Next base: position 34,484 of record JASBUI010000028.1, on the reverse strand, counting down.
CGGGGGCCGGTCTGGCTCAGGATGCATCCAAGCCGGTTGACTACACCGCTTGGGAGGCCGTGGCCGTGCGGGCGGAAGACGCGGTGCAGTCGCAGCGGGCCTCTGACGAGGCTTTCAAGTCGCTGCGGGCCGAGGTTGTGAACTGGCGCGCCCAGTTTCAGGCCGCTCAGACAACGAACCAGACGCGCATTGAAACGCTCAAGACCCAGATAACGGCCCTTGGCCCGGTGCCCGCCGACGGCACCGCAGAGGCTCCGGAGATTGCCAAACGCAGGGCCGAGTTGAACGACCAGCTGGCCCAGCTTGAAGCGCCAAGGCGCAAGGCGGAAGAGGCGTTCAGCCGCGCCAACGGGATCGTCAATGAGATCGACGCGCTTATCCGCACGCGGCAGGCCGACAAACTGATGAACCTTGGTCCCTCGCCATTGAACCCGGCGCTATGGGCGGGCGCTTTCTTTGAGCTTGTGGACAGTCTTGATTCAATGCTCAGCGGCGTTGTCGGGGCTACGACAAACGAGGTCCGGCTGACCGTTGCACGCGAAAACCTTCCTGTCAGCTTGTTCCTTGTATCCCTTGCGCTTGTGCTGATGTTCCGGGCCCGGTTCTGGATCGAGCGGCTCGCGGCCTACATCGGTGCCAGAAACACCAAGGCAAGCGCCGGGCTTGTCAGTTTCATCGTATCGCTTGGTCAGGTCCTTTTGCCGGTCGCGGGCGTCTATGCGATGGTCGAAGCGGTGGCCGTCTCGGGGCTTTATGGGCCGCGCGGTGAGCTTTTGCTGGGCATCCTTCCCGCGGTCGGTTTTTCGATCTTCATTTCGCGCTGGCTTGGCGGGCGGATATTCCCGCGCTTTCGGGGGATCGAAACCCCCTTGAACCTGTCGTCTGAACGGCGCGCCGAGGGTCGGTTCTATGCCACGGTCCTTGGCATCATCTTTGGCGTCGATCAAATCTCGCGCGGGCTTGCCGAGTTTGACAAATACCCGGTCGATGCACGCGCGGTCATCAACTTCCCGCTGTTCGTTGTCGCCGGTCTGATCCTCTTTCGTCTTGGCCAGATGCTGCGCCAGCACGCGCCTGCCGAAGACAGCACCTCGGCCGAAGGTCTTTACCGGACTAAGCTTATTTCGGTGCTGGGACGCGCGGCCATCGTGATTGGCGTCCTGGGGCCGGTCCTTGCGGCGATCGGCTATAGCGCGGCGGCCGAGGCGATCATCTATCCATCAATTCTGACGCTGGGCGTTGTGGGGGCATTGACGCTTCTGCAGGGGGCGATCCGCGACAGCTATGCGGTACTGACAGGACGCGAAGATGATGGAAGCGAGGCTTTGGTCCCGGTCCTTCTGGGCTTTCTTGTCACCATCGCCATGTTGCCGCTTCTTGCGCTTGTCTGGGGGGCGAGTGTTACCGATCTGACAGAGCTTTGGACGAGGTTCAAAGGCGGTGTCACGGTTGGCGAGACGACAATCTCGCCCGGCAACTTCCTGACGCTCACCATCGTGTTCGTGATCGGTTACCTGATCACCCGCCTTGTGCAGGGCGCGCTGAAAAGCACGGTTCTGCCCAAGACGCGCATTGATACCGGCGGCCAGACGGCGATTGTGTCGGGCATCGGTTACGTCGGTGTTTTCCTTGCCGCCATCCTTGCGGTCACGGCGGCGGGGATCAACCTGTCGTCACTTGCCATCGTGGCTGGTGCCCTGTCGGTCGGTATCGGTTTTGGCCTTCAGAACATCGTTTCAAACTTTGTCTCGGGGATCATCCTGCTGATTGAAAGACCGATCAGTCAGGGCGACATGATCGAGGTCGGCGGGCAAATGGGGTACGTGCGCGACATCTCTGTGCGCTCGACCCGGATTGAAACCTTTGACCGCACCGACGTGATCGTGCCCAACGCCGATCTTGTGTCGGGTGTTGTGACCAACTGGACACGCGGAAACCTTGTGGGGCGGGTGATCCTGCCCGTTGGGGTCGCTTATGGGACGGATACGCGTCTGGTCGAAAAGATCCTGCGCGAGATTGCCGAGGCGCATCCGATGGTGGTTCTGAACCCGCCGCCGGGCATCCTGTTTGTCGCCTTTGGGGCGGATTCCCTTAACTTTGAGATCCGCGCCATCATTCGCGACGTCAACTGGAAGCTTGTCGTCACCTCTGAGCTGAACCACGAGATCGCAAAGCGCTTTGGTGCCGAGGGTATCGATATTCCCTTTGCCCAGCGTGACATCTGGCTGCGCAACCCAGAGGCGCTTCGCCCTCAGGGCGCGCCGGTGCAGGATCAGGATCAACAGATCGGTCCGTCAAAAGAGAGCGGCAGCGACGAAGGCAAGCCGGGTGAGGCCGCCCAGACGCCCGGCACCAAGGACACCGGCTGATCCGCTGAGGCGCCATTTTCGGTAACCTTTGAAAGGGTTGGGAATTGCCCTTGCCAATACCCGCCGGAATTGGCTAAACCGCCCCGAACGGAGAGGTGGCCGAGTGGTCGAAGGCGCACGCCTGGAAAGTGTGTAGGCGGGAAACCGTCTCCAGGGTTCGAATCCCTGTCTCTCCGCCACCACCTACTTGCAATTCGTTGTTTTGGGGCAGGGCGCCTTGAACCATCAGGGTTCAGGCCACCGTTCACTCATCCCGCAACTTCTTATTGCCCCGCAGACAGCCCCAAATCGGGCCCGCTAGCCGCTTGGGGTGACGATGAGCCTTGCGCCTTGCAGTAGTCCGCGAACCTGAGATGCTGTTTGACAAGGTCGCGCCGGATAACCGGTTTGAGAAACGGGAAAAGCACTTTCATAAAGCCTTTCGGCTGCGCTTCAAACTGGATGTCCAGCCGGGTGCCGCCGCCGCTTTCTGAAAAGTGGAAAGTTCCGTCGACGTCCATGGATTTGCTTGTGATTGCAAACTTGAGCCGTTCGGGTCTTTCATAGGTCGTTATAGTCGAATTCATTTCCTGACCCCTGTGAACGCTCACAAAACGCGATCCCTTTCCAACTGGACCCTCGGTCAGCATCTCACAGCTCGAAGCCCCTTCGTTCCAACTCGTTTCATGTCTGATGTCAGCCATCAAATCGAAGGCAAGTGATGGATGGCAGTCGATATTCAACACTTCTTTCAAAGGCGTTGTCATCTTCGGTCCCTCAATATAATGATAGGGATACTATAGTCGCTATAGTAGTACTATCGTCAAGGAGAATCTATGTCCGCCGAGCAGACCAATAAAAAAACTCAAAAAAGACCTAAAATGCCGCTTCGCGCGCAGCAGTTGGCCCTAACTAAAACCCGGATAATCACAGCCCTGAGCGAGTTGATTGAAACCACGCATCCGACGGATGTGACAATGGCCGCAGTCGCCGCGCATGCCGGCGTTTCCGAGCCAACTTTGTACCGCCACTTTGCCACCAAGAAGAAACTGTTCACCGCTCTGGGAGAGGAGCTTTACAAGCAATCGACACGCAAAGCGCCGCCAACCAACCTTGAGGAGCTGATCGCGTTTTTTCCCGCGCTCTATGGCTTCATGTCCGAGAATGAGGCTGTGTTACGCTGGAATCTGACCGCCCCAAAGGACGAGGCTATTCGCCCCCCTGTAGAGGACCCGCTGAACCTTCTCAGCAGCGTGCTAAGCTCCCAGCTTGAGAATACCCCCAAGGACGAAGCCCAGCACATTCTGCGCGCGATGCTGCTGCTGACCTCTCCGATGGGGTTTCTTTATTGGCAGGACTACTTGGGCCTCAGCGCGGACCAGTCCGCAGAAACCGCCGCCTGGATGACGCAGAAACTTATGGAAGAGTGACCACTTGAAAGGGCCTTTCCCACCGAATTTCCCTTCCTTCTGCTTTTACTGATCGCCGCCCGGGGCAGGGCCAAGGGAGGCGCGGGTGACAATATGCGCTTCAAGTTCGATGCTCGCGGCCGGGGTCTGTTCATTGCGCAAAGCAAAGAGAAGCCGCGCCGCGCCTTTTCCCATGTCGTTGTGCGGTACGTGAACCGTTGTAAGGGCCGGGGTTACGATCTGGGCAATCTCGATGTCATCAAAGCCGGTGATTGAGACGTCCCCGGGGACATCTAGACCCATCTTGCGCGCTTGCACCAAGGCGCCGGCGGCCAGAACGTCATTGCCGCACAGGATGGCGGTTGGCCTTGGCTGCGATTGCATGAGCGCCTCAAAGGCCTGGGCGCCGTTCGATATCGAATAGGGCGTCTCGAGGATGCGCAAAGCCTTTGGGTCCAGCCCATGCAAGGCCATAGCGTCGGTGATGCCTTCTGCCCGCTTGCGCGCGCGGTCGTTGTCTTTGCGCGGCGCTGTGATCAGCGCAATTGAGCGGTGACCGTTTTCGATGACCCGCTCGGCCAGTGCCGCCATTGCCTTGCGGTTATCAAAGCCGATAGAGACCCGCGCCTGATTGGTGTCATAGGTCCAAGCCACGACGTAAGGCACCTGCCGTGCGTCAAGAAAGTCATAGATCCGCGGCGAGCGATCATGCCCGATCAGTAAAAGCGCATCTGCCCCGCGCGCGACAAGGCCGCGGATCTGCTCTTCCTCCAGATCGGCATCATAGTTTGAGCTGGCCACCAAAAGGGTCACGCCGTTGCGGTGAAGCTCTTCCTGAAAGGCCTGCAGGCCCCGCGCAAAGATCGCGTTTTCCATCGTTGGGATAATCGCGCCGAAAGTGTTCGTGCGTTTTGCTGCCAGTGCCTGTGCGCCGAAGTTGGGGGCGTATCCCAGCGCCTCAACAGCGGCCATAACCTTGGCCCTGGTTGCTTCTGACAGTTTGGCTGGGTCGCTTAGGCAGCGAGAAACCGTTGCGGTCGACACGCCTGCGCGGGCGGCGACATCCTCTAGCTTCGGAGAGGTGGTTCCGCTTCGGGTTCTGGGGCCTGAGTTGGTGCTTTTGTCCATCCGCTGTCTTCGGTTGTTGCCCCTGAGGGGCGAAAAATACACGCCGCCGCGAGAATTTAACAGAGGGTTCTGACGGGTTGATGTAAGCGCTTGCAAGGTGGCTATGTAAGCGCTTACATGGACCGCGTTCCGTATCCTTATGTTGGCGGCTGCTTATGACCCGTGAATACCTGAAGAAAGCCACCCTGACAGCCAAGAGCGATACCTCTGAAACAAAGAAGATCGTGCGCGAAATTCTTGATGATATCGCGGATGGGGGCGATGCGGCGGCGCTGGCCTATGCCAAGAAGTTCGACCAATACGACGGAGAGATCATCCTGTCGCCCAAAACGATCAAGGCCGCGTCGGCCCTTGTTCCCGAACGGCTGAAGCAAGACATCCAGTTTTCGCACGCCAACGTGCGGCGCTTTGCCGAGGCGCAGCGCGGCACGATCAAGGATTTCGAGGTCGAGATTGTTCCGGGCTTTGTCGCGGGCCAAAGGGCGATCCCGGTGAACGCCGCGGGCTGTTACGTGCCCGGTGGGCGCTATAGTCATATCGCCAGCGCTATTATGACGGTGACCACGGCCAAGGTCGCCGGATGCAAAAACATCGTAGCCTGCTCGCCGCCCCGGCCCGGTGTCGGCATCGCGCCGGCGATCATCTATGCTGCGCATCTTTGCGGCGCTGACAGGATCCTTGCGATGGGCGGCGTTCAGGGCGTGGCCGCGATGACCTATGGGCTTTTTGGGCTGCCCAAGGCCAATATCCTTGTCGGTCCGGGCAATCAGTTCGTCGCCGAAGCCAAGCGGATGCTTTTCGGCCGTGTGGGGATCGACATGATCGCAGGCCCCACCGACAGCCTTGTACTTGCCGATAAAACCGCCGATCCGGTGATGGTTGCCGCTGATCTGGTTGGGCAGGCAGAGCATGGCTATAACTCGCCGGTCTGGCTTGTCACCGATGACCGGGCGCTTGCCGAGGCGGTGATGCGACTTGTGCCGAATCTGATTGCCGATCTGCCTGCGGTCAACCGCGACAGCGCCGCCGCTGCGTGGCGCGACTATGCCGAGGTTATCCTCTGCGCGGACCGCGAAGAAATGGCAGCCACATCAGACGATTACGCGCCCGAGCATCTGACCGTTCAGGCCGATGATCTGAATTGGTGGCTGGGCAGGCTTAGCTGCTATGGATCGTTGTTTCTGGGTGAGGAAACGACCGTGGCCTTTGGCGACAAAGCCTCGGGCACCAATCATGTGCTGCCAACCTCGGGCGCGGCAAGCTATACCGGTGGCCTTAGTGTCCACAAGTACTTGAAGATCGTCACATGGCAGCGCGCCACACGCGAAGGCGCGCGCCCGGTGGCCGAGGTGACTGCCCGCATCGCGCGCCTTGAAGGCATGGAAGGGCACGCCCGCACCGCCGATATCCGCCTGCAAAAGTACTTCCCGGACGAGGTTTTTGACCTGACGGCAGAGGGCTGAACGCAAGGTTAGCCCGGCCTGCCGCGCATATTGTCGGGCAGCCAGGTCGCAAGTTCGGGAAAGGCGATTAGGACAAAAACCATCAGAACCATGATCAGGAACATCGGAATTGCGGCCCGCGCGATAAAGCTCATCTCATGTTCGGTCATGCCTTGCAGAACGAACAGGTTGAAGCCGATCGGCGGCGTGATCTGGGCCATTTCCACGACGACCACGATGAAGATGCCGAACCAGATAAGGTCAATTCCGGCCTCGCGCACCATCGGTTCGACAACCGCCATGGTCAGGACCACAGATGAGATCCCATCCAGAAAGCATCCCAAGACGATGTAGAAGGCCAGAAGGACCATCAAAAGTTCGAACCTTGAAAGCTCCCACGCGGCGATAAGATCGGCCAGACCACGGGGCAGGCCGGTAAAGCCCATAGAGAGCGACAGAAAGGCGGCGCCAGCAAGGATCAGGGCAATCATCGCAGAGGTGCGCGTGGCGCCCATAAGGCTTTGGCTGAAGGTGCTCCAGTTCAGCGATCCCTGACCTGCGGCAAGCAAAAGCGATCCGATAACGCCAAAGGCCGCCGCCTCTGTCGCGGTGGCAAAGCCAAGGTACATCGAGCCGATGACAAGCAGGATCAAACAGATCACCGGCAAGAGGAACCGCGAATTGCGAAGTTTCTCACCAAAGGTCATCGGCGGCTCTGCATCGGGGTGCCAGTCCTTGGCGATGCGCGCGTAGATCGCGACATAGCCCATGAACATGACCGCAAGTGCCAGACCGGGAAGGATGCCGGCAAAGAAAAGCTTGGTGATGGATTCGTTGATCGTGACGCCATAGACGATCAGCGTCAGCGAAGGCGGGATCATCAACCCAAGCGTTGCCGCCCCGGCCAGCGTGCCGATGACCATCTTTTCGGGGTAGTTACGCTTGCGCAGCTCGGGGATCGACATTTTGCCCACAGTGGTAAGCGTCGCGGCGGAAGAGCCTGAAACTGCTGCGAAAACCGTGCATCCAACGATATTGGTATGCACCAGCCCCCCGGGCAGCCGCGCCATCCATGGCGAGAGGCCGCGAAACATGTCTTCGGACAGGCGCGTTCGGTAAAGGATTTCGCCCATCCAGACGAACATCGGCAGGGCCGTCAGCGTCCAGGACGAAGAGGCCGACCAGATCGTGGTCAGCATCACATCGCCCACAGGGCGCGAGGTAAAAAGCTCCATCCCGACCCAAGCAACGCCCATCAGGGCCAGACCGACCCAGACGCCGGTGCCAAGAAGGGTGAAGAGAACAAAGAGGAAAAGAATGATGATAGAGATGTTTTCCATGGCCGCTACTCACCGTGGCCTTGGTCTGCAAGGTTTCGGGCGATCCGGTGGTTGCCTCGGAACATCACGTGCAAAAGGTGATCGGTAAGCGCGATCGCAAGGATCACGGCCCCGATCAGCATGGCGCTTTGCGGGATCCACAAGGGGGTTTTGTCCTGGCCCTGGCTTATGTCGTTGAACTTCCACGACCAATAGACAAACCGCTGCGCGAAATAGACGAAATACCACATCACGGCGGCGCCGATGGCAAAGCACCAAAGCTCAAGAAACCAGCGCAACCGTTTCGGTACGGCGTTCAGAAGGATTGAAACACGGATATGGGCGCCATGGTTCAGGGCGCTGGCAAAGGCCAGAAAGGAAGCGGCGGCCATCGCATAGCCGGCATAGTCAGGCGCGCCAGGAAAAACCTCACCCGTCCAGCGGGCCAGCATTTGAACGACGATCAACAGCAGAATGGCAATCAGGCTGATCGCGGCAAGAATGCCGGATGCAAGGTAAAGAAAGTCAAGCAATCGCCTGATAATTATCAGAAAACGCATGTTGGACAGGTTCCGTTCAAAGGCGGCAAATGGGCGGCGCGCGGATAGAGGCGTCGCGCGCCGCGCCAGTTAATTTTACTGCATCGCCTTATAGGCTTCGACGATTGCCGCGCCATCGGCGCCTGCAGCATCAAGCCATTCAGTGGTCATGGTTGCGCCGATCGCTTTCAGCTCTGCCTTCAGCGTGTCGCTGGGGGGCGCGACGGTCATGCCGCCATTGGTCAGACCCTGAACGGTAAAGCCTGTGTACTCTTTTGAGCGCCAGTTCCCGGCGTATTCGGCCAGTTCGGCGCAGCCGCGGATGACGTTCTTGTTGGCATCCGAAGTGCCCGCCCAGACGTCAGAATTGACCATGATGTAGTTGCGCGGCAGCCATGCATCGACTTCGTAGAAATAATTGAGGCTTTCCCATACCTTACGGTCATAACCTGTTGCACCAGAGGACACCATGGAATCGGCCACGCCGGTTGCAAAGGCCTGGCTGATCTCGGCCGCTTCAATGGTTACCGGAAGCATGCCGGTCAGCTCTGCCAGACGCGAGGTGGCGTTGTTGTAGCTGCGGAATTTAACGCCCTTCATATCCGCGACAGAGTTCACCTCGTTACGGAAGTAAAGGCCCTGCGGCGGCCAAGGGACGGAATAAAGCAGCGTAAGATTCTGGTCTTCCAGCACTTTTTCCAGCGTCGGCTTGGCCACTTTCCAAAGCTTGTCCGCATCGTCAAATGAGGTCGCAAGGAAAGGTACGCTGTCAAAGCCGAAAATGGCGTTCTCATTCTGGTGCCCTGACAAAAGGCGCTCGCCGATCGGAACCTGACCGGTCTGGATGGCGCGCTTGATGTCGCCGCCTTTAAAAAGCGATCCCGAAGGATGGGTTTCGATGCTGATATCGCCGCCTGTGCCGGTGGTGACGCATTTGCCGAACTCAGCGGCAGTTGCCGAATGGAAGTTGCTTGCCGAATAGGCCAGCGGCATATCCCATTTCTCGGCCATAGCCGGGGCGGCGGCCGTGGCTGTAATTGCAGCGACCACTAGGATGTTGGTTTGGATTTTCATCGATATCATCTCCCTTGTTGAAAATTTATAGGCCCGTTTCGGGGCGTCGTGTTTATGTAGTGAACCGTGACGGACTGTAGGGTGCTACGTCAATGTTTGGTTTTCGCCCGCTGATCATCTGCGCCAGCAGCCGCCCGGTTTTCGGGCCCCCGGTCAGGCCGACGTGCTGATGCCCAAAGCCCATGAAAGCGCCGGATAGGCCGGGCACTTCTCCGATCAGAGGCAGGCTGTCGGATGTCGCCGGGCGGTGGCCCATCCATTCGGTTTCGCGTTTCCATGTCAGGCCGGGAAAGGTTTGGGCGATGTGCCGGCGCAGCAGGGCAAAAGGGGCCTTTGAGGCAGGTGCCTTCAGGCCGCCAAATTCGACGACGCCCGCAAGGCGAAGCCGTCCTTCCATCGGCGTGGCCACGAATTTGCCCGAGGTGACCATGACCGGCGTGCGGGGCATGAAAGAAGGTTCCCACAACTCGACGTGATAGCCGCGCTCGCTTTCAAGCGGGACCTTGATGCCAAGGGTTTTTGCCAAGGGTTTGGACCATGCGCCCGTGGCCACGACAACCGTGTCGCATGCGATGGTTTCATCTCCGGCCCGAAGGCCCGTCACCGCGCCGTTTTCCCTGACAATGTCCTGCACCTCGGCCTTGATCAGGCGCGCGCCGCTTTCCACGGCGTGGCGGGCAAGGTCTTTGACGTATTGGCCCGGATCGGCAATGCGCCCGTGATTGCCAAGGCGTACGGCGAACTTCAGATCGGAAGAAAAGGCCGGATCGCTTTGGTGCAGGGCGTCGCCCTCCAACTCATCCCATTTGAACCCGTTCTCGCGCCGCAGGGCCCAGCCGAATGCCTCGGCCTCAAACTGGGCGCGCGAGGGGTAGACGAACAGGTAGTCAGAGGGATGGATCCATTTCTCGGCGCCCGTGCCTTGGGCCAGCGCCTGATGGTCGGCAAGGCTATCGCCGATAATGGGTGCCTGCGCGGCGGCGATCCGTTTGGTCTGACCGGCAGAGGTATGGCGCAGGTAGCGGACAAGCCATGGTGTGAGCCGGGGCAGGTAGCCCCATTTGAGGAAGAGGGGCTGATCGGGGCTTAGCAGCATCTTGGGAACTTTGGCCAAAAGGCCCGGTGCAGTGACAGGCACAATCGCGCAAGAGGCCAGAACGCCGCCATTACCAAAGCTTGTGCCTTCGCCGGGGCCGGCCTTGTCGATCAGGACAACCTTGTGCCCCTCACGCAAAAGCCAGATCGCGGTAGAGACACCAACGATGCCTGCGCCCACAATGACATGAGTTTTTCTTTCAGCGCTCATGCACTCGCGGCCTTCAAGATGTTCAATTTCCCTCGCTTTATCCAAATCTATATTTGGGCGCCTAAAACGGATACTGGTTCGTTAACGTGGCCATCCCAGTCGCTCAGTTCTCGCTTAGGGCATTTGCATCCGTCTTGATTGCAGCGCGGCTCAAGCTTGCCGGCCAATGTCCTTTCCCGCGGTTTGATCCGCTTTGGAGGTCTCGGAAGGGGACTTGAGTATTACATTCTGATAGGCATAGGGAATTTCAATTCCCTCCGCGTCAAACCGTTTCTTGATCTGTTCGGTCAACTCGACTTTGACTGTCCAGGCCACAGAGGGATCGGCGGCCCAGACACGCAAGCTCAGGTCCACGCTTGATGCTCCAAGAAGCACGACCGGACAACCGGCGATTTCATTCGCCTGTGGATGAGATTCTGCGAGGCCCACAGCAATTGCGCGAGCTTTGTCGATATCTGAGTTATAGCTTATCGAGAACGGCACTATTGCCATGACGCGTGGATGGACAGCAGTCAGATTGACCATAATTGTATTGGAAATTGTTGAGTTAGAGATGATCACACGCCGGTTGTCGAAAGTCTGAAGCACGGTATACCCGAGCGATACATCCTCTACGATTCCTGTCTCCAGACCCGTTGGCGCATTGATCTGAATCCGGTCTCCCATGCGGAAGGGCTTGTAAAAGATCAGGCTTATGCCGGCAACGAAATTTGCCAGTGTCGACTGCGCCGCAAGGCCAATGACGATCGAGGCGACCGACACACTGGCCAGAAGCGCGGTGCCAAGCCGGTCCAAAGCCGGAATCATATGCGCGTAAAGCATCACGATGAAAATCCAGACAAAAACGCTTGCAAGCTTGGACATGAACGATGCGGCCATGCGGTCGATCCTTTGATCATGGTCGCGCTGGATAATCATCCGAATTGTCCGGCGCAGGAGCGCCGATGCGATCAGCCCGCCAACCCAGAACAGGACCAGAAGCGCCAGCGCCCCCGACCATGTATTGGGATGAAGCTGTAACAGCCATGATTGCAACGCTTGCCAGTTCATAAGGTACCTCCAAAGTTACTATTGCGCAGGTAGGGAAATTTGAAAACACTGGCAAAATGCAATTTTCGCCAATTCCGGAACAAGCCTCATAAAATCTGGCGAATACTGCGCCGGGCATAACAATGGCAGAGATGGTACTGTTTGAAATCTGCTCCGACGCTGCCAACCTGGAACGGAAAACCCAATGGTCGATGTGAAACTGATAGCAAGGATTGGAGCGTACTTGTGTTAAGTATAGGGAATTTAGCAAAACGAACGGGAACCAAGGTTCAGACCATTCGCTATTACGAAGACATCGGTCTTATGAAAGAGCCGGGGCGCACTGGGGGCGGGCAGCGGCGCTATCACCCCGAAGATCTGGACCGGTTGGCGTTTATCCGTCACGCGCGGCAACTGGGCTTTCCGCTTCAGTCTATTCGAGAGCTTCTTGATCTGTCCGATCACCCCGATCATTCCTGCGGGGATGCCGATTCAATTGCCCGGCGGCAACTGCAAGAGGTCGAACAGCGCATTCTGCGCCTGAACGCGCTGAAAAAAGAGCTGCGGCGGATGATCACCGAATGTTCGGGCGACAGCGTTGCCGATTGCCGCGTCCTTGAGGTGCTGCGCGATCACTCTGAGTGCCTGACGGCGCATGAAGGGATCGGCGCCTAAGGGTCTTCGTCTTCGGGGTCGGTCAGGCGGCTGGACAAAAGATCGCCGGTTTCCTTCAAGATGGGGTAGGCGACGACGGAAAAGGCTGTGTTGACCTGTTTCAGCGCACGCACCATTTCCTGATGCATATTGCTGGTTTCGATCGACTGGCTGCTGCCACGGCGAAGCCGGTCCAGATGGCTTGCCTGCAAGGCCTGTTCCACCTCGCGCACACGCTCTTTTTGTTCAACCAGCATGCGCGCGGCCTCGGGGTCGTTTGTCATCAGGACATTCAGGGCAAGCTGAACGTTTGACAGGACCTGATCGTGAAAATCGGAAAGCTCATCCAGACCGTTTGGCGAAAAGGCAAGGCCCTCGTTCTGAATGCGCCGTGCGATGCCCAGCATGTTCTTGGAAATCGCATCGCCCGCGGCCTCGAAATCGACCGAGATGTTGGACAGATCCATGCAGCGCTGAAAGGCCGTGTCATCAAGATCACCGCGCTGGAGGCGTGCCAGATACAGCTTGATCTCAAAGTTCATGCGGTTCACGTCGTCTTCGCGGCGGCGGATCGCCTCGGCAATTTCGGGGTTCCACTTGGTCATCAGCCCCATGATCGGCATCAACATCGCCTGAATGGTTTCGCCCATGTGCATCAGCTCTCTTGCGACGCAGGCAATAGCCAGATCGGGGCGGCTTTGGGCGCTTGGGTTCAGGGCGCTGGGGCGGCGCATGGCCTTGGCCGTATCGGGGGGCTCAGCCATTAGCGCGGCCAGGCCTTGTGTGATCGGGCCAATCAGCGGAAAGCCGGCGATCAGTATCGCGATGTTAAAGACAAGGTGAAAGTTGATTACCTGACGATACTCTGTAGAACCCAAAAGCGAATAGGCCGGGCTAAAGGCCGCGATCAGGATCATTGCCAAAACCGCGCCACCACCGCGCAGGATCAGATTGGCGATGACAATGCGGCGGGCGGGCAGGGCGGCGCCAAGCGTCAGCCAAAAGGCGATCAGGCTTCCGCCCAGATTGGCCCCCAGAACCAGCGCGATCGCGGCATTGATGGGAAGGACCTGTTGAACCACCAGTGCCAGAAACAGAAGGATCGCGGCCACGCTGGAATGGATGACCCATGCGATGGCCGCCCCGATCAGAAAGGTCGATATCGGATCGCCCGCCAGATAGGTCATCACGCGCGCAACACCTTCGGCGTCGCGCAAAGGGGCGGTCGCATCGCCGATCATTTTCAGCGAAACAAAGACCAGTGCGACCCCGATTATGATCCGCCCCGTTTGCCGAAAGCCGCGCCGCTGGGTGCGCAGGAAAAGGCTTACGCCCACCAATAGAAGAAGCGGGGCAAGCCATGTCAGGCGCAGGGTCAGAACCTGCGCGACAAGGGCAGAGCCGACATCGGCGCCCAGCAGGATCGCAAGGCCAACCGTGGCGCCCAGCGTGCCGGCTGCGGCAAAGTTTGCCGTCAGCATCGCCACGGCGGTCGAGCTTTGGAGCATCAGGGCCGCTATCGCCCCGGTAAGCGCCGCCGTGGGCAGGCTGTCATGGCTGCGTCGCAGCCAGCGGCGAAGCTGAAGCGAATAGGCACGTTCCACCCCGGTGCGGATCAGCCGGACAGACCAGATCAGCAGGGCGGCGGCGCCGGCCAGTTGTAGAAGAAGAACGATCAAGGCAGAACCCGGATCATATCAGCCCTCCCTTTGGTGAAGGCGCGCGAAGGGTCAGAACCGTCCCCCCCCGCGAGCCTAATGTCTTAAAGCGAACTGCACCCCCAAAAGGGGCGCGTTCGGCTTTCCGTGTTGCCTTTGCGGCTGCGTCCTTCTTTTGCCCTAGAAACAGGCCAAAAGCAGGCGACGCGTGTTCTCTTCGGTCATCTCAACCGGGTTGCCACCACAGCTTGGGTCCGCAAGGGCAGAGGCGACAAGGCTGTCGATGTCGGGATTTTCAACGCCAAGTTCGGTCAGGTTCTGCGGGATGCCCAGCATGGCGTTAAGATCGCCAACGAATTGGTAAAAGCCGTCAAAGCCGCCTTCGATACCAAGATAGCTGGCCGCCGCGGCAAGCCGGTCTTCGATCGCGGGGCGGTTAAAGTTCAGAACCGGCTGCATTACCACGGCGTTGGTGGTGCCGTGGTGGGTGTGGAAATTCGCGCCAATGGGGTGGGAAAGCGAATGGATCGCGCCAAGGCCCTTTTGAAAGGCGGTGGCGCCCATTGCCGCTGCTGCCATCATATTGGCACGCGCATCGATATCCTTGCCGTCTACAAAGGCGTGCGGCAGGTTTTCCTTGACCAGCCGCATGCCTTCCAGCGCGATGCCCTGGCTCATCGGGTGGTAGTGGGGCGAGCAATAGGCCTCAAGGCAATGGGCAAAGGCGTCCATTCCTGTTCCGGCGGTGAAGGTCTTGGGCATGCCGACGGTCAGTTCAGGATCGCAGATCACCACCGCGGGCAAAAGCTTGGGGTGGAAGATGATCTTCTTCTCGTGGGTTTCGGAATTGGTGATGACAGAGGCGCGTCCGACCTCTGATCCGGTGCCCGCAGTGGTCGGAACCGCAACGATGGGCGCGATGGCATCGGTATTTGCGCGTGTCCACCAGTCGCCCACGTCTTCGAAGTCCCACAAGGGGCGCGTCTGACCGGCCATGAAGGCCACCACCTTGCCTAGGTCGAGCCCCGAGCCGCCGCCAAAGGCGATCACGCCGTCATGGCCGCCTTCGCGGTACATCGCAATGCCGGCTTCGGCGTTCTTTTCGTTGGGGTTTGGGTCAACCTCGCTGAAGATGGCGCGGCCAAGACCGGCCGCTTCCATCAGGTTCAGCGTGTCGCTTGTAATGGGCAGGGTCGCCAAGCCCCGATCCGTCACCAGAAGTGGTTTTCGAATTCCAGCGGCCGCGCAGGCCTCTGCAAGTTCAGAGATGCGGCCCGCGCCAAATCGGATAGCGGTGGGGTAGGACCAGTTGCCGGTAAGTTTCATATTCAGGCTTTCTTGAGGTGGTAGGACTTGGGGCGGGTAAGGTTCTGGTAACCAATAAAGGACAACGCGCCGCCGCGCCCGGTGTTTTTACATCCAGTCCAGCATAGGCCGGGATCAAGATAGTCGGCGCGGTTCATAAACACGGTACCTGTCTGGATCTGCGCGCCAAGCGCTTCGGCCCGCTCGGTGTTGCGGGTCCAAAGTGAAGCGGTCAGGCCAAATTCACTGTCGTTCATCAGGGCCAGCGCCTCGGCGTCGCTTTTGACCTTCATGATCCCCACGACGGGACCAAAGCTTTCGTCGCGCATCACGCGCATGTCGTGGGTGACATCGGTCAGAATTTGCGGTGTCAGGTAAGTGCCACCGTCATCTTCGGCAAAAGTTGCGATATGCGCCGTGGCGCCATCGGCAACAGCTTCGCTTATCTGGGCGCGCACCTCGTCGGCAAACCGCTTGTTGGCCATGGGTCCAAGCGTGGTTTCAGCGTCCAGCGGATTGCCAAGCTTGTAGGCGCTGACAACCGCGACGGCCTTTTCAAGGAAGGCGTCAAAGAGGCTTTCGTGGACGTAAATACGCTCGATCCCGCAACAGCACTGGCCCGAGTTGAACATCGCGCCATCGATCAGCGTATCGACAGCGGCGTCAATGTCCGCGTCTTCCATGACATAGCCCGGATCCTTGCCGCCCAGTTCCAGCCCGATACCGGTGAAAGTTCCCGCAGCGGCGGTTTCCATCGCGCGCCCGCCACCGACAGAGCCGGTGAAGTTGACGAAATCAAACTCTCCATCCCCGATCAGCGCCGAGGTTGTTCCATGATCCAGAAAGATGTTCTGAAAGACATCCGCCGGAACGCCCGCCGCAACAAAGGCCGCGACCATACGCTCACCCACCAAAAGGGTCTGGGTTGCGTGTTTCAGGATAACAGCGTTGCCCGCGATCAGGGCAGGGGCGACGGTGTTGATGGCGGTCATATAGGGGTAGTTCCACGGCGCCACGACCAGAACGACGCCATGGGCCTCTCGCTTGATCACGCGGCGAAAGCGGTCGCTGTCCTCGACGATCTGATCGGCGAGGGCATCGCGGGCGATCTGGGCCATATAGCTTGCACGCTCGTTCACGCCGCCAAACTCGCCGCCATAGCGGATCGGGCGGCCCATCATATGCGCCAGTTCAGGGACGATTTCGTCGTTCATCTCGCCAAGGGCGGCAACGCCGGCCATGACAAGATCGATGCGTTCCTGCAAGGGGCGGCTGGCCCAGCCTGATTGCGCCGCGCGCGCGCTGGCGACAGCGGCACTGGCGGTTTTCTGGTCCAGAGTTTCGCGGGTTGCAAAGACCGATCCGTCGATCGGCGAGATGCATGTAAGAGTGCCCAACTTAAGCTTCCTTTGTTATGCGCTGACCAACCATGATCAGAATAGCTTCGTGAATTGCGTGAAATTCCCGCTGACCATATGGCTGGTCGAACGGTGGGCGCATCTTGCCTTGTGGCAGCTTTTCCAGCGCGCCGCGATAGGTTTCGAACTCGGCATCGGTGTCGTCAACGTCGATGTAGACAATGGTCTGTCGTGCAGGATCGTCCATATCCGCGTCCTTGGGGGCCTGAAGGAACCGCACCGCGCCGCCGCCGCGTTTGCAATAGGCGTGGCCGGGGCTTCGGTGCGTGGTTTCAAAGCCAAGGCAGTCGCGCATGAATGCGCAGGCCGCGTCAATGTCGGAGACCGCAATCATCGAAGTTGCGTCCTGAACGCTCATCAGGCCCTCTCAAAGCCACGGGCAATTTCCCAGTCGGTCACGATGCGGTCGAACTCTTCCTGCTCCCATTCGGCGGCGCGGGTGTAGTGATCGACGACATCGTCGCCCATGGCCGCGCGCAGCATCGCCGAGCCGCGCAGCGTTTCGGCGGCCTCGCGCAGGGTTGCAGGGATGCTTCCGGCCTTGGCATCTTCATAGACATCGCCTGTTGTCGGTGCGGCCAGTTCCATCTTGTCCTCGATCCCCTTGATCCCGGCGGCCAGCATCGCAGCTTGTGCAAGATAGGGGTTCATGTCCGACCCCGGAATACGGCATTCAACGCGCACGCCCTTGGTGCCTGCGCCGCAAAGGCGGAAACCGGCGGTGCGGTTGTCGACGGACCAGACGGTTTTCGTCGGAGCAAAGCTTTCTTTGACAAAGCGTTTGTAGCTGTTGACGTAAGGGGCCATCAGCGCGGTGTAGTCGGGGGCATAGTGGATCAGGCCGGCCATGTAGTGGCGCATCAGATCGCTCATCCCAAGCTTGTCGTCTGGATCGTGAAAGGCCGGTTTGCCATCCTTCCAGAGAGACTGATGCACATGGCTTGAGCTGCCCACGCGTTTGTGGTGCCACTTGGGCAGGAAAGATGCAGCATGGCCGTTCTGCCATGCTATTTCCTTGGTGGCGTGTTTTGCGATCGTGTGATTGTCGGCGCAGTCAAGCGCCGGGCCATAGCGGATGTTCAGCTCTTCCTGACCGGTCTCTGCCTCGCCCTTGGAGTTTTCTATCGGGATACCTGCGGCGAAAAGATGGTTGCGCAAGGGGCGCATGACACCTTCTTCGCGGGTGGTTTGCAGGATGTTGTAATCTTCGTTGTAGCCGCTGATGGGCGTAAGATCGCGGAACCCGCTTTTGCGGATCTCGTCAAAGCTTTTCTCGAAAAGAAAGAACTCAAGCTCCGTCGCCATCTGAGCCGAGAAACCCATGGCTTCCAGACGCTCTATCTGGCGTTTGAGGACCTGCCGGGGCGAATGGCTGATGGGCTTGTGGTGGTGATGGTCCAGAACATCGCAAAGGACCATCGCGGTGCCTTCAAGCCATGGAACAAGGCGCAGCGTGTCCAGATCGGGCTGCATGACATAGTCGCCATAGCCCGCGCGCCAACTGGTCGAGGCATAGCCCTCGGGCGTTGCCATCTCAAGATCGGTGGCCAGAAGGTAGTTGCAGCAATGGGTTTCCTCAAAAGAGTGATCCACAAAGTTCTGGGCATGGAACCGCTTGCCCATAAGACGCCCCTGCATATCGACGATGCAGGTCAGAACAGTGTCGACACTGCCATCGGCAACGCGGGATTTGAGGTCTTTGAAGGTAAGGTTGCCGGGCATGGCCGCTCCAATTTCAGTTCGTGCTGGTGTGTCTTTGCCGCTTGGCGGCGCGTCAGAATTTCTTGCCCAGCGCAGGGCCAGAGGCAAGGGGGCACAGCGTAAAACCGCGCCCCCTTGGATCAGTGTTTAACCATAGCGGTAGGGGCGTCCGGCCTTGACCATGTCGGCGTTGTACTTCTTGAAGATGTCAACAACCTTGGCCTTTGTTTCGGACTCTGCCGCGATCTCGTCCCAGAACTTGATCGCTGCATCCTCAACCGTCTGCCACTCGGCGTCGGGGATGGTTGTAAGCTCCATCTTGGGTCCGTTGACGCGCAAGGAAGCTTCGCCGCCCCAATACCACCACTGGCGATAATAGTGCGAGCTGTCCATTGTCAGCTTCAGAAGTTCCTGCATCTTCGGCGGCAATTCATTGTAGCGGTCCATGTTCGCAAAGAACGACCCGGCCCATGCGCCAGAGATGTTGTTGGTCAGGAAGTAGTTGGTCACGTCTGCCCAGCCAACGGTGTAGTCCTCGGTGATGCCCGACCATGCGATGCCGTCAAGCTCACCCGTCTGTACAGCAACTTCGATGTCTTCCCATGGAAGCGTGACAGGCACGACGCCGAACTGCGTAAGGAAGCGGCCAGCGGTCGGGAAGGTGAAGACGCGCTTGCCCTTGAGGTCCTCAAGGCTTCGGATCGGGTCCTTGGTTGCGAAATGGCAGGGGTCCCATGCGCCGGCGGACAGGTGTTTGACGCCAACCTTGGAATATTCCGCATCCCAGATCTCATTCAGGCCGTACTGGTTGAAGAGAACGGGCACATCCAGCGAATAGCGGCTGGCGAAGGGGAAGTAGCCACCAAAGACGGTCACTTCGGTGGGCGATGCCATGCTGTCGTCATCCGATTGAACCGCGTCGATCGTG
Source organism: Paracoccaceae bacterium (assembly GCA_030148005.1). GTDB lineage: Bacteria > Pseudomonadota > Alphaproteobacteria > Rhodobacterales > Rhodobacteraceae > JASBSV01. Next base: position 15,226 of record JASBUI010000028.1, on the reverse strand, counting down.
CCGTTCTGCATGGCGCGGAACAATTCGCCAGTTGGAACAAGCTGATCGGCAAAGAAAAGTTCGATCTGCATCTCGTCGCCAGCAATCTTGTTGAAGCTGTCGATCGCGGGTTTGATGACATGCTCGGCCAAAGCCGGACCTGCATAGGTCTGCATGCGCCAACGGATTGTGGATTGCGCGATAGCGGGCGCGGCCAGGCTTGCGCCGACCGCACCTACACTTGCGGTGGTTAAAAACTTGCGTCTCGTCGTCATGACATTCTCCTTGTTGTTAATCATGTTTCGCTCAAACGGCTGACATGGGTTCGTTTTGCTCCTGTCGGAGTTCTCTTTATTTTCCGTAGACATAGTCGGGCAGCCAAAGGGCCAGTTGCGGGAAGGTCATGATCAGGCCAAGGGCAAGGATCATCACCAACACGAATGGCAGGATCGAACCGTAGATATCACGCAATGATATCTCGGGCGGGGCCATCGCGCGCATCAAGAACAGGTTATAGCCAAATGGCGGGGTCATATAGGCGATCTGCGTGGTGATCGTGTAAAGCACGCCGTACCACACCAGATCAAAACCAAGCGCGCCGACCAGCGGGACATAAAGCGGGGCGACGATGACCAGCATGGCGGTGTCGTCCAGAAAAGTGCCCATGATCAGGAACGACACCTGCATCAGGATCAGGATCATCCATGGATCAAGGCCAAGACGCTCGGTGAACAGGCTGTCGATTGCGCGCACGGCGCCGAGGCCGTCAAAGACCGCGCCAAAGCCAAGGGCGGCAAGGATGATCCACATGAACATGCATGAAATCGCTAGCGTCTGGCGCACCGATACTTCAAAGACCTCGCGCGTCATCCGCCCCTTGACCACGGCGGCCAGAAAGGCGGTCAGCGCACCTATGGCCGAACTTTCGACAAGGCTTGTCCAGCCGTTGACGAAGGGGATCATCATCGCAAAGAAGATGACCAGCGGCAGGATGCCCGCGCCCAGAAGGCGCAGCTTTTCGGCCATCGGGACGTTACGCTCTTCGGCGGGCAGGACCGGGCCCAGTTCCGGGTTAATCCGGCACCTGATGTAGATGTAGATGATAAAGAGCGTTGCCATTAGCAGGCCGGGCACAACGCCGGCCAGCCAAAGCTGTCCGACAGGCTGACGCGCGATCATGGCGTAAAGAACCAGAACGACCGAAGGGGGCACAAGGATGCCAAGCGAAGATCCGGCCTGTATCACGCCGGTGACCATCTTCTTGTCATAGCCGCGGCGTAAAAGTTCGGGCAGCGCAATGGTCGCGCCGATGGCCATGCCGGCGACCGACAGCCCGTTCATGGCCGAAACCAGAACCATCAGACCGATGGTGCCGATGGCCAGACCGCCGTGGATCGGCCCCATCCAGACATGAAACATCTTGTACAGATCGTCGGCAATCTTGGACTCTGACAGGACATAGCCCATGAAAATGAACATCGGCAGTGTCAGAAGCGGATACCACTTCATCAGCTTCATCGCCGATGAAAAGGGGATGTTGACCCCGCCGGTTCCCCAAAGGGCAAGCGCTGCAATGGCCGCAACGCCGCCGATGGCGCCGAACACCCTTTGTCCCGTCATCAGCATCAGCATCATCGACGAGAACATCAGGATCGCAATCAACTCATAGGACATTCAGGTCAACCTTTCGGATTGTCGCGATGTCCTTGATCAGCTCAGAGACCGCCTGAAGCAGCATCAGCGAAAAGCCGATGCACATTGTTATCTTGATTGGCCACAGGTAGGGGCGCCATGCCGTCGGGCTGCGCTCGCCATAGCGTAGCGAATACTCGGTGCTCAGAAAGGCGCCATAAAGCAGGACGCCAAGATAGAAGATCAGCAGGATAACCGTAAAGGCGTCGAACCATGCCTTCTTGCGCACGTCCCATTCGCCATAGAAGAGATCCATACGGACGTTGGCGTTCAGTTGAACCGAATAGGGGCCGCCAAGGATGTAATAGGCCACCATGGCAAATTGGGCGATTTCCAGCGTCCAGAGCGAGGGATCAAAGAAGGTTTTTGAGATGGATGACCACAGTAGGATCGCCATCATCACAAAAATTCCATACATCATCACCCGCCCGACGCGGTAGTTGATCGCATCGACAATGCGAACAAACCGGCCGGCTAGTTTTGGCATGAAGGCTCCTGCTGTGATTGGGTTTCCAGTGAAATCAGCGCATCTTTCAGCCAGCGGGCCAGCATCATCGACATGGCTCTCTGATCCTCGGCCGTCATGATGCGGTCGTTGCGCAATTCGAACATCACGTTCAAAAGCCCGTCTTTTTTGGCATGTTCGCGCAAAGTGTGGGTAACGCCGTCTTCGGGGCCATAGGGCAGATTGCGGTCAACCTTCAGATCCGTATGGGCGGCCGCGCAGGACAGCAGGGCATCTGCCAGCCGCTGGTCGGTGTCATGCAGAATGCCGATATCCGTCTTACGCAGCTGTCCCTTGTAGACGGGCGTAAAGCTGTGGATCGTCACCATAACGGGTGAGCCTGCGTCCTTCAGCGTTCTGGCAAGGGCAAGGCGGAAGGGTTCGTAATACCGGCTGGTGCGGGCGTCGCGTTCTTCCTGGCTTAGGTCGAGGTTTCCGGGAATGTCGAAAATCTCACTTTTGGCGGGCATCGCGTCAGGTGCGCTTGGCGGGCGGTTGCAGTCATAGACAAGGCGCGAGACGCCGCTGTGAACCAAAGGCGCGTTCAAGAGCCGGCTAAGATGCAGCGCCACTTCGATTGCGCCGGGATCCCACGCGACATGTGAGCGGATGACCTCTTCGCTCACGCCGAGGCTTTGAAATTCTTCGGGTATGAAATTGACGGCATGCTCGCATACCAGAACCAGAGGTGCGGGCACTTTAAGATTGGTCACGATGGCCGGCTGGCCCTGCGTTCCACTTGTCATGTCATCCGTCGCTGAATTCAATTTCTGCACCCCCGCCGCATAAATGTCTTGAACGATTGGCCTTGTGTCAACACAATACTGTAAAGTTCTCTTCAGAAGAGAGTCGGCTGTCAAATAAATCGCCAATCAGGGGGGGGCGCGTGACCGAAAGTTTCAACACGATCGCCGAGCGGCTTCAGGATGCGCTGGACAGTCTGACCCGGGCCGAGCGCCAGTTGGCCCATTCGATTCTGGACAATTACCCGGCCTCTGGCTTGGGTCCGATCACGGCGGTTGCGCAAAAGGCCGAGGTTTCAACGCCCACCGTTGCAAGGATGGTCCAGAAGCTGGGCTTTAAGGGATATCACGACTTTCAGACCGAGCTGCGAAATGAGCTGACGGCAAAGGTTTCCGGACCGATCGCCAAGCATGACACTTGGGCGGAAAAGGCGCCGTCGGGCCATGTGCTGAACCGGTTCACCGAGGCGGTGATCGACAACATCCGCCATTCGCTTAGCCAGATTGAGACGGACACCTTCGATCAGGCAAGCGCACTTTTGGCCGACAGGGACCGCGCGCTTTATATCGTTGGCGGGCGGATCACCCATACGCTGGCAGAGTATCTGTTCATGCATATGCAGGTCATTCGCAGCAACACAACGCACATCCAGTCAACGTCAAACGCGTGGCCGCATTACCTTTTGGACGTTGAAGAGGGCGATGTTTTCGCCATCTTCGATATGCGGCGCTATGAAAACAACACCCTGAAGCTTGCCAAGATGGCCCATCAGAAGGGCGCGCGGATCGTTCTTTTCACCGACCAGTGGCGCTCGCCCGTGCATGAGATCGCGGATGTCTGTTTCTCCAGCCGGATCGTCGTGCCCTCGGCGTGGGATTCGCTGGTCACGACCCTGCTGTTGGTCGAGACGCTGATTTCAGCGGTGCAGGACCTCAACTGGGATGTGACCAAAGAACGGATGGAAACGCTTGAGGGGATGTTCGACCGCACCAAACTTTTCAGGAAGTTCACATGATCAGTGCGGCCAGCCCGATGTCAGGTCTGAACCTCGCTTTTGCGGTAGCTGGAGCGTTCAAGCCATTTCGGGCTGACCTCGACGCCCCAGCCGGGCGCATCGGTGACAGTGGCCGCGCCATCCGTGATCTCATAGGGCGAGGCGACGAAAAGCCCGTCCTGCCAAGGGTAATAGTCGGGCCCTTCGATCGAAAACTCCAGATACTTCCCCGCATTGGGGATTGCGCGCAAAAGATGCATCGTGAAAAGCGTCACCATCGACAGGTTGGCGCAGTGCGGCGTGCAGGGCAGGCCCGCCTTTTGCCCCATCTTCGCAACCCGAAGCGTTCGCGACAGACCGCCCAGATAGCAGATATCGGGCTGGATCACGTCAACCACACGCTCGTCGACCATGCGCTGCCAGTCAACGAGCGAGCAATCCTGCTCACCGCCGGTGACGTCGATCTCCAGCGCATCGGTGACCTGTTTGGTCTGGTCATAGTGCCAGTAGGGGCAGGGCTCTTCGTAATGCGAGATGCCGTGGTCCTGAAGCATGTGGCCCACCTCTATCGCGCGGCGCGGCGAATAGCAGGAATTGGCATCGACCAAGAGCGCGATGTCGTCGCCCATGGCCTTGCGCATGGTTGGTACGATCTCTTCGGTTCGGCCGGGCCATTCGTCGCTGTCATGCCCGCATTCAGCGCCGACGCGAAACTTGAAGGCATCAAAGCCGTGCTCATCGCGCAGCCGCACAAGGCGCGCGGCCTCATCGGCGGGCGTGATGTCGCGCTTCATGGAAGAGCCATAGGCGCGCACGGGCCCCGGGCTTCCGCCGATCAGGGCGCAAACAGGCTTGCCCGCGCGCTTTGCATGCAGATCCCAAAGGGCGGTATCCAGACCACCCATGGCGCGGCGCAGGTAGGATCCGGGAAACTTGTGTTCACGGTCCACCACAAGGTCCATCAACGCGTCAATGTCGCCAGCATCGGCGCCAAGCGTGTGCGGCGCGACCTGACGATGAACGACCTGGGCGGTGATATCGGCGAAATAGGGCGCGACCTGACCCCAGCCTTGCGATCCGTCCTCCAGCGTGACGCGTACAAAGCAGACGAATTCATCCGTAAAGGTTTCTATGGCCTTGATTTTCATGGTCGTTTCCCATCAAGCGGCTGGATTTCAGAACTTTGCACGAGGATAGGATGGATTGCGCAATTGAAAAGCCCTGATCGGCACAAAACAAAGCGCAACGCTAACCAACCCGCCTGCCGCCAGAGCGGGCTTTTGCCCAAGTTTTTCATTGCGGAGGAAATGAGAAATGATGTTATCGTAATGTTACTTAAAGGGATTAGCCTGCCGCTGTTTTGCGATTTCCCTGTCTGCAAGGGCGCGCAATCATGAACATCCGCAGGTATCTGGCACGGTCTGAAAACCCGGCGTTTGCTGCCGAGCTTTGGGGGGAGATTTTGAATGGTCAAGTAGTTCGACCGGGAGGTTTTATCCCGGTCGCGGCTTTGTGCTTCAACCCCCATGGCGGGTGTTGAACTGAAACTGCTCAAGTAATCAAAAATGGGAGCTTAGTATGAGAAGATCGATGAAAATTACCGGCGTGATCGCCGCGATGATGCTGACCACGGCATCATATGCGCAGGCCGAAACGCTGCGCATTCTGACTTGGGGGTCGTATGCTCCGGATGAGTTGATCCAGAAGTTCGAGAAAGAGAATCCCGACATCAAGGTCGAGGTTACTTATTCGAACAACGAAGAGATGATCGCCAAGCTTCGCGCTACGGGCGGTGCGGGTTTTGACCTGGCTCAGCCCAGCCATGACCGCATCTATGCCGCGCAACTGGAATACGACATCTACAAACCGCTGGATCTGTCCAAGATCGACACGTCGGTTATGGAAAAGTCACTTCTGGAAGGCGTGAAGGAAAACACCACGATCGACGGCGAAGTTTACGCCGTGCCGCATCAGTGGGGCACTTCGGGCCTGATGAAGAACAAGGCGATGGCGCCAGACGTCAAAAGCTGGGGCGATCTTTGTGATCCCAAGTACAAAGGCAAGACATCGATGCGCCTGAAGCGCACGATCCTTCTGGGAACGGCCTTTGCAATGGGTGAGAACCCGTTCGAAGCTTACTCGGATCTCGACAAGTATCAGCAGATCCTCGACAAGGTCGCCGAGAAGCTGATCGAGTGCAAATCCAACATCAAAGCCTATTGGAAGGGCGGCGACGACCTTTCGGCGATGATGCTTTCGGGTGAGATCGTGGCCTCTGAGACATGGGATTCGACCGCCTATAAACTTTATGACCAGAACAAAGACATCGTGTTCGTGCCGCCAGAGACAGGCGCGCTTGCGTGGATCGACACATTTGCCCTGCCGCGCAAGGGCAAGGCCGATGATGCTGCTTACAAGTGGATCAACTTTGTGCTGAAACCCGAGAACGTGTCGATCATGTCGGCAAGCACCGGTGCGATCGCGGCTGTGAAGGGCGGGCTTGATCTGTTGCCTGCGGACAAGAAAGCCGCCGTCAACGCGGCCTTTACTGCCGCTGACATCGACAACCTGAAGTTCTTTGCCAACATCCCTCCGGGTGTCGAGGACATGGAAGGCAAGACATTGGAAAAGATCAAGGCCGCAACCGGCGAATGATCCGATCCTGACAATTTGGGGCGGCGATCCAAACGGGACCGCCGCCCCGGCTATTTCTCAAAAACGCGAAAGAGGCACGGGCAAGTTCATGGAAAATCAGGAGGCCTTTGACCTGGAATGCACAGGTGTATCAAAGGAATTTGGAACCGTTCAGGCCGTCGATGATGTGTCCTTCAACATCCCAAGCGGATCGTTCTTTTCGATCCTGGGGCCATCGGGATGTGGCAAGACGACCTTGATGCGGATGATAGCCGGCTTTGAGAACCCCAGCGCCGGAGATATCCGGATCAAGGGCAAGTCGGTTCTCAACACGCCGCCCAACAAGCGTAACGTCAAGATGGTGTTCCAGCATCTGGCGCTGTTTCCGATGATGAATGTCTATGAGAATATCGCTTATGGGCTGAAATGCATCGGAACCGACAAGGCCACGATCGAGGCGAAGGTGCGTGATGTGCTGGACCGGATTTCCCTGCCCGATGTGGCAGAGCGCGAAATTCATCAGCTTTCAGGTGGCCAGAAACAGCGGATCGCGATTGCGCGCTGCATGGTTCTGGATCCGGACGTTCTTTTGCTGGACGAACCCTTGGGCGCGCTGGATCTTAAGCTGCGCGAGGCGATGAAGATCGAACTGAAACTTCTGCAGCATCAGTTCAACACGACCTTCATCTATATCACCCACGACCAGTCAGAGGCGCTGGTGATGTCCGACCATGTGGCGATCATGAATGAGGGCCGTTTCGAACAGATCGGGCGCCCAGAAGAGCTTTACCACAAGCCCACGACGGCCTTTGTTGCCGGCTTTGTCGGCGACAGCAATCGGTGGTCTGGAAAGGTGGTTGCCCTGAACGGCGACCGGGTTCAGATCACCACGGATGCAGGTCAGGCCCTATGGTGCCCGCAGCGTGCGGCGGCGCCGCTTTCGGTGGGGCAATCGGCGGATGTGTTCATCCGGCCAGAGTTTATTCAGGCCGTGCGCAAAGGCGCACAAACGGGTGCCGCAGGGCAGGAAAACGCGATCGAGGGGCGGGTGGATTCGGTTCTTTTCAACGGGGCCAACAGCCGGGTCCTGGTGCGGGGACCTTCGGGCGAGCTGATTGAGGCGGATGTCGTGGTCACCGGTGGCACCGATGATTTGCGCGCCGGCGATGATGTGCGCCTTGACTGGCCGGTGGCCCAGTCCATGTGCTTTGCGACTTAAGGGGCGCGGGTTTATGCAAAGTGATATCAAAAAGCTGTCGCTGATCCTGCTTTTCGCGCCCTTTGCGCTTTGGATCACGCTTCTGATCATCATCCCCCACATGGGAATGGTCGTGCTTTCCCTGCGCGAGAAGGTCGCGCCGCGGGTCTATGAGTTTGGCTTTGGCAACTACATCGATTTCATCAACGAACCGATCTATTGGAACACGCTGTTGCGTACCGGTTCGATGTCGATCCTCGTGACCTTCCTTGCGCTGATCATCGGCTTTCCCATCGCCTATTACATCGCCAAGATCGCCGGAAAGCGATCGCGCGGGGCGCTCTTTCTTTTGTGCCTGATCCCCTTGTGGGTCAGTGACCTGATCCGGGCCTTTGGCTGGATCCTGCTGTTGCGCGAAACCGGCGTTGTGTCGTCGTTCCTTTTGTGGACCGGGGCGGTCAACCAGCCGATAGAGTTTCTTTACAACGACGTGACGGTCGTGGTCGGCCTTGTCTACACGGTGATCCTGTTCATGATCGTGCCGCTTGTGTCGACCTTGGACGGGATGGACGATGCGATGATCGAGGCGGGGTATAACCTTGGCGGTAACGGTCTGACCGTTCTGCGCCGGATCATTGTGCCCTATGCGATGCCGGGCATCGTTTCGGGTTGCATCGTTGTTTTCATGCTGACGGCGGGCAGTTACCTGACGCCCATTCTTCTTGGCGGCAAGAACTCCAGCTGGTTCACAGAGCAGATCTATGATCAGTTCATAACCCGCTTTAACTGGGAATCCGGGGCTGCCTTTGGCTTTTTGCTGCTGGCTTTCACCTCGATCGTTGTGTGGCTTGGCCTGCGCCTGACCGGCCAGACGCTGGCGAACACCGTGGCAAAGCAGTAGGGGCAGGGCATGGCAATCGCATCACAAAACAAGGCCTATCTTTTTGGCTACCGCGCCTATCTGGTGGCCTTCTTCGTCTTCCTTGCCGCGCCGCTGGTTGCGGCCGGAACCTTTGCCTTCAACGACTCGCTTTTTCCGGCGCTGCCATGGCAGGGGTTCACCCTTGACTGGTTCTTCGGGACGACTGAACCAAAGCTGGGCATGTTCTATGATCGGCGGCTGCTAAGCGGGCTTTACTACTCATTCGTCATCGGCATCCTTGTCTCGACGCTTTCCGTGGTCGTTGGCACCTCAAACGCATTTCTTTTTGTTCGCGGGAATTTTCCGGGCAAGAACTTCTTCTATATCCTGATGATCCTGCCGCTGGTTATTCCCGGTGTGATCCTTGGTATCTCGATCCTTGTTCTGGCCAGCAACATCGCCAACGGGGCGGAAGACGCGCTGAACCTTGAGATAGAGTTTCTGCGGCCGGGCATCTTCCTGGTGGTTTTGGGGCAGTTTTCCTTCATCACCACGATCACATCGCTTGTCATCACGGCGCGCCTGCGCAAGTTCGACTATGCGATGGAAGAGGCCGCGCTAAATCTTGGGGCAAGCCGCTTTCAGGTCCTGCGAACCGTGACGCTTCCGTTTCTGCGTCCGGCAATGATCGCCGCCGGGATCGTCGGCTTTCTGGTGTCGTTTGAGAACTTCAATACAACGCTCTTTCTTGTCGGCTCTGAATCGCCGCTTACGATCACCATGTTCGACAGGATGGCAAAGGTCGGCTCGACCCCGGTTCTGAACGCGGTTTCCTTCTTCCTGATCATCGGATCGGGGGCCTTGGCGCTGATCACCGTTTTGGTGCAGCGCGACAAGTCCTCGGATTGAAGGCGCAGGCGCTGAATGGACACGTATGACTTCATCGTGGTCGGGGCCGGATCGGCGGGATGCGTTCTGGCCAACCGGCTAAGTGCCGATGGGCGCAAGAAGGTGCTGCTGCTGGAGGCAGGCGGCAGCGATCTGAACTTTTGGATCTGGATGCCGATCGGGTATGGCAAGGCGTTCTACAACCCGCGCATCAACTGGATGTACAACACCCAGCCATGCCCCGAGTTGAACAACCGCACCTCTTACTGGCCCCGCGGCAAGGTTCTGGGCGGGTCAAGTTCAATCAATGCGATGGTCTATATCCGCGGCCAGCACGAGGATTTTGACGAGTGGCGCGATATGGGCAATCCCGGCTGGGGCTGGGATGATCTGGCGCCCTATTTCAAGAAGTCCGAAACCTTCGATCAGGGCGAAAACGACTATCGTGGCGGGGACGGGCCTCTTTACGTCTCTACCATGGATCGCGATCTGCACCCTTTGTGCGATACATTCATCGCGGCGGGGGGTGAGCTTCAGATCCCGCACAACCGCGACTTCAATGGCGCCAGTCAGGAAGGCGTCGGAACCTATCAGAACACCGAAAAAGGCGGCTTTCGGATGTCGGCGGCGCGGGCCTATCTTCACCCTGCGCGAAAACGCGGCAACCTCAGGGTTGAAAAGCGGGCGATGACAACGCGGGTCATTTTTGAGGGCAAGCGCGCAAGCGGCGTTGAATACGTCCAAGGCGGGCGCCGGGTTCAGGCGCGCGCGGCGCAAGAGGTGATCTTGTCGGCAGGCGCAGTCAACTCGCCCCAGATCCTGCAGCTTTCGGGCGTGGGGCCGGGGACGCTTTTGCAGAATATGGGGATCGACGTGGTCGAAGACCGCGCCGGTGTCGGCCTGCACTTGCAGGATCATCTGGCTTTTGATTTCTACTATCGCGCGCGCGTGCCCACGCTGAACGATCAGCTTCATTCATGGCAGGGCAAACTGCTTCAGGGGCTTCGCTATGTGCTGACGCGCCGGGGGCCCTTGTCACTTGGTGTAAATCAGGGCGGCGGTTTCATCCGAAGCCGGCCAGAGCTGACGCGCCCCAATATTCAGCTTTTCTTTTCGCCTGTCAGCTACACCAAGGCGCCGCCGGGCAAGCGACCGTTGATGAACCCCGATCCTTTCTCAGGGTTTCTTACCTCGGCCCAGCCGACGCGCCCGACAAGCCGCGGGCATCTTCAGATCGGCTCGCCTGATCCGTTCGATGCACCCGAAATTCATCCCAACTACCTGTCGACGCCCGAGGATATGCAGGACATGCTAGAGGGCGCGCATTTCCTGCGCCGGCTCGCAGCGACGCCATCGCTTTCGGCGATCATTGAAGAAGAGATCGCGCCGGGCCCGGCCGTGCAGTCGGATGCAGAGTTCATCAGCGAGATACGCGCGCGGGCAGGGACGGTCTATCACCCCGTCAGCACCTGCCGCATGGGCCCTGATCCGGGCACCGATGTCGTGGATGAGCGTCTTCGCGTGCATGGCTGCAGCGGTCTGCGCGTCGTCGATGCCTCGATCTTTCCCACGCTGACATCGGGCAATACCAACGCCCCGGTCATTGCTGTCGCCGAAAAAGCGGCCGATCTGATACTGGCAGACGCGCGGGAATGACAGATCTCTTTGCACCTGATTTCAAACCGCAGCCCTATTGGTGGGACGCCACGCCATTGGAGGCGCCAGCGACAAGCGCAGCGCTGCCGCCTGAGGCTGACGTTGTGGTTGTCGGGGCAGGGTACACCGGGCTTCATGCGGCGCTTGCGGCCGCGCGGCAGGGGCTTGGCGTTGTTGTTCTTGATGCAGGCGATGCCGGTCAGGGCTGTAGCAGCCGCAACGGCGGGCAGATATCAACCAGCGTCAAGTTGTCTTACGCGCAGCTTGCCGCGCGCTTTGGCGCGGACCTTGGCGGGCGTGTTCTGGCCGAAGGGCTGGCCTCGCGCGAGTTCATTCGCGATTTTGTGGCAAGCGAGGGCATAGATTGCGACTTTGAGACGGTGGGCCGGTTTCACGGGATGTACAAAGCGGCCCATTATGAGCAGACCGCGCGCGAGATTGCAGCGCCCAACCCGGTCTTTGACAGTGGTGCCTACATGGTCCCCAAGGGCGAGCAGCACAGCGAGATCGGAACGGACATCTACCATGGCGGGGTCGTGCATCCCCATCACGCCAGCATTGATCCGGGCAAGTATCACAAGGGCCTTAAAGAAGCGGCGCAAAAGGCCGGCGCGGCGGTGATGCCCTTTTGCGCGGTGACGGATATTTCGCGCGCCGGGCATGGGTTTGAGGTCAGATCAAAGCGCGGCGTCATCCGCGCGGGCCGGGTGGTTCTGGCCACCAATGGCTACACCGGACGGCTGAGCCCGTGGCACCGGCGCCGGATCATCCCGATCGGTTCCTACGTCATCGCGACCGAGCCGATAGAACCTGCACTGATGGACCGCTTGATCCCGAAAAACCGGATCCTGTCCGATACCCGAAAGCTGGTCTATTACTTCCGCGCATCGCCCGATCGCAGGCGCATTCTTTTTGGGGGGCGGGTGTCACTGAATGAAACCGACCCACGCAAAAGCGGGCCGCGTCTTTGGCGTGAAATGGTGCGGATATTCCCCCAGTTGCGTCAAGCCCGGATCAGCCATTCATGGGCCGGAACGGTCGGCTACAGCTTTGATAAACTGATGCACACCGGTCAGGACGACGGTCTGTTCTACGCCATGGGTTATTGTGGATCGGGTGTCGGCATGGCCAGCTACTTGGGCATGCGCATCGGGCAGCAGGCGGCGGGCCTTGCCGAAGGCGCCAGTGCGTTTGATGAGATACCCTTTCCCACGATGCCGCTATATCGCGGCAACCCGTGGTTTCTTGCGCCCTCGGTCATGGTTTATCGCATTCGCGACCAGCTTGGGCTTTAGGCAGGCTTCATCGCGGTGGCCATAAGCCGATAGGTGATCTGGGCGGCGGTGAAATCCCACGCGGCGTTGCCGTCGGGGGCCAGTTCGACCACGTCGAGACCCACACATTTGCGCCCCTTCAGGGCGTGTTCGACCAGCCGCAGCGCCTGATAATAGCCCAAGCCGCCCGGAACCGGCGTGCCGGTTGCCGGCATTTGCGAAGGGTCAAGCCCGTCGACATCAAAAGAGACGTAGACAAGTTCGGGAAAGTCCTTTGGCAGATCGACCGCAAGGATGTTCTGGGTCACCAGTTCTTCGGCGTCGACGAAAAAAACGTGGTTTTCGGCGCGGCTGTCGACCTCTTGCTGGCAAAGGGCGCGAACGCCAAACTGGGCCAGCGCGATGCCTTCGCTCGCCAGAAGATGCATGACGGATGCGTGCGAATGCCGCTCGCCCTGATAGTCGACGCGCAAATCGGCGTGGGCATCGATCTGCACGATGCCAACCGGCTGGCCCAAGGCCCGCGCCACGCCCATGACCGCGCCGTAGCTTAGCGAATGTTCCCCGCCCAGCGTGACAGGGATGCGCCCGGCGCGCGCCGCGGCCTCGGTTCGCGCCGCCAGACGCTCCATCACTTCGGGAAGCGGGCCTTCGCAGTCCACAGGCGCCTCGGTGAATATGCCCTGCAGGCACGGTTCTGCGCCGTTGCAGATCCTTTCAAGCTCATCACTGGCGGCGATGATCGCGGCGGGTCCTTGGGCCGTGCCTGCGCTATAGGAAACCGTACGCTCAAGCGGCATGGGGATGATACGGAAAAGCGCGTCATCACCGCGTTCGCCGGGCGTCAGTTCGCTGTCCAGAAAACGCCCCATGTCAGGAAAGCCGGTTGCGGAAGTCGTCATAGGAAAATTCCCGGATGATGTTCAGCGCATCGGTGCGCGAATTCCAGATCGCGATGGCGGGCAGGGCCACGCCGTTGAAGGTGTTGGTCTTGACCATCGAATAATGCGCCTGATCAAGGAAGGCGAAGCGGTCGCCGATCTTGAACGGGGCGGCGCGGTGATAGTCGCCGATCACATCTCCGGCCAGACAGGAAGGGCCGCCCAGACGGTAAAGATGGCCCGTGTCCGCCTCGTCCAGCATGGCAGGGCGATAGGGAGCTTCGATAACGTCCGGCATGTGGCATGTGGCCGAGATATCGGTGATCGCAAGGGACATCTCATTTGTGGGCAAATCCAGCACTTCGCCAATCAGAATGCCGGCGTCCAGCGCCACCGCTTCCCCCGGTTCAAGGTAGACTTCAAGCCCGGTTTGCGCGCGAAGATCCTTTATGAAGGCGATCAGCGCCTCGCGGTCATAATCGGCGCGGGTGATGTGGTGGCCGCCGCCAAGGTTGATCCATTTCAGCCCGCCAAAGTAGGGGGCGATTTGCGGTTTGACCGCGGTCCATGTGCGCGCAAGGGGTTCAAATCCCTGTTCGCAAAGCGTGTGCATATGAAGCCCGTAAACACCGGCAAGCACCTCTGGCGTCAACTGTGAGACGGGCGTGCCCAGACGCGAACAGGGCGCGCAGGGGTCATATTTGGGGATCTCGCCCTCGGAATGTTCGGGATTGATGCGCAGCCCGACGTCCACCGCGCGGCCCGCGGCGCGGATATTGGGCAGAAAGCGGTCTTTCTGGACCGGGGAGTTAAAGATCATGTGGTCCGACAGCGCAATGATCCGGTCGATTTCAGAGGCTTTGTAGCCTGCGCAGAAGGTTGCAACCTCACCGCCGTACTCTTCGCGCGCCAGACGCGCCTCAAACAGGCCAGAGGCGCAGGTGCCGGGCAGGTAGCGGCGCACAAGCGGGGCCAGAGCGAACATCGAAAACGCCTTGAGCGCGCTTAGAACATGCGCGCCAGAGCGATCGGCGACATCTGCCAGAATGGCAAGGTTGCGCTCAATCGCGATCTCATCGACCACGAAACAGGGGCTTGGGACCCGCGACAGATCAAACTGGCGAAAGGCGCCCGCGTCGCCTGCCTGGGTCTGCATGACACTGGCCATGGTTTAAAAGTCGACCGGCCCGTCAAGTTCATGCACCTGCCATGGCAGGCCTTGGGTCATCAGCATGTCCATGAATCCATCCGGGTCCAGTTGTTCCATGTTCCAGACGCCCGGCTCTGACCAGATACCCTTCAGGACCATCGCCGCGCCGATCATTGCGGGCACGCCGGTGGTGTAGGATACGGCCTGACTTCCAACCTCTTCAAAGCACTTTTCGTGGTCGCAGATGTTGTAGATGTAATAGGTCTTTTCCGCGCCGTCCTTGGTGCCCGTGGCGATGTCGCCGATGCAGGTCTTGCCGACGGTCAACTCTCCCAGATCCGATGGATCGGGCAGAACGGTTTTGAGAAACTGAAGCGGAATGATCTCTTGGCCCTCATGTTCGACCGGCTCGATCGAGGTCATGCCGATGCCTTCGAGAACCCGCACATGGTTTATGTAGGCATCGCCAAAGGTCATCCAGAAGCGCGCGCGCTCGATCTCGGGGAAGTGGGTTTTCAGGCTTTCCAGTTCCTCGTGATACATCAGGTACATGTTCTTTTTGCCCACCTGGGGGAAATCGAAGTTTACCTTGTGGCTCATCGCGGGCGTGGTGACCCAGTCGCCGTTTTCCCAATGGCGGGCATCGGCGGTCACTTCGCGGATGTTGATCTCGGGGTTGAAATTGGTGGCAAAGGCCTGACCGTTGTCGCCGCCGTTGCAGTCCAGAACGTCGATCTGGCGGATCGTGTCCAGTTTGTGCTTTTTCAGC
>JASBUI010000027.1 GCA_030148005.1 Paracoccaceae bacterium | reverse complement strand
AGGGAAAGGATCAAGAAACGGACAATGCAACAACGCCGCTTGCAACACCAAAAACAAGCAGCATAATCAATCACACAATCGAGCCAGAGCCTCCAATGCTCAAGCCGCTCTGATGTCCCATATTATATGACGACGGACAGCTACATGATATTTCTGCGGCAACCGGATCAGACAGAAATACAAGAGATATGAGGAGTGCGATTGCACGAGTAGATATGTTCATGCCACATCTCCCACCCGCGACCGCAGACGATGCACCAAGTCTTCTGCACGGAGGTGCGTGTATCGGAATAACATGCGTGGATCGCGGTGGCCGCTGATCAATGCAACTTCCGGCACGCTCAGGCCCATCTCAAAGAACCTGCTTACTGCCTCGTGCCTCAGGTCATGGAAGCGAAGGTCCGCAATCCCCGGACGCTCCCTAGCGACCTTGCGCTTGCATCGCTCCCAGCAAAGCCTGAAGGCGTTCCCTGACACCGGAATGATAAGGTCACTGTCCTTACACTCGTTCTCCCCCCGCGCCTCTAGTATTGCAATGGCGCGATCCGACAGCGGGATGCGCCGGGCATGCCCGTTCTTGGTAAGTCTGATCAGCAAAGTCCCGGTGTCGAAGCATATGTCGCTCCAGCGAACGCTGAGCAGCTCGCCGCGCCGCATGCCGGTCTCGACAGCCAAGAGTATGCCTGCACGCAGCCAGTCATTCCGGGTCTTGTCCGCAGCCTCTAGCAATAGGTCCAGTTCACCGGGCTGCAAACGTCGCTCTCTTGCATCTGGTGCTTTGGGCTTCCTCACCTTTGCCACAGGGTTCTCCGGGACAGGCATGTCCCATTCGAGACGTGCCACTTCGAATATGGATCGGAGCAAGCCGAGGTCTCGGATAACCGTGCCGGGACTAACGACTTTAAGCCGTTCATCCCGATAGCGGCTGAAGACTTGAGGCGTGATCTTGGAAAGTGGCTTGCTTGCCCAAGGCTGGCGGAGAAACCCGTCCAGTCTCTTCTCCTCAGAAGCCGAGCCTCGCTTGGAAGGAGTTACCTCCCTTCGGTAGCGGTCCAATAAATCGCGCATGGACGTGCGGTCCAGCACGCGGTGATCCACGCGCAAGACAGAGGCTTCAAGTTCGGCCTCAGTTTGCCGCGCCCAGCGTTCAGCATCTCTCTTGGCGGTGAAGGATTTAGTGCGTGGGGCGTGTCCCTTAATGCGGACTTGCGCCTGCCATTTGCCGTTTCGATTCCGTAGTGCGGCCATGTCAAAACTCCTCTTGGTGTGACCAGAGTGTGACAAGCTGCTTTTCGGAGGTTTTTCGCGTCAGCCCTTCAGTGGAACAAACCACTGTAAACAAGGGGCTTTGTAATGGCGCACCCGACAGGATTCGAACCTGTGGCCTCTGCCTTCGGAGGGCAGCGCTCTATCCAGCTGAGCTACGGGTGCCTGCGCCTGCTATAGCCACACCGCCCCATCACCGCAACGGCAAATCTCGGGGCGCGGGCCCTGCCCTTCTTTGTGGGTAAAATATCCCCGCCGGAGGCTTCCGCCCCCGCCCGCTCAGGCAAAAAGATCGTGGCAAAGCTCCAGCGCATCAACCAGCGCATCAACCTCGGCGCGGGTGTTGTACATCGCAAATGAGGCGCGGCAGGTTGCGCTGACGCCAAGAAAATCCATCAGCGGCTGGGCACAGTGGTGACCGGCGCGCACCGCAACGCCCTTCTTGTCCAGAACGGTAGAGATGTCATGGGCATGGGCGGCCCCTTGCATGGTGAAGGAAAAGATCGCTGCCTTGCTTTCCGACTGGCCCTGAAGGCTTAGCCAGTTCAGCCCGCCCAGACGCTCACGGGCATAGTCGCGCAGCATCGTCTCATGTTCGCTGATCTTGTC
The DNA here is from genome assembly GCA_030148005.1 of Paracoccaceae bacterium. GTDB lineage: Bacteria > Pseudomonadota > Alphaproteobacteria > Rhodobacterales > Rhodobacteraceae > JASBSV01. The sequence continues at coordinate 9,823 of JASBUI010000027.1, read as the reverse complement.
CATCCCGATGTCCATCAGATAGTTCAGCGCAACGCCCAGACCGATCTGCTGGGCGATACCGGGTGTGCCGGCCTCGAACTTCATCGGCGCGTCGTTATAGCTGACGCGCTCTTTGTGAACCTCGCGGATCATATCGCCGCCGCCCATGAAGGGGCGCATCTCGGCCATTCTTTCGGGCCGGACGTAGAGCGCGCCAGAGTTCGACGGCCCGTAAAGCTTGTGGCCGGTGATGGCATAGAAATCACAGCCGATATCCTGCAGATCGACCGGCATATGCACCGCGCCCTGACTGCCGTCGACCAGAACCGGAACGCCCTTGTCATGGGCGCCGCGCACCACCGCCTTGATGTCCACCACGGTCCCCAGAACGTTAGAGATATGGGTCACCGCGACCAGCTTGGTCTTGGGGCCGATCGCATCGATCACCGCTTGGGGATCAAGATCGCCCTTTGCGTCCACATCGACCCATTTCAGCACAACGCCCATGCGCTCGCGCAGGAAATGCCATGGCACGATGTTGGCGTGATGCTCCATCACGCTCAGCACGATCTCATCGCCCGCTTCCATCCGCGGCATCGCCCAGCCATAGGCGACGGTGTTGATCCCCTCGGTCGAGCCTGAGTTCATGATGATATGATCGGGCGACGCGGCGCCCAGGAAGGTGGCAATGGTCTGGCGCACGGCTTCGTATTTATCCGTCGCAAGGTTGGATAGCGTGTGCAGGCCCCTGTGAACGTTGGAATACTCGTTGCGGTAAAGGTCCGAGACCGCATCGATCACCACGCTGGGCTTTTGCGCCGAGGCGCCGCTATCAAGATAGACCAGCGGCTTGCCGTTGATCTGCCGCGACAGGATCGGGAAATCGGCGCGTATCTTATCGACGTCAAACATCGCTTATCCCCCCTGCGGCGCAACAAGGCCGACGGTCACGATCAGAACCGACATCACAACGGCCAGCCCAAGCGCCGATCCGATGATCCCGAAAAACACCATGCCCGGAGAGCCAAAGCCATGCACGACAGTGACGAAATGGGTCATCATCCACAGCATGACGCCGATGCCGAACCATGCCAGCAGAACCGAAAGGTCCTGCGATATGATGCCTGCGAAAATTTGGATGATCTGCAGGGCGATCATCACGAACTGCATCCACGTCACAAGGCGCATGACCTCGCCCGCGGTTCCTGTGCCGCCAAAGGCGCGGCCGATCCAGGTGATCGCGCCTGTCAGGATCAGGATCGATCCGGCGACCATAAAGGCCATGGTGATCCCGTTCGGGGCCATCATTTCAGGGGTGCTTGGCAGCGGCTGAAGGATCAGCCCGATCTGCGCGAAAAAGCCCGAAAGCGCGCTGGCCAGCAAAAAGACAAGCCATGTCTGCGAGGCAGGAAGCCCCCCATCCAGCACCCAGCGGGCCGCGGCGGCCGGGTCCTTGACCGTCAGAACGATCATGTTTGCAAAATGGTTCAGCATCGCGGTCTCACTTTCAGGCGCCGTTCAGGAACCGGCCGAGGGGGTTTGGATTTGCCGGCCCGGCGCGGGTGTATCGATCTTGGCGGGGCTCGCGCTCTCGGTCTCGCGGATCCCGGCGCCCCAGTAGAAGACAAAGGCCCCAAGCGCGGCAGCTCCGGCCAAAGCCTGGGCAATGCCGGGGCCGACCGCTCCGCCTAATGCGCCTTCGATCAGCCAAAGGGGCGAGGCCAGCAAAAGGGCACGAAACAGCGCCATGCGCGCCTGATACCCGCTGGCCCTGCCGCCAAAGGGGCGCGCCAGAAGGCGGGCCAGCCCGGCCAGAAGGTAAAGGATCAGCGGCGCGATAAAGACGATGGCCATAAGGCTTGCGCCGACAAGCTGTTGCAAGGTGGCCTCTGACTGATCGGCGCGGGCGGCCAGAAGCGGCCAGCGCGAGACAAAGATCACGATGCAGGCGCTCATCAGCACAGCCAGCGCACGATCCTCGCGCGCCTCGCCGCCCACAACAGCACGCAGCGCCTGTCGCGGGTGGCGATAGGACTGTGCGATGTGGGCCAGCAGTGCCATCAGCGCGACCGCCGCGCCAGCCAAGCTTCGAGACGCGAAAGGATGTCGGCGGCGATGGCCTCATCCTCGATCTCGTCGATCGCTTCGGCCAGAAAGGCCAGAACCAGAAGGTCCTGCGCCTCTGTCTCGGGCACCCCGCGCGAGCGCAGGTAGAACAGCGCTTCATCGTCGATCGCCCCCGAGGTTGACCCGTGGCTGCAGATCACGTCATCGGCGTAGATCTCAAGCTCTGGCTTGGCCAGAAACTGGCTGTCACCATCCAGCAAAAGCGACTGGCTGATCTGGTAGCCATCGGTCTTTTGCGCGCCTGCCTTGACCAGAATCTTGCCCTGAAAGACGCCCGTGGCGCCATTGCGCAGAACCTTCTTGAACACCTGACGGCTTTCACAGCGCTCACCCTCATGGGTGATAAAAACCGTGTCGTCATGGTGGAAGGCGCCATCGCCCACGGCCGCGCCGGCCACATGGGCCACCGCATCGTCGCTGGTCAGCTCGATCACCGCCTCGTTGCGCGTCAGCGCGCCGTTGACGGTCAGGGTAAAGGATTTGAACAGGCTTTCGCGGCCCAGACGGGCAAAGATATGCGTTGCGGCATGGCGTTCATGATCGCGCCCCTGCGCGCGCACATGGTGAAAGGCCGCGCCATCGGCGACTTCAACCTCAAGCACCTTGTTAAAGCGCGCAGCAGCAGGACCGTTCTCCAGAAGGGTGAAATCGCCACCCTTTTCGATCTGAACAAGGTTGTGCAGATAGACATCCGATGTGGTTTCGGCGTGGCGATAGATGATCGACACAGGGCGCGCCACGCGGCCCGTTACCCGGATCAGAACACCGTCGCTTGCAAGGGCCGTGTTCAACGCCGCAAGGGGGCGGGCCACGGGCGTCTGGCCGCGCGCCTCAAGGACACCGTAAAGCGATTTCGCCCAGTGAATGTCATTTGCCGCAGCATCCGAAAGCCGTATGATTTCAACGGCTTCCTCGTCGAAGCTGTCAGAGGCTTCGGCGTCGAAAACCCCATCAACAAAGACGATCTTCAGCCGGTCGATGTCATCAAAAAGCGGCGTCTCGCCCGCATCAAAGACAGCCGCCTGAGGCGCCTCAGCGGCGGTCAAAGCCGCAGGATCGGTATAGCGCCAGTATTCATCGCGCCGGTTCGGCAGACCCATCTCGCGCAGACGCGCCATGGCGCCCTGACGGGCCTCGGTGGCCCATGCGCCGCCCTGGGGTAGCGCAAGGGGTGCCAGACGCTCTTCGGTCGCTTCACGCTTGGCGGCAAGCGCCGCAGCAGCCCGAGACATCAGGCAACCTCCGCCAGAAGGTCGCCATAGCCGTTGTTCTCGACCTCAAGGGCAAGCTCGGGGCCGCCGGTCTTGACGATGCGACCATCGGCCATGATGTGCACGACATCGGGTTTGATATGATCCAAAAGCCTTTGATAATGCGTGATAACCAGGAACGAGCGCCCTTCCGAGCGCAGGGCGTTCACGCCCTCGGCCACCAGTTTCATCGCATCAACGTCAAGGCCCGAATCCGTTTCGTCCAGAATACACATCTTGGGCTCAAGCATGGCCATCTGAAGGATCTCGTTGCGCTTCTTCTCGCCGCCGGAAAAGCCGACATTGACCGGACGCTTCAGCATATCGGCGTCGATTTTCAGCGTCTTTGCCTTGGCGCGAATTTCCTTCAGAAAGTCTGCCGCCGAAATTTCCTCTTCGCCGCGCGCCTTGCGCTGTGCGTTCACAGCCGTGCGCAGGAAGGTCATGTTGCCCACACCGGGGATTTCCACAGGGTATTGAAAGGCCAGAAAAAGGCCCGCCGCCGCGCGCTCTTCAGGCTCCATCTCCAAAAGGTCCACGCCATCCAGCGTCGCGTTACCGCCCGTCACCTCATAGCCGTCACGGCCCGACAGAACATAGGACAGCGTCGATTTACCCGACCCGTTCGGCCCCATGATCGCATGTACCTTGCCGGCCGGAACCTCTAGCGTGACGCCCTTGAGGATTTGCTTGTCCTCTTCTTCAAGTTTGACTTTCAGATCATTGATTTTCAGCATTTTTCTTACCTTCAGCTCTTTGGCTGCATCATCGTTTCACTTTTGGAACGCGCGAGTTCTTTCGCTGCATCTCCGCTATTTGTCTTTGCGTATCGGCCTCTCGTATTGCCGCCGCGTTGCGATTTGCTTGGGCGTCTCTTTTCTGGCGGAGCCGGATCAGAACACCCGAAGCGACCCAAGCCGCAGCGCCACCACTGACCAACGTCAGAATGGTCATCATCGCGATGTTCAAAAACGACGAAAAAAAGACGAACCCAACAAAGCCGCCGACAGCCCCGCCGCCAAGGAACGCTATGAACAGCAATCCCCCGTTGGGGCCCACACTGCGAACGTCCGCTGTTTCGAAGCCGAAACCGTTCGGAAAGGACATTTACCCCACGCTCCCTTCAAGTGAGATCGCCACCAGTTGCTGGGCTTCCATGGCAAATTCCATCGGCAGGGCCTGAAGAACCTCCTTGCAGAACCCGTTGACAACAAGGGCCACCGCTTCTTCCTCGTCCATGCCCCGGCTGCGGCAATAGAACATCTGATCGTCATCCACCTTCGATGTCGTGGCCTCATGCTCAACCCGCGATGAGTTGTTCTTGACCTCGATATAAGGCACCGTATGGGCCCCGCATTTATCGCCGATAAGCAGGCTGTCGCATTGGGTATAGTTGCGGCTGTACTTGGATTTGGGGTGCATGGATACCTGCCCGCGATAGGTGTTCTGCGCGCGCCCCGCGCTGATCCCCTTGGACACAATGCGCGACCTGGTGCGTTTGCCCAGATGGATCATCTTGGTGCCGGTATCGGCCTGCTGATAGTTGTTGGCGATCGCGATCGAATAGAACTCACCCTGTGAATCGTCGCCGCGCAGAATGCAGGACGGGTATTTCCACGTAACCGCCGATCCGGTTTCCACCTGCGTCCACATCACCTTGGCACGCGCCTCGCGGCAGTCGGCCCGCTTGGTCACAAAGTTATAGATCCCGCCCTTGCCGTTCTCATCGCCGGGGTACCAGTTCTGGACCGTGGAGTATTTCACCTCGGCATCCTCCAGCACGACAATCTCGACCACCGCGGCATGAAGCTGCGTGGTGTCGCGCTGCGGCGCGGTGCACCCTTCCAGATAGCTGACGTATGACCCTTTATCGGCAATGATCAGCGTGCGCTCAAACTGGCCGGTGTTCTCGGCGTTGATGCGGAAATAGGTCGAAAGCTCCATCGGGCAGCGCACGCCGGGGGGCACATAAACGAATGAGCCGTCCGAAAACACGGCTGAATTCAGCGTGGCGAAAAAGTTGTCGCTGGCCGGAACCACGGTGCCCAGATACTTGCGCACCAGTTCAGGATGCTCGCGGATCGCCTCGGAGATAGAGCAGAAAATCACGCCCGCCTTCTTCAGTTCGGCCTGAAAGGTGGTGCCGACGCTGACACTGTCAAAGACCGCATCCACCGCCACGCGGCGCTCGCCCTCGGGCATCTCGACACCGGCCAGAATGGCCTGTTCTTTTAGCGGAATGCCCAGCTTTTTGTAGGTCTCAAGCAGCTTGGGATCGACCTCATCCAGCGATTTGGGCTTTTCTTCCATGCTCTTGGGGCGGGCATAGTAATACTGATCCTGATAGTCGATCTCGGGATAATCGACCATCGCCCATGTGGGCTCATCCATTTCCTGCCAGCGCTCAAAAGCCTTCAGACGCCAGTCGGTCATCCATTCGGGCTCTTCGTTCTTTTCCGAGATCAGCCGCACGATATCGGTGTTCACGCCCTTGGGCGCGTATTCCATCTCGATATCGGTGTTCCAGCCGTATTTATACTTGCCCGACAGCGACTGAACGGCCTCGACCGTTTCCTGGTCAACGCCTTCTTTTGCCGTCATTTCCTCAGCAACGCCCATGGCTCTCATCCTCTGTCTTTCAGGCCGCCCGGGCCTGGAATTTCTTCGCCTGGGCGGTCCAGGCTTCTACAAAGCGCATCACGTCGCCTTGTGTTGTTTCGGGGCCCAGTGACACGCGAACGGCCGCAGTTGCAACCCCCGCATCCAGCCCCATCGCGCTTAAAACCCGGCTGGCCCGCACTTTGCCGGAAGAACAGGCCGATCCGGCACTGATCGCGAAACCGGCCAGATCCATGGCCATCACCTGCGTCTCGGCCTTCCAGCCGGGCAAGGCAAAACAGCTTGTGTTGGGCAGACGGCTTGCACTCTGCCCTATAAAGATAACGCCCGCCAGCGCATCGGCAATGGCCGCCTCCATCTGATCGCGCAATTGCGCCACCTGCTGCCAGATGCCATCGGCCAGATCCTTGGCCGCCGCCTCTGCCGCGGCGCCAAAACCGGCAATGCCGATCACGTTCTCGGTGCCCGAACGGCGCCCCATCTCCTGACCGCCGCCGCGCACCTGCGCCTCGATGTCCACGCCCCGGCGCAGCGCCAGCGCGCCAACCCCCTTGGGCCCGCCAATCTTATGGGCCGATATCAGCCCCATCGTTACCCCCGACCAGTCAAAGCCGAAAGCCAGCTTGCCAAACCCTTGCGTCAGATCGCTGACACCAAGCGCCTCTGGCAGCTTCTGGATCACGCCGGTCTCTGAATTGGCCAGTTGCAGCGTTGACCGCTCAGGCTCGGGCACATGCACCGCGCCCGCGCCATCAACCGGCAAAGCGTCATCACACCATGCCGCGACAGCCTCATGTTCAATCGCCGCGCCATGAAACCCCCGGCCCGCCAGCGCCAGCGCCGCTGCTTCTGTGGCCGATGCGGTAAAGACGATGTCACTGCCTGAGGCGCCCAATGCCTCGGCCACCTGCGCGCGCGCACGTTCAACAACCGCCTTGGCACCGCGCCCCTCACTGTGCACCGACGAAGGGTTTCCAACCACATCCATAGCCGCGATCATCGCCGCGCGCGCCTCGGGGCGCAGCGGCGTTGTCGCATTCCAGTCAAGATAGACACGGGCGGCCATCACACATTTCTTCTTTGCAAAAGTACTCCCGCCGGAGGCGGCAAAACTAAATCGCGTGCCGCCAAAGGCGGCGCATTTTCTTCACGCCTGCTCATTCGTCCACAACCTCGAAAAGGTTGGGCACCGCCGGGCAAGGCGACATTTCGTTCTCGATCACATCCGACAGCCGCGCCTGGTGCAGAAAGACATAGACATGCGCGCTCAGGCCCTCCCAAAGCCGGTTGGTCAGCGACTGCGCCTTGGATCCTGACACCGCGCCAGAGGCGCCAGCGCCCGAATGCATGGCGGACACGGTCTCATCAACCGCCGCCAGAACCTCGGCCACGCGGATCTGCGCAGGATCGCGGGCAAGCTTATAGCCGCCCCCCGGTCCCCGTGCGCTTTCAACAAGGCCTGCGCGGCGCAGTTTCACGAAAAGCTGCTCAAGATAGGGAAGCGAGATATCCTGCCGCTTTGAGATATCGGCAAGCGACACCAGCGCGCCGCCCGCACCCGCGCCCGGCTGCAGGGCGATATCGGCCAAAGCCACCATCGCATAGCGTCCCTTCGTGCTCAGCTTCATGGCCCCGGCCCCCTACAAAGGCGCATTTACCCTTGAATTTCATTGACGACAGCCGCACAGAGGCTTAACTCCACACGACCGACCCAGAAATCTTCTGGATTTAGAATTATTCTAAGGTTCCCGACAAGAAACGTCAACTATCTGACGCGACCGGATGAGAACCTTTTGACGGACAGACAGGACACCAATGCCCGAGGTAATTTTCCCAGGCCCCGAAGGCCGCTTGGAAGGACGCTATCACCCGCAAAAAGAGAAGGATGCGCCGATTGCGATCATCCTGCATCCCCACCCCCAGTTTGGCGGGACGATGAACAACCGGGTGGTCTATAATCTGCATTACGCCTTTCTGAACATGGGCTTTACCGTACTGCGCTTCAACTTCCGCGGCGTCGGGCGAAGCCAGGGCGAATATGATCAGGGCATTGGCGAATTGTCCGATGCCGCCTCGGCGCTCGACTATCTGCAATCGATGAACAACAACGCCAAGCATTGCTGGGTTGCGGGCTTTTCCTTTGGCGCGTGGATCGGCATGCAGCTTTTGATGCGCCGCCCCGAGATCACCGGCTTCATCTCGGTCAGCCCGCCAGCAAACATGTACGACTTTTCCTTCCTTGCGCCCTGCCCGGCCTCGGGTCTGGTGATCAACGGCACCTCTGACCGTGTCGCCCCGCCGCAGGACACGCGCAACCTTGTCGAAAAGCTGCATGAACAAAAGGGCATCACCATCACCCATACCGAGATCGAGGGCGCGGGCCACTTCTTTGAAGACCCGCATATGGATGTGATGATCGACAATGTTGACACCTACGTGCGCCGCCGCCTGACGGAAACGACCCGCTGACGCCTCTGATGCCGGACGACCGCCTTTCACAGCAACTGGCCTTCCTGACAGAGGCCGACCGGCTGAAAACCGTGCTGCGGGGCACCACGATCTGCGATGCCAGCCGCCGCGAAAACTCGGGCGAACATTCCTGGCATATCGCGCTTTACGCGATGGTTCTGGCCGAACACTCGGTGACCCCGGTCCGCATAGACCGGGTGATCCGGATGCTTCTGATCCACGATCTTGTGGAAATTGACGCAGGCGACGCGCCGATCCACGGCGATCACGACCCTCGCGAACAGGCGCGCATCGAACAGCTTGCCGCGGATCGCATCTTTGGGCTTTTGCCGCCCGATCAGGCCCACGAGATGCGCGCCCTTTGGGAAGAGTTCGAGGCCGCAACCAGCGATGACGCCGTTTTCGCCAAATCCATCGACCGGGTTCAGCCGGTGATTTCCAACCTCGAAACCGGCGGCGGCTCATGGCCGGAATACAACGTCACCGAGGATCAGCTTGAAACCCGCGTCGGCGCCAAGGTCCGCCGCGGCGCGCCGGATGTCTGGCGCCATCTTCAGGCCCGGATCTCGGCATGGTTCGATGCCAGCGCAAGCTGATCCCGCCTCACGATTTTACCGACCCGCAACCAACGAGAGTATCCAATGCGCATCCTTGACGATCTGACCGAAGCCCTTGCCAAAGACGTGTTCGCTATCGAGGTTGAACAGAACAATCCCGAACTGGCCGATCTGGTGTCCAAATCGCTTGGCGACAGCTCGACCACCATGCAAGAGGCGTTTCTGGGCGCCATGCGCTATCTGCGCTGCGACCACCGCGCCCGCGCCCTGATCGCCACCCATATTACCGAAAAGGGCTGATCCCGGCCCGCCATTTGAATTTTCTTGATTTTCTGAGCGCGGTATACAGTCGCATACCTTCCCCCTGCCGCTGACATCGGCTACACCGCCATCAACCGATTCACCGCCCAACCGGAGACCCAAATGTCCAAGATCAAAGTAGCCAACCCAATCGTCGAACTTGACGGCGATGAGATGACCCGCATCATCTGGGACTTCATCAAGAAAAAGCTGATCCTGCCCTATCTCGATGTCGACCTGCTTTACTATGACCTTGGCATTCAGGAACGCGACCGCACCGATGACCAGATCACTATCGATGCTGCCGAGAAGATCAAAGAGATCGGCGTTGGCGTGAAATGCGCCACGATCACCCCCGATGAGGCGCGGGTTGAAGAGTTCGGCCTGAAAAAGATGTGGCGCAGCCCCAACGGCACGATCCGCAACATCCTTGGCGGCGTTGTCTTCCGCGAGCCGATCATCTGCTCGAACGTGCCGCGTCTTGTCCCCGGCTGGACCCAGCCCATCGTCATCGGCCGTCAC